>JAXMNQ010000006.1:0-173573 GCA_034670345.1 Paracoccaceae bacterium | reverse complement strand
CGGGCAGCGTGGCGATGGTATCGTCTGACATGTGGCAGATCCCTTTCTCGGCTGAGAATGGACGGCGCTTCGACACCGCCATGATATGCCGCCCCTCAGGGCATCACCAACTTTCGCGCATTTCTCATGGAGGCCGAATTGCGTAAACTCGTCCTCGCAAATGCCGAGAAGATCAAGAACGACTCTTTCCGGAGTGACCGGGAGCGCATCCACGACGCGGCGGACCGCACCTGTCCCGACTATCTCTGATCTGCCGAACCGTCGTCAGCTCAGCAAGAGCGCGGCGCAGGGGCGCATGGCCTGGCGCGCCGCGACGGCGGCGCGGCGCTTGCGGTCCGGGTCTGTGTGGAAAGTGGCGATCTGCAACAGGTAAGCCTGTGCCATCTTGGCGCGGATGCGCATGTCGAGGATGTCCGGCCCCGGCAGACCGGAGCGAAGCGCCACCGTGTCAAGCAGCATTTCGAACATAGCGCGGCGGTCCTGTTCGGCCTCGGCCCCGCCGCCCATCAGCCAGCGGTGCTCCATCTCGGCAGAGGCGCGGCCTAGGCAGACGGCAAAGACCTGGGTTCTTTCACGCGGAACTTCGGTCAGGGCCGCCAGCGGCCCGGCGAGGCCGGACAGCAGGGAGAGTGACAAGAGAAAAGTTTTCATAGCGCCCATGAAAGCAACTATACACCCAAAATGTGGCGTAAAAAATGTGCGGAATGAAAACCTTTACCAGAGAGGCCGTAGCGACACGCCCGGCGCCTCTCAATCCCCCAGCGGGGCGAGGCCGATCACCACGCGGTCACACTGCCTCAGTTTTTGGGTGATCTGGCCAAGCGCATAACCCGCGCGACGCTTGTCGGCGTTGAAGCGCGCGGTGTTCAGCAGGTTTGCGGCGGCGCGTTTCTGGGCGATGCGAAAGGAGAGCAGCTTGCGTTCAAGCCGGACCCTATCTGGTGCATCCAGCAGCAGGGCGGTTTGCATGGCCGCAAAGAGATTGCGCCGCATCCTGACAGCCTCGATATTGCCCTGCATCAGCCAGGCGTGTTCCAGCAGCGCGCTATAACGCCCCCGGCACGCAGACAGCATCAGCGCCTCATCCGAAGGGGTGACGGTCTCTGCCGCCGACAACGCCGATCCAAGGAGCAGGAAGAGCGTTGCGAGATTTGTTCGCAATCCGTTCATGCACCGAACGCTACGCATGATTGGTTAACAGGCGGTTGGGGTAACGCGCGGTGCCGCCTCAGAGCGTCCAGTCTACGTGCTGCAGGACGATGCGATAGCCGTCCGGATCGACGAAGGTCTGCCCGCTTTGGTCCCAATAGGGGTTGTGTGATGGGACAGGCACATGCCCGGCCAGACGCATCAGGGCGACGGCCTGCTGCCACTCATCAAGCTTGGGCAGGTAAAGGACCAGAAGGTGTTCCGGCGACGGCGCGCCACCCGCCCGGTTTCCCTTTTCTTTTGTGAATTCAAGGTGCCAGGGCGCGTTTGGATGGCCCAGGATCACACCGTCGAAACCAGAATGGTTGTTGAAACGGGTCAGGATCTGAAACCCCAACCCGTCGCGGTAGAACACCAAAAGCCGTTCGATATCGTCGGTGGGGCGGGCGACCCTCAGAACAGGAGCTGCCACCCGGTGCGTCATCCCAGGCTGATGCTGGCCGCGCTTTCCGGCAGTTCCTCGTCAAAGCAACGCTGGTAGAACTCGGCCACGGTCTGGCGTTCCAACTCGTCACATTTGTTGAGGAAGGACACGCGGAAGGCATAGCCCACGTCGCGGAAGATCTCGGCGTTTTGCGCCCATGCGATCACGGTCCGCGGCGACATGACAGTCGACAATTCTCCGTTCATGAAGGCGCGGCGCGAGAAATCGGCGACGGTGACCATCTGGCGGATGGTCTTGCGGCCTTTCTCATTGTTGTAATGCGGTGCCTTGGACAGAACAATGGCGGTTTCCGCGTCGATCGAGAGATAGTTCAGCGTTGCCACCAGTGACCAGCGGTCCATCTGACCCTGGTTGATCTGCTGGGTGCCGTGATACAGCCCGGTGGTGTCGCCAAGGCCAACGGTGTTGGCGGTGGCGAAGATGCGGAAATACCTGTGCGGGGTGATGACCTCGTTCTGGTCCAGCAGGGTCAGCTTGCCGTCGGTTTCCAGAACCCGCTGGATGACAAACATCACGTCGGCGCGTCCGGCGTCGTATTCGTCAAAGACGATGGCCGTAGGGTTGCGCAGCGCCCAGGGCAGGATGCCCTCCTGGAACTGTGTCACCTGCTTGCCGTCGACCAGCTTGATCGCATCCTTGCCGATCAGGTCGATCCGGCTGATGTGGCTGTCGAGGTTCACGCGCACGGCGGGCCAGTTCAGGCGCGCGGCGACCTGTTCGATGTGAGTCGATTTGCCGGTGCCGTGATAGCCCTGAATCATCACGCGCCGGTTGCGATTGAATCCGGCAAGGATCGCCATCGTCGTGTCGGGATCGAACTTGTAGGTCGAATCAAGGTCCGGCACACGGGCAGTGCGGTCGGGAAACCCATGTACAATCATGTCGGTGTCGATGCCGAACACCTCGCGGACAGAGATTTCCTCGGTCGGTTTCGCGTTGATATCGATCATCCCGTCGGCCATGGTGCCCGCGTCCCTCTATCCAATCTGTATGTCCGGCGTTACGTGCAACATATTGCTGAGAGGGGCAAGAGGAAGTGGTGAGTCACGACATATGACCGCGCAGGAAGACATGGAGGCCCTGCTGGGCCGCGTGGCACGGGGAGACCGGGGGGCCTTTCGCAAGCTGTATTCGGCCACCGCGCCCCGTCTCTATGGCCTTTCCCTGCAGATCCTGCGCGATGAGACCCTTGCCGGTGACGTGCTGGAAGAGGTCTATGCCGGGGTCTGGGAGCGTGCGGGCCAGTATCGGGCGGCGATGGCCTCGCCCCTGACATGGCTGGTGACGATTACGCGGGATGCCGCGATTTCGCGCCTCTCCGCCGAACGGGCGGCGGGCCGCGCCGTGGGGCCGCTGGAGATCACCGAACGGCTATATGCGCCGAGGCCTTCGGAAAAAGACGTGCAGGAGATGCGCGAAGAGGCGCGGGTGCTGGACGCCTGTCTGCGCAAATTGCCCCGCGACCGGTCCGGAATGCTGCGGCAGGCGTATCTTTACGGGGCAACCTATGCGGATCTGGCCAGGGAAGTGGGGGCCAGCGCCGCCAGTTTGCGGCGCGCCCTGCGTGGCGACCTGATCCGCCTGCGCGACTGTCTCAGCCGATGAGCACGCCGAAACACATCGAATTGCCCGGCGGCTGGGAGGCGGGCGCGGCGGAATATGCGCTGGGTCTGATGCCGCAAGAGGAAATCGACGCCTTTCAGGCGCGGATGATGGGCGATACGGACCTGCAACAGGATGTCGCGGCCTGGACCGAGTATTTTGCGACCTTCACCGATCCCATCCCGAAGACGGCGCCGCCGCCGCAGATCCTTCGCCGGATCGAGGCGCAGGTCTTTGGTGTGACCGAAGGCAAGCCGCCGATCTGGAGACAGGTCGTGCCCTACCTGATCGGCGGTGTGGTGGGGGTCTTTATTGCATGGATGGTCTTTGCGTCCAATTTGCTGCAACCCGCACGCCCGGTCTTGCAGGCGGAATTGACCGGCGCGGGGGTGCTTGCCCTGCAGGCGCGGTTTGAACCGGCGACCGGGGTCCTGACGGTGGATCGGCAGGCGGGCCAGGCCGGCGAGGGACGGGTGCTGGAACTCTGGCTGATCCCGGGAGAGAACGCGACGCCGGTCTCGCTGGCCCTGCTGCGCGGCGCCGAGACCCTGGTGGCGCTGCCGCCGGCAGTGACAGACAGGCTGGACGGCGCGCGGCTGATGGTCTCGGACGAGCCTCTGGGCGGGGCACCCGGCGGGGTGCCGACAGGCGATACGCGGGCCGAGGGTGTGTTGACCGAAAAGTGACAGTGCAGCCGGAATTGCGTGGATGTGACGCGCTTTGCCGGATACGCATTGCACCCTCCGGGGCGGGCACTTACCGCTGGGGCCGGGAAAATCCTTTGTTACGGAGAGACGCGATGGTTCGCATGTTCAATTCCGCTTTGGCGGCCACCGCCTTGATATTGGCCGGTGTGGTGCCTGCCGGTGCCCAGCAGTCGGGCTTGCTCGAAGTGCCCGTCAGCAACGGCTTTGTCCGCAGCGAAATTGCCTGGGACTCCAGCCTGGGCACGATTGGCATCGCTTGGGCGGTTCTCGACCTTCGCGGCGTGGCGCACGTCTGCGGGGCCAGCAGCGCCTCCAGCATCTTTGCCGATCGCAATACAAAAAAGGCGTTTCGCAAGGGGTGGGTCAAGGTAGGCAAGACGAAGGTCATGACCGACCTGAGCTTTTTCACACGCGCTCCGCGCAAAACCGACCTGGCGACGGTCAAGGCCCGCTGCAAACCGCTGCCAAGGGGCGCAGGCGCGGGCAAGAAGTTCCAGCTGGGGTTCGATCCGCTTCGGGTGCGGATGTGACCCCGGGCGGCGGGGCAGTTTTGCCTCGCCCCCGCGGACCGCTGCGCCTATAAGGGCGCCGTCATTCGCGTCAAACCCAAGGAGAGGCCCATGACCGGAGAACTGTCCCCCATCGACAAGGCCAAGTTCGTCGCCGCGAAACAGGCCGCAAGCCTTGTGGAGTCGGGGATGCGCGTGGGGCTCGGCACCGGGTCGACCGCCGCCTGGCTGGTGCGGTGCCTGGGTGAGATGGTGCGCGAGGAGGGGTTGCGGTTCCGCGGTGTGCCGACCTCGACCCGGACCGCCGAACTGGCGCGGGAGGTGGGGATCGAAGTGATTTCTCTGGACGAGGCGCGCTGGCTGGATCTTACCATCGACGGGGCGGATGAATTTGATGGCGACCTGAACCTGATCAAGGGCGGGGGCGGCGCCTTGCTGCAGGAAAAGATCGTGGCGACAGCCAGCGATCAGATGGTGGTCATCGCCGATGCCGCCAAGGAAGTCGAGCGTCTGGGAGCCTTTCCGCTGCCGGTCGAGGTGATCCCCTTTGGCCTGCAGACCTCTCAGGCGCTGATCGAGGAAACGCTGGTTTCGATGGATGTGATGGGGCGTCAGACGACCCTGCGGATGAATGGCGACAAGCCGTTCCATACCGATGAGGGCAACCATATCCTTGACCTGCATCTGGGCCGGATCGGCAATGCCCGGCAGTTGGCCATGGTGCTGAACCAGATCCCGGGCGTGGTGGAGAACGGGCTGTTCATCGACATCTGCGACAAGGTGATCGTGGGTCACGGAGATGGGCGGGTGGAGACCCGGGACATCAACGAGGGCACGGTGAGCGAGACACAGCTGGATTTTGTCGAGGACGACAACGTTTTTCGGGATCTCTGAGGCCGCGTATCTGCTGACTTTGGGGAGGGAGGTCCCGGGTCAGGCCCGGGACGGGGTGCCCTCAACGGTCCCGTGGCGTCCAGTCCGCCGGTGGCACGTCGCGTCGGGACAGTCTCAACGCAAGGCCAAGGCCGACACCCACCGCAATCGCCACGGTGAGGTCGGTCAGCACCGTCAGCACGAGCGTGAGCAGCAATAGCAGGATGTCCGAAGGCCGCTCTGACAGGTAGCCGCGCCACTTGTGCGGCTCGCTCATGTTCCAGGCGGTCAGGATCAGCAGGCCTGCCAGCGCGGGCATGGCCATCCCGCCTGCCAGCGGGGCGGCGAGGTACATCACCACGAGGATCGTCAGCGCATGGACCAGCCCGGCCACCGGGGTGCGCCCGCCGGCGCGGACATTGGTGGCGGTGCGGGCGATGGCCCCGGTGACCGGCAATCCGGCAAAGAGGGCTGATCCGACATTGGCCGCGCCCTGGGCCAGCATCTCGGCATTGGGGCGGTGGCGGCCTGCGATCATGCGGTCGGCGACCATCGCCGAGAGCAGTGACTCGATGCCCGCCAGAAAGGCGATGACAAAGGCCGAGGGCAGCAGTTCGGTGACGCGGGAAAGGGTGATCTCCGGCAGGCTTGGCGCGGGCAGGCCACGCGGCAAGGCACCGAAGCGGCTGGCAATGCTGTCCACCGGCAGGGACAAGAGTGCCACGGCGGCCGAGACCGCGCCCACGGCGAGGATCAGCCCGGGAAAGCGCGGCCAGAGGCGGCGCAGCCCGACAATCAGGACCATGGTCGCCAGCCCCGAGGCCAGCGCGGCGCCGTTCACCGTGTCGCGCGCCGCCCAGAATGCGGCGAGCTTGGGCAGGAATTCGGCCGGGACCTCCTCCAGCGTCAGGCCGAAGAGATCCTTGAGCTGGCTGGTGGCGATGATGACCGCGATGCCGATGGTAAAGCCGTTGATCACAGCCTCCGGCACAAGGGCGATAAGCCGCCCGGCGCGCAGCGTCCCGGCGATGAGCAGGATCACACCGGCCATGAGCGTGGCCAGAACCAACCCGTCATAGCCATGTGCGGCGATGGTGGCGAAGACAACGACGATGAAAGCCCCGGTGGGTCCACCGATCTGCACCCGGCTGCCGCCAAGCGCCGAGACGATGAACCCGCCGATGATGGCGGTGACCAGCCCGCTGGCCGGATCGGCGCCCGAGGCGATGGCGATGGCGAGACTGAGCGGCAGGGCGACCATTGCAACCGTCACGCCCGCCAGCGAGTCGCGGGTCAGATCGGCCCGTGTGTAGCCGGGCAGGGTGGTCAGCAACTTGGGTTTCACCGGCAAATGGCTACGCCTGTGGGGACGGTCAGGCAAATGACAGGGTGCCGCACCTGTTGGCGCGGGCGGCATAGGGGCGCTGCCCCCTCTTGGCCTGCGGCCAATTCACCCCCGAGGGTATTTGTGAAACCAAAGAAACAGGGGACGGCTCTTTTTCCTGGCGGAGCGAAATTGAGTTTGCCGGGGCCGGGCGGGAGATTGCGTTTTTTAGGGGCGGCCCGCGTGGCCGCTGTCCCTCCTTGGCGGTCCGGTGGCTCTGGTCTTCGCGGGGCGGCTGTGAAATACCTTGGCGCGCGGCAATGCGGGAGCCATGCATGAGCGATTTCGACTATGATCTCTTTGTCATCGGGGGCGGGTCCGGCGGCGTGCGCGCGGCACGGGTCGCAGCGGGCGAAACCGGGGCAAAGGTGGCATTGGCCGAAATGGACCGGTACGGCGGCACCTGCGTGATCCGGGGCTGCGTGCCGAAAAAGCTGATGGTGTTCGCCAGCGAATACGCCGGGATGCCCGCCGAGGCGCGCGCCTATGGCTGGGACATCGGCGACGGCAGTTTTGACTGGGCGGCGTTTCGCGACAAGCTGAACACCGAGTTGGATCGGCTGGAAGGCGTCTATCGCAAACTGCTCTCCGGCTCTGGCGTGGAAAGTTTTGACGCCCGCGCGCTGGTCAAGGACGCGCATACGGTCGAGCTGTCTACCGGTGAGGTCAAGACCGCCAAACATATCCTGATCGCTGCGGGCGGGCACCCGGTGCGGCCTGACATGCCGAATGCGGATCTGGGCATGGTGTCGGACGATATTTTCCACATGGAACGGCTGCCGAAATCCATCCTGATCGTGGGCGGTGGCTATATCGCCTGTGAATTCGCCTGCATCCTGCATGGTCTGGGTGTCGAGGTGACGCAATATTACCGGGGGGCGCAGATCCTGCGTGGCTTTGACGAAGAGGCGCGCGGGTTGATCGCCGATGCGATGAAGGAACGCGGCATCGACCTGCACACCGGCACCAATATCGTCGAGATGCACCGCGCGGGCGATCCCCGCGAAGAGGAGCTGGATGCCGCGCCGGTCGAGGCCCTGCAATACGGCGGCGACGATCACGCGGGGCCAAGCGACGGCATGATCCGCGTCAAGGCGACCAACGGCAACATCCGCGAGTTCGACGCGGTGCTGTTCGCCACCGGGCGCAAGCCCAACACCGCCGACATCGGGCTGGAAGAGGCGGGTGTCACCCTGACGCGCAACGGTGCGATCGAGGTGGATGAATATAGCCAGACCAAGGTGCCCTCGATCTACGCCATCGGCGACGTGACCGACCGGGTGAACCTGACGCCGGTGGCGATCCGCGAGGGCATGGCTTTTGTCGATACAGTGTTCCGGGGCAAGCCGACGCCAGTGGATCATGAGTTGATCCCCTCGGCGGTCTTTACCCAGCCCGAGATGGGAACCGTGGGCCTGTCCGAGGAAGACGCGCGCGACCGTGAGGAGATCGAGGTCTACTGCACTTCTTTCCGGCCGATGCAGACCGCCTTTGCCGAGATGTCGGATCGTGTCATGATGAAACTGATCGTCAGTCAGGACAGCCGCAAGGTGCTGGGCTGTCATATCGTGGCACCGGGGGCGGGCGAGATGATCCAGCTGGCCGGGATCGCCATCAAGATGGGGGCCACCAAGGAAGACTTTGACCGGACTGTGGCGGTACACCCGACCATGTCCGAAGAAATCGTGACCATGCGCAACCCGATCCGCCGCTCCTGACGGCGGAAGAATACGGCAGCGCGCTTGAAATCGCGGGCCGCGCGCACAGGTAAACCATCAATCCGAGAGACGAGGAAGGAACCGAGTTCATGGCAGGTAACAGCGGCGGCCCCTGGGGGGGCGGCGGTGGCAACCAGAACGGCGGTGGCAATGGCCAGCGCCCGCCCAGCGGCGGAGGCGGCGGCGGACGACGTCCGGACGACGGACAGATCCCCGAAATCGACGAGCTGATGAAAAGGGGCCAGGAACGGCTGCGCGTCCTGATGGGCGGTCGTGGCGGCAATGGCAACGGCGGCTCTGGTGGGGGCGGGTCCGGTGGACCCGGCCTGACGCGCGGCACAGTGGCAATCGGAGTCATCGGGCTTTTCGCGCTCTGGGCCTTCGCATCGTTCTACACGGTGCGCCCCGAAGAGCAGTCGGTCGAACTGTTCCTTGGCTCTTATTCGGACACCGGCAACCCGGGTCTGAACTTTGCCCCCTGGCCCCTGGTCACCTACGAGGTGGTCAACGTGACTTCGGAACGGACAGAGACCATTGGCGGCGGACGCGGCGGCAATGACGGGCTCATGCTGACCACCGATGCGAATATCGTCGACATCGATTTCCAGGTGGTCTGGAACATCTCTGACCCGTCCAAGCTTCTGTTCAACATCCGCGACCCGCAGTTGACGGTTCAGGCGGTGTCTGAATCGGTCATGCGCGAGATCATCGCGGCCTCGAACCTGGCCCCGATCCTCAACCGGGATCGTGGCGCGATTGCCGACAGCGCGCGCGAGCAGATCCAGGCGACGCTGGACGAGTACGAATCCGGCATCAGCATCGTCCGGATCAACCTTGACACCGCTGACCCGCCCGCAGAAGTGATCGACGCCTTCCGCGCCGTTCAGGCCGCGGAACAGGAGCGTGACCGGCTGGAGCGTCAGGCGGACGCCTATGCCAACCGTGTCGTGGCCGAGGCCCGCGGTGCCGCGGCGCAGGTGCGCGAAGAGGCCGAAGGCTATCGCGCGCAGGTGGTGAACCAGGCGCTGGGTCAGGCGGCCCGCTTTACTTCGGTTCAGCAGGAATATGCGCTGGCCCCGGAAGTGACCCGCCGCCGCCTTTATATCGAAACGATGGAAAGCGTGCTTGGGTCTGTGGACAAGATGATCCTCGACAATTCGGTGACCAGTGGCGGTGGTGCCGGGGGCGGTGTCGTGCCCTATCTGCCGCTCAATGAACTTCGCCGCAGCGGAGGTGACCAGTGATGCGCAAGACAACTTATCTGCTGCCCGTTCTCGTGGTGGCCATCGTCGTCTTCCTGTCGTCGATCTTTGTCGTCGACGAACGCGAAAAGGCGCTGGTGCTGCAATTCGGTCAGATCCGCGCGGTCAAGGAAGAGCCCGGGCTGGCCTTCAAGATCCCGCTCATCCAGGAAGTGGTCCGGTATGACGACCGTATCCTGTCGCTGGACACGCAGACCATCGAGGTCACGCCCTCGGATGACCGCCGGCTGGTGGTCGACGCCTTTGCCCGCTATCGCATCGCCGATGTGGTGCAGTTCCGGCAGGCCGTGGGTGTCGGCGGCATCCGTGTCGCAGAGGACCGTCTGGGCGGCATCCTGACCGCGCAGATCCGCGAGGTTCTGGGTGCCGATCAGGTCACATCGGACCGGATCCTGTCCGAGGACCGGCGCGAGCTGATGAACCGCATCCGCGACAGCGCGCGGTCCGAGGCTCTGTCGCTGGGGCTTGACGTGGTTGACGTGCGTCTGAAGCAGACCAACCTGCCGTCTCAGAACCTTGAGGCGACATTCGACCGGATGCGCGCCGAGCGGGAACGCGAGGCGGCGGACGAGCGCGCACGTGGTAACGAAGCGGCGCAGCGCGTGCGCGCGCTGGCCGATCGTACCGTGGTCGAGACCCTGTCGGAGGCCGAACGTGAGGCCAACGTGATCCGCGGTGAAGCGGATGCCGAGCGGAACCGGATCTTTGCCGATGCCTATGGCGAGGACCCCGAGTTCTTTGCCTTTTACCGCTCGTTGCAGGCCTATGAAAACTCGCTGAAGGGCAGCAACTCGACCATGGTGATGACCCCGGACAGCCAGTTCTTCGACTACTTCAAGAACGAGGTGGCGATTGGCGAACCCCTGAGGGAAGCCAATCCAAGGGCCAGCACGATGGCACCGGTCGCGCCGACGGCGGATCCGGGCACCGATCCGGCGCCGGCAACGCCTGCCCCGGCGGACCCGGCACCGGAACCGACCGATCCGGCACCGGCCCCGGACGCGCCCGAACCTGACGCGACGCCCTCCGACAATTGACCGGGTCGGACATCATACTGGGGATCGGAATGGTCCTCGTCATCGAGGGGCTGGTCTATGCACTGGCCCCTTCGCTTGTGGAGCGTCTGCTGGAGGCGCTGCGGGTGTTGCCGCAGGACCAGCGGCGCATGATCGGACTGCTGTCGGTGATCTGTGGTGTCGCGGTCCTCTGGGTCGCCAGGGGGTGAGTCGCTGGGGCGCGGGGGAAAGGGGGCTCTGCCCCCGTCTCCCTGCGGTCGACTCCCCCGAGGGTATTTGGAAAACCAAAGAAGGGCCGGGTCCGGGCTGTTGCGGCGGTCAAGTTGGACGAGGCGATCGTTCAGGATCCGTGAGTTTGTTTTATCGCGGGCGTCAACGGGGATGGCACGGCGAAAATCCGTCGAAACGAGCCGATTTCCGCCAAAAGCGAGTCACTCCCTCGTGAGATCACGAAATCCGGTCTTTGGTGTTGCGCGCGCGCACCTATGTTTGTCACACTGAATGACAAGAGGCAGGCAGAGACGCGTGGCCTGCGCGGCTGCTGGCTGGCAGAGACAAGGAGATCCCTTTTTGAAACCTCAATCCCTCGCTCTGACTCGGGAGAATGCGACACCGTTGCGGCTGTTCTGGCTTGCGACGTTGTCGATGGTCCTGATCGTATCGCAATCCCTCATGGTGCAGGCGCGTGGCGTGCCGGAAAGCTTTGCCGATCTGGCCGAGCGCGTGAGCCCTTCGGTGGTGAATATCACCACCTCCACCACCGTCGCCGGCCGCACCGGTCCGCGCGGCATCGTTCCCGAAGGGTCACCCTTCGAGGATTTCTTTCGTGAATTTCAGGACCGTGGCGGCCCCGGCCGTCCGCGCCGTTCTTCGGCGCTGGGGTCCGGGTTCGTGATTTCCGAAGACGGTTTCATCGTCACGAACAATCACGTCATCGAAGGCGCGGATGAGATCACCATCGAGTTCTTCGAAGGCTTTGAACTGCCCGCAACGTTGATTGGCACCGACCCGAACACCGACATCGCGCTGCTGAAGGTCGAGGCGGACGAGCCGCTGAAATTCGTCCAGTTCGGCGACAGCAACACGATGCGTGTCGGTGACTGGGTCATGGCCATGGGCAACCCGCTGGGGCAGGGCTTTTCGGTTTCTGCCGGAATCGTTTCGGCCCGCAATCGCGCGCTGAGCGGCACCTATGACGACTATATCCAGACCGACGCCGCCATCAACCGCGGCAACTCGGGCGGGCCGCTGTTCAACATGGACGGCGATGTCATCGGCGTGAACACCGCGATCCTGTCGCCCAACGGCGGTTCGATCGGCATCGGCTTCTCGATGGCGTCGAACGTGGTGCTCAACGTGATCGACCAGCTGAAGGAGTTCGGCGAAACCCGCCGCGGCTGGCTGGGCGTGCGCATTCAGGATGTCGGCGACGACGTGGCCGAGGCGTTGGGCCTTGAGGAAGCCAAGGGGGCGCTTGTCTCGGATGTGCCAGAAGGTCCGGCGAAGGAGTCCGGGATGCTGGCCGGTGACGTGATCGTTTCCTTCGACGGGGTCGAGGTGCAGGACACCCGGCAACTGGTCCGTGTGGTCGCCAATACGCCCGTCGGCAAGGCGGTGCGCGTCGTGGTCAACCGCGATGGGGCAACGCAGACGCTGAAGGTGACGCTGGGCCGTCGCGAAGAGGCGCAGGGCGCGGTTCCGGCGGCGGCGCCGGCAATTCCGGACGCCTCGGAAGAGCTGCAGGTGCTGGGTCTGACCCTCAGCCCGCTGACAGATGAGATCCGCAATGAACTGGGTCTTGCCGATGGCATGCAGGGTCTGGCAGTGATGGACGTGGACGCGACCGCAGAGGCCTATGAAAAGGGTCTGCGCGCCGGTGACATCCTGACCGAGGCCGGTCAGAACGCCGTGACAAGCGTCGAGGATCTGGAAGGCCGGATCGCCGAAGCCCGCGACGAAGGCCGCAAGTCGATCCTGCTGCTGGTGCGCCGCAACGGCGACCCGCGCTTTGTGGCGCTGACGCTGGATCAGGGCTGATCGGCGCGGACTGACAACACATTTGGAAAAGGGCGGACCTGCGGGGCCGCCCTTTTTCCTTTTGGTTGTCGATCAGGTGATGAGGTGCGGCGGGGTGAACCCCGCCCTACAGCGCGCCGGTTTTTTCAGACGGCTCTGACAGGTCCACCGCGATCAGCCCCAGCGCCCGCGCCGTTTCCAGCGAGAGCTGCGCGCTCGCGAGGCCGCGCTCTGACTGGTATTCGCGGATGGCGGCGGTGGTGGGGGCGTCCAGGGTGCCGGTCACATTGCCCGAGAAATGGCCGCGCGCCGCCAGAGCCCGCTGGACAGAGGCGATGAATTGCGGAGTCATCTGGTCCGGGCAGGGGGCCTCGAAGGTGATTTCCGACCGTTCCTCCACGACACGGGGCACCGGCGCCTTGCGATAGATCGGCGGCCGGATCACGGTGCCGTCCTCGGCGATTTCGGCCTGCACGACCTGCACCTCTCCCATCACCTGCTCATAGATGGCGGGAGTGATGTCCCGGGCGCGACAGGTACCGTCTTCCATCTGTTCTGCGGGCGGCGGCGGGCCATCGGGGCCCTGGGCCTCACGCGAGACGGATTGAGGGCTGCCGCAGGCGGACAAAAGCAGCAACGCACAGAAAGGCGCGATGCCGCGGGTCGCGGTGAATTGGAAACGGGACATGACTGCTCTGGCCTCTGAAGTGCCTATTCTTGCCTGTACCATAGTCGATTGCTCCCGATCTGCCTAGATGCCGGTCTCGGGCGCGCGCCCTGCCGCCCAACTGGCGATCAGGGCGCGTCCAGCAGCCGGTCAAGCAGGGGCGAGATGTCCTCGATATGTTCGGAAATCACATGGGTCACGCCGTTGTCGCGCTGGATGCGGCCGGTCACCCGCAGCATGCGCCCCGCGATTACCGCGCGGCGGAACGCCTCGTACAATTTGCGCCAGACGATGATGTTCACCACGCCTGTTTCATCCTCCAGCGTGATAAAGATGACACCCTTGGCGGTTCCGGGGCGCTGCCGCAGGATGACGATCCCGGCCACCGTGACGCGCGCGCCATTGGGCGGCTCCCCAAGGCGGTCGGCGGGAATACAGGAGGGCGGGCGCGGCCATGTCATGGGAACGAATATGGAACATTTGAAGGGCCGGGCCAAGCGATGGACGCGTGATTTTCGGGCCGCGCCGGGCGCGGTGCGTCAATTACTGGTGAAAACCCCGTTCGACTGACGCGGAAGACGGCGAAAATCACGCAAAGGAGGCTGGAAGGCAGCGCTGGAGCCGACTAGGTATGGCGCTGATCAGAATTCAGGAGCGGTGGAATGGCGAAGATCACCTACATCGAGCACAACGGCACGGAACATGTCGTCGACGTCCCCAACGGGTTGACCGTGATGGAAGGCGCGCGGGACAACAACATCCCCGGAATCGAGGCGGATTGCGGCGGCGCCTGCGCCTGTTCCACCTGCCACGTCTACGTGGCCGAGGACTGGGTCGAGAAACTGCCCGGGCGCGAGGACATGGAAGAGGACATGCTCGATTTCGCCTATGAGCCGGACCCCAAGCGGTCGCGCCTGACCTGCCAGTTGCGCGTGACCGATGCGCTTGACGGCCTGGTGGTGAAGATGCCCGAAAAGCAGATCTGATGATGCGGACATTTCCGGGCAAGTCGAAGACCGGTTTGCTGGCGGGAAATGCCGGACCGTCGGGCGGCGCGCCGCGTCTGCCCCTGCGCGCGCTGGGCCGATGCGTCCGCGGCGCGTGGCTGATGTCTTGCCTGTTGCTGACGTCTCTGACCTCTGCCGTGGCGCAGGAGGCGGTGTCAGCCCGCTATGAAGGCGAGGTAACGCGCTATCCGCATGGCGTGCTGGGTGACGATATCGAATATGACACGCTGGCGGTGACCCTGACGGACGGGCGCGTGCTGCGCCGCCGCTGGGACGCGCCGCTGGTGTTCGAAGATGTCGCGCCCCGGTTGTGGGACGTCACCGGGGACGGCGTGCCCGAGATCGTGACGGTGGAAAGCCACGCGGAACGCGGGGCGCGGCTGGCCATCTGGTCGGTCATAGGGGATGATCTGTCCCCGCTGGTGGCGACACCCTTCATCGGGACGCGGTTCCGCTGGCTGGCGCCGGTTGCGGCTGCGGATCTGGACGGCGATGGCGCGATAGAGATCGCCTATGTCGACCGTCCGCATCTGGCCAAGACCCTGCGCGTCTGGCGCTATCGCGACGGCGCGTTGCGCGAGGTTGCCGTCCTGCCGGGTGTCACCAATCACCGGATCGGCTGGGATTACATCGTCGGCGGTGTGCGCAGGTGCGGCGCAGGACCGGAACTGATCCTTGCCAGCGGCGACTGGGCGCGCATCGTTGCGGTCACTCTGAGCGACGGCCTGGGTGCGCGCGATCTTGGGTCCTATGGGGCTGCCGGGATCGCCGCCGCGCTGGACTGTCGTTGAGTGGCGCAGTGCGGCCCCGCGCCAAAGGTAATGCGGGGGCGATGGGAACCAACCGCTGTCTCACGGGATGACTTGCAGCCTGTCGCCGGTCCTTGGGCCGCGATGGCAGCCCCTGCCAGACCGGTCAGGGCCAGCGGGAAAACACGGTGATGGACAAGACAGCCCCCCGAATTGCCATGGTCGGCTTGGGCCCGCGCGGGCTTGGCGCGTTGGAAGCTCTGGCAGCAGGGGCCAGCAAGGCGGGAAGGACCTTGTCCGTCGATGTCTTTGACGCTCGGCCTTCCTGCGGGGCCGGGCCGAATTTCGACCCCGAGGAAAGCCCCATCTGCCTGTTGAACATCCCGATGCGGGACATCGCGATCCGCCCGCCCGGGTTCACCCGTGTGGGCGGCTTTGCGGACTGGCTGACCGACGCACCCGATCCGGATGAGTTTCCGACCCGCGCGGAACTGGGCCGATACCTTGAGGCGCGGTGGGCGGATCTGACGAACCTCGGGCTGTTGACGCTTACCCACCGGACGGAACGGGTTGAGGTGCTGCATCAGGTCGCAGAGGGCTGGACCCTGCAGGTCGCTGGGCAGGACTTCGGACCCTATGCCGAGGTGCTGTTGACCCCGGGCCAACCTGCTGTCACGCCCGATGATCAACTGGCAGGATGGCAGGAGCATGACCGGCAATCGGCGGCGACGCTGGCGCAGGCCTATCCCGCGCGTAGATTGGCGGGTGCAGCAAAAGACTGGACTGGGCAGACCGTCGCGATCCGTGGGCTGGCGTTGTCCGCCTTTGACGTGTTGCGCGTGCTGACAGTGGCCCAGGGCGGGCGGTTCGAGAACCGGCGGTATCACCCGTCAGGCCGGGAACCCGCGCGAATCCTGCCGTTTTCGCTGGACGGCAAGCCGCCTTTTCCCAAGCCGGGGACCGGGGAACTGGATTCGCGGTTTTTGCCCCGGCAGGAGGAAACGGCGGCGTTTGAACGGGCCATTGGCGATGCGGCGCGCGGGCCTGCGGAAGATGTGGCGCCGCTGATCTCCTCGGCCTTGGTGCCAGTGGTCACGCGTATCTTGCGCGCGTGCGATGCGGCGCAAGAGGCGGCGCAGGTGGCGAACTGGCTGGCCCTGGAATGGAACACGCCCGGCGTGCAGGAAACGGACAGCCCATTTGAGACGCTGCAATCGGGGGTCGCCATGGCGGAGGGGGCCGCTGCCCCGTCCATCGGTTACACGGTTGGTCAGGTCTGGCGGAAGTGGCAGGACGAATTGCGCGTCGGCTATAACCCGGCGCAGACGAAGCCGGCGACCGCGCAGAAGGTTGTCGGCTTTGACGAGGGGTTGAAACGGTATTCCTACGGACCGCCCCTGACGTCCAGTCTGGAACTGATGGCGCTGATCGAGGCCGGTCTGGTCGACCTGGCCTTCGCCGCCGACCCCGGGATCGAACAGGTCGGGGACGGCTGGGCGCTGAGCGCAAGCGACCGCAGAGAGGTGGCCCGGGTCATGATCGACGGCGTGATGGCCTCGCCCGACCTGTCCTCCGTGACCGATCCCCTTGTGGCCGGGCTGGTGGATGACGGGCAGTTGAGTCCGCTGGCCGAGGGGGTGGCGGCGCGAACCACGGCGGATGGGGGACTGATAGACAAAGCCGGGCAAGTTGTTCCCGGGTTGTGCCTGTTGGGCCGGTTGGCCTTGGGCAGTGTCGTGGCCGCGGATTCGCTGCACGATTGTTTCGGCGCGTCCGGCGTGCGCTGGGCCGAGGGTGTTCTTGCGCGGATGCGCTGACAGGATCGGGCAAGATTCGGGCTTTGCTTTCGGCGCGGCGCGAATTACCCCTGTCGGCCATGAAAATACTCTTCCTCGGTGATGTAATGGGCCGCGCCGGCCGGCAGGCGATTTCGGAACGCCTGCCCGGTCTGCGCACGGACTGGCGGTTGGATTTCGTGATCGTTAACGGCGAGAACGCGACCAACGGCCATGGGCTGTCGGCGGAGCACGCCAAAGCGATCTTCGAGGCCGGGGCAGACGTGATCACGCTGGGCGATCACGCTTTTGACCAGAAGGAAATGCTGACCCATATCGAGGGTGAGACCCGCCTCATCCGTCCGTTGAACTTTGCCCGGCAAGCGCCGGGACGGGGTGCTGCGCTGTACAAGGATGCGCGCGGGCGCAAGGTGTTGGTGGTGCAGGCGCTGGGTCAGGTCTTCATGAGCCGCAACTATGACAGCCCCTTCGTCGCCGTGGACGAGACGCTGAAACGCCATCCGCTGGGCGGGCAGGCGCAGGCTATTGTCGTGGACATCCACTGCGAGGCCACCTCGGAGAAGATGGGGATGGGGCATTTCTGCGACGGGCGGGCAAGCCTTGTGGTCGGCACCCATACCCATGTTCCGACCTCGGACACGCAGATCCTGCCGCGAGGAACGGCGTTCCAGTCCGATGCGGGGATGTGTGGCGATTACAACTCGGTCATCGGGATGGAACCGGAGGAACCGCTGCGCCGCTTTGTGAATGGCATGGCCAAGGGCCGGTTCAACCCCGCGCTGGGGGAGGCCACGCTGTCCGGCGTCTATGTCGAAACCGACGACGTGACCGGCAAGGCCCAGCGGATCGAGATGGTCCGTCAGGGCGGGCGGCTGGCGCCGGCGGGGCCGTGAGCCGGATCCTGCCCTTTGCCACGCTGATCGTGACCGGCGCGGCATGGGGCGCGACGCAACCGCTGGCCAAGATCGCGGTCTCCGAAGGCTATCGCCATTTCGGGCTGATCTTCTGGCAGGCAGTGCTATTGTCGCTGATCCTTGGTGGCCTGACCTTGCTGAGGGGCAAGCCGCTGCCGCTGCACGCGCCTGCCCTGCGATTGTACCTGTTTGTCGCGCTGATCGGGACGGTGTTGCCCGGAATTGCCAGCTATCAGGCGGCGGTCCATTTGCCGTCGGGTGTTCTGTCGATCCTGTTAAGTTCAGTGCCGATGTTCGCCTTGCCGGTGGCCCTTGCTCTGGGCATGGACCGGCTGGAGCCCGCGCGGGTGCTGGGTCTGCTGCTGGGCCTTGGCGGGGTGGCGCTGTTGGTGCTGCCCGAGGCAAGCCTGCCGGGCGGAGTCGAGGCCATGTGGATCGGCGTCGCGCTGATTGCGTCGCTGTGTTACGCGGTCGAGGGCAATATTGTTGCGCGCTGGGGCACGGCGGGGCTGGATGCGGTGCAGGTTTTGGCCGGTGCCTCGATCATCGGGGTGGGTCTGAGCCTGCCAATGGCGCTGATGAGCGGCCAGTTCATCACGCCCGCCCTGCCGCTGGGCGCGCCGGACAAGGCGCTGATTGCCAGCGGTTTCCTGCATGCCTTTGCCTATTCCGCCTATGTCTGGCTGGTGGGGCGCACGGGATCGGTGTTTGCTGCGCAGGTCAGCTATCTGGTGACGATGTTCGGGCTGGTCTGGGCGATGTTGTTTCTGGATGAGGCCTATACCGGCTGGGTCTGGGCCGCGCTTGCCCTGATGTTGGGCGGTATGACACTGGTTCAGCCGCGGCGCAGCAAACCGCTTGTACCGGGCCCTGCGCCGGGCCAGAATGCGGCGGGTTGAGAGCAGGCGGACATGCAACAGATGTTGGCGATCGAACTGGGCCAGTCGGGTCAGGCGTTTGTGGCGCTTGGCGTCGTTTTCGTGATGTTCGCGCTTTTCGTGAGCGAGACCTATCCGACCGAGGTGACCGCCATCGGTGGCGTTGCCGTGCTGTTGTTCATGGGGGTTCTGCCCTATGACAAGGCGCTGGAGGTGCTGTCGAATCCCGCGCCCTGGACCATCGCGGCAATGTTTGTCGTCATGGGGGCCATGGTGCGGACCGGGGCGCTGGACGCCTTCACCCGATATGCGCAGGATCAGGTCGAAAAGCGGCCGCGACAGGCGGTTGCGGGCATTCTGGTCGTGGTTGTCGTGGCCTCGGCCTTCATGAACAACACGCCGGTGGTGGTCGTCATGCTGCCGGTCTTTGTGCAGATCGCCAAGACATTGGGCATCGCCCCGTCCAAGCTGTTGATCCCGTTGAGCTATGCGGCGATCCTGGGTGGCACGCTGACGCTGATCGGCACCTCGACCAACCTTCTGGTCGACGGGGTGGCGCGGACGCAGGGGCTGGAGCCCTTCACGATTTTCGAGGTGACGCCGCTGGCAGTGATCCTTGTCACCTTCGGCATGGCCTATCTGTTCCTTGTCGGGCGGTTCTTGTTGCCGGAACGGACCTCGATGGCGGGGATGCTGTCGGACCGGTCGCGCATGAAGTTCTTTACCGAGGCGGTGATTCCACCGGAATCCAACCTTGTCGGGCGCGACGTGCTGGGCGTGCAACTGTTCAAGCGCGAAGGTGTCCGGCTGATCGACGTCATTCGCGGCGATGAATCGCTGCGCCGCGACCTCAAGGGGATCGAGTTGCAAGTGGGCGACCGGGTGGTGCTGCGCACCCAGATGACCGAATTGCTGTCCCTGCAGCGCAACAAGGAATTGAAGCGCGTCGATCAGGTCTCGGCCAAGGAAACCACCACGGTCGAGGTGCTGATCACGCCGGGATGCAAGATGGTTGGCCGCAGTCTTGGCGCGCTGCGCCTGCGCCGCCGGTTCGGTGTTTACCCCTTGGCCGTGCATCGCCGGAACCAGAACATCGGCCGTCAGCTGGACGATCTGGTGGTCAGGGTGGGGGATACCCTGCTGCTGGAAGGCAGCCCCGATGACATCAAGCGGCTGGCCGAGGACATGGAGCTTGTGGACGTGGCGCATCCCTCGGTCCGGGCTTTCCGGCGCGGACATGCGCCGGTGGCGCTGATGGCGATGGCAGGCATCGTGGTGCTGGCGGCACTTGGCATGGCGCCGATCCTTGCGCTGGCGGTGATTGCGGTGGCCGTGGTGTTGCTGACCCGCTGCATCGACGCGGATGAGGCGTTTTCCTTTGTCGAAGGACAGCTTTTGGCGCTGATCTTTGCCATGCTGGCGGTGGGCGCGGCCTTGCAATCCTCGGGCGCGGTGGAACTGTTGGTGGGCTCGGTCGCACCCTTGATGATGGACCTGCCAGCGCCGCTGCTGATCTGGGCGGTCTACCTGCTGACTTCGATGTTGACAGAGGCGGTTTCGAACAATGCGGTCGCGGTGGTGGTGACCCCCATCGCCATCAGCCTCGCCGCAGCCATGGGGATCGATCCTCGCCCGCTGGTGGTGGCGGTCATGGTGGCGGCGTCCTGCAGTTTCGCCACGCCGATCGGCTATCAGACCAATACGCTGGTCTATGGTCCCGGCGGCTACAAGTTTTCCGATTTCATCAAGGTCGGCCTGCCGCTGAACCTCAGCATCGGCGCGGTGGCCTCTCTGTTGATCCCGTTGTTCTGGCCGTTGTAACCGGCGCTGTCTTGGCCGGATCGCGAATGGTCGCAAGTGGCGCTGCGCCGGGCGCCGAATCCCCCTAGGCGTAAAGCGATGAGCTTTGTGCCGGTAGGGAGACGCGCATGATCCTTTATCCCCTGATCGAACTGCTGGAGGGACGCTGTGTCAGCCTGCATCGCGGGCGCATGGAAGAGCCACAGATCTGGCACGTGAACCCGGTCGCCAAGGCGGTTGAATTCGCCAAGGCAGGTGCAAACTGGATCCATATCACCGACTTCGACGCCCTGCAGGGGGACGAGCGCAACGCCGAGACGATTCGTGAGATCATCCGAACGGCGGGCGCCTCCGTGCAACTGGGCGGCGGGTTCCGTTCCCTGAAGCGCATCGGGGACTGGATCGACGCAGGTGTCGGCCGGATCGTGGTGGGGACGCTGGCCGTTCAGCAGCCCGATCTGGTCAAGGCGGCGGCCCGCGCCTTCCCCGAGCAGATCATCGTCGCGGTCGATGTCTACAAGGGTCACGTGGCAGGCGAAGGCTGGCGCGAAAAGAGCGCGCTGGTTCCGTCTTCGGTGCTGAAGGCCTTTGAGGACAGTCCCCTGGCGGCCTTTGTCGTCACCGACATCGACGCGGGCCTTGAAGAGGCCGGGGACAGCCTCGCGGTGATCTCGCAACTGTCGTCCGAAACGCGGACCCCCGTGATCGCGCGCGGACTGACGCGCTCGCTGGATGACCTGTCGCGCATGAAATACGTGCCGCACCTGGCGGGCGCGATTGTCGGGCGGGCCTTGTTCGACAAGTCTATCGTCCTCGAAGAGGCGCTGAAGATCGTTGCCCCGGAACCGGAGATGCGCGCCAGGTTCATCTGACAGGCGGTGCCGTGCCATTGCGCAGGCGCGGCACCACGTCCCCCCTTGAATGTGCCGTGGGCATTTGAGTACTTGTGCCCATGCCGTGGCCTCCGACGCCTGATCCGGCACTGGCACGGAGGTGTGTGATGTCCACGATCCTGACCCCTTGGCGCAGCGTCTCTGCCGCCTTCGCCCTGAACGGGGTCTTGCTGGGCTGCTGGGCCTCGCGTGTGCCCACCTTCGTGGACCGGCTGTCGCTGAGTGAAGGCATGCTTGGCATTCTCTTGCTGCTGATGGGCATTGGCGCGCTGATGTCCTTTCCGCTGGCCGGCACGCTGTCCGACCGGCATGGCGCCTTCCGGGTCACACGCTGGATCGCGGCGGCCTATCTCCTCTCCATTCTTGCCCTCGGTTTTGCGCCGTCTGTCGCGATGCTGGGGCTGGCACTGTTCCTGTTCGGCATCTGCCATGGCGCGATGGACGTGACGATGAACAGTTGGGCGACCGAGGTCGAAGCGCATATGGGCCGCTCTGTCATGTCGTCCTTCCACGCGATGTGGAGCCTTGGCGCGGGGCTTGGCGCGGGCAGTGGCTACCTCGCCACCAGTTTCGGCATCGGCACCGGGGCGCATTACCTGCTGGCCGCGTTGCTGTCGGCACTGGTGTTCGGGCCTTTCCTGACGGTGCCCTGGGCGTCGCGCATCCGGGAAACCACGCGCAAGGCTCCGATCTTTGCCTTTCCGCGCGGGGCGTTGATCCTGGTCGGCTTCATCGCCCTCGGCGCCGGGCTGGGTGAAGGTGCGGCGGCGGACTGGTCGGCGGTCTATCTGCGCGATGTGCTGGGCACGCCGGAGTCGCAGGCGACATTGGGCTACGCGGTCTTTTCCGTCACCATGGTCGCCATGCGCCTGAGCGTGGATCGCATCATCAACCGCTTCGGTCCGACGGCGGTGGCGCGCGTGGCGGGCGTTCTGGCGGCCAGCGGCTTCTTTCTGTGCGTGATGACAAGTGATCTGCCGGTGGCGCTGGCTGGTTTCGTGCTGATGGGCATGGGCTATGCGGCGGTCTTTCCCATGGCCTTTTCACGCGCCGCCCGCGACCCCGATATCCCGCCGGGGCAGGCCATCGCCTCTGTCGCGACGGTCGGTTACGGCGCCATGCTGCTGGGCCCGCCCGCGATCGGATTCATCGCCGAGGCGACATCGCTGCGGATGTCGTTTGTCCTTGTTGGCGGCTTTGCCCTGCTGATTGCGCTGTTCGCGCCTGCTTTGGGGCGGGGCAGGGTGCTGGTCGGCGCCTGACCGGCGGGCGGGTCTCAGGCGGGCCCGATCCGCTCTGCCACCAGTTCCTGCAGGTGCCAGAGACCCGGATCGTGCATCTGGCGCGCCTCCAACTGGGTGACGGTGTTCAGCAGGTAATCGGCGCCGGTGCCGAGGTGCCCGCAGCTTTGCGCCAGCACGTCGGCCACCTCTTCGGGGGTCAGGTCGCCTGCATATTGCGGCGACTCGGTGTTCATCACGAAGACCAGCGCCTCGACCGGACCGGCGTCTGTTTCGACCGTCATCCAGCGCGGGATGTTGGTGATCGGCTTGACCGTGAATTCGCGCCGGAACAGCTTGTTGAAGCGGGTCTGCATGTCGATATTAGGCAGCTCGAACAGCACGCCCTGACAGTTCGCCGCCGGGTCCGCGTCCAGTGACATCATCAGCCCGGGATACTCCGGTGAGCCGCGAAAGCGCCACTGGCGCAGACAGAAGGACCGCCGCCAACCGGGCAGGACCGCCGCGGTTTCGCCCAGATGTTCGATCTCGGGCCGCCAGATCAGCGATCCATAGGCAAAGAGCTGTGTCGGCCTGTCAGGGGCCGGGTGCGCGGCAAGGATCTTGTCCACCCATTCCGCATAATCCTCATCCGTCTGCGGCATCAGACCGGCGGGCTGGCCGCCATCCGTGATGTCCTTGTGGACTTTTGCCACATGCGCGGGGGTCAGCGAGAGGGCGCGTTTCACTTGATCCATCTGGGTCTCCGGTTGCCAGTGGTGGAGCATGCGGGCCAAGCGCAAGAGATGACAAGGGAATTCTCACCGGTCGCCATGTCACGGGTGAGCGACGCCCTTGACGGACCGGTCATCTTGCCCTGACCACTGCGGCTCTCACTTGCGCGCAAGTATGACGGTGCTTGCAATTGCGCCTTCGGACAAGCTGCGGATGTAGTTCTTCCGGCGCTCCATGAAATCATCGCCAAGGACGAGTTCGTTGACCTGCAGGCTCTTGCGTGAGGGCTTGGTCCCCTCGGCCATTGCGCGCCGCGCCAGTTCCAGGTGCGCGTCGGTTTCGTCCTCGACGGACAAGACCTGAAAGCCCGCTTCCGAGATCCTGTCGGTCAACCTGTCGCGGCTCACCAGATGGCTGCCTTCTTGGGCTCGCGCCCAGGGCAGGGGATAATGTGGCGCGCCGCCTTCCGTGGTGACTTCGGTCCAGATCAGCGTGGCTCCCTCCTTTAGAACCCGGAAAGATTCAGCGAGCACCGAAGGTTTGTCAGCAAGGTTCATCCCGACGTAGAAACAACAGGCGTGATCGAAGGTGTCCGCCTCGAACGGCATTGCCGCGGCATCGCCTTCGACAAAGGCAACCTGCCCAGAGAGCGCCGAAAGCCGGGTCAACTCCGTCGCGGCGTTCACGAAGTCCGGCGTCAGGTCGATTCCGGTCACGCGGCATCCGAAGGTGCTGGCGAAATAGCGAGCCGGACCCCCGATGCCCGAGCCGATGTCAAGAACATGCGCCTCGTTGGCCGGGTTCAGACGCGCCGCATGGTCCCGTGTTGCGAGGATCTCGCGACCGTGCAACTGGTCGTAGGGAAAGAGACGGTCGGCGGTGAGGGTGGATGTATCGCCGGACGACCAGGGCACCGCTGCAAGAATGCGGCCGACGATACCGGATGCGCCGTAGTGATCCTGAACGAGCGTGGTCATGTTGTGGCGCCTTTCATGACCGGGCGAGTGTCCGCTCCGGCTGTTGTGAAGATCCAGAACATCAGCAGTGTTCCCAGAACGACGAGGACGGAGCCCGGGGGCGCCAATGCGCCACTGCCGCCGTTGTCGATGTCGAATTTGCCCGCCACGAGGGCAATCGCGCCCGCCTGGAAGAGAACGAATTGCGGCAGGGCCAGTCGGCTGGACAACAGGGCGGGCCAGTTGCGGTACAGGAGACCGAAAATCGCCGAGACCACGAACCCCAGAAGGTTTGCGTGGGCATGGGTGTTGGCGAATTGCAGCTGCTCCGAAATGCCCATGTAGATCCCGAAGATCATGCCGGACATCAGCCAGAGGAAACCCGCCAGAATGTAGAGACGATCCATCTTCACGACCTTGCACTCCTGTAGAGGAAACCGGCCGCTGGCCGCGCGCATGGGCGCGCGTTCAGACAGTCCTGCAAGTCTTGCGCTCAATTTCGCAACGAGGCAATGAGTCTTTGTCCCGTGCCCGGACGCTGCTCCGCTGCAGGACCGGACCTGTGCGCGGTGTTCTGGGGTGCCCGCGCCGCCCCTGTCGACCCGCAGACGCTCAACCGTATCGGGCGACAAAGCCTTCGAGGATACGCGCCGGTTCCGTCACGGCGGCAGCGTGGACCTGTTCGATCAGGCGGTCGGCCTCTTCCGGGTCGAAATAGCCCCTGTGGCGATAGATCTGGATGCGCGTCTCGAACTCTGCCCCATCCGCCTCGGGGTGGAACTGGGTCGCGTAGACGTTCTGGCCGTAGCGGATCATCTGGTAGGGGCAGGGGCCGGAAGACACAAGGTGAACCGCCCCCTTGGGCAGGTTCTGGACTGCCTCCTTGTGCCCGGCCAGTGCCTCGAACTGCGCCGGCAGGGCCGAGGTCAGAGGATCTTCTGCGCCGTCATTGGTGGTATAGCAGGTCACCGGCCCGACGGGTTCGCCAAAGCGTTTCTTGGACACCTCCGCGCCAAGGTGATGGGCAAGGATGCCGATCCCGTAGCAGCACCCCATGAAGGGCACATCCTGCGCCGTGATGCGCGGCATCAGGCCAAGGATCGACGCCTCGATATGCGCCTCTATCGGGTCCTTGGTCTGCAGCGGATCACTGACACAGCCCGGCCCGCCGCCGACGATAATGCCCGCGTAATTCGCCGGGTCAAGGTTTGCGGGCAGGGGTTCCTGATCCAGCCGGATGCGTTGGACACGCCCCGCGTCCAGCCCGGACTTGTCCAGCATGGCGCGGTATTCAGAATCGCTTGCCTCGGTTTCCGGGCGCAGCTGCAGAAGGAGGAATTGGCTCATGCCCTGTTCGCTACCCCAGCCGGGACGGCGGCGCAATGTATGACCGTGCGCGCCCTTGGCAAGCAGGGGCGCACTGGATTATAGAGACGCGGATTTACGAGACACCCGAAAAGAGGTTCACCACCATGGCCGGCCATTCCAAATGGGCAAACATCCAGCACCGCAAGGGCCGTCAGGACAAGATCCGGGCCAAGATCTTCTCGAAGCTGTCGAAGGAGATCACCATCGCCGCCAAGATGGGCGATCCCGACCCGGACAAGAACCCGCGCCTGCGCCTGGCCGTGAAAGAAGCCAAGGGCCAGTCGATGCCCAAGGACAACATCGAACGCGCCATCAAGAAGGCGATCGGCGGAGATGCCGAGGATTACGAGGAAATCCGCTATGAGGGCTATGGCCCGGGTGGCGTGGCGGTGATCGTCGAGGCGATGACCGACAACCGCAACCGGACCGCCTCGACCGTGCGCTCGACCTTCACCAAGAACGGCGGCAACCTCGGCGAGACCGGATCGGTCGGCTTCATGTTCGAGCGCAAGGGCGAGATCATCTACCCGGCCTCGGCAGGCGATGCGGATGACGTGATGATGGCCGCCATCGAGGCAGGGGCGGAGGACGTGGAAAGCTCGGAAGACGGGCATGTGATCTGGTGCGCGGACACGGATCTCAACGAGGTCTCGACCGCACTGGAGGCGGGCCTGGGCGAGTCGGAATCGACCAAGCTGATCTGGAAGCCGACCACCACGACAGAGCTGGATCTGGACGGGATGACCTCCCTGATGCGCCTGGTCGAGGCGCTGGAGGATGACGACGACATCCAGCGCGTTACGGCGAATTTCGAGGCATCGGATGAGGTCATGGAGCAACTGGAAAACGCCTGATTTTCGGCTCCTTGAGGACGTCAGGAAACCCCTGCTGCGGCGGGGGTTTTTGTTTGTGCGGGTATGCGAAGGCCTACATGTGCGCAGTTGACGTCTCAGCGTCCTCAAGAGGTGGAATGGCGTCTTTTCAGGTTATCGACGTGTTGCCTAAAATTTGCCGTGGCTGGAAGTGACCTGGATTCAGGTTAAATACTGCCGCATTGCGGTTGGTCAGTGCACAGGCCTCGACAGTGAGACGACTGTAATCGAAGCCTGTGGTATATGATATAGTCAAGCTTGGATCTGATGTGAACAGTAACGGTAAAACTGTATTGAGTACGCATCGGCGCGCAAATCAGGGCTGTACATGTCACTCGTCGACGCAGTTTTTGGCGCTCGAACTGTCGAAATCAAGGATCAACCGGCGTGCGATCTCAGTTTGATTGAAATGCCGCTTGAGGATTATTATGAAAGATCCGAATTCTTGATGTCAAACGTTCGAATCGGTAAGGAAGGTCTTGTCATGGTCGTTTTGCTTCATGAAAAACGGCTCGCCTATTTTGATATACCCAAGGTGGCCTCGTCATCAATCAAACATATCTTCGCAGTTTATCAGCATGGATATGCCGACGACGAAAACAAAAGACTTCACCATCAAATCTTGTCCCAACTGCCCCAGACCGAGGATTTTGAGAACTACCGGGATTATACCAGCTTTGCCGTTGTCCGGGATCCGATCGAGCGCTTTCTTTCGGGGTATTACAACAGGATCCATCATTTCCGCGAACTGGAGAGAAAGGCCAGGCGCGAGTTCAGGTTCAAGGTCAAACTTTGGAAGCGTGGCCTGCGTCAGCGTCCTACAGTAGATCAGTTCATTCGCGATTATGAGGCCTACAGTGACATCCGTGAGTCTCTATATCTTCACACGGCGCCCATTGGTCTGTTTCTCGGCAACGATCTGTCCTATTTTGACATTGTAGCCAAGATGGATCAGTTGTCCGAGGTGGAGCGCTTGTTGACCGGAGTCTTCGGAGAAGAGATAAAGTTTCCGATTAGAAACAAGACTGAAGACAATTCTCCGATATTTTCGTCTCTTTCCAGCGAGAGCAAGAAGAAGCTACTTGAATTGACAGCCGCCGACTATGAGCTTTTGGGAGGCATGTTTTCTCCTCCGGAAGTTCCCGAATCCTGATATTACTGCTGAACGCGAGTATGTCCTGAAAGGGATCGCGATCAATTCGTCATGGCGCACTGCCGGACAGCGGACGTGCCGTCATGAAGCACATATGTCTATCAATTTTGGGCTTTGGTTGAGCGCAGGATACTCCCTCTGGCCCTGACGAGGCGCCGGTCCTGAGGGATACGATTGCTGGGGTAAGGCATGCCTGCCTTGCAGCCCGACAGGAAAACCGCCTAAGCCGGTCTCATGCTCTGGCGCGCGCTCCTCCTGCTGGCCGTATTTGTCGCGGCCTCGGTCCTTGCGACCCTCTATTTCGGCCATGAGGTCCTTCTGGCGCTCGGGCTGATCCTGACGCAGATCAAGGTGCTGATGAAGAAACTGGTGGCCATCGACCTGCCGGTTTTCCTTGTCTGGCTGAAGACACAGGCCTCGGCCTTCTTCCGCTTCGAGATCCTCAAGAAGTGGCTCATGACCTCGGTTGTGCCGCTGATGGTGGGCAAGGCGGTCCTGCGGCGTATCCAGCTTTTGATGCAGGGCTATCTGGACATCGTGCGGCAGCGTTATGGGCGGCTGATGACATGGTTCAATGGACTCGGCCGTATGGAACGGGCGGTGGCCTGGCTGGTTATCCTGTTCGCCTCGCTGGCGCTGTCGGTCACGTCGCTGGGGCTGTGGCTGATCCTGTTCTCCGTCCAGCTGCCGCTATGGCTGGTGGCGGCCGTCAGTGCCACGGTCAAGATGATGTCCAAGAGCGTCGAGAAGATGGTGTTCAAGGCCGTGGCCTTTTTGCAGCTTGCCTGGTTGTGGAAGTTCATCCGTCGGTTGTTGCCCGCGCGCGTGTTGGAGTGGAAGCGGCGGACCGAGTTCCGCATCGCCCGTCAGATCGTGCGGCGACGGCGGATGACGCTGAAACAGCTGGTCGCACGCAAGGGACGGCTGCCGTTCAAGCTGGGGCTTCTGGCGGAGTACCTGTTTCACCCGCCGGGGCGGAAGAGGGGACGGCGATGACAGGCACAAGGGCCTTCGAAGGCCCTTGGACAACGCGCTTGCAAGCGTTGAAAAGCGGCTTCGAAGCCGCTTGAGAAAGGCTTTCGAAACGCCTTTCCTCCCACATGCGCCCACCGGAGGGACACCCTGTCAGGCCGCAACGCCGCCTGGCCCTTGCAACCTTTGCCGAAAGCCCGGGCTGATCCCGATCAGCAAGATCCCGACCGAGAAGAAACACCAGACGGCGGGCATCTCATGCGGGTTGTCGGTGATGATCGAGGACAGCCCCGGACCCATCGCGGCATTGAACAGGGCAAAACGCCACGCGCCGTAGAGGCAGGGCAGCAGGAAGGCCGCCAGCATGTAGTCCGGGAATTGCCCCATCGGCCCCAGCCACGGCTGCAGGCTGAACAGATTGTTGAGCGGCACCGTCCAGCCAAGGTGCCAACTGCCCGACACGGTACACATCTCGACCCCGCAAAGCGGTACGTTCGGCGGGCAATGGCCCAGCCGGGGTGCCGGGATCAGCCGCGCCAACAGCATCAGGCAGGCCAGCACCGTGATGCCGAGGATGAACCGTCGCATCCGGGGCGTGACGGCAGGCCCCACCAGCGCCATGCAGAAGAGGTTGATGACCAGCGGTTGCAGGCTGATGTGCAGGTAGCTGAGCAGGGTCACGGCGCTGTTCGGCGCGGCGCCGCATTGGTCGAGCACCTGGTAGCCCCAGACCTGCAGTGCCTCCATGCCGGTGAAAAAGCCGATCGTGCCCCAGATCGCCGCCGGTTCGTCGCGATACCAGGCCAGCGCCGCCCCGGCACTGCCGATCCCGACCATGGTCCATGTGGCGGCTTCGCTCCAGCACATGAGGGCTCTCCCTTTGGTTCTGTCGGCATTTTGGGCGGCAAGCGGGCCGGAGGTCAACGGGGGGCTGGTCATTGCCGTCTTTCCACAGGTAAAGCGCGCCGAAGTTACGGGAGGATGACATGCAGGCGGCACTGGCGGGATTTGTCCTCGGCTTCAGCCTGATCCTTGCGATCGGGGCGCAGAATGCCTTTGTGCTGCGGCAGGGGTTGCGGCGGATGCATGTGCTGCCGGTGGTTCTGGTCTGCGCGATCTCCGATGCCGTTCTGATTGCCGCCGGGGTCGTCGGTTTCGGCGCGCTGGCCGAAGCGATCCCCGGGCTGGAATGGGGGATGCGGCTGTTCGGGGCGGCGTTCCTGATCTGGTATGGGTATCGCACGTTGCGTTCAGCGTGGAAGGGCGGCGAGTCGATGCAGGCCGGAGAGGGCGCGCAGACGTCGAAGGCGGCGGTGCTGACCAGTCTGGCGCTGACATGGCTGAACCCGCATGTCTATCTGGACACGGTGGTCCTGTTGGGGGCGGTGTCGGCGCAGTACAAAGCGCCGGTGCCATTCGCGACCGGGGCAATGACGGCGTCCTTCGTCTTTTTCTTCGGCCTTGGCTATGGGGCGCGGGCGCTTGCACCGGTCTTTGCCCGGCCGAGGGCGTGGCAGGTGCTGGACGTGCTGGTGGGGCTGACCATGTGGGCGATTGCGGCCAAGCTGCTGCTGATGTGAGTCGGCTGTCGGTCTTGTGCCTGCCTCAGGATCAGGTAAGCCCCTGCGCATGGTAACAGAAACAGCGAGTCCCGCGCGCGGCGTGTTCTGGATGATCGTGACCGGCTTTTGCTTTGTCGCGGTCACGGCGCTTGTGAAATATCTCGGTCCCCGGATTCCGGCGGCGGAGTCCGCCTTTCTGCGCTACCTGCTGGGGTTTGTCTTCCTGATCCCGATGGCACGGCAGTTGCTGGCCATGCGATTGAGCGGACGCCAGTGGCGGCTGTTTTCCCTGCGGGCGCTGTTTCACACCGGCGGCGTGGTGCTGTGGTTCTATGCCATGACGCGCATCCCGCTGGCCGAGGTCACGGCGATGAATTACCTCAACCCGGTCTATGTCACGGTTCTGGCGGTCTTTGTGCTGGGCGAGCGTCTGGCGATGCGGCGCATTCTGGCAATCTGCGCGGCGCTGGCGGGCGGGATGCTGATCCTGCGGCCGGGGTTCAGGGAACTTGATCCGGGCCATATCGCGATGCTGTTCACGGCGCTGTTGTTCGCAGGCTCATACCTCTTGGCCAAGATCCTGTCGGGCGAGGTGAGCGCGGCCATCGTGGTGGGGCTGTTGTCGTTGGGGGTGACGATCGGGCTGACGCCTCTGGCGCTGGCGGTCTGGGTCTGGCCGACGGCGTGGGAATTGTTGATCCTCTTCGGGGTCGCCTTCTTTGCCACCGCCGGACATTATACCATGACGCTGGCCTTTGCCGCAGCGCCGGTGACGGTCACGCAGCCGGTCACCTTTCTGCAGCTTGTCTGGTCCGTGTTGCTGGGGGCGGTGGCCTTTGGCGAGACTGTCGACCCCTGGGTTATCGCCGGGGGGACGGTGATCATGGCATCGGTGGTCTACATCACCCTGCGGGAGGCGCAGTTGAAACGGCGGGTGACTCCGTTGGTTTCGGAAACAAAGAACTGAATTCAGCTCTGTTGTTGGCAATCCAGAAAAATCCCAAGTCCGGGCGCATTCCAGCCTGATTTCCTAACGATGCTGCAGTCATTGTGAAGCAGCATTCGGAGGAAAAAGGATGTTCACGGAGTTACGGATGACCGAAGATATGACTGAAATTCAGGATTTCCTGGTGCGCGAGCGGCAAAAGGCCCTGTCAGAGGCAGAGTGGCGTTTCCGGATGCGCGGGTATGGATACAACCTGAGGCGGACCGATGCCGGTGTCGAAGTGGCACGCCTGCCGAAAAATACTGTTCTTTGCACCTTGTCCCTGTAATCGCGGCCAAATTTTCTCGACAGGTTCGCGGTCCAGCGTGTCTGATGCCCGCGAAACGACGTAGGAGAAACAGGCATGAAAATCGGGCTGACCGGTCTGGGCGGGCTGACCGCCGGCATCTTGGCGGCGATGTTGCCGGGCGTGGCGATTGCGGGGCTGACGGTCTGCAACGACTCCGCTCTGCGCCAGAGCGTGGCGATCGGATACGAGGCGCCGGGTGGCATCTGGACATCTGAAGGCTGGTGGGGGCTGAACCCCGGCGAATGCAAGACGGTGATGACCGAGACGCTGGGGCGGCAGTATTTCTATTACCGGGCGACGGTTAAGGGCGGCGGTTTTGACGGGCCATTTTCCTTTTGTTCGCAGGGTGATCCGTTCACCATTCAAGGCGACAAGGATTGCGTTGCACGCGGCTATGAAAGCACGCGGTTCCGCAAGGTCGATACCGGCAATGCCGAGAACTTCACCCTGACACTGGTGCCCGCCGCAGGTGATCCCGTCGCCCTGGCGCCGGGGGCCGGATACGATCCGGCCGAGTTGGTCGAAGTGCTGGAAATCTCTTATCCGTTTCAACGCGGCACTTTGGGTGAACCCTTTACTCAACAGGGGATTTTCTACGGATGTGACCTGATCGACGGGCTGGATTATTGCCGGTTCGAAGTCGATGGCTGGCGTTACGACGCCTACTACGGCGGTGGCACGGCGGATGCCTTGCTGGACGATCTGCAACAGTGGCCCAAACCGATTGCGGTCGAGCTTGAAGGCGACATGGTCACCTACGGCGATATCACGGTCGAAGTGGCGCTTGGCCGGGTCCGCGAAGTGATCGACGGCGATTTCCTTGCGGCCGAGCGGCAGGCATTGCAGGGGCGGTGGCGGGCGACGGACGACCCCCGCGCGGAATTCACGGTGAACGGCGGCGATGTCTACGACTATTACGATGGCGAACTTGTCGGTCAGCAATGGCTGACAATGGGCGGGACCTGCCCGGACGCGCCCTATGAGGGCATCGGGATCACCCGGCAGGAGCTGGGGGTCGACGACTACTGGTGCGTTCATCTGGGCGACTACGGGCGATATTTCATCGAGTTCATCAATCCAGGACGCGGAAATGTCCGGACCTATCGACGGGTCGAGTAAACCACGCCTTCCCCGTATTGGTGTTGAACCTGCCGCCCGGCCGCCTCTGCGCGTCCGGGCGGTTTGCTTTTGACGGCCCGGTCCGCAGGCGGGCGCGTAATTTTTTTGATTGACGAGACAGTCAATAAAAATCATCCTGCGCCCATGCCAAAGATTGGACAGGAACCCATACGGCGCGCCGCGCTGCTGGAGGCGACAGTGGCCGAGATCGGCGAGGCCGGATCGCTGGACGTGACCGTCTCGCGGATCGCCAAGCGCGCCGGAATGTCGAGCGCGCTGGCGCATCACTATTTCGGCGGCAAGGCGCAGATCTTTCTGGCCGCCATGCGGCAGGTGCTGACGGATTACGCGGCAGAGGTGCGCGGGGCACTGGCGCAAGCACCGGACGGGCAGCGGCTTGAGGCGCTGATATCTTCGAATTTTACCGAGAGCGTGTTTCAGCCAGCGACCATTTCGGCCTGGCTGAACTTTTACGTTCTGGCGCAACGCGAGCCCGAGGCGGCGCGCCTGCTGCGCATTTACCAGCGGCGTTTGCATTCCAACCTGGTCCATGCCCTGCGCGGCAGGGCCGAGCGGCCCGAAGAGGTGGCGCGGCGGATCGCGGCGTTGATCGACGGAGTCTATCTGCGCGCCGCTCTGTCTGATGGCGGGATCGGCGAGGCCGCAGCCCGGGTCACCGACACTGCCTATGCCCTGATGAGGACCCGATGAGCAAACCCAACATCCTGATTGTCATGGTCGACCAGCTGAACGGGACGCTGTTCCCCGATGGCCCGGCGGAGTGGCTGCACGCGCCGAACCTGAAGGCCCTGGCGAAGCGCTCGGTCCGGTTTCCCGTGGCTTACACGGCCTCGCCCTTGTGTGCGCCGGGGCGAGCGAGTTTCATGTCGGGGCAATTGCCCAGCATGACTCGGGTCTATGACAACGCCGCCGAATTCGCGAGCGACATCCCGACCTATGCGCATCACCTTCGGCGGGCGGGGTATCAGACCTGCCTCAGCGGCAAGATGCATTTTGTCGGCCCGGATCAACTGCATGGCTTCGAGGACCGGCTGACCACGGATATCTACCCGGCCGATTTCGGCTGGACCCCGGATTACCGCAAACCGGGCGAGCGCATCGACTGGTGGTATCACAACATGGGGTCGGTGACCGGCGCGGGTGTGGCCGAGATTTCCAACCAGATGGAATACGACGACGAGGTCGCCTATAACGCCGAGCGCAAGATCTATGATCTGGCGCGCGGCAAGGACGCGCGGCCGTGGTGCCTGACGGTGAGTTTCACGCATCCGCATGACCCCTATGTGGCGCGGCGCAAGTACTGGGACCTCTACGAGGACTGCGACCATCTGCTGCCCGAGGTTCCGGCGATGGCCTATGAGGATCACGATCCGCACAGCAAGCGCATCTTCGATGCCAACGACTGGCGCAGTTTCGACATCACCGAAGAGGACATCCGTCGGTCGCGCCGCGCCTATTTCGCCAATATCTCTTACCTCGACGACAAGATCGGGCGGCTGTTGCAGGTGCTGGAAGAGACGCGGCAGGAGGCGGTGGTGGTCTTTGTCAGCGACCATGGCGACATGCTGGGCGAGCGCGGTCTGTGGTTCAAGATGAGCTTTTACGAAGGCTCTGCCCGGGTGCCGATGATGATTGCCGTGCCGGGTGACGCGGGGCGGCGTGTGGATGCACCGGTGTCCACGCTGGATATCTGCCCGACGCTGTGTGACCTGGCCGGGGTCGGCATGGATGAGGTCATGCCATGGACAGAAGGGGAGAGCCTGTTGCCGCTGATGAATGGCGCCCTGCGGGAGGCGCCGGTGGCGATGGAATACGCCGCCGAGGCCTCATATGCGCCGCTGGTCTGCCTGCGGCAAGGCAAGTGGAAATACACCGCCTGTGCGCTGGACCCCGAGCAATTGTTCGACATGGAGAACGATCCGCACGAGTTGCAGAACCTTGTGGAACAGGACGCGGCGGAGGAGGTGCTGGAACAGTTCCGGGGGGAGGCGGCGCAGCGTTGGGATCTGGGTCAGTTCGATGCCGAAGTGCGGCAGAGCCAGGCGCGGCGCTGGGTGGTCTACGAAGCCCTGCGGCAGGGCGGCTATTACCCCTGGGATTTTCAGCCGCTGCAAAAGGCGAGCGAGCGCTACATGCGCAACCACATGGATCTGAACGTTGTGGAAGACGGCCAGCGGTTCCCGCGGGGCGAATGATGGCGCGCCGGTTTTGCACACCTCCCGCCCGCCCAGCCCGGTGCGCAAAACCGGCGTTTGGCGAAGGGCCGTCGTCGGTTCGTGCGGCGGGCAGATGGATAATTGCCGGGAAGCGGTTCAGGGGCGGGTTCGCCCGTGAACGCGCCCTGTCCACTGTGGTGCGAGTCGCCCCGCCTAATGGTCCAGCCGCGCGTGCCGCGCGGTCGTGCTGCGCACGAGCCTTGACCCGGAACGACTCGCGGTTGGCGCGTTTGACGGCGTCGTATCGGACGATTTGAGGGATGTGATGGAAGCGGATTACGTGGTTGTGGGCGCGGGCTCTGGCGGCTGCGCGGTGACCGGGCGGCTGACCGAGGCCGGGTATTCGGTGATCGTGATCGAACATGGCGGCAGTGACTGGGGGCCGTTCATCAACATGCCGGGTGCGCTGAGCTATCCGATGAACATGGCGCGCTATGACTGGGGCTACCAGACCGAGCCGGAGCCGCATCTGGGCGGTCGGCGGCTGGTCTGTCCGCGCGGCAAGGTGATCGGCGGGTCGTCCAGCATCAACGGCATGATCTACGTGCGTGGTCATGCGATGGATTTTGACCGTTGGCGCGATGAGGGATGCGAGGGCTGGGGCTATGCCGATGTGCTGCCCTATTTCAAGCGCATGGAAGACTGGCACGATGGCGGCCATGGCGGCGATCCGGCGTGGCGCGGACAGGGTGGACCGTTGCATGTGACGCGGGGCAAGCGGGACAATCCGCTGGTGCAGGCCTTTGTCGAGGCGGGCCGGCAGGCGGGGTACCCGGTTACGGGCGACTACAACGGCGCGCAGCAAGAGGGGTTCGGTCCCTTCGAGATGACAGTCTGGAAAGGCGAGCGGTGGTCGGCGGCCAAAGCCTATCTGCGGCCCGCGTTGAAGCAGGGCGCGGACCTGGTGCAGGCGCTGGCACGGCGTGTGGTTTTTGCGGACGGGCGCGCCGTCGGGGTCGAGGTTTCGCGCGCTGGCAAGACAGAGGTGATCCGCGCCCGCGCCGAGGTGATCCTTGCCGCCAGCGCGATCAACTCGCCCAAGCTGTTGATGCATTCCGGGATCGGGCCGGGGGCGCATCTGGCCGAGCATGGAATCGCGGTGCGCGCGGACCGGCCCGGAGTGGGGCAGAACCTGCAGGATCATCTGGAGCTTTACGTGCAGATGGCGGCGACGCAGCCGGTCAGCCTTGCCAAGTACTGGAACCTGATGGGCAAGGCCTGGGTCGGGGCACAGTGGCTGTTTGCACGCAGCGGGCCGGGGGCCTCGAACCAGTTCGAGAGCTGCGGATTCATCCGTTCGCAGGCGGGGGTGCCCTATCCGGACATCCAGTACCATTTCCTGCCGATCGCCGTGCGTTATGACGGGCGGCTGGCGCCGGAAGGGCACGGGTTTCAGGCGCATGTGGGGCCGATGCGCTCACCCGCGCGCGGCGAGGTGACGCTGAGGTCCGGCGATCCGGACGAGGCGCCGCGCATCTTGTTCAACTATATGAGCACTGATCAGGACTGGCAGGATTTCCGCCGCTGCATCCGGCTGACGCGGGAAATCTTTCAGCAGGACGCCTTTGCGCCTTATCGTGGCAAGGAACTGCAGCCGGGTGCGGCGGCCCAGTCGGACGAAGAACTGGATGCGGTGATCCGCGAACATGCCGAGAGTGCCTATCACCCTTGCGGCACCTGCCGGATGGGGCGATCCGACGATCCCCGGTCCGTGGTCGATCCCGAAGGCCGGGTGATCGGGGTCGAGGGGCTGCGGGTGGCGGACAGTTCGATTTTCCCGCAGATCACCAATGGCAATCTCAACGCTCCGTCGATCATGGTGGGCGAAAAGATCGCGGATCATGTGCTTGGGCGGCGCTTGCCACCGGAGAATGCCGCGCCCTGGAGTCATCCGAACTGGCAGGCGGCGCAGCGTTAACGTCTGTTAACCATCATGGGCGCGCGTTTACCTTTCGTTAACATTTGACTTGTATCGCGGGCCTGCGCGACCGATCTTAACGATATGTTAAGATTTTGTTTCACTCTTGTTCTCTCCCTGGCAGCGGGTGCGGCCCTGGCTGACATCACCGGCCCGCTGCGGGTTGTCGATGGAGATACCTTTGCCGTTGGCGACACAAAGATACGGCTGCACGGAATTGACGCGCTGGAACGCGACCAGATGTGTGGCGGCCAAGGCGGCTATCTCTGGCCCTGCGGAGCCTGGGTAACCGGGGAAGTCCGGGCGCGCTATGACGGGCGGTGGGCGCGCTGCGTGGCATTGGACAAGGATCACTACGGGCGCACCGTGGCGCGTTGTTCGGTCGGCGGCGATGACATCGGCGCGGCACTGGTCGAAAGCGGGCTGGCCTTTGCCTATCGCAAGTATTCCGAGGCCTATGTCCCGCAGGAGCAGCGTGCGGCGCGGCGCAGGATGGGCCTGCACGCGACAGGTGTCCATTCCCCGGAGGCGTTTCGCAGCCTGAAGCGGCAGGTGCGGGCGGCGCGGGTCATGGCCTCGGCCCCCGATGGATGTGTGATCAAGGGCAATATATCCCACAATGGCGGGTGGCGGATCTATCACCTGCCCGGGCAATCCTGGTACGCGAAGACGAAGGTCAGCACCCGCCGCGGCGAGCGCTGGTTCTGCACCGAGGCCGAGGCGCGGGCGGCTGGCTGGCGACGGGCGATGCGCTGAAATTCCCTGTGATTTTTTGCAGGGTTTGACACGGGTCAAAGAGGGCGCGTCCCATATACTGTTTGGTGGTTTTCGGACAAGACAGAACAGAGGAAACGCCCATGTCGCATACCCCGCACGAACTCGCCGAGGAATTCCCGGACTTCGCAGAAAAGATGCATGCCCTGAAGTCTTCGGATACGCATTTCGCCAAGCTCGCGGAGGAATACCACGCGGTGAACCGGCAGGTGCACCGGGCGGAGACCAACGTGGAACCGATGGAACAACTGGCGGAAGATCAACTGCGCAAACAGCGTGCGGCACTGAAGGATCAGATCTACGCAATCCTGCGCGACTGATCCGGAGAATTGAATAGCCTGCCATGCGCCCCGGGCTGTCGTCCGGGGCGTTTGCGTTTCCTTCTATTTCAGGGCCGCCTCGACCGCGCGCGTCATCGTGGCGGAGAGCGGACGGGTCGATGCGCCGAAGGTGGCCGCAACCGTGCCATCCGGGTTGATCAGGATCTTGTTGAAATTCCAGGTGGGTGCAAATCCGCTTTGCTCGGCGACCCATTTGTAGAACGGGTGCGCCTGTTGCCCGCGCACATGGGTGATGTCGGTCATCGGCAGGGTGAGACCAAAGTTGACCGCGCAGAAGTCCTTGACCGCCTCGGCGCTGGACAGCTCTTGCCGGAAATCGTCGGAAGGCACCGCCAGCACGATCAGGCCCTGATCGCGGTAGCGGTCGTAGAGCGCCTGCAGGCCGTTGTATTGCGGGGTGTAGCCGCATTGCGAGGCTGTGTTGACCACGAGGACCGGTCGCCCCTGCCAATCGTCAAGCGCAAGCGTGCCGCCGTCAATGTTGGCGAAGGTAAAGCCGGGCGCTGCGGCCGCCGGAAGGGCGAAGAGCAGGGTCAGCAGACTCAGGATACGGGTGAAGCGGAACATTGGGAAACCTCCTGTCCTTTTGATAATTAGCGCCGTTGCGACGGCGTCAAGGGCGCACGCCCGGCGACGCTCCCTCCCGCCCACCCCGCGGCGCCGGGCGCGCTTGCGCTGTGTTGGTCGACGGCCCGGATCCCAGTGAGGATCGTTTGACCGTCGCAGACGGCTTGCCAAGGATGCACCGGGCATGCTGCACTGGTGCGGGAGGCCGGAGTAGGGGACGCAGGATCATGGCAGGCGGTTGGAGCAAGGACGGCGCGGTCAGCGAACAGATCGAGGCGAGCATCGCCGAGGAACTTGAGCGGATGAAGCTGCGCCGGGGACCGCAGGGTGAGAGCCTGACCGAATGCGCCGAATGTGGCGAAGACATCCCCGAGAAGCGGCGTCTGGCAATCCCGGGTGTGAAGCTGTGCATCGACTGTGCCAGCGCACGGGACGGGCGCGCCGCCCAACGTGGCGGCATCAACCGGCGCGGGTCGAAGGACAGTCAGCTGAAGTGAACGCCGCTCAGGCCCATGTCCGGTCGAGGCAGGCCAGCCAGTTTTCACGCGCCAGCTTGGCGATCAGCGCGTCATCGTAGCCATGCGCCGCCATCGCGTCGAGCAGCCTTGGCACTCCTGTCACGTCGCCGATCAGATCCGGCAGCACGCAGCCGTCGAAGTCCGAGCCCAGGCCAACGTGGTCCTCGCCCAGAGTTTCGATCAGGTGGTCTAGGTGGCGCAGCATCACTTCCCATGCCGTGCCGGTGTCTGCAGTGCCGTCGGCGTTCAGGTAGAAGGTGGCGAAGTTGAGGCCGACCATGCCGCCGCTGTCGCGGATCGCATGCAACTGCCGGTCGGTCAGATTGCGCGGCGAGTCGCAGAGCGCGTGGACGTTGGAATGGGTGGCGACCAGCGGTGCGGTCGAGAGGCGCGCCACGTCGTCGAATCCGGTCTCGTTCAGGTGGGAGAGGTCGATCAGGATCTTCAGCTCATTGCAGAGGCGGATCAGGTCGTGGCCCTTGTCCGTGAGGCCGGGACCGGTGTCCGGCCCGCCGGGAAAGGCCATGGGGGCGCCGTGTCCGAAAATGGTCGGGCGGCTCCATACCGGACCAAGCGAGCGCAGGCCCATGTCATGAAAGAGGTAGAGCGCGTCGAGGTCCGGGCCGATGGCCTCGGCCCCTTCCATATGCATGACACCGGCGATGCGGCCCCTGTCCATGGCAGCGCTGATCTGGTCGGCGGACCGGCAGAGGGCGAAGTCCTGCGGTGCGGCCCGTTCCATCCAGTGCAGCAGGCCGGCCATGGTCAGCGCGGTGGGCTGTGCCGTGGTGTGGTCCATCTGCGGAGGAAAGGGCAGTCCGTAGGGCGGATTGGCCATCAGCGCCTTGAAATCCGGCGGCGGGCCGTTGGAGACAGGCGGCACGAAGATCGCGAAGAGACCCCCGACGAAGCCTGCCTGTTTCATGCGGTTCAGATCGAGATGCCCGGTCGACGTGCCCAGCCACATGTCCTCACGCGGGGCCGGGGATTTCATCAGACGCAGCAGGAAATCATTGTGGCCGTCGAAAAAGGGAATGGTCATGTGGCAGAACCCTGTTGAAATGAGGCTCGGTCATCTGACGTTGAAACCTGAGGCGGCGCAAGGTCCGGTCGCGCCTGCGTGGCCTTGGCGGCGGGATGCGCCGAGGGTAGGCTTTGGCGGTCAGCAGTTGGAAGGGAATTGGGCGATGGCGCAGGACGAGAAGAAAGTCGCAGGTCGGTTGCACGGGGAACAGCCTGCCGCGGAGGCGGAACCGATGCCGATGCGCCTGCTGCACATGGTGCTGATCTGGGTGATGTTGAGCCTTGCGCAGACGGTGCTGACCGCGATGACGGTGGTGCAGGCGATCATCTTGTTGGTCAACAAGCGGCAGCCGAACGAACGGCTGGCGGATTTCGGCACCGACCTGGGCATCTGGATGGCCAAGGCGGCGCGCTTTCAGACCGGGGCGAGCGAGGTGAAACCCTGGCCCTGGACGGAGTTGGACTGAGTCGGGCACAAGGGGTGTCCACGCGTGGACAACTTGGCGCGCAGGCAGGATCAATGGGGCTCAGAGACGGTTTTGCAGTTGGCTGGGCATTGACCCGGGACGGATCATGGGGGCGCCAGTGCCTTCGGTTTCGGTATTGGCGTCGCCCCCGCCGACACGATCAATTCCTGACCGCGATCCGGGCGTTGAGCCACCTTCTTGACCGACGCCATTTTGGCGGCACAGTGGTCGGCGTCAGGACCGCCCTGGCGTCGCGACAGAGAGGATTGCCAATGCGCCGGTGTCTTGCCTTGCTATTCAGTGCCGCTTTCATTGCCGGATCGACCGGGTTGCCTGCCGGGGCCGAGGAAGGTTGCAAGCTGTATCCAACCGGCAGTGTAATAAGCTGGAGTTATGATCTGGTCGGGCCGGAGGCATGCCTTGGGTTCTGCGAAGAGACCGAAGGCTGCGTGGCATGGTCCTACACGCCGCATAACTTCAATCCCAAGACCGCCCCGGGGGAATGCCGCCTGTTGCCGGATGAGGGCACCCGCGAAGATCATGCCCGCGACCATTGCGGTCGTCTGGGCGGCTGACTGGACGACTGACCGGCTCAGTTCGCAGCGCGATCATATTCCAGCAGAAGGTAGGCTTTGTCTTTGCCGGTCCTGAGCAGGTAGCCGTTGCCTGCAAATGTCTTTTGCTGTTCCCCGTCGACCCAGAGCATCGGGCCCGAGGGTTCCAGAGAAACCGGGGTCCCGGCATCGGGAACAAAGGTCATGACAGCAACCCAGCCGTCCTGCTGCCGGAGGTAGATGGCAAGGCTTTCGCCTGTTGCGGTGTAGTCCATCTGCGCGGTTCCAGCGCCTGCAACGATCCATTTTGTGCCCTCCAGCTCGATCTGCGTGCCGGGGTCGGGGAAGGTGTCCTGCGCAATGCCGGGCAAGGCCGTCAGTCCGACAATGGCGAGCGCTGCAAAGATGCGGGGTGTCATGGAAACTCCATTGTGCGCAATTCCGCTTGTGGCCGCTTGCCGCCAGTGGTCCGGCGGCAAGCTGCGGGTCTCACATTTCGCCGCAATACACCTTGTCAGAGTCTTCGCGGCTGAACACGCCCTTGATGAGCTTGCACTGACCGGGCGCCGAGGCATCGAAACTGTGGGGCCGGAAGGTCCAGCTGTCGCAGCCTTCGGTTTCCTCACAGGCGGTCACACATTCCTCGGGCGTGGTGAAGGTGTCGATGAAGCCGACCTGATCCACGGGCGTAATGGAGCATTTCTCGAGCGCCTGGGCATGAGCACCGGTGGCGAGCAGAATCGGGATGGCGGTGATGGCGGCAATATGTGCTTTGCGGTTCATTGAGTACCTCATTTAATTCGAAACCAAGTGGGTTCGATCATACTTGCGCGCTCTGCGATGGCACGGGGAATGGTTTTCGCGATTTCCCCAATCTGCAATGCTGACAAAATATGCGGCTGCGCGCGGCGCGCGCGCAACCTTGGGGCTTATTCCATCGCCTCAAGTTCCGTGATGAACCCCTCGATCATGCTCAGCCCCTTGTCCCAGAAGGCCGGGTCGCTGGCGTCGAGACCGAAGGGGGCCAGCAGGTCCTTGTGGTGCTTGGAGCCGCCCGCCTTGAGCATGTCGAAATACTTGTCCTGAAAGCCCTCGGGCGCGTCCTGATAGGCCGCGTACAGAGCATTCACCAGCCCGTCGCCGAAGGCATAGGCGTAGACGTAGAAGGGCGAGTGCACGAAGTGCGGGATGTAGGTCCAGAAAGTCTCGTACCCGTCCATGTACTCGAAGACGGCGCCCAGCGATTCCGCCTGTACGGACATCCACAGCGCGTTGATGTCGTCCGGGGTCAATTCGCCGCCGCGCCGGGCCTCGTGCAGTTTGCACTCGAAGTCGTAAAAGGCGATCTGGCGCACGACCGTGTTGATCATGTCCTCGACCTTGCCCGCCAGCAGCACCTTGCGCTCGTTCTGGTCCTTGGCCTTTTCCAGCATCTTCTGGAATGTCAGCATCTCGCCAAAGACACTCGCCGTCTCGGCCAGTGTCAGCGGAGTTGAGGCCAGCATTTCGCCCTGACCGGCGGCCAGCACCTGGTGCACGCCGTGGCCCAGCTCATGCGCCAGTGTCATCACGTCGCGCGGTTTGCCCAGGTAGTTGAGCATCACGTAGGGGTGCACCTCTGTCACAGTGGGGTGGGCGAAGGCGCCGGGGGCCTTGCCCGGCTTCACACCCGCGTCGATCCAGCCCTTTTCAAAAAACGGCGTCGCGATCTCACCCATGCGCGGGTCAAAGGCGGTATAGGCCTCCATCACCGTCTCGCGGGCCTCGTCCCACTTGACGGTTCGGGTGGCTTCCATCGGCAGGGGGGCGTTGCGGTCCCAGACCTGCATGGTGTCGAGGCCCAGCCACTTTGCCTTGAGCGCGTAGTAGCGGTGCGAAAGACGCGGGTAGGCGGCGACGACGGCATTGCGCAGCGCCTCGACCACCTCGGGTTCGACATCGTTGGACAGGTGGCGACCGGTCTGCGCCGTCGGCATGCCACGCCAGCGATCAAGAATTTCCTTTTCCTTGGACTGCGTGTTGTGGACGCGGGCAAAGGTGCGGATGTTGTCGGCAAAGACGCGCGCAAGTTCCCGGGCGGCGGCCTCACGCTTGTCCCGGTCCTGATCGGTCAGCAGGTTCAGCGTGCCTTCGATGTTCAGCTCTTCGCCGTCGACCTCAAAGCTCAGACCCGCGATGGTCTCATCGAACAGCCGTTCCCAAGCGTCGCCCACAACTCCGAGATCGTGCAGGAACTTTTCCAGCTCGTCGGACAGTTGATAAGGCTTCATCGCACGGCTGCGGTCAAAGGCGCGCTTGTAGCGTTTGACCTCGTCGCTGCCCTCGAACAGGGCGGCGTAGCGGTCATCCTCCAGCCGGTTCATCTCCAGCGAGAAGAAGACCAGCGGCGTCGTGTAGTTGGTCAGCTTTTCCTGGCAGTCGGACAGGAACTTGGTGCGTTCGGCATCGGTGGTCAGTTGGTAATAGCGCAGACCGGCAAAGGACATGATACGCCCGCCGACGGTTTCCAGCTTTTCATGCCGCTTGACCAGCGTCAGGAAGTCCTCGGGCGAGAGCGTGTCCAGCTTGCCCTCGTAATCGGCGGCAAAGCTGCGGCAGGCCTCTTCGAGCCAGTCCAGATCGCGCTTGAGTTCGGGCGCATCGGCCGAGGCGTACAGATCGGTCAGGTCCCATTCGGGCAGTGCGCCCAGGTCCTTGCCTCCCGAAGCGGTGTTTGCGTCAAATTGCGGTTTCTTGTCGAACATCATGCGGACCCCTGTTTTCTCTTTCCTTCACATAGGGCGCTGCCCCTTGGGAGTGCAAGCGTCCCGCCGCAGCGGAAGCCGGGAAAAGTCCAGGGACACCCCGCCGGGCCTCGGTCACAGAGCGGGTGGGGTGGGCGTGGCACCGGCCGCGACGGAAGTCTTAGAATTTTTGGAGGAATCGACCAGAAAACGGTTCGGTATCGGCGGCGAGTCTGGCTATGATCGGGAGAGAGAGATAAAAACATCCAAAACGATATCGGGAGGAATTTCAGAATGGCCAACACATCAGTACTCTACGGGGTCGGAGGCGTGGTGCTGGGGCTGCTTGGCGGCGTTGCGCTGGGCAATTCGACCAGCGAGTCCGGCATCGACGCGGCGATCAAGCGCAGCCTTGTCCCCGCTCAGGAAGCTGCGGAACAGGCGGCCGCCGCTTCGGCCAAGACCTACCAGGAGTCACTGGCTGGTCTCGAGACTCGCCTGAAGGCTCTGGAGACCGGTCTGGCAGAGAACATGCCTGATCTGTCCGCGCTCAAGACCGATTTGTCCAAGGAGATGTCGGCCAAGATTGACGCCGTGGGCGAAACGCTGAGCAAGGAAATTGCCAAGAACGCGACGACGCAGGGCGAGGCGATCAAATCGGCGATTGCCGGGGTCACCGACCAGATGCAGGAAAGCGCACGCGTGGCGGCGGCGGCGGTGGCTGGCGCGGCCCCGGGCGGCGGCGGATCGTCGGACATGCCCAAACCCGAAGCCGGGGAGGAAGGCAGCCTGACGGTTTCCGATCCGACAAGCGTCGGCAAGACGGCGATCTTTGCCGATGGCGCCGTGCGCGCCTTTGTCTCGCGCATTGATCCCTCGGGCGGCAGCGTCCGGCTTGTCATCAATGGCGAGCAGGTGAACCTGGGCGCGGGCGGCACCACAAAGGTGTCGATGGAAGGTGGCGATTGTGCCATCGCGGTCATGGCGCTGGGCGACAACGGGGCAACACTCGGGTCTGACTGCGGGTCGCAGGATATGACCGATGCGGCTGCGGCTCCGGCCTCGGACGTTGCGCCGGAGAACGGGATCAAGCCGGGCAATACCGTCACGCTTGCGGACGGCGCGGTGCGAGTCTTTGTCTCGCGCGTGGATGACGCGGCAGGCGAAGCCCGGATCGCCGTAAATGGCGTGGCGACTCAGGTCGTGACAAGCGGTGACGAAGTCGAGGTCACCTCTGGCGATCAGGACTGCACCGTGACAGTGACCGGGATCGGACAAGGCCTCGTGGGTCTCGACGCCTCCTGCGGCTGATCCTTCAGAAGCGGCGCTCCACTGTCAGGTGCGCCGCTGGTCCCCTTGCGCCATCGGTGCCGGCGACCAAGAGGCTGGTATCGGGGCGGATCCGATAGTCGAAGGCGATGCCATAGGCATCGTCCTTGCCCGCATCCGTGAATTCGCCAAAGGCGAGGAAATCGAGTTTCGGCGTCACCGGAAAGGTGAGGTCCAGCGCGACAGCGTCGTCACGTTCATTCGCCTCCGGGTGTAGCCAGGCGATGCCAACTTGCGCTTCTCCGATGTCAAACCTTGCGCCGATCTTGGCGTTGATGCCTTCGTTGCCACCGTGCGGCGACCAGACCGTCTCAACCGCCGCGGCCAGCATCCAGCCGGCGCCGTGATGAGCAATCGCAAGGGATGCGGCGCTGAACCCGCCCTTGGAGGCGTCATGCGCGGAAAAGGCCAGATCGGTCTGGCCAAAGCTCTGCTGCCAGGAAACACCCCATGGAACGGCCGTATGGCGCATCGCCTCGAGCGTGGCGTGGGAGCGATTGTATTCGGTTCGCTGGTAGGCAAGATAGGGGGCCGTGCGCTGAATGACCGACGGCAGGACGGAGTCATAGGCCGGACGGACCACACCCATCCGCCAGGTGTCATCCCAGGCAAAGGCGGCATAAGTTTCATGCGGGCGCTTGCCGTCCAGCGCGAACAGGTAGCCACCCAGCTCAAAGCTGAACCCGCCTTGGCCCAGGGGCACCGCAAGGGTCGCGTCGATGAACCCCAGGGTCTCGCGCGCGCCAATATCGTTCAGACCGGCGGCAATCGTGCCCTCGAATGACAGCGACTGTGCCGAGGCGGCGAGCGGGCAGATCAGGCCGAGGGAGAGAAGAATAGGGCGGAGCATGATGGGGTAAGGCTTTTTGATTGAAAGACCCATGCAATTTCACACAGATGCCCGGCAGCGAACAGTGCGGCAAACCCGACCTTGTTGCATGGGCGGTATGCGGCTCAACCGTAGGCGGCGAGCATGGCGCGCAGGTCGTCCAGCGTATTGGCCTCTTGCGGGGATTTGTCGTGGCGCCAGCGCGACATGCGGGGAAAGCGCAGCGCGATGCCGGACTTGTGGCGGGGGCTTTCCTGAATGCCTTCGAAGGCGATTTCAAAGACATGCTCCGGGCGGACCTGTCGCACCGGGCCAAAGCGTTGCAGGGTGTTCTTGCGGACCCATGCGGTGATTTCGTTGAATTCCTTGTCGGTCAGCCCTGAGTAAGCCTTGGTGAAGGGGACAAGGTCATTGCCCTGCCAGACGGCAAAGGTGAAATCGGTGAACAGGTTGGCGCGGCGGCCGTGGCCTTGCTGGGCGTAGATCATCACCGCGTCGACCATCAGCGGATCGAGTTTCCATTTCCACCAGTCGCCTTTCTTGCGGCCCTCACGGTAGGGCGCGGCGCGGTGTTTGAGCATCAGCCCCTCTGCGCGCTGGTCGCGGGCCGTGGCACGGGTTTCCGCCAGATCGTCCCAAGTGTCGAAGGTCAGGACGGGGGAGGCGCGAACGGGTGCATCATCCGGCAGGCTCGCCAGCAGCGCGTCGAGCGTGGTGCGGCGCTCCGACAACGGGCTGTTGCGCAGGTCTTTTCCCTCGGCTTCCAGCAGGTCATAGGCGAGCATCACCACCGGGGCCTCACGCAGCAGTTTCTTCGGCACCGTCTTGCGGGTGATGCGCGGTTGCAGGGTGTTGAACGGCAGCGGCTGCGCGCCGTCCCATGCCAGGATTTCTCCGTCCAGCACCGTGCCGGGGGGCAGGAAATCGGCGGCGCGGGTGAATTCCGGGAAGCGGTCGGTCATCAGTTCTTCGCCGCGGGACCAGACGTGGTGATCGCGGTCGCGCAGGATCAACTGCCCGCGGATGCCATCCCATTTCCATTCCGCCTGCCAGTCTGCCGGGTCGCCAAGCGTTTCGGGCGCGTCGTCCAACTGGTAGGCCAGGTAGAAAGGATAAGGGCGGCTCTGGTCGGCGGCAGGATCGTCTTGTTCGATCAGGGCGTGATAGGTGGTGGTCTGCGGCGTCCAACTGCCCATCAACTTGTGCGCCAGCACGGCTTCGTCCTGCCCGGTGGCCTGTGCCAATGCGCGGGTCATCAACTTTCGGCTGACGCCGATGCGAAAGCCGCCGGTGATCAACTTGTTGAACAGGAAGCGTTCGGTGGTGTCCAACTGGTCCCATGCGCTCAGGATATGTGGCTTGCGTTCCTCTGACGGGATGTCATGAAGGGCCTGTAACTGCTTGATCCAGTGCGAGAGACTGTGGTCTGAGGTGTCTGCCGCCGGGGGCAGGACAAGGGCGATGGTCTCGGCCAGATCGCCGACGATGGGATAAGAGTCATCGAACAGCCAGAGCGGAATGCCCGCGCGTTCCGCCGCCCATTCGCGCAGGACTGTTGTGGTCACGGCGCGTTTCGGACGCCGGCCGGAAAACAGGGCGATGCACCAGAGTTTGTCCTCCTCCGGCGCATGTTTGAAGTAGTCAGCCAAAGCCTTTGTTTTCAATGTTGTTTTTGTGGTCTGGTCGATGGCGTTGAAAAGCGAGGCAAAGCGTTTCATTGCCCCACCTCCTCGGCCCCGTCCTCACCACCAAATTCGGTTGGGACGACATGGGCGTCGTATCCCTGATCGCCTAACCAGCGCGCGAAGATTTCGGTGTAACCATGCGTGGCATATACGGTTTCTGCACCTGTAGAGGCGATGGCCGACTGCAACCCGGGCCAGTCGGCGTGATCTGACAGGACAAATCCGCGATCCATGGCACGGCGTCGGCGGATACCGCGCAGGCGCATCCAGCCCGAGGCGAAACCGGTGGAGGCCGGACCAAACCGCCGTGCCCATGCGCTTCCAAGCGCCGAGGGCGGCGCGAGGATCAGCGCGCCCCTGTGCGCCTTCACGTCCAGATCGGGGGTGACCTGTATCGTCTCTGGCAGATCGTAGCCTTGGGCGCGCAGAACACCGTTGGTGTTTTCAACCGCACCATGGGTCAGGATCGGGCCCCGCGGGTCCAGCAGCGTCAAAACGCGCTGCGCCTTGCCCAGCGAATAGGCCCCCAGCAGAGAGGCGCGTCCGGCGGCGGCATTGCTGGCCCACCAGGCGTTGATCTCCTCTGCGACCTGTTCCTGAGCGGGCCATGCAAAGACCGGCAGGCCAAAGGTGCATTCGGTGATGAAGGCATGGCAGCGCACCGGTTCGAACGGTTCACACAGCCCGTCCGGCGTTGTCTTGTAATCGCCCGAGACGACCCAGACCTGCCCCGCGACTTCGACACGGATCTGGGCGGAGCCGGGCAAGTGGCCTGCGGGGTGAAAGGAGACTTGCGCGCCGCCGATCTGGCGCCTTTCGCCATAGGGGGTCGCCTCGGCGCTGATGTCGCCAAGACGGTGACGTATCACCGGCAGAGCGCCGGTTGTGGCAAGGTAGGAGCCGTGACCGGGGCGGGCATGATCGGCGTGGCCATGCGTGATCAGCGCACGCGGCACGGGCCGCCACGGGTCGATGAAGAATTCCCCGGCAGGGCAATAGATTCCACGGTCAGTGAAGGTCAGGACAGGGTCGGCCATGTTCAGGACGATAGATGAAAATCGCCGGTCGGCCAGAGGGATGACGCGCCGGTTCAGGCCCGCAGGGCGGTCTGTTCACTGCTACTGTCGAAATGGGCGGTGATTTCAGTCACGATCCGGTCGCGCTTTTGCGGCGCTTCCATCAGGATTTCATGCTCGCCCTGATCCACCATGTCCAACCGGCCATTGGGCCAGCGCGCCATGCGCGAGCGGATGCGGTCAATGTCGACGATGCGTTCATTGGTGCCGCAGTAACAGATGCAGGGCTGGTCGGGAGAAGAGGAGCGGGCAAGGCGGCGGGTTTCGGCCAATGCCTCATGCAGCCAGTGCAGCGACGGCCCGCCCAGTTGCAATTCCGGGATCGCAAGCACCTGTCGGCGCATGTAATCCCAGGCCTCGGGGTCGGTTGTCAGCAGGTTGTCGTCAAAGGCATTCGAGGCAATGTAGCTGTCGGCCCCGGTGCCGGGCGCAAAGAGATGCCCCAGCCCCACGGATTTGGACATCCGGGAGATCGCCCAGGCGGCGGGACGAACCGGATCGGCGATGCGGATGCCCCACATCGGGCCGGTAAAGACGCAGGAGTCCACCGGCAGCCCCTCATTCAGGGCCCGCAGGCCGATACAGCCACCCATGGAATGCGCGATCAGGTGTTTTCGTCCGGGCAGGTCCAGTTCCGTGGCCAGCGCCAGCATGGCGGCCACATCATGCTGATAATCCTCGAAAACATGCACATGACCGGTGCGGCGTTCATCCAGCATCCGGTCGGCAAGCCCCTGTCCGCGCCAGTCGACCGCAAGAGTGTGATAGCCCGCATCCGACAGGGCGCGGGCCATGCGGCCGTATTTCTCGACATATTCGGTGCGGCCCGGAAACATCAGGACCGTGCCGCGTGTCCCCGTACTGCTGTAATGTGCGATGCGCACTCTGAGCCCGTCGGCGGTTTCCATCCACCAGGCGCGGGAATCCGCCGGACCTTCGGCAAGGTCGGCGTGAAATGGAGCGGGGACGGGGGACATCAGGCCAGCACCTGCGCCAGACGCATCGCGGCGGACATGTCGCCATCAATTGCCAGTTTGCCCGACATGAAGGCCGAGGTCGGGTCCAGGTCGCCTTCGAGGATGGAGCGGAAGGTGTCTGCGTCTGCGGTCAGGGTGACATCCGCCGCCTCATCGCCTGCATGTGCGCCGTTTTCGTCAATGATCAGGCTGCCTTCGTCCTCGATCGTCATTTTCGCGGTGCCGTCAAATCCATCGCTGCCCATCTTTTCGTTCAGGGCCGCGACGGCCGCCTTGACTGTGTCGCTCATTTTTGCTCCTCGACTTGCTCGCATAATCGTGCGGTGGTTTACCTGTGATCAGGCGCTAAACTCACCGTAAGTTATGAGGACGGCACTTATGAATTACAAACGTACCCTCGCGGCATTTTGCACCCTAGTCATGATTTCCCTACCTTCCCTCGGGGCGGCGCAGGAGAATGTCAGGGACCTGATGCTGGAATTGCAGGACGCCGACAGCGAGACCACGGCGCAAAGGCTGGAGAATCGGATCGTGGCCGAATGGTCAAAGACCGGTTCGGCCAGCATGGACCTGCTGTTGAAACGCGGACGCGACGCGCTGGAGGTCAACGACGCGGCAAAGGCGCTGGAGCATTTCCACGCGCTGACGGATCATGCGCCGGAGTTCGCCGAAGGCTGGCATGGCATGGCCCTCTCCTATTTCGCGCTGGAACAGTTCGGCCCGGCGATGGATTCGCTGGAACGGGTTCTGGCGCTGAACCCGGATCATTTCGGGGCGCTGCGCGGGGTCGGGGCCATCAACGAACGCGTCGGCAAGACCGGCCTTGCGTATCGCGCCTACGAGAAGGTACTTGAACTCAGACCGTATGACCCCGAAGTCGAGAAGGCGTTGCAGCGGTTGGAGCGTGAGGCCATCGGCATCACCTTGTAAGAACACGGACAAAGGGCAGGCCGCAGTGGGCGGAAGGCCCTCAGAATAGGCGGCCCATGGCCCAGAGATCCCGGATCGCGGCCATCCTTGGCCCGACCAATACAGGCAAGACCCACTACGCCATCGAGCGGATGCTGGGCTATCGCACCGGGGTGATCGGCTTGCCGCTGCGCCTGCTGGCGCGTGAGGTTTTTGACAAGATTGTCGCCATTCGCGGACCCTCGGTGGTGGCCCTTGTCACCGGTGAGGAGCGCATCGTGCCGCCGCGCGCCCAGTATTGGGTCTGCACGGTCGAAGCGATGCCCGAGGGCATGGGCGCGGATTTTGTCGGGGTGGACGAAATCCAGCTCTGCGCCGACCCCGAGCGCGGCCATGTCTTTACCGACCGTCTGCTGCGGATGCGGGGCACTCATGAGACGTTGTTCATGGGATCGGACACGATGCGCGGGCCGATCTCTGCGCTGGTGTCCGGGGTGGAATTTGTCCGGCGCGAACGGATGAGCCAACTCGCCTACACCGGGTCCAAGAAGATCAGCCGCTTGCCACAGCGCACGGCCATCGTCGGGTTCTCGGTCGACAACGTCTATGCCATCGCCGAACTGCTGAAGCGGCAAAAGGGCGGGGCGGCGGTGGTGATGGGCGCGCTTTCGCCCCGGACACGCAATGCGCAGGTCGACCTGTATCAGAACGGCGAGGTCGATTACCTTGTTGCGACTGATGCCATCGGCATGGGGCTGAACCTTGATATCGACCACGTGGCCTTTTCATCGCTGACGAAATTCGACGGCCGCCGGATGCGCCCGTTGCAACCCAATGAACTGGCGCAGATCGCCGGACGGGCCGGGCGCGGCATGGCACACGGCACCTTTGGCGTGACCGGAGAGGCCGGACCGATCCCCGAGGACTGGGCCGAGGCGATCTGCAACCACCACTTCACGCCGCTGAAGAAACTGAACTGGCGCAGTGCGGCGTTGCGGTTCGGGTCGATTGCTGCGCTGGAGGCCAGTCTGACCGCCAGCCCGGACGACGAGGTGCTGATCAAGGCGCGCGAGGCCGATGACCTGCGGGCGCTGAGGGCATTGGCCGCCGAGGCCGAGGTGCAGGCGCGGGCCAGCGACGGGCCTTCGGTGCAACTGTTGTGGGACGTCTGCCGAATCCCCGACTTTCGCGGCATTTCTCCGGCGGAACATGCGGGCCTGTTGAGCGTTATCTTTGGGCATCTGCACGAGCGGGGAAGCGTTCCCGATGATTTTCTGGCCCGACAGGTCAATCGGATCGACCGCACCGACGGCGATATTGACACATTGTCGAAACGACTGGCGTATATCCGCACATGGACATATGTCGCGCAGCGAAAGGGCTGGGTTGCGGATGAAGACCATTGGCGCGGGCGAACTCGCGCTGTAGAAGACGCCCTGTCGGACGCCCTGCACGAGCGTTTGACGCAAAGATTTGTAGACCGGCGCACCTCTGTGCTTTTGCGCCGGTTGAAGCAGAAGGAGGCCCTTTTGGCCGAAGTGAACGATCAAGGGGAAGTCACCGTCGAGGGTCATCTCGTCGGGCGGCTCGAAGGGTTCCGGTTTCGCCAGGACAAGGATGCGACCGGTCAGGAGGCCAAGACGCTGCGGCAGGCTTCGCTGCAGGCGCTTGCGCCACATTTCCACCTGCGTGCGGACCGTTTCTACAACGCGCCCGACACCGAGATCGACTTTACCGAACAGGGTGGGTTGATGTGGGGCGAGCAGGCGGTCGGCAAGCTGACCAAGGGCGACGACCCGCTGAAGCCGCGTGTGGTGGCCTTTGTCGACGACGAGGCCGGGGCCGACGTGGCCTCGAAGGTCGAGCGCCGTCTGCAGCACTTCATGGATCGCAAGATCGCCGCGCTGTTCGAGCCGCTGGTGAAGATCCAGAACGATGAGGCGCTGACCGGGCTGGCGCGTGGCTTTGCCTTCCGCATGGTCGAGTCGATGGGCGTCATTCCGCGCGCCGAGGTGGCCGATGAGGTCAAGGCGCTGGATCAGGACGCGCGCGGCGCGCTGCGCAAGCATGGCGTGCGCTTCGGCCAGTACACGATCTTCATGCCGCTCTTGCTGAAACCTGCGCCGACGCGTCTGCGTCTGGTGCTTTGGTCTCTGGCCAGCGGGCTGGACGAATTCCCCGAAGCGCCGCCGCCGGGTCTGGTGACCGTTCCGAACATCGAAAACGTGCCGGGCCAGCATTACACGCTGGCGGGCTACCTCAAGGCGGGCGCGCGGGCGATCCGCATCGACATGCTGGAGCGACTGGCCGACATGCTGCGCAGCGAGGACAGCCGCGCCGGATTCGAGGCCAAGGCCGACATGCTGTCGATCACCGGCATGACACTGGAACAGTTCGCCGACCTGATGCAGGGGCTGGGCTACAAGGCCGAAAAGGCCGAGCGCGCAAAGGTCAAACCGGCGGATGCCGTGGTGGCCGAGACCGCCGCGCCCGAGGGGGACGTTCCGGTCATGGACGTGGCAAACGCCACGCCGGACGGTCAGCAGCCTGATGCGGCGGAAACACCGGCACCGGCTGACGTGGCCGACCCGGTTGCCAAGCTGCCCGACGAAGGCGAGGCGCCGGTTTCGGAGGAACCCGCCGAACCGCTGCCCGAGACGCCGATCCCGGCAACTTCGGACGAAGAACTGGTCCCCGGACAAGCCCCGGACGAGGCGCTGGCCGGACCCGAGATGGAGGCCTTCTTTACCTTCACCTGGGGCGGCAATCGCGGCAACACCCGCCGTGGCGGCGGCAAGCCCCGGCGCGAGGCGCGCAGTGGCGATGCCCCGCGCGGCGACCGTCCGGCGCGTCCGCCACGTGGCGGCGACAAGGGCGACCGCCCGCGCGGCAAGGGTGGCAAGCCCGGCGGCAAGGGCAAGGGCGGTAATGCCGGTGGCGGCGCAAAGACCTATGAGGCGCGTCCGCCCCGCAAGGAAAAGCCCATTGATCCGGACAACCCCTTCGCGGCAGCCCTGATGGGGCTCAAGGACAAGACCTGATTTGGCCGAGGCGGGTGCAAAGATCCGTCTCGACAAATGGCTCTGGCATGCGCGTTTCTTCAAGACGCGCACTCTGGCGGCCAAGGTCGTGCAGGCCGGGCATTGCCGGGTGAACGGCGTGCCCGTCGCCAAACCGGCCAGCATGATAACCTCTGGCGATGTCGTGACCTTTCCGCAGTTGCGGGATGTGCGGGTGATCCGCATGATCGCGCCCGGAGACCGGCGCGGACCCGCGCCCGAAGCGCAGACGCTCTATGAGGACCTCGACCCGCCCAAGCCGCGCGAGCGCGAACCGCAGGCCCCGAGGTATGACGGTGGCGGTCGCCCGACCAAAAAGGACCGGCGACAATTGGACAAGGCGCGGTCCTCGACGCTTGAATGATCCGGACCGCTGGATTAGGTAGCCTCGTAAATCGCTTCCCCAGGACCGAAAGCCCATGACCTACATCGTCAACGATGCTTGCATTGCCTGCAAATACACCGACTGCGTCGAGGTCTGCCCCGTTGATTGCTTCTACGAGGGCGAGAACATGCTGGTGATCCATCCTGACGAATGCATCGACTGTGGTGTCTGCGAACCCGAGTGCCCCGCCGATGCGATCCGCCCGGACACCGAGCCGGATGCGGACAAATGGGTGGAATTCAACCGCAAATACGCCGAACTCTGGCCAGTGATCATCACCAAGAAGGATCCGCTGCCCGATGCAGAAGACCGGGACGGTGAATCCGATAAACTGGACAAGTACTTCAGCGAGGCCGCCGGCGAAGGCGGCTGAAAACGATTCGCGCCGAGACCTGCGGAAAGGCGTGAAAATAACCCTTCAAGCCCATGAAAAACAGGAGTTAATCCCGGTTTTTCATGGGTGCTAGGAGGTGGTCGCATTCTGTGCTATACATATGTTTCAAATGACGACTGCACGCGCTGGGCGATCTGCCCATGAGCCTTACGGGGCGTAGCCACATCGACTGAAATCAGATGACCGGGAATCAAGGGATCCCCGATCGTCTTTTTTGTCGCCTGTCGACCTTGAGTTGCGAGGAAAGACTTATATGACCAAGACCAAGAAAAACGACTTCCGTCCGAACGAATACGTGGTTTATCCGGCGCATGGCGTCGGTCAGATCGTGTCGATCGAAAAACAAGAGATCGCCGGTATCAACCTTGAACTCTTCGTGATCTCCTTCGAGAAGGACAAGATGACCCTGCGCGTGCCCACGCACAAGGCGACCGAAGTCGGTATGCGTTCGCTGTCGTCCCCGGACGTCGTGAACGAGGCCATGCGCACGCTGAAGGGCAAGGCCAAGGTCAAACGCGCGATGTGGTCGCGCCGCGCCCAGGAGTATGAGCAAAAGATCAACTCGGGTGATCTGATCGCCATCGCCGAGGTGGTGCGCGACCTGCACCGCGCCGACGACCAGCGCGAACAGTCCTATTCCGAGCGTCAGCTTTATGAAGCCGCGCTGGAGCGTCTGACCCGCGAAATCGCCGCCGTCAACGGCGACGAGGCCGCCGCGGCGAAGCAGGTCGATGACGTGCTGGGATTACGCGCGGCCTAAACGGCCTGCCACCCGAAAGACATTGAACCGCGTCCCTTCGGGGCGCGGTTTTTTGGTGTGCGGGTCAGGCGGTCACGCCGCGTCCTGTTTTCCGCGTTCGGTCAGCGCGGTGTAGAGTTCCGTCTCCAACTCGCGCTCCAACTCCTTGGCGCGGGTCACATAGGCTGCGTTTTCACCTGTCGGCACCGCCGGATCCCAGACCTTGGCCAGTTCGGCGATTGTCTTGCGATCATGGTGGTAAAAGGTCTCTTCGGCTATCGCGGCCTCGTATTCGCTCATCCCGACATTCTCCAGCACGTAGCGCCCGGCACGCAGGCTGCTGTCGAACATCTCGCGCACGATGTCATTGGCCCCGGCCTGATACAGCGCATAGGTGTGATTGCGGTCCATTGCCCGCGCCACGATGTGCAGGTCGGGACGGACGCGCCGGGCATAGGCGACCAGCTTGGTATTGGCCTTGGCGTCGTCCAGCGCCGCCACCAGCACGCGGGCGCTTTCAATCCCGGCGGCATGCATGAGTTCCGGCCGTGTCGGATCCCCGAAGAAGCCCTTGACGCCAAAGCGCCGCATCAGTTGAATCGTCTTCATGTCGTGATCGAGCACCACCGTGCGATGCCCTGTCGAGCGCACCAGACGGTTCACGATTTGCCCGAAACGCCCGATGCCAGCGATGATGACAGGGCCTTCTTCGTCGATCTTGTCCGCTTCCGGCTGATCGGCGGGGGCCTTTTCAAAGCCTTTGCGCATGAAATCGAAGACGAGAAAGAGCAGGGGGGTAATCAGCATGGTCATCGCAATCACCAGCAGGAGTTGCCCCCCCAACGCTTGATCAAAGACGCTTTGCTGCAGTCCGAAGCTGATCAGCACAAATCCGAACTCCCCGGCCTGCGCCAGTCCGAGCGTGAACAGCCACAGGCCCCGTTTGCGCAGACCAAAGGCGCGGCCAAGGAGGAACAGCACCCCGCCCTTCAGCAGGATGACCAGAACCGCAAGGCCAAGGATGTCCAGCGGTGCCTCCATAAAGCCCACGACGTCGATCCCGGCGCCGACCGTGATGAAGAACAGCCCCAACAACAGGCCCTTGAAGGGTTCGACATGGGATTCCAGTTCATGCCGGAACTCCGAGTTCGCCAGCACGACCCCCGCAAGGAAGGTGCCAAGCGCAGGGGACAGGCCGATCAGGGTCATCAGAAAGGCGATGCCGATCACGATCAGCAGCGCGACGGCAGTGAACATTTCCGGCAGGCGTGCGGCATGGATATAGCGAAACAGCGGCCGCGCGCCGTAAACTCCGGCAAGGATGATCGCCGCGATCACGCCCAGTGTCACCAGTGCCGCGCCCCATCCGGGCAGGCCCTCGACCAGTGACAGGTTGGCATGCTGCGCCTCATCGGCGTGGCCGTCCAGGAACCGGGTGGGGCTGACAAATTCTGGAATTGCCAGCAGCGGAAAGATAACCAGCATCGGGATAACGGCAATATCCTGCGTCAGCAGCACCGAAAAGGCCGAGCGTCCGCCATTGGTCTGCATCAGCTTCTTTTCGTTCAGGGTTTGCAGAACGATGGCGGTCGAGGACAGCGCCAGCGCCAGCCCGACCGCCAGGGCGGTTGGCCAGGCTAACCCCAGCATCTGACCGGTGACCATGATCAGCGCCGTGGTCAGGGCGATCTGCAACCCGCCAAGGCCGATCAGCCGGTGCCGCATGTCCCACAGGGCGCGCGGCTCCAGTTCGAGCCCGATCAGGAACAGCATCATCACCACGCCGAATTCGGCAAAATGCTGCAGGTCGGTGGTATTGGCCACCAGCCCAAGACCGGGTCCGATAATAAGCCCCGCCAAGAGATACCCCAGCACCGACCCAAGCCCGAAACGGGCGGCAAGCGGCACAGCGACAACAGCGGCCAAAAGCAAAACCGAACTTTGAAAGAGAAAAGAATCCACCGCGACCCCATGGTTTGACCTTGCCAATATATAGCGCTTTCGCACGGGACAGTGGCAACTGGTGACGTGTCAACTGCGGCTTTACGGTCTTGCGTAGGTCGTCCGTGGGCAAGGATGCGCCTACTTGGCGGGCAGGAGCGGGGGCTGCAACCGGGGCAGTCGGGGGCGAAGACGCGACCAGCGCGGCGCGCAGTTGTCGGGCAGCAGATCGCGCAGGTGGTCAAGGGGCAGGGTGCCGTTCAGAACGGCCCGGTACAGCGGAAAAACCCCCTGCCGCAGGTAGGGTGACCAATGACAGATCAGGCGTTCAGGCGCGCCAAGGGGAAATCCCGCGCGGCGCAGGGCGGACAGGGTGGACGGATCGTCGATTTGCAGCGTGACAAGCCGCGCATGGCCCAGGTGACCATGACCCAGCATACGGTCCCCGCGCTTCGGGGGCGCGATGCAGCGTTCGAGCAGGAAGTCATACAGGTCATTTTCGCGTGTCGTGACGTTCAGCACTTGGCAGCGCGTCAGGTCCAGAGCGGCACGCGCGCATTCGCCGTACTCTGCTGCCGCCAGCAGGATGGCACGGGTGATGGCCTCCGGCGCGCTTGCACGGATGGCGGTCAGGGCGACGCGGGCGCCCAGCGAATGTGCGATGATGTTGACCGGGCGGGCCGGGGCGCAAGTGCGAGTCGCCAGAACCAGTCCGGCAAGCGCATGACCTGCCTCCTTCGCCCGTTTATGTGCCGCCCAGATCGAGCCGCGGGCGGACCAGCCGAAACAAATGCCAAGGCCCGCGCCGCGGCTTGCGCCAAGACCCAGCTTTGCCGGCCAACTGACAGCATTCCTGTCATCAGGACTCGGGTTCCGGGACAGGATCGAGGCATGCGGGCAATGCACGGGGTGGCCGGGCAGATACTTGTATCCGTGCACCATGATAGTGACGGGCCCGGTCTGCCGCCGGAGCGCCGCTTGCAGGGTGGGCGTCAGGGCTTGACCGGTGCCATGCACCTGCGCCTGACCGTGTTTGACTGTGATGCGTAGCAATGGCATGGCAGCGTTCCACTACATCTTGTGTGTGGGCCTAAGCCAAGCCTGCGACGAATTCGTGAAGGTCCGGTTACATTGCAGTGACGCACTTGCAATCCGATCTTAACGTCTCTATGCCAAGCGCCGTGGCGATTTGTAACCGGATTGCGGGCCACGGCGGGCATTGACCCGTCAGAATCTGCTAAAGAGGTCAGACGGAAGGCTCCTTTCGCTTGACCGCGAACGGGGCTTTTTTGTTGGGGAGTGACCCATGAACAGCAATGACGATACAGTGCGCGGCAAGGCGACGAACCTTGTGCATGGCGGCACCAAACGCAGCCAATGGGGTGAGGTGAGCGAGGCGATCTTCCTCACGCAGGGGTTTGTCTATGACAGCGCCGAGGCGGCAGAGGCGCGCTTTCTCAAGGCCGGCGACGATGAATTCATCTATGCCCGTTACGGCAACCCCACCGTGGCCATGTTCGAAGAGCGCATGGCGCTGCTCGAAGGCGCCGAAGACGGTTTTGCCTGCGCCTCCGGCATGGCGGCGGTCAGCGGTGCGCTGACCTCGATGCTGAAAGCCGGGGATCACGTGGTTTCGGCCCGTGCGCTGTTCGGGTCCTGCCTCTACGTCCTCGAAGACGTGTTGTGCCGGTTCGGGGTCGAGGTGACGTTTGTCGACGGTGAGGACCTGTCGCAATGGCAGGCGGCGATCCGCCCGGACACCAAGGCAGTGTTCTTCGAGTCCATGTCGAACCCCACGCTGCAACTCGTTGATATCGAAGCGGTTTGCGAACTTGCGCACAAGCATGGCGCGATCGCGATCGTGGACAACGTGTTTTCCACGCCGATCTACTCGAAAGCCATCTCGCAAGGCGCTGATCTTGTTGTTTATTCCACGACAAAGCACGTGGACGGGCAGGGCCGTTGCCTGGGTGGGATCATCCTTGGCACACGCGAGCATATCCGCGGCGTCGTCGAACCCTACATGAAGCACACCGGTGGCTCCATGAGCCCGTTCAACGCCTGGGTGATGCTCAAGGGGCTGGAGACGCTCAAGCTGCGGGTGCGCGCGCAGACCGAAGGCGCGACCGCCGTCGCCGATGCATTGGCCACACACCCAAAGATCGCGCGGATGATCTACCCCGGCCATGTCAGCCACCCGCATCACGGACTGGCGCAACGGCAGTTGGGGGCGGGCGGCACGCTGGTGTCGTTCGAGATCGAGGGCGGCAAGGACGCGGCCTTCCGCTTTCTGAACGCGCTGAAGGTGGTCATCATCTCCAACAACCTTGGCGACGCCAAGTCCATCGCCACCCATCCGGCGACGACGACCCACCAGCGGCTGAAACCGGAACAGCGGTCGAGCCTTGGGATCGGCGACGGCATGGTGCGCCTGTCGGTCGGCCTCGAGGATCCCGAGGATCTGGTGCAGGACCTGCTGAACGCGCTGGAGTCGGTCTGAGCGCGTAGATGCCGCTGCAGAGTGATCCGGAATGACACCTGTGGCGTATCATGTTTGAGTCGTAGGAAACATTGGATTCGAACCGGAATGCGCCTACGTGACTACAGGTAATGACGCGCGAGGGGGTACACCCGCCATGAATATCCATACGCCCGAGATTGATCGGAAGCCCAGCGAGGACGAGGTTCGCGCGGCGCTGGCACTGCTGCGGCGCTGGACCTCAAAGGCGCAGGATGCCGAGGTTGACGCCGTCGAACCGGCCTTGGCCGGTCTGGTTCCCGGTGCGCAGCCGGATAACTACCCGTCGCTGTCGCGCGACTACCCGGCGGATTTCACAGTTGACCCGGCCTACAAGGCGACCCTGCCGGACCTGCAGAACGGCCCCTCGTCACTGATTCGGGGCGAAAACCGGATGATTCAGCATGTGGGAATCTCGAATTTCCGCCTGCCGATTCAGTACCATACCCGCGACAACGGTGATCTGACGCTGGAAACCTCTGTCACCGGGACGGTCAGCCTTGAGGCGGACAAGAAGGGCATCAACATGAGCCGCATCATGCGGTCCTTCTATGCCCATGCTGAAAAGACGTTCAGCTTTGAGGTGATCGAGGCGGCACTGGACGACTACAAGTCCGACCTCGAAAGCTTTGATGCCCGGATCAACATGCGCTTTTCCTTCCCGATGAAGGTGGAAAGCCTGCGGTCGGGCCTGTCCGGGTACCAGTATTACGACATCGCACTCGAACTGGTCGAGGCTGACGGATTGCGGCGCAAGGTCATGCATCTGGACTATGTCTATTCCTCGACGTGCCCCTGTTCGCTGGAACTGTCGGAACATGCCCGGCGTGAGCGTGGCCAACTGGCCACGCCGCATTCGCAGCGGTCCGTCGCACGCGTCTCGATCGAGCTGTCCGGGGAAAAGTGCCTGTGGTTCGAGGACCTTGTGGACATGTGCCGCCGTGCGGTCCCGACCGAAACGCAGGTCATGGTCAAGCGCGAGGATGAACAGGCCTTTGCCGAGTTGAACGCCGCCAATCCGATCTTTGTCGAAGATGCGGCGCGGCTTTTTGCCGAACAACTGTTGGCGGACCCGCGCGTCGGCGATTTCCGCGTTGTGGCCAGCCATCAGGAAAGCCTGCACAGCCACGATGCCGTTTCGGTCCTGACCGAGGGCGATCTGTTCGCGGCGGAGAGCCTGGACCCGAAACTGTTCTCGACCCTGTTTCACGTCGGCTGACGGCACAGGCTGCACCGCCCGATAATCGGGCGGTGCGGGCCCGACTGCCTTGTGCACACGCCGCCTTCATGGCCTGGTCATCAGTTTTGTGAGAAGCTGAGCGCAGGGAGGAAACCGACCAGAGCAGGAAAGGTTTCCGGACATGACAAGAGACAATGTGAAGATCGGAATGGGGCACACGTCCCTCAACCGCAAGATCGACATCTACCTGACGGAAGTGGGCTTCGGCATGAACCCCGCCACGCTCAAACGCTTCCGAATGAGGCAGATCATCGCGCTGGAATCAGCCAGCGATGCGGAACTCGCCGGGATCGGCATCGACCGGAATCAGATCCTGCCCTTTGTCTTTCGGGATCTTCTGGCCGCCTGAGGCCGGGCGTCCTTCGATTACACCCTGAAGACTTCGGCGGCTGGCTCTCAGCCGCCGAAACCCTATCTGACTGCCTTTGCCCTTGGGCCGAAAGACGGGAACAGGCCAACGCACAGGGACCAGCACGGGGACCAGCACGGGGATCACCGTCGCGGCGTGCTTGACAGTCCGGCGCGCCCGCGCCAACGCTCCTATCCATGTTCGATATCCGCCCTGTCGCCTACGTGATCGGTTTGCTGGTTGCCTGTCTGGGCGGGACCATGCTGTTGCCGCTTATTATCGACCTCGCCGAAGGGCGGGGGCAATGGCACGTGTTCCTTGAATCCGCAATCATCACTATCCTTGCGGGCGGTCTGACTGCGCTGTCCTGTTCCAACGCGGTGAAAGAGGGGCTGAACCTGCAGCAGACCTTTCTGCTGACCACCGGTGTCTGGGCCTGTCTTCCGATCTTCGGGGCCTTGCCCTTTGTCCTGGGGGAAACCAACGCCAGCTACACCGACGCCTATTTCGAAGCCATGTCCGGCCTGACCACCACCGGATCCACCGTATTCGACGGGCTGGACACGCTGCCAAAGGGATTGCTGCTGTGGCGCGGCCTGTTGCAATGGCTGGGAGGGGTGGGGATCATCGTGGTCGCCATGGTGTTCCTGCCGGAATTGCGCGTCGGCGGGATGCAAATTTTCCGCTCCGAAGCCTTTGACACCATGGGTAAGATCCTCCCCCGTGCCACGCAGATCTCCTCTTCGATCTCGTCTATCTACATCAGCCTGACGCTGGCCTGTACGGTGGGCTATCTGCTGTGCGGCATGAACGCCTTTGACGCGACTGTGCACGCGATGACGACCGTCTCGACCGGCGGCTTTGCCAATTACGATCTCAGTTTTGGCGTCTTTGCGGGACCGGCGGAATATGTCGCTTCGGTCTTCATGGTGCTGGCGGCGCTGCCCTTTGTGCGCTTTGTGCAGATGGTGGCGGGCCACCACACCGCATTGTTCCGCGACAGTCAGGCGATCGCCTTTGTCAGCATTATCGGTGTTCTTGTCGTGGTCACGGCGATCACGCTGTTGTCGATCTTTCCGCACCACCCGGAACAGGCCATGCGGGAGGCGCTGTTCAACATCACCTCGATCATGACCGGGACAGGCTATTCCAGCGTCAATTACATGAACTGGGGGCCGTTCCTGATTGCCTTGTTCTTCTTCATCGGGTTGATCGGTGGCTGCGCCGGGTCCACCGCCTGTTCGGTCAAGATCTTCCGCTATCAGTTGCTCATCGCCTCGGTCCGGGTCCAGTTGCGCCGCATCCGAGCCCCGCACGGGGTGTTCATCCCGCGCTATCAGGGGAGGCCGGTCGGGCAGGATGTCCTGAGTTCGGTCATGAGCTTCTTTGTCTTTTTCGTGGTCACGCTGGGGGTCTTGTCGGTTGCGCTCAGCCTGACGGGGCTTGATTTCATCACCTCGGTGTCCGGCGCGGCGACGGCCATTGCCAATATCGGCCCCGGGCTGGGGGACGAGATCGGCCCCGCCGGAAATTTTGGCGGCCTCAGCGATACCGCCAAATGGATCCTCAGCTTTGCCATGTTGGCCGGCCGGCTGGAGCTTTTGGCCGTCTTCGCCCTGTTCACGTTCAGATTCTGGAGGAGCTGATGCAACGACCGCTCGGTGCGCAAATCTCACATGCTCTCAAGGATCGCGGTGTCGACGTGATCTTTGGCATTCCCGGCGTCCACAATATCGAGATGTATCGCGGCATCGAGGAGGCGGGGATCACCCATGTGCTGGCCCGGCATGAGCAGGGGGCGGGGTTCATGGCCGACGGCTATGCCCGCGCGACGGGAAAGCCCGGGGTCTGTTACCTCATAACCGGTCCGGGGTTCGTCAACGCCATGACGGCGCTGGGGCAGGCCTATTCCGACAGCGTGCCGGTGCTGGCGCTGGCCTCCTGTCTGGATGAGACAGCGGCGCGGCGCGGGCAGTTGCACCAGATGCGCGATCAGCGCGCGGCGGGGGAAACCGTCTGCGCGTGGTCCGAACGCGCCTCGGACCCCGGGGCCGTCTATGCACTGATCGACCGGGCCCTGGGCGAGTTCACCTCTGCTCGGCCCCGGCCAAGGGCGCTGCATGTGCCGATCGCGGCGCTGGGCGCGCGGGCCGCGCCAGCACCAGTTCCGCCTGCGCCGGTCGCGCGGCCCAAGATGAACCATGACGAGATCTATAGCGTGATAGATGCAGTCTCCTCCGCGGAAAAGCCGCTGTTCATCTTCGGTGGCGGTGCAGTCACGGCGGCGGCGGATGTGCCTGCGCTCTTGCGTCAGACCGGGGCCGCGAGCTTTACCACCTACGCTGGGCGCGGGATCGTGCCGCCGGGCACGCCCTTGCATTTCGGCTCTTTCCTGGCCCGGCCGGACAGCGCGGCTGTGGCGGCTGAGGCGGATCTGGTGGTGGCTCTGGGGACCGAGCTTTCGGAGGTTGATCTCTGGCGGGATGAACTGGGCCACAGGGGCAAGATGATCCGAGTCGATTTGGATCCGGAGGTGCTGGCCGGGCTGAAAGCCGGGGATGAGGGGTTCATCGGCGATGTGGCGGCGCTGGTCCGGGCCATGACCATCGCGATCCCGGCCCGCAATGACGACCGGCCTGCCTGTTGGGATGCAGAGCAGGTCGCGGCGACGCGGGCGCGCTGGCGGGCAGAGATCATGGCGGAACGGCCCGGCGTGGTCGAGGTGGCCGAGTCGCTGCGCGCGGTCATGCCCGAGGACGCGATGATCTATTCGGACATGACCCAATTCGCCTATGGCGCCAAGGAAGTCTGGGACATGGCCCGACCCGGGCACTGGCATCACCCTTGCGGGTTCGGCACACTGGGATATGCCTTGCCCGCCGCCATCGGCGGGGCGGTTGCGCGACCGGGTCTGCCGACCTGTGCGATCCTTGGGGACTACGGCCTGCAATATACCCTGCCAGAGCTTGGGACGGCGGTGGAATTGGGCCTGCCCTTGCCGATCCTTGTCTGGGACAATGCCCAGCTGGGAGAGATCAGGGACGCGATGGTGGGCGCCCAGATCGCCCCCAATGCCGTGGTGGCGCGCAATCCGGACTTCCTCGCGCTGGCGCGGGCCTATGGGGCGGGGGCGGTGGAGCCTGCGGATCTGGCAGGTCTGCAACAAGCGCTGACCGAGGCCTTCGCGGCGAATGGGCCGACGCTGATCCGGATGACGCAGGCGCTGCTGGTCTGAATCCCACCCAAAGGCCAGTGTAGCGGTCAGGTCCACGGCGAAGGCGCGAAAGATCTTTCTCTGTCGATTTCGCGACAAGCCATTCTCTCGGGAGTCGATCCTCCTGCAACAGGATTGATAGGCTGGAGCCTCGGAAAATACGCTCGGGGGTGTCGACCGAAGGGGGGCGGAGGCAGCGCCCATTACCCGACAGGCAATGGCGCGTCGGCCTTGGGTTGGTCCATGACGATCTGGCTGTGCACCCGCGCCACGACCGGATGCGCCAGCAACACCTCCTGGATCAGGCGGTTGAGCGCGGGCAGATCGGGGCAATAGATCCGCAGCAGGTAATCGGCCTCACCGGTCATCGTCCAGGCCGAGACGATCTCGCGCCGGGTGCGCAACAGGCGGGTGAATTCGCGGCCTTCCTCGGCCCCGTGCCGCGCCAGTTGAACCTGCACAAAGGCCTGCACGTCCAGGCCCAGGCTCTCCGGGTCCAACCGTGCTCTATAGCCTTGGATGACCCCGGTTTCCTCGAGCCTTTGCCGACGGCGGCCCGCCTGACTGGCCGAGAGGTTCAGCGCCTCGCCCAGTTGCTGGGCCGTGGCTTGTCCGTCGCGCTGCACCGCATCCAGCAGAGCGGTGTCCGTGGCATCAAAGTTCGCGCGTTTTTCCTGCATGGTGCGGCACCTTTCGGCGTGATCATCGCATGAAATCTCTCACAGGTGACAAGGATGCGCAAATAGAGGGCCATTTTTCGGCAAAGGGTCCCTGAAACACAAAAAGGCCCCACCGGCTGTCCGACGAGGGCTTTCTCGAAAAACTCTTGGTCAAGAAAGGGGCAGCGCCGCCAGTCTGCGTCAGCCGCGCGGCATTTTCAGCACCACGTCGCGGCTGCCCTTCTTGTACCGCAGATCGCCGTCACCAATGGCCGAAACCCGCCCGCCATCAAGCCGGTCGCCAACCTTGACCTTCTCGTATTTGCCGTTCGGCAGGCGGACCAGTGCGCGGCGGTTGTCGGGTGTGCCATAGACACCGATCAGGTTGATCCTGTTCAGGTTGATCGCATTTTCCAGCGTGGCCGACCGCGCCACGCTGGCGCTGGACGGCAGATTGGGCTGAATCGTGCGCGGCGCGACGGCGGCGGTCTGAACCGGCTGCGGATCGGGGCGTTTGACCGCCTGTTCCACGATCGCGGCCATGTTGCGCGGGCGGCCGACCGGCACCAGAGAGGCGGTCACCGCCTGCTCTGTGGCATCGGGGGAATCGATCTCTGCCCGTTCCTGCACCGTCTGCGGCCGCATCACCGGGCGGAACCGGGCCAGTTCGGCGAGTGAAACGCCACCCAGTTGCACCCGTTCACGCTGTTCGATGACGTCCTCGGGCCGGGCGGCGGGCCGGACCCGCGCCAAGGCGGCCAGTTGCACATCGTCGGGTTGCGCCGCGGTCGGGTCCGGAGCCGCGCCCGCACCGGAATCGTCGCGCAGCGGCGGAATGACCGGAGGACGGCCGGTAAAGATGCGCAGACCATCCGGGGACAGCGCGCCTTCGGGCGTTGCGCGGATCAGGTTGCGCTGGTCGAATTCAAAGGTCAGGTCGGACGGCGGCGGCAACCCCGGGTCCGCAAGCGGCAGACCGGGCGCAAGGCGGGCGGCCTCGGGCAGGGCGACCGCGTCGAAAATCTGGATGTTCGGGTCGATGGAGGCCACATAGATGTCCTCGACGCCGTCCTCGGGCGGGGTCATCGGTGCGCTCGGTGAGCGTTGCCAGATGCCCGTCGCCGCATAGCTGACAGAGGCTTCCTCGGGCGAGAGGGTGCGTGGGGTCAGCGGAACCGACAGCGGCAGAGCCCCATTGGCCAGTTGATCGCCCTTGGCCTCGAAGGCGGCAAGCTGCACTTCGGACTCGGGACGCGCCACGGGACGCGTCGGGGCATCCGGCGCTGCGCCGCCCTCTGTGGCGGTCTTGCCCAGCGTCACCGCCAGCCCGCCACCGGCCCCGGCATCGGGAGAGGCGGTTTCAAGGATCACCCCGTCCGACCCGGCGGGGTCGGGCGTGGCATCGCCAGCCGGAAGCGAGGCGACAGCCGTCGGCGAGGCGGTGCTGCCGCCCCGGAACAGGCGCGCCAACCCGTCATCCAGAAAGACCGAGGCCCAGGCCGCGACACCGGCAAGGAACAACAACAGGATCGCCACCAGCATCAAGCCAAGGAAGCGCGGCTTGCCGCCAACCTCCCCCCGGTCCCGTTCGCCAAAGACGGTCATCCGGTTGCGCTCTTCCGAGGTGTTGAAGGACATGCCGCCCGCGGGGAGGGCGGCAGCCCCGGCACCGGCCATTTGCCCGCCCGCAGGCAGGGCCGCGCGCGGACCGCGCAGGGCGGCCAGCTTGGCCAGCGGATTGGCGGCGCCGGTTTTCGCCTTTGTCTTTGGTTGCGCCAGCGCGCGGCGGGCGGCGACCGGTGTATCCAGTATCTCGCCCGCGTCCGGAGAGTAGGCAGGTACGGCAGCCAGCGCCGCGGCGCGCGACGACGGAGACTTGGGAATTGCCTTCACGCCGGGCTTGGCCTTCAGCTTTCCGGCCAGCTTCGGGGGCAGGGTTGCCGCGCTTTTTTCCTTGGCCGGGGCCTTGGGCGCCTGCGCCGTCTTCGGCGGGAATTTCGGCCCCTCGGCGGTCAGTGGGTTGGCCGCCGGACCCTGTTTGGCAGGAGACTTCAGCTGTGGTTGCGGTGCCGGTTTCGGCTGTGGTTTCTGCCGGGATTTCGGAGCGGTCGCCGCCGGTTCAGAAGTTATCCCTTCGGCGGCATCCGCAGCGGCAGAGGCTTCGGCCAGCAGGGCCGAGGCGGTGGGCCGGGCAAAGAATCCCGAGCCCTTTGGCGGAGTCTCGGCCATGTCTTCGGAATGGCTTTCCGTAACCACCGGGGTGAAGCGGGGCTTGAAATCATCCGACAGGGCCGGGCCAAGCGCAGGGGCTTCGGATTGCGCGGGCACACCGCGGGCCGCTCGAATGGACGAAAAGGCAAGCGGGGCCGTGCCGGGTGCGGCCTGCGGGGCCGGGGGCAGTTCCGGCGGGATCGCGGGGGTTTCGGCTTTGGGCGCAGCCGGGGCCGGGTCGGCCGCTTTGCCTTTGTGTGCGGCGATGGCTGCTTCGACCGGTGACTTGGGCGCTGCTGCCGGAGGCTCGGCGGGGGGGATCGGTGCGGCCGATTGTACCTGCACCTGGGGCGCGGGCGCCGGCGCGGCGGGCTTGGGGAGCTCGTCCGCCGGGGCATTGACCGCCGAGGCATTCGGGGCCGGTTTCGGTGTTGCCGGGGCTTCCGTCGCGGGGCTTGGCACGATGGCGGCGGCGACCGGTGTCGGATCTGCGGCCTCGACCGGGGCGGGATGCTCTACCGGTGCCGAAAAGGGACTCGGGGCCGCAACGGGCGCGGGCTGTTCGGCAGGCGGTTTCACGGCCTCGGGCTTGGGTGTCGCGGGCGGATCGGCAACCGGCTTTGGGTCTGCCAGTTCCGGCTTGGCCAGTTCCTGCTTCGGTTGTTCCTGTTCGGACTCTTCGGGCTTGGACTGTTCGGCCGTGGACTGTTCCATTTTGGGCAAGGGGCTCAGCGCCGCCTTGTTCGCCGCGACAATCTCGATGGCGCGCGCGGGCCGGGACACGGCGCGCGACCATCCTTCTGCCTTGCCAAAGAACACCGCCCCGTCAAACCCCGGGTCCGGGGCCTTCGCCAGGTAGCAGACCGGTTCGAACCCGTGTTCGACCGCAAAACTGCGCGCCTCGTCCAGCGTTTCCTGCGCCACGGCGGCCACCATCAGACGTCCGCCAGAGATGACATGATCCCAGTTCAGGTCGTTCACCAGATAGGGCGTCGCCCCGTCCAGCGCGGCGCGGATCGCAACATCGCGCGTGCTCTCAGTACCGCCGAGATCAGGCTGATCAAGGTAGCGGATCTGCTCATTGGGAATGACCAGCGCCACCTGAGCGCCGGTCGGATCAAGACTTTCGGCAAAATCCCGCAGGGCGATGACCGCGGAATCGAAATCCGCATGGTCAAGCGAAACCTCGTCCAGCCGGGCCCAACGGGGGCCCATCCGCCGGAGCAGAGAGATGCCTTCAAACGACAGTGCAAGCGCAAAATTGGGTATCATGGGGCGGTTCTTACCAGTCCTGCGGGGGCTACGGGAGTCTTTACGCAACTCGTCAAGTATATAAGGCAACTCTTTGCCGAAAAAAAGAAAGCCGCGTTGCAGACTTGCCGATTGACGCGCAAAAGTGGACAGTCAAGCCGATACTCGGACATATTGTGAGGCCTTTCATGCGAATTTTGATATTTTTGATCGCGACCCTGCTGAGTCTGCCCCCTTCAGCGCAGGCCGAGGGGCGGTTGACCGTCTCCGGAGAGGCGCGTGTTGCGGCTGTTCCTGATCTGGCGACGATCACGCTGGGTGCAAGGGGGCGCGGCGAAACGGCCATCGAGGCGATGAATACCACCTCTCTGGCAGTAGATTCGATTCTCGCCCGGCTGGCGGCGCTTGACGTAGCGGCACGCGATATCCAGACCACGCAGTTGCGTGTCAATGAACAGTCCCGCTGGGACCAGGACAAGGAGCAGGACGTCTTTATCGGCTACCTTGCCACAAACACCGTGCAGGTGCGGGTGCGCGATCTCGACCGGATCGGCGAACTGCTTTCGGCGGTACTGGATGACGGCGCCAACGACCTGCAGGATCTCTCTTTCGGCCTGCAGCACCCGCGCGAAGTCGAGGACGAGGCCCGCCGCCGGGCGGTGGCGGACGCGCAGGCAAAGGCGGCCCTCTATGCCGAGGCGGCGGAAGTCACGCTGGGCGACATCCTGTCGATCAAGGATTCGGCGGAGCCGTTGGTGCGCTCCATCGCAGCGGCAGAGCAAATGGTCATCGTCGAAGAGGCCCCCGCCGCAAAGGACGTGCCGGTGGCCGCCGGAGAGATCGAAGTGCGGGCCGAGGTCACGATGGTCTTTGCCATCACGGAATAAGGGCCTTTGGTCCGGAAAACCAAAGACGCGGCCCCCTTGCCCCGGTCGTTTGCAGTCAATGCTGCAGCGCGGGGGAGAGAGCCCGTCAGGACAACACCATTACGAGCCCCCAACGCCGGTAGAAAACTTCGGGCGTTGGGTGTGATCGACGTCGGCCTTGCGGACGTTGCTGCCATTAGGCTTCCTGAAGGCAACGACCGCTAATAGCCCAAAATACCTTTTGTTCCCGCGATACTAAACTGCGACGAGTGATTACACTGTGTTTGTGGTGCTCTTGGCACGCTTGCATATGGCTGGTGCACCATCAACCACTCCTCACGTAACGATTTGGGCATCCCTCATCGATCTTTCCAACTGCTCCAGTCTTGGAATCATCGATTGGATCTCAGATAGCGCGGCCTTCCAATGATCCTGGTTATCCGTAGGATTCGTGATTTCGTTCAACTCACTATCAAGAACTGTCGCGGACTTCGTTATTCTTCTTTTCACGGCACCTTCAATATCTAATGGCGCCCTTGTCCGAAGGACATCGATGGTCTCATTTAGCTTTTCAAGATCATCTTGCTGATTTCTACCAATTCTTCTGTCGTCTGGCATACCAGTGACCCAAGGGGCGACCGCGTCTTTGGCCCCTTCCAACATTACAATTAAATTTCTAAGGCGCTTGAGGTCCTCATCGGTGTTGCGCTTCTTGAGGGCACTTTGGACCGCATTCTTGGCGTTATCTGCCTTCCAGTAGGCAGCTCCAGAGACTGCCAAACCGAGCATAGTAAGCAAGAGTGATATAACGTCCATCATTCCCAGGCCTACTTGCCGTTTTCTGGATGGACAGCGGCTTCGAGGACCTTCATCAGATCTTCTTTTTTCATCGGAAAGCGGTGCCTATAATCAATTTTTCGCCATTCAGCGAGCATCCGCTCGTAAATCGGTCGTGTTGCCTTATGAGAGTTGAAGTAAAGCTCTTCTTTCAGCGGAAGATGCGTAAATCTTCCAAGTCGCTCTACCGTGAAAGCAGCGAACCCCATGAATTTAGACTCGTTGTTCCCATCATATCCCATAAAGCGCGTAAAATGCTCATTGTGCAGCTCTTCCAGATCCAGTTCTTGGATCGTCCGATCTATGGACAAGAACATGTCCATAGCATCCCAAACTTCTTTCGCCTCGTCAGATGTCATGGCATCGTCGCCGTCCAAGATGTGGTCCATGCCCATCTCGTAAATGAACGAATACCCTTGTTCGATAGCTTCACGCTGAACAGCGAACTCATCCGCTTCGGTGGGATAGAGCGCCTCCAAAATCCTTAACTGGTTGGACAGAAAGTATCGCTCCAGCTTGCTAAGCTCCATGTAATTCCGTCTTTCGTTCTGAGTTGACAGCCGACGGCTCTGACTTCACCATACACGGGGTGATTTGGGAAGGTCCACATAGCTGCCGTTCATGCTTCGGGCAGCGTGTGGCAAATCGGGCTCGAAGAGGCCCTTGTGCTTCCAGCACGATCTTGGCTTGCAAGTGCACCATTTCCTGCAAAGGCGCGGCTCCCTTGGCGCGCCTTTTGGCGTTCTGTGATCACGCGGTGCAGGCCGGGGTGTCGCCTGGCCTGCCCGATATTTGCGGCTCAGGCCCCGGCCTTGTTCAGCGCCTGGTTCAGATCGGCGATCAGGTCGTCGGCATCTTCGATCCCGATGGAAATCCGCACCACGTTCGGTGCGGCACCGGCTGCCACCTGCTGTTCTTCGGTCAGCTGACGGTGCGTGGTCGAGGCCGAGTGGATCACAAGGCTGCGCGTGTCGCCAAGGTTCGCCACATGGGAAAAGATCTCCAGCGAATCCACGAACTTGATGCAGGACTCATAGCCGCCTTTCAGCGCCACGGTGAACAATCCGCCCGCGCCCTTGGGGCAGATGCGCGCGACCCGGTCATGATAGGGCGAGGAGGGCAGGCCGGCGTAGGTTACTGCCTCGACCGCGTCGTGCCCCTCCAGCCATGCGGCGATCTTTTCGGCGTTCTCGACGTGGCGCGCCATGCGCAGGCTCAGCGTCTCGATCCCCATCAGCGTGTAATGCGCCGCCTGCGGGTTCAGCGTCATGCCAAGGTCGCGCAGACCGATGGCGATGCCGTGAAAGGTGAAGGCCAGCGGGCCGAAGGTCTCGTGGAACTTCAGCCCGTGATAGGCCGGTTCCGGCTCCGACAGGGAGGGGAACTTGTCGCTGGCGGACCAGTCGAACTTGCCCGAATCCACCACCGCGCCGCCGGTCACGGTGCCGTTGCCGGTCAGGTACTTGGTCATCGAATGCACCACCAGCGTCGCGCCCATTTCGATCGGGCGGCACAGGTAAGGCGTGGCCGAGGTGTTGTCGACGATCAGCGGCAGACCCGCCTTGTCGGCAATCGCCGCCAGCGCCTCGATGTCGCTGATGTAGCCGCCCGGGTTGGCGATGCTCTCGCAAAAGAGGGCGCGCGTGTCACCGTCAATGGCGGCCTCGACGGCGGCCAGATCGTCTGTATCGACGAATTTCGCCGACCAGCCAAAGCGCTTGATGGTCTGGCTGAACTGGGTGATCGAGCCGCCGTAGAGGCGCGTCGACACCACCACGTTGCGCCCTGGCGCCATCAGCGGGAACAGCGCCATGATCTGCGCCGCGTGACCCGAAGAGCAGCAGACCGCGCCAACCCCACCTTCCAGCACCGCGACACGTTCCTGCAGCGCAGCCACGGTGGGATTGGTCAGGCGCGAGTAGATATAGCCCACTTCCTGCAGGTTGAACAACGCGGCTGCGTGTTCGGCATCGCGGAAGACATAGGCCGTGGTCTGGTAGATCGGCACCTGCCGCGCGCCGGTGGCCGGATCGGGCCGGGCGCCTGCGTGGATTTGCAACGTGTCAAAGCCGTAGCTGGGCTCTTCCTGGGTCATGGTCGGGTCTCCTCTGCGTGGTTTTGCCTAGGAGTAGGCGATTGACGCGGAGGGGACCAGAGCAGGTGAACCGACTCGTGTTATATTCGATTTTCCGAAGGCAAGGCGCCACTGGCCCGTCCCGGTGCTGCCAGGCGCTTTATGCGGAAAAGTGGTGGAAAATTCTGGGGAAAAGCCGATTTTCCGCGTCACGGACCCAAAAGCTGTCAAAAATGCGCGAAACATGCATGGCTTCTGAGGTATTCACAGCATGAGACCAATACAGGAGCGCCGCGCCATGTCCGACAAGATCAACGTCTACCAATCCCTCGCCCGCGCCGTGCGCGACCATGGCACCGACACGATGTTCGGCCTGATGGGCGACGCCAACCTTTTCCTGGTGGACAGTTTCGTGCGCGACGGCGGCGGCCGCTTTGTCCCGGCGGCGCATGAGGGCAGTTCGGTCCTGATGGCGCTGGCCTATGCGCATGTCTCGGGCAAGGTGGGGGTGGCCTCCGTGACCCATGGCCCGGCGCTGACCAACTGTGCGACCGCCCTGACCGAAGGCGTGCGCGGCCATATCCCGATGGTCCTTTTGGCGGGCGACACACCGGTTGCCAACCCGCGCCACCTGCAGGGCATCGACCAGCGCGAACTGGTCAAGTCCACCGGCGCCGGTTTCGTGCAACTGCGCGCGCCCGAGACTGCAGGCACGGACGTGGCCCGCGCCTTCTACCGCGCACAGGTCGAACGGCGGCCCATCGTGCTGAACATGCCTGCCGATTTCATGTGGCAGGAAGTCGAACACCTGTGTCGCCCGCTGGATGTCTTTACCAATCCCGGCGGCGTGGCCGAGGGTGACACGCTGGATCAGGCCATCGGCATGATCGCCTCGGCCCGGCGTCCGATCATCCTCGCCGGTGGCGGCGCCGTGGGCGCGCGGGACACCCTGATCCGACTCGCCGACCGGCTGGAAGCGCCCCTTGCCACGACCCTGAAAGCCAAGGGCCTGTTCAGCGATCACCCTTACAACATGGACATCTTCGGCACACTCTCGACCCCCGCCGCCTATGACCTGATCGCCAAATCCGACTGCATCGTCTGTTTCGGAACCGGCCTGCATGACTTCACCAGTGACCGGGGCAAGTTGATGAAGGACAAGCGCATCGTTCAGGTGGACATCGAGGCCACCGCCATCGGTGGCAGCATCCATCCCGACGCGGCCCTTGTGGCCGATGCGGGCCTGACCGCGGAGACCATCCTCTACTGGCTGGACGAGGCCGAAATCCCCGGCAGCGGCTTTACCAAAGAGCTGGATGGAGAGACGCTAACCGCGCACCCGCTGGGCTCGGACCGCACCGCGCCGGGCTTTGTCAACTATGTCCATGCGCTCGACCGGCTGGAACAGACGCTGCCCAAGGACCGCGTTCTGGTGACGGACGGCGGCCGCTTCATGACCGAGGTCTGGTGCCGCATCTCCGCCCCAGATCCGCGCAGCTTTGTCGTCACCGCCAATTTCGGCTCCATCGGGTTGGGCCTGCAAGAGGCCATCGGCGCGGGCCTCGCCGCACCGGATCGTCCGGTGGTCATGTTCACGGGCGACGGCGGTTTCATGATGGGCGGCATCAATGAGTTCAACACCGCCGTTCGCCTCGGGCTCGACCTGATCGTGATCCTCGCCAACGATTCCGCCTATGGCGCCGAGCACATCCAGTTCCTCGACCGCAAGATGGACCCCAGCCTGACAGAATTCGACTGGCCCTCGTTTGCCGAGGTCGCCACCGCGCTGGGCGGGCAGGGGATCGAGGTGCGGTCCTCTGACGATCTGGAGCTGGCCCTTGCCGCGCTGGACAGCCGGACCAGGCCCATCCTGATCGACCTGCGGCTGGACCCGAACGACGTGCCGCGCATGCGGATCTGAGGGCGGGTGGACCCCGGACTGTGGACGGCATTTGAGGGGGCAACTCGTGCTGTTGCGCGATGGCAAAAACGGTCCCTGTAAGCCTTTGATCGGGCATTCCCCGAAGCTGTCCACGCGGGATCAACCCACACAATCACCCCGCCGTCACCGTCTCCACACACAGCACCGTCGGCAGGTGCCGGGCGATCTCCTGAAACGTGTCGCCCTCGTCAAAGCTGGCAAAGATCGAGCCCGAGTTTGTCCCGAAATACAGCCCCGGCGCGGGCGCGCGGTCGACCGCCATCGCCTGCCGCAGCACGGTGAAGAAACAGTTCTGCTGCGGCAGACCCTCGCGGCAGGCCTCCCATGTGTCGCCGCCGTCGCGCGACCGCCAGACCGCCGCCGAAGCATCGGGCGGGAACCGTCCCGCCGTGTCGCCGTTCAGCGGCAAGGTCCAGAGCGTGCGTGGCTCGGACGGATGGGTTGCGATGGGGAACCCGAAGGTGGAGGGCAGCCCCTCGGTGATGTCCTCCCAACTGCGTCCGCCGTCAGTCGAGCGCCAGACCCCGTGGTGGTTTTGCTGATAAAGCAGGTCACCATCGCCCGCCGCCCGCACCATGTTGTGCACGCAATGGCCGGTCTCGCCATCCTTGGGCCCCGCCGGGTGATGCACGTGTCCGCAGGCCTCGGCATTGGACAGCCGGTTGCGCCGTTCCCAGCTGCCGCCGCCGTCCTCGGAGGCAAAGACCCCCGCCGCCGAAATCCCCAGCCAGAGTTTGTCCGGGTCGTGAGGGGGAGAGACAATGGTGTGCAGCGTCAGCCCCGCAGCACCGGGCTGCCAGCTGTCCGCCGAGGGGTGATCCGTCAGGCTGTCCACCGCGCGCCAGCTTTCGCCGTCATCCTCGCTGACAAACAGGGTGGCGGGTTTGCCCCCGGCGTAGAGCTTTGTGCCCACCCGGCCCAGCGACCAGATCGCCTCGACCCGGCCCGAGAATTCCGCCGGCGGCTTGGCCTCGGTTCCGAAAAACGCCGCCGTTTCGGGGTCATTGCGGATCCATTCGTCCATCGTGCCGTCGGACAGCTTGGCCATTGTCCAGCTCTCGCCGCCATCGGCGGAATGCCAGACCCCGGCCCCGTACCATTCACCGCCGCCCCCGGCCCAGAGGTGGCCGTTTCCCGCGTCGCCGATGGCGTGGTTGATCGACCAGCCGTCACACAGCGGTCCCTTGACCTCCCACGCCTTGCGTGTGCCATCCGACCGGAGCAGGAACAGCCCCTTTGTCGTGCCTGCCAGTACCGTGATGCCCTCTGCCATGATTACCCCCGTTGGTCCTGTTCACGACAGGACCATACCACGGGTTTTGCGCTGAAAAGCAGGGAAAAACGTCAGCGCATCCAAAAGCCGGCGCGTTTGATCTTGTTGCGCAAGGCCTGTTCCTTGCGGGGCAGGTCGTCGCGGTCGAAAAGCGCTCGCACCTTTTGCCCGCGTCCCTGATAGACCATGCGCAGAAAGGCCTCGTGCCCCTTCAGGACTTTCTTGATCCGGTTGGGGGCGGCGACCTCTTCCAGCACCTCGACGACGCGGTCGCTCTCGCGGGCGTAAAGGAGGGGCAGCAGGCGGTAATGGCAGGTCACCGTGCCGTCCAGTAGCCCCTCGGGCAGCACATCGCGCCCGCCGCCCAGCCCGTGGATCACCAGCGGCAGAACCACCTGGTCCAGCCAGGGATCGAGGCTCTGGCATACCAGTTCCTCGGGCGGGTTGTCACGAACGTCGACCGCGTATTGCCGGAACCTGTCGCCAAAGATCTTGGGACAGCGGTAGTAGAAAAAACCGGCGTTGAAATAGAGGTAACGCCGCCAGTGTTCGTCGGGGCATTTGGTATCGAGGCTCGACTCGAACTCCAGCCCGAACCGGTCATAGAGGGATTTCCAGGTCTGCGTATAGCCGGGGCCGTAGAGTTCGATCACCGGCCATGTCCCTTCGCGACGCAGAGAGGCGGAGGGCCTGTCAAAATCGAAGGGCACTTGCAGGAGACGATCGAGGATCAGCGTGTCGGTGTCGAAGAAGATGAAAGGTTCGCCTTCGGGCAATACCTCCAGCGCCTCGATCTTGTTGCCGGGCGGATAACTTGCCCCGAAATCGCGGTTCTCGAAGGGGCGGATCTCGGCGCCCAGTTCGGTCAGAAGGGCGCGCGCGGCATCGTCGCGCATGGCCGGATCGGAAGGCCAGAGCGGCCCGGCCTGCGGTTCGGCCACGATCAGCCGGACACCTGCGCCGCCAAGCGCCCGGAGCGAAGCGGCAAACAGCACTGCCTCATAGGTCAGCCGCCCGGCCTGCGCGACGATCAGGATATTTATAGTTTGAGCCGCGTCGCCCTCGCGTGCCATTGTTGTCCTGCCCGTATTGCCTGCGACGGCACTATAGGCGGGCGGGTGCCGGTCCGGAAGCGGTCATGCGCCGGTGAATTTCAATTAGGAGAGCCGCTGATGCTCGATCTGTTTCTTCTAGTCATTGCCATCGCCACCGGGGCACTGGAGGCAGAGGCGACTGAGCGCCCGGATGCCGCACCGGCGCCGCCTGCCGCGGAAAGCGCGGAGGCGCGGGACTTCACGTCGGCGGAAGCACCGCCGCCTGGGGCTGCGCCCGTTCCCGAACCGGAACCGACGTCGCCCTATACGGCCGAACAGCAGGTGGCGACGGGCCGGTTCCTGACCGCGCTGGAGGTCAAGCCGATCCTTGGCATGACGCGGGCCAACTGGATTGCGGTGCGCGAGTTCGACGGCAAGGATCTTGTCTATGTCACCCATATCTGGAGCTGGCGCTGCGGGCTGGTGGCCATGCATGTGGGCCTCAACGGCGCCGAGCCGGAACCCTGGCCGCTGCCGGAGTGCCACGAGGACACAAATGCGCCGAATGCGATGCTGCCGGATGACGGTCTGCCCTACCGGTCGTTTCCGTTGAAATCGATCGAGACCGTGACGGTGGAGCTGATCTACGACGATCTGACGACCGAGAAGGTGACCTTCAACCGGCAGGGGGCCTTGATGCCCTGACGGGTCGGGGACGGGACTCGCGCCCCTGCGGGCCGCATCGCCCGCCCGCCAACCCCTTGGGACGCGCGATTTCGCGCGTATCCTCTGCTTCGGGTCTCACCAGGGAACAAGCCTGCGCCTGTTCCCCGAACCCGCCCTGCGCTGATTGATGCCTGCGACAGTCCCCGGCGCGTGGCAAGGGCAAGCCGCGCTGGCGCGCGGGGCTGCGCCCCCTTGCCACCCGCCGCGGCCGGCCGCTGATCGGCATCAGCGAGGGCGGCTCCGGGGAACAGGCTTGCGGGTCAGACGGTGATCGGCCGCAGCACCTGCGGTTCGATCACGCGCACGCCGGGCAGGGCGGCGGCGAGGGTTTCGGCCGATTGTTCCAGCGCCGGGAAGGTGCGGTAATGGCCGGGGATCACGGTCTTGAAGTCGAAGTATTCCTTCGCTGCCCAGGCCGCCTGTTTCATGTCCATGGTGAAATAGCCGCCGGCCGAGAGAATGCCGATGTCGGGTTTGAAATAGGCCCCGATCCAGGCCATGTCAGCCATGATCCCGGTGTCGCCGGAATGGTAGATCGTGTGGCCTTCCCCCTGGATCACGAAGCCGGTTTCCATGCCCATGTAATGCGGCGCGCCATCCACCTCCATCGACGAGCTGTGCGACGCGGGGACCATGGTGGCCGTGACCGCGCCGAAAGAGATGGTGCCGCCCTTGTTGAAGCTGTGGCCTTCTACCGCGCCCATTTTGAACAGCGCCGCGGCCAGTTCATAGATGCCCGAGACCGGCGCGCCGGTTTTCTGGCTGATCTCGACGATGTCGGTGGTATGGTCGAAATGCCCGTGCGTGACGAGGATCTGGGTGGCCCCTGCGATGGCGGCCTCTGTGTCCTGACCTTCCATCATCGGGTTGCCGTCGAGCCACGGGTCGATCAACAGCACCTCGCCGCCGATCTCGATGCGGAATGAGCCATGGCCGAGCCAGATGATTTGCATGTGTTGCTCCCTGTTTTGCAATGCGTTGACCCTAGCATGATGGAGCGTCGAGGCTAGATGCCGGGGACGTCGCGCCGGTGGCACAAGGGACCGATGAGTATTTGAAGAGAGTAGAAACATGGACTGGACGCGCGCCGTCGACGACTATTGTGAGAGGCTGGGGCCGGAATTCTGGTCCGAGCCGGTGAACGCGGTGACCAATGCCGCCTTTGTGCTGGCGGCATTGATTCTGTGGCGGCGGACCTTCGGGTTTGGGCGGGTGTTGTGTGTCATCCTGGCAGTGATCGGGATCGGGTCGTTCCTGTTTCACACCTTTGCGCAGCCCTGGGCCGGGGTGGCGGATGTCGTGCCGATCCTGGTCTATGTGCTGGTCTACATCTACGCGGCGAACCGCGATTACTGGGGGCTGGGGCGCTGGGTGTCATTGGGGCTGACCGCGCTGTTCATTCCCTACGCGGCGGTGACCATGCCATTGTTCGCGATGATCCCGGGGCTGGGTGAGACCGCGAGCTACGCGCCGGTGCCCATGCTGATCGCGATCTATGCCGTCTTGTTGCGGCATCGCGCGCCGGAAACGGCGAAGGGGCTGGCCATCGGGGTGGGCATCCTGCTGTTGTCGATGGCCGCGCGCACGCTGGATGACCCCCTGTGCAACGTGATCCCGGTGGGCACGCATTTCCTGTGGCATCTGCTCAATGCGGTGATGCTGGGCTGGATGATCCATGTCTGGACCCGGCATGTGCTTGCGGCGCGCGGGACAGGGCGGTAAAGCCTGCGCCTGAGTTCAGAAGACAAGAGGCCCCCCATGTCGATCGACATCGAGACCGCGGCGCGCGTGGCGCATCTGGCCCGTATCAAGGTGGAACCGGATGATCTGCCAGCGCTGGCCCAATCCTTCAACGATATCCTCGGCTTTATCGAGCAGTTGAACGAGGTCGACGTCGAAGGGGTCGAGCCGATGGTTTCGGTCACGCCGATGCGGCTGAAGCGGCGACAGGACGGCGTCACCGATGGCGGCATGCAGGACAAGGTCCTGTCGAATGCGCCCGATGCGCGTGAGGGCTTTTTCGCGGTGCCGAAGGTGGTGGAATGACGGATCTGACGAAATTGAAGATCGCCGAGGCGCGCGATGCGCTGCGCAAGGGCGATGTGACCTCTGCGGAATTGACCGAGGCCTGCCTTGCGGCCATCGAGGGCGCTGGTGCGCTCAACGCCTTTGTCCACAAGACACCCGAGATTGCGCGCGAACAGGCCGCCGCCGCCGATCTGCGGATCAGGGCGGGCGATGCGCCGTCGCTGTGCGGGATTCCGCTGGGCATCAAGGATCTTTTCTGCACCAAGGGGGTGGCCTCACAGGCGGCCTCGAACATTCTTGGCGGGTTCAAGCCCGAGTACGAATCGACAGTGACGACGCAGTTGTTCGATGCGGGCGCGGTCATGCTGGGCAAGCTGAACATGGACGAATTCGCCATGGGGTCGTCCAACGAGACCTCGTGTTATGGCAACGCGGTGAATCCCTGGCGGCGCGGCAACGACGATGCGCAGCTGACGCCGGGCGGCTCCTCGGGCGGGTCGGCCTCGGCCGTGGCGGCGGACCTTTGCCTTGGCGCGACCGGCACAGACACCGGCGGCTCGATCCGCCAGCCGGCGGCCTTTACCGGCATCACCGGCATCAAGCCGACCTACGGGCGCGTTTCGCGTTGGGGCATCGTCGCCTTTGCCTCCAGCCTCGATCAGGCCGGACCGATGGCCAAGGACGTGCGCGACAGCGCCATCATGCTGCAGGCCATGTGCGGACATGACCCCAAGGATTCGACCAGCGCCGATCTGGCGGTGCCGGATTTCGAATCCATGCTGACCGGTGACATCAGGGGCAAGACCATCGGGATTCCGCGCGAATACCACATGGACGGCATGCCCGAAGAGATCGACGCGCTCTGGGCCGAGGGCCGCAAGATGCTGGAAGACGCCGGCGCTAGAATCGTCGACATCTCCCTGCCGCATACGAAATATGCACTGCCCGCCTATTACGTGATTGCCCCGGCAGAGGCCTCGTCGAACCTCGCGCGCTACGACGGCGTGCGCTATGGCCATCGTGCCAAGCTGAGACAGGGTGACGGCATCGTCGAGATGTACGAAAAGACCCGCGCCGAGGGCTTTGGCGAAGAGGTCAAGCGCCGTGTCATGGTGGGAACCTATGTCCTGTCTGCAGGCTTTTACGACGCCTATTACAACCGCGCGCGCAAGGTGCGGACGCTGATCAAGAAGGACTTCGAGGATGTGTTTGCCGACGGAATCGACGCGATCCTGACGCCCGCGACACCCTCTGCCGCCTTTGGTCTGGGCGAGATGACCGAGGCCGACCCGGTGCAGATGTACCTCAACGACGTCTTCACCGTGACGGTGAACCTGGCCGGTCTGCCGGGCATCGCGGTGCCTGCCGGGGTGAACAAGCAGGGGCTGCCGCTGGGCCTGCAATTGATCGGCCGTCCGTGGGAGGAAAGCGATCTGCTGAATTGCGCCTACGCGCTGGAACAGGCGGCGGGATTTGTGGCCAAACCGGTGAAATGGTGGTAGAGGCACCTGCAAAAGACAAGGCAGGACACGTGATGAGACCCTATTTCCTGGTGATGGCCGCCCTGACCGTGGCGGCCTGCGCCCCCGCTGTTCCGGACAGTGGGGCGAATGTGCCTGATCCGGGGCAGGGTGTGGGCTTTGGCAATTATGACGATTACGCCGCCCGGCGTGAGGCGCAACTGACCGGCCAGACCGGGGCGATCCCGGTGGCCCCGGACGTGCAGTCCGGCCCGATCGACTCGCAGGAGGCGCGGGCTGCTGCCGCTGCGGCTGCGGCCAATTCCGGCGCCTCGCCTGTGGTTGCCGATCCGAACAACCCGTCGCCGCAGATCGTTGCCAATGCGCGCGGCATCTCGGGCGAGAACGATTTCACCGCCGTGTCACGCACCCGCGACATTGCCGCCGATGCCGCCCTGCTGGAGCGTAACCGCGCGCAATATTCCGTGGTCACGCCCGAGGCGCTGCCGACGCGCGAAGGCTCTGACCGTCCGAATGTCGTGGCCTATGCACTGCGCACCACCAATCCGGTGGGCACTGCCCTGTACAAGCGCTCGGGCATGAATGCGCAGGCGAAGTATCAGCGGGCCTGCGCCGCCTTCAGCTCGGCCGACCTTGCCCAGGAAGAATTCCTTGCCCTTGGCGGGCCGGAGAAAGACCGCAAGGGCATGGACCCGGACGGGGACGGCTTTGCCTGTACCTGGAACCCGGCACCGTTCCGCGCGATCCGCAGCTGACGCGTGACGTCTGACAGGGGATGTCCGACGCTCTGTGGCACCCGTCTCCAAATTTTGGCAACCGGCGTGGTGTGACCGCGCCGGATATGATCCTTCTGCATTACACGGCGATGAAAAGTTCCGAGGCCGCGCGGGACTGGCTGTGCAATCCCGAAAGCGAGGTGTCCTGCCATTTCGTGATCGCCGAAGACGGTCGGCTTTGGCAGCTCGTGCGTGAGCAAGACCGGGCATGGCATGCGGGCCGTGGATGTTGGGGGGCGGTTAGGGATGTCAATTCCCACTCCATCGGAATCGAACTGGCGAACACCGGGTTTCACCCCTTTCCCGACCCGCAGATGCGGGCCCTGGAAGATCTGTTGGCGGGGCTGATGGCGCGTTGGTCCATTCCGCCGGAGCGGGTGGTTGGCCATTCCGATACTGCCTTGGGCCGCAAGACAGACCCGGGCGGGCGATTCGACTGGCGGCGTCTGGCGGCGCGCGGTCTGGCGGTCTGGCCGGATTGCGGCGAGAGGCCGGCGGACGCGGCAGGTTTTGCGCGCGATTGTGTCCGGTTTGGCTATGACGGGACGCCTGAGAGCGCGGATCTGGTGCTGAATGCAGTTCGGTTGCGATTCCGGCCCTGGGGCTCTGGTCCGCTGGACGGGCGCGACTGCGCGATCATGGCAGATATGGCGGCGCGCTATCCTTGCCGGTCGTCGGCGGAGGCGTGATCCAATGGGGCGCTGCCGCGCGCTGGTTTCCGCCTTTGGCGGCGTGACGATTGATCGATCGGGTTGGTTTTGGTGGGGCGGTTTTTGGTCGCTTCAGGATTCACCAGAACGAAGACCTTCGTTCCGGACCCATCCCCCGCTTCATTGCTGCCTGAGCCAATCCGGCGCCCCCCGCTAGGGCAAGCCGCGCGGGCGCGCGGTGCGTTCCGCACCCTTGCGGGCGGCGCCGGATTGCCTCTTTTCGGCATCAAGCGAGGGATGGCTCCGGAACGAAGCTCCGGCGGCTGGTCACTCCAACTGGTAGGGCAGCACGTCGCGCCGGTTGGGGGTGGTGGTCAGGCGCTTTTCCAGCGGCGGAACCGAGCGTTGGTGGCATTGGGTGCGTTCGCAGATGCGGCAGCTGATGCCGATGGGCTCAAAGGCGCTGGCGCGGGTAAAGTCGAGGTCGTCGGCATAGACGAGGGCGGCGGCGTGGCGCACCTCGCAGCCGATGGAGATGGCGTAGCGCCGCACCGGCGCGCCGAAATGGCCTCCGGTTTTCGAGACATCCACGGCGAGGGAAATGTAGCGCACGCCGTCCGGGGTTTCCGCCAGTTGCCGCAGGAAACGCCCCGGTGTCTCAAAGGCGCGGTGGACGTTCCACAGCGGGCAGGCGCCGCCGAACCGGGCGAATTGCAGCCGCGTGGCAGAGTGGCGTTTGGTGATGGTCCCGGCCTGATCGACCCGGACAAAGAAGAAGGGCACACCTTTGGCGCCGGGGCGTTGCAGGGTCGACAGCCGGTGCGCCACCTGCTCGATCGAGGCGCCGAAGCGCGCGGCCAGCAGTTCAAGGTCGTGCCGGGTGTCCTGTGCGGCCGCAAGGAAGGCCTTGTAAGGCATGATCGCGGCCCCGGCGAAGTAGTTGGCGAGGCCCAGCTTGGCGATGGCGCGGGCCTCTTCGCTTTGAAAGCGGGCAAGGTCCAGCGTCGCGTCCAGCAACTGGTTCTGGCGCAGCAGGGCGACCTGAACCAGCAGTTGGAAGGTCTGGGTTTCCAGTGGCAGCAGCGAGGAGAGCACCAGTTCCTGCCGCTCTTCGTCATAGGCCCGCATCGGGGAGGCCTGTGAGAAGCGCACGGTGATTCCCCGCGCCTCCAGCCGGTCGATGACCGCGCCGCGGATGCCGTTTTCACTGTCCTCCAGCCGGGCAAAATGTTCGGCGGCGCGGTCCACCGCGTCGATGTAGTTGTCGCAGTAGTGGAAGAAGTCGCGCACCTCTTCCCAGGGGCTGGGTTGCAGCTGCGCACCTTCGCGGCCCAGGGCCTCGTCCAGCGAGGCGAGGCGTTCGTGGGTCTGGCGGTAGGCGCGGTGCAGCGCCAGAAAGGCCCGTGCCAGCACCGGCGCGTTGGAGGCGGTCAGCCGCAGGTCCGCCAGTTGCGGGTTGGTCTCACCGAACACCGGATCGGCCAGCGCCTCGCGCATGTCTGTGACCAGCCGCTCGGCATCGCCCTGGCCCAGTTCGGTGACGTCGAACCCGAATTCCTGCGCCAAGGCCAGCACCACGGTCGTGCTGACCGGGCGATTGTTGTTCTCCATCTGGTTCAGATAGGGCAGGGATATGCCCAACTTGGCGGCAAAATCCTTTTGCGTCAGGGTCAGGCGGGTCCGGATGTCGCGCAGCTTGGCGCCGGCATATAGTTTCTGGGTGGCCATGTTTGCATCTTTGCTTTCGTGTCGGGCAAAGATGCAAACTTTGTCAGGCCGCGTCCAGCCCCTTCAACTGTTGGGCGCGTCGGATCACCACGAGGATCGCGACGACAGAGGCCGCGCCGGAGCCGAACATCATCCACAGGAGCGGCCATGCGCCCGCGCCATCGGTCAGCAGCATGCCGGCCAGTTGCGACAGCGCCGCGCCGCCGCCCAGCATGATGGCGCCGGACAGACCCGAGGCGGTCCCCGCCAGATGCGGCCGGACGGAGAGCGCGCCGGCGGTGGCGTTGGGAATCGTCAGCCCGTTGCCCAGCCCGACGAAGGTCATGAACCCGAAGAAGGTGAGCGCCGTGCCGTAACCGATGGCAAAGACCAGCACCGAAAGCGCCGTGCCGCCGGTCACGATCAGCCCGCCCCAGAGGACCATCCGGTTGATGCCGATTCGCGCCGAGTAGCGGCCCGAGAGATAATTGCCGAGCGCGTAGCCGATGGCGGGCGCGCCAAAGAGAAAGCCCAGCACCGTGGGAGAGAGGCCAAAGACCTCCATCCCGACATAGGACGCGCCGCCGACGTAGGAAAAGAACGCGCCCGAGGAAAAGGCGCAGGCCAGCGAATAGCCCCAGAAACGCGGGCTGAGGAACAGTTCGGGATATTCGCGGAACTGTTGTCCCAGCGTCAGACCGCTGCGGGCCTTGGTCTCGCCCAGATCGCGGTGACACAGCCAGTACATCGCCACCCCCAGCACCAGCATCAGCCAGAAGTTGGCATGCCAGCCAAAGGCCTCGGCCATCCAGCCACCCAGCACCGGCGCCAGCATCGGCACGATCGACATGCCCATGGTGACATAGCCGATCATCGACGCGGCCTCATCCGGCGGAAAGAGGTCGCGCACCACCGCGCGGCTGAGCACCATGGCGACCACGATGGTGGCCTGGAGCATCCGAAAGAACAGGAAGACGGCGATATGCGTCGACAAAAGACAGCCGATGGTGGCGAGAATGAAGATCGCCACGCCGCCAAGGATCACCGGCCTGCGGCCCAGCTTGTCCGAGATCGGACCGATGAACAGTTGCAGCACCGCGTTGCCCGCAAGGTAGCCCGAGACGGAGGCCTGCATCAGCGCATAATCCGTCTCGAACCAGTCCGCCATGAGTTGCAGACTGGGCACGAAGATGTTCATCACAAGGGCGGACATGCCTGCCAGCAGCACCAGTGTGACAATATGTGGCGGGGTGCTTCGGTCGAGAAACCGAGCCTGGGAACGCGGGCTCATTTGAAACGGGTAGGCCGGGGCGGGAGAAATGTCCATGCATTACGTGCCGGTAGCATGCAATTTGCGGATTTGCGTTTTTCATCGTTACGTCTATTCTGAGTTTGCAAATTTGCGAGGAAATCCTTGAGGCCACGGCTTTCCCCTGTATTTTTGCCGCAAACCGGAAGGGGCCGCAGATGAAAGACATTATCCAGGAATTGCACGACCGTCGTGAGAACGCCCGTCTGGGCGGGGGGCAGAAACGGATCGACGCGCAGCACGCCAAGGGCAAGCTGACCGCGCGTGAGCGAATCGAATTGCTGCTCGATGAGGGCAGTTTCGAGGAATACGACACCTTCGTTGCGCATCGCTGCACTGACTTCGGTATGGAGAACAACCGCCCCTATGGCGACGGGGTTGTCACCGGCTGGGGCACCATCAACGGCCGCATGGTCTATGTCTTCAGCCAGGACTTTACCGTGTTGGGCGGGTCGGTCTCGGCCACTCACGCGCGGAAGATCTGCAAGATCATGGATATGGCGATGCAGAACGGCGCCCCTGTCATAGGTCTGAACGATTCCGGCGGCGCGCGCATCCAGGAAGGCGTCGACGCACTGGCGGGCTATGCCGACATCTTCCAGAAGAACATCGAGGCCTCGGGTGTGATCCCGCAGATTTCGGTCATCATGGGGCCCTGCGCGGGCGGGGCGGTCTATTCGCCGGCAATGACCGACTTCATCTTCATGGTGAAGGACACCTCCTACATGTTTGTCACCGGTCCCGACGTGGTAAAGACCGTGACCAATGAAATCGTCACCGCAGAGGAACTTGGCGGCGCATCGACCCACACCAGGAAATCCTCTGTCGCGGACGGCGCCTTTGAGAACGATATCGAGGCGCTCGCCGAGGTGCGCCGCCTTGTCGATTTCCTGCCGCTCAACAACCGTGAAAAGCCCCCGGTGCGTCCCTTCTTTGACGAGGTCGACCGCGTCGAGGCCAGCCTTGATACCCTGATCCCCAGCAACCCCAACATGCCCTACGACATGAAGGAGCTGATCACCAAGGTCGCGGATGAGGGTGATTTCTACGAAATTCAACGCGATTTCGCGGGCAACATCATCACCGGGTTCATCCGTCTCGAAGGGCAGACCGTGGGCATCGTCGCCAACCAGCCGATGGTCCTGGCGGGTGTGCTGGACATCGACAGCAGCCGCAAGGCGGCGCGCTTTGTCCGCTTCTGCGACTGTTTCGAAATCCCGATCCTGACCTTTGTCGACGTGCCCGGTTTCCTGCCCGGCACCGCGCAGGAATACAACGGCGTCATCAAACACGGCGCCAAGCTGCTGTTTGCCTATGGCGAAGCGACTGTGCCGATGGTCACGGTCATCACCCGCAAGGCCTATGGCGGGGCCTATGACGTCATGGCCTCCAAGCACATGAAGGCGGATGTGAACTATGCCTGGCCGACCGCGCAGATCGCGGTGATGGGGGCCAAGGGCGCGGCCGAGATCATTCACCGCGCCGATCTGGGCGACCCGGACAAGATCCAGGCCCATGCGGATGCCTACGAGGGCCGGTTCGCGAATCCCTTCATCGCGGCAGAGCGTGGCTTTGTCGACGAGGTGATCCAGCCACGATCAACCCGCCGCCGGGTGGCGCGTGCCTTTGCGATGCTGCGCAACAAGCAGCAGAGCATGCCGTGGAAAAAACACGACAACATCCCGCTCTGAGGCCGGCAATGGAGGAGGGTGAGCAAATCACGGCGCAGGTGTCGCCGCCGCGCAAATTGCGTGGCGGATGGTTCGAGTCGGCGTCCGACGGGCGTTACGTGCTGGCGCGCCATTGGCCGCCCGTATTAGACATTGGTGCTATCAGCGAATTTCCGCCAGTTGATGCCGGAAGATTGGCGAAACAGATTCGTCAAGACCTCTGGAGAAAATTACAGGGGTTGCGTGGATTTTCCCCCGTGGTAGTCGTTTCCTTCACGGAACAGAGGCTTAAAGTCTGGGCAGGTGGCCGCTTAATCGGGCGCGCGCCGAACGGGACAGAACCTCTGATCCAGGACCTGCTGAACGATCCGGCGCTTCGTGCGCGGTGGATTCGCTGGGCAGGGGCGCGCTCATGACCGGCGCGACAAGAACAACTGCCCCGGGCGCGCTCGGTGGCTTGGCAGCTCTGGTGGGAGGAGCCGCGGGTCTTCTGATCCGCCGGTGCCAGAGCTGCCCTCCAATTCTGGTGGGGCTGGCGGTTTTGGCCGCCATGCCCGCCACGCCCGCCCCGGCAGGGCAGACCCTGCCTGCCACGGGCCTTGAAATCACCGCCTTCGATATCGTCGCCGAACCGCCACTCTACCGCGTGCGCTATCTTGCACCGGGGGTATCGGATTCGGCGGTCTCTTATGTCGATGTGGCCGAGGACATGGAGCACCTGTGCACCCATGACGCCCTGCCACGTCTCCTCGAACAGGGGGAGGCGCCAGAGCGGATTGTTGTCACCTTGATGGCCGAACCGGTCGACTTCGGCACAATGTCGCCGGGAATCCGACAATTTTTCGAAAGCTACAGAGTCCTTGACGGGCTCTGCATCTGGGAGGCTTTTTAATGACTCCACAATATCTTGCGACGCGACTCTCATGTGGACAAGTATATGCGACTTATGAGCCACAGGGCGATTCGCTGTTCGCAACCGGATATCTTTTTCCAAATCGCTCGGTTAGGTTGATGCTCGATTGCCCCCAAGCAATCTTAACCTCGAAACGGGGACAGGCAGGGCGCATGCGCGCTGTGTGTTTCGTTGAAACAGACTGGAGTAGAAGATGTCCAAGAGCATCAAGCTGCTTGCTATGTTTGCACTCATCGCGGGCGTTTCCGCATGTGCGCAACAAGAAGAAGAATACATCGTCGTCGATCCCGAGCCCATCTCGGTCGAGCCGGTGTACACGGGCAAGTACAAGTAAGAACCTATCGGGGCGGGCCAGTGCGTCCGTCCCGCTTTCCTGCCGCCCTGAGGCAGCGGGGCAGCGCCTGAGCCGAACCACCGCCTCCCGCCATGCGAGGACGGGCTTCCATGTGCCGGAGATGGGCGCATGATCAAGCATCGCGGTTTTCCGGGCCGGCTGACCGGCACTGATTTCCAATTCACGATCCGACGCGCCAACCCAAAAGGGGCGACACCGCTGACGCGGCGCGAACGCTTTCGCGACCGCCGCCCGGCAGACCGACGCGCCGATGCCGCCTTCATGGCCGCGCTCTGGCAGAGTTTCGGAACCGAGCCTTTCGAACGTGGAAACCTGGACGCGGGCCGTCTGTCCTGGCTGTTCGGACGCGAGGTTCTGCCCCACGACGACCCGTTTGATCCGGAGAGCTATGACGCCCAACTGATCATCGACGAATCCGCCGCGCGGCTAAGTTTTCCCGAAGCCTTCGAGGAATCGGAGGACTCGGAGTGAGCGTGGGCGTGTTCTTGCCAATACAGCGTTCGATTGCGCGGGGCGTTGCCTATGACTGGATTGCGCGCTTTGCAGCCGCGCAAGATTCTGTAAGCGTTAACGCGGGCCGCGGCCCGGGTCTTTTTTCGTCCCTTCGTCCCCGCGTAACCCATACCCCCTCGGGGCGGTCAGGCCAGTCCCCGGCCAGACCGCCCCATTTTTTCCCATTCGGCAAAAAAACGACCAATTGGCAAGGGTTTGCCGATTTCCTGACGCAGGGGCAACTGACCGGGAATCTCCACTGGAAATTGGCCCCGTCATGGTGTTGTGTGAAATCCGAGCAGTCGGACAAAGTTGAGGAGAACCTCACATGGCAGACACGAAAAATTGCAGACCCCGGATCATCGTCGGCCTCTTGGCGGTGGGACTTGTCGCGGCCTGTGGCGACAACCCTGGCGGGAATGTTGGCGGCGCGCCCGCGGTCGCACTGGACAGGAACGTCCTCACCGGGCCGGTGTCGGACATCTCGAACTGCAGCCGGTTCCCGTCGCGCTGCTGAGACCTGCGCGCATGGGCGCTTCGCCGCTCAGCCTGCGCTGTTTTCCGCCGCATCCGTGGCCGCTGTACGGAACCTCCACTACCCCGCCGCGTTGTCTCTGGTATCAAGACGACATGTTCTGACACGGGGCAAGGAGGCTCTCTCATGCGTATCTTTACTATTTCCGCGGCACTCGTCGCGACCCTTGGGCTGGCGGCCTGCGAAGGCACCGATCTTGAACGCGGCGTCATTGGCGCAGGCATCGGCGCAGCCGGGGCTGCGGCAACCGGGCGTAACGTCGCTGGCGCGGCCGCTGTCGGTGGCGCGGCCGGTGTGTTGTGTGACGACGTCACGCCGCAACTCTGCCGCTGACTCCACCCATCATTCCGGCGCGCGCCTGACGCGTGCCACCCGAACAACGCTTGAACGCCGTCCGGAGCCAATGCTCCGGGCGGCGTTTGCATGTGCAGACGCGCTCCGCGCAGGGGCCAAGAAGAAGGGACAGACATGTTCGACAAGATCCTGATCGCGAACCGGGGCGAAATCGCCTGCCGGGTCATCAAGACCGCCCGCAAGATGGGCATCAAGACGGTGGCGATCTATTCGGACGCCGACAAGAATGCGCTGCACGTGGAAATGGCCGATGAAGCGATCCATATCGGCCCGCCGCCGGCCAATCAGTCCTACATCGTGATCGACAAGGTCATGGAGGCCGTCAAGAAATCCGGCGCGCAGGCGGTGCACCCGGGCTATGGGTTCCTGTCGGAGAACCCGAAGTTCGCGCAGGCGCTGGAGGCGGCGGGCGTCGCCTTTGTCGGCCCGCCGGTCAAGGCGATCGAGGCGATGGGCGACAAGATCACTTCGAAGAAGATTGCCCAGGAGGCCAATGTCAGCACGGTTCCGGGCTACATGGGCCTGATCGAGGACGCCGATGAGGCGGTCAAGATCTCGGGTGAGATCGGCTATCCGGTGATGATCAAGGCCTCCGCCGGGGGCGGCGGCAAGGGCATGCGCATCGCCTGGAACGACGAAGAGGCGCGCGAGGGCTTTCAGTCCTCCAAGAACGAGGCGGCGAATTCGTTTGGCGACGACCGCATTTTCATCGAGAAATTCGTGACCCAGCCGCGCCACATCGAGATCCAGGTGCTCTGCGACGGCCACGGCAACGGCATCTATCTGCACGAGCGCGAATGCTCGATCCAGCGCCGCAACCAGAAGGTTGTCGAAGAGGCCCCCAGCCCCTTCCTCGACGAGGCAACCCGCAAGGCGATGGGCGAACAGTCGGTCGCGCTGGCCAAGGCTGTCGGTTATGCCAGCGCGGGCACGGTCGAATTCATCGTCGACGGCGACAGGAACTTTTTCTTCCTCGAGATGAACACCCGCCTGCAGGTGGAACACCCGGTGACCGAGCTGATCACCGGCGTCGACCTTGTGGAACAGATGATCCGCGTGGCGAATGGCGAGGAACTGTCGATCACGCAGGAAGACCTGACAATCAACGGATGGGCCATCGAGAACCGGCTGTATGCCGAGGATCCCTATCGCGGCTTCCTGCCCTCGATCGGGCGTCTGACCCGCTACCGTCCGCCCGCCGAAGGCCCGCTGGGTGAGGGCATCGTGCGCAATGACACCGGCGTCTTCGAAGGCGGCGAGATCAGCATGTACTACGACCCGATGATCGCCAAGCTCTGCACATGGGCGCCCACCCGCGGCAAGGCGATCGAGACCATGCGCAACGCGCTCGACAGTTTCGAGGTCGAAGGCATTGGCCACAACCTGCCGTTTGTCGCCGCCGTCATGGATCACCCGAAATTCATCTCGGGCGAGATGACAACCGCCTTCATCGCCGAGGAATATCCCGATGGTTTCGAAGGGGTGACGCTGGCCGAAGAAGAGCTGAAACGCATCGCGGCGGCGGCGGCGGCGATGAACCGGGTGTCCGAAATCCGCCGCACGCGGGTGTCGGGCCGCCTGGGCAACCACGAACGCCGCGTCGGCGAGGATTGGGCTGTCCAGCTTCAGGACGCTCGGTTCGACGTGACCATCGAGGCCGATCACGACGGGTCGACCGTCCGCTTTGCCGATGGCACCGAGATGCGCGTCGAAGGCGACTGGACCCCCGGCGACACCTTGGCATGGATGACGGTCAACGGCGCGCCATTGGTGCTGAAGGTCGACAAGATCACCCAAGGGTTCCGTCTGCGCTCACGCGGGGCCGACCTGAAGGTCCACGTGCGCACGCCGCGACAGGCCGAGCTTGGCAAGCTGATGATCGAAAAGCTGCCGCCTGACACCTCCAAGCTGCTGCTCTGCCCGATGCCCGGCCTGATCGTGAAGATCGACGTCGAAGAGGGGGAGGACGTGCAGGAAGGGCAGGCGCTCTGCACCATCGAGGCGATGAAGATGGAAAACATCCTGCGCGCCGAGAGAAAGGGCAAGGTGGCCAAGATCAACGCCGGGCCGGGCGACAGCCTTGCCGTCGACGAAGTGATCATGGAGTTCGAATAACCCCATGTTGCGCCACACCCTCCGCATCTGGCTCTTGCACAGTCTGGCCTTTCTGGCCGGGCTGGTGCTGTCGGGGGTGGTGGCGGTGGGTCTGTGGTTTCTGGTGCCGACACAGGGCGGCGCCGCGCTGCTGATGGGGACCGCGCTGGGCGTCTCGATCGTCTCGGTCGGGACCGGGTATGCGCTCTACCTCGCCATCGTGTCGGCGCTGCTGGATCTTGCACCGGGCTGGGGGTTCTACCTGTTCGGCCCTGTCGTGGTCCTGGCGATCATGGGGGTCGTCTTTGTTGCGGTCTACCTTGGCCTGCTCACCGTGGGGACGGGCAGCCTGTTGGGCTATGTCCTGCTCTACCTTGGTGGTGGCCTGGCCTTGCACCTCGGGCTGGCCCGGGACCCGGCGCCGGAGCGGGTGGAGGAGATCGAATGATCTGCCTCCCCTCAACAGATCGTAAACGGCTTTGTCCTAGCCTGCGCGCGCATCTACGGCAGGAAAGGGCAGGGGGCGATGATCCGGATCATGGGCAAGGCGCTGGCCGGCCTGCTACTGGGCCTGGCGCTGACGGGCTGTTTCAAGCTCGATTCAGAGGACGAGGTGCGCCGCCTGATCCGCGACTGGGTGTTTCTGGCCCAGACGCGGGAATTCACCTCGCGTCCCACCTGCACGGCGGCGATCTTCGACACGATTTCACCCAGCCTGCGCAGCGGCCCAGTGCGCAGCGTGTCGTCGCTGCGGGATGGTGCACGGATGCTGGACGACGGGCAGACCGTCGCCTTCGAGGTGCCGGGCCTGACCCCGAACGAGGTGTCAGAGGGGCTGATGTCGCTGGACCTGTCCGGCGGGCTTGGCCTTGTGTCCAGTTTCGTCGGGCCGTCCCGCACCTGCATGAGCGCGCCGTTTCAACAGGACATATGGTTGGCGCTGATGTCGCCGGACACGGTGCTGGTCTACGATCCGACCAGCGATGCGCTGTTGCTGCTGCACCGCCCGTCTCAGATCGCCTTTTTCCTGCGCGGCAACGTGTAGCCGATTATCGAGAGCGCAGTTCCTGCTGGCGCAGGTTCAGCTTGTCGATCGAGCGCGATATTTCCCGCACCGACCACGGCGCGGGCTTGCGGATCACGATGCTGCCGTCCTTGGCCATGATCACCAGCATGAACCCGTTCGGGCGCAGCTTTTTCCGGATGTCCGATTTGGCCGCCGGATCGGTGTCGGTGATGACAATCACATCGCGCTCGTCAAGGGCGTCCAGCCGTTCAGCCAGCAGTTCCATCTGCTCGGCATACCGGGGGTCGGCGGCATTGTCGGCAAAAACCACCACGGGCCGTTTCAGCCACAGCCAGTCCTCCAGAGAGGTCTCGGAGGCGGGCACAATCAACTCGAACGGTTCTGCCGTCTCAGCCCCTTGCGCGGCTGAAGTATTGGCAAAGACGCTCAGAATCAGCGCGGCGGACAATCGTTTGAGACCATTCATAGTGGTGAATATATGTCGCCGCCGCCCCTCTGCACAGGGACGCCCTGCGACCGGAGGCAAAAATTTTATCTTTAACGGCATCCCAAGGGACGGCGGCGCAGTCTGCGCCCGCAACAACCGCCCCGCCGTTTGCCGCGTCCGGGGCCTGCGCCACGGGGGCCGCAACCACATGGACGTCATTCTTCACGCCGGTGCGCATCGCACCGCGACCACCAGTTTCCAGTTCTACCTGCGTGAACACCGCGACACCCTGCAGGCGCAGGGCATCGGTTTCTGGGGGCCGTGGCGGACGCGCAATGGCATGCTGCATGGTGCCGCCGAACGCCCCGAACCGGGCCAGGCCGCCCGCCGTGCCGCCGGACGCGTGGCGCTGAACGTCGAAGGCGCGCGCCGCCGTGGCCATTCCGCCCTGATCGTCAGCGACGAGAACATGATCGGCAGCCTGCGCCAATGCGCCCGCCGCCGCAAACTCTACCCCGCTGTCGGAGAGCGGATGGCCCGTCTGAACAGCGCCTTTGGCGGGGCCACGCGGGTCTTTCTGCAGATCCGGTCGCTGGATCACTGGTGGGCCTCCTCGCTGGCCTACCTCGTCCCTCGGGGCGAGCCGATGCCATCGCCCGAGGCGCTGGAGGCGATTTCAAACGCCCCGCGCAGCTGGCGCCACGTGATCACCGATCTCGCCTGCGCCTGTCCGGGTGCAAAGATCCACGTCACGGCCTTCGAAAGCTTTGCCGGCCGGCCCGACCTGCTGTTGCGGGTCCTGACCGGGCGGCATGTTGTGCCCGCCACGCAACCGGACAGGTTCTGGCGCAACCGCCGTCCCGGCGTCGCTGATCTGCGCGAGGTGCTGCGCTTGCGCGGCGACGACAGCAGCCCGCTGGACAGGCTGTACGGCGACGACCGTTGGATGCCCTTCGACGAACGGCAGGCCGCATGCCTGCGTGAAACCTATGCCGACGATCTGCACTGGCTGAGCGCCGGTGCGGATGGTCTGGCCACCCTGACAGAGGACCCGGAGCCCGCGAGACAGAGGTTGAACCTCGCCGCGGCCGCCATGAAGAGAGGACTGAAAGATGACCGACCTGCCCGAGAGCTGGCGCAAGGACGCTGAAAAGGACCTGCGCGGCCGTCCGCTGGACGACCTGACCTGGAAGACCCTCGAAGGGATCGAGGTCAAGCCGCTCTATACAGAGGCCGACACCGCCGACCTGCCGCACATGGGCAGCCTGCCGGGGGCAGAGCCGTTTACCCGTGGCGTCAAGGCGACGATGTATGCCGGTCGCCCCTGGACCATCCGCCAATATGCCGGTTTCTCCACCGCCGAGGATTCGAACAATTTCTACCGCAAGGCGCTGGCCGCCGGTCAGCAGGGTGTTTCCGTGGCCTTCGACCTGGCCACCCACCGCGGCTATGACAGCGACCACCCCCGCGTGGTCGGCGACGTGGGCAAGGCCGGTGTGGCCATCGATTCGGTCGAGGACATGAAGATCCTCTTCGACGGCATCCCGCTGGATCAGGTCAGCGTGTCCATGACGATGAACGGCGCGGTGATCCCGGTACTGGCGAGTTTCATCGTGACGGGTGAGGAACAGGGCCATGACCGCAAGGTGCTGTCGGGGACCATTCAGAATGACATTCTGAAGGAGTTCATGGTCCGCAACACCTATATCTACCCGCCCGCGCCCTCGATGCGGATCATCTCGGACATCATCGAATACACCTCGAACGAGATGCCGCGCTTCAACTCGATCTCGATCTCCGGCTACCACATGCAGGAGGCGGGCGCGAACCTGGTGCAGGAGCTGGCCTTTACCCTGGCGGACGGCAAGGAATACGTGAAGACCGCGATGGAAGCGGGCATGGACATCGACAAGTTCGCCGGGCGACTGTCGTTCTTCTTTGCCATCGGCAAGAACTTCTTCATGGAAGTGGCCAAGCTGCGCGCCGCGCGGATGCTCTGGCACCGGATCATGACCGACCTTGGCGCGCAGAACCCGCGCTCCAAGATGCTGCGCACCCATTGCCAGACCTCGGGTGTCAGCCTCGCCGAACAGGACCCTTACAACAACGTCATCCGCACCGCCTATGAGGCGATGTCGGCGGTGCTGGGCGGCACCCAGTCGCTGCACACGAACGCCTTGGACGAGGCGATTGCCCTGCCGACCGAGTTCAGTGCCCGCATCGCCCGCAACACCCAGCTGATCCTGCAGGAGGAAACCGGCGTGACCAATGTGGTCGACCCGCTGGCGGGATCCTACTACGTCGAAAAGCTGACCCATGACATGGCCGAGGAAGCCTGGAAGCTGATCGAGGAAGTGGACGAAATGGGCGGCATGACCCGCGCCGTGGAGTCCGGCATGCCCAAGCTGCGCATCGAAGAGGCCGCCGCCCAGCGTCAGGCCGCCATCGACCGCGGCACCGACGTGATTGTCGGCGTGAACAAGTACAAGCTGGAAAAGGAGGATGATCTCGACATCCTGGACATCGACAACGCCAAGGTGCGTGTCAGCCAGGTGGCGCGTCTTGAAAAGATCCGCGCCACCCGGGACGAGGCCGCCTGCACGGCGGCCCTGGCGGAATTGACACGTCGGGCAAAGGAAGGCGGCAACCTGTTGGACGCCGCGGTCGAAGCAGCGCGCGCGCGCGCCTCTGTCGGAGAGATCAGCATGGCCATGGAGAAGGAATTCGGACGTCACCGGGCCGAGGTGAAGACGCTGGCCGGGGTCTACGGTGCGGCATACGAAGGTGACGAGGGCTTTGCCGCGATCCAGAAATCGGTCGAGGATTTCGCCGAGGCCGAAGGCCGCCGCCCCCGGATGCTGGTGGTCAAGATGGGGCAGGACGGCCATGACCGCGGCGCCAAGGTGATCGCCACGGCCTTTGCCGACATCGGCTTTGACGTGGACGTGGGCCCGCTGTTCCAGACCCCGGAAGAGGCCGCACAGGATGCGATCGACAACGATGTGCATGTGATCGGGATCTCCAGCCAGGCGGCGGGCCACAAGACGCTGGCACCGCAACTGGTGGAAGAGCTGAAAAGGCAGGGGGCGGGAGACATCCTCGTGATCTGCGGCGGGGTCATCCCGCATCAGGATTACGAGTATCTCTTCAATGCCGGGGTCAAGGCGATCTTTGGTCCGGGCACCAATATCCCCGAGGCCGCGCAGGACATCCTGCGCCTGATCCGTGACGCCCGCGCCGACGCCGCCTGAGAGGTTTCGACGCGCTTGTGCGCGCCGACCGGCGCGCCCTTCGGGCGCGATCTTGAGTATTTTCAGAGAGAAGAAACAGCGGGCGCGCCCTTATGGTTTCCTCTCTCTGGAAAATACGTGTCGTCTTGTGCGCGCAGCTGGCGGGGTGACCCGGATGATCCGGACTTCATGGCACCTTGCCAAGCGCCGCGCAGGGCTTATTCTGCCGCAAATCCGAAAGGTGCTGCAGTGCAGAAACCCGATCCCCAGAACCCGCATGTCACGCTGATCACGGCGGATGCGCCCATGTCCACGCCCACCCATGGCGGGCGGGCCAAATGTCTGCAGCGGCTTGTGCGGCTGGACCTGCCGGTCCCGCGCACCGTGGCGCTGTCCTTTGACGCGGTTCATGGCATCGCGGCGGGCACCTATCCGGACATGCCCGCGCTGATCGCGGCCTTTGATCCCGGTGCGCTGCTCTGTGTGCGCCCCTCGTCCGAGGATCAGGACTGGGGCGGGCCGGGGGCGATCCTGAACATCGGCATGAATGACGCCCGCTTTGTCGACATGGCCGACGAGATCGGCCAGGAGGCGGCGGCGGGCCTGTATCTGCGGTTTGTGCAGGCCTATGCGATCCATGTGGCGCGCCTTGATCCGGACAGTTTCGACGAGATCGACGACATCGGCTGCGCCGGTCTGTCCGCTGCGCTGCGCGCCTACGAGGAAGAGGCCGAGGAACCCTTTCCACAGGATCCCGCCCGCCAGTTGCGCGAGGTGCTGCGCAGCATGGCCCGCGCCTGGGAGGGCACCTCGGCGCGGCTCTTGCGGCAGGCCAAGGGCGCGCCGGTGGAGGCGGGGCTGGGGCTTGTGGTGCAGGAAATGGCGCTGGGGCTGGGCCGGGGCGAGTGCGGGTCGGGAGTGTTGCAGCTTGTCGATCCGATTACCGGCCAACGCCAGATCACCGGGCGTTACCTGAGCCAGAGCCAGGGCCGCGAGGCGCTGCGTGGCGGGGTCGAGAGCCTCTACCTGACGCGCGATCCGCGCGGGCCGTCACTGGAGGAATTGGCGTCCGACGCCTTTGCCGATCTGCAGGCCCATGCGGACCTGATGCGGCGCAAGCTGCGCGCCGAGATGCAGATCGAATTCACCATCCAGAACGGCCAGGTGCACATACTGGACGGGGTGCGGGTCAAGGCCTCGCCGCGCGCAGCGCTGAAGATCGCAGTGCGGCTGGCCGAGGATGGCATCATCATGCCCGAGGATGCGGTGCTGCGGATCGACCCGCATTCCGTGACCGAACTCCTGCACCGGCAGGTGGCGCCGGGGGCCGAGCGCCGGGTGATCGGGCGCGGCATCGCCGCCAGTCCGGGCGCGGCCACCGGGCGGTTGGTGTTTTCCTCGTCCGAGGCGCAGGCGAGTGCGGCCCGGGGCGAACCCTGTATCCTCGCGCGGCGCGAAACCTCGCCCGAGGACATTCGCGGGATGCATGCGGCGATCGGGGTTCTGACAGAGCGGGGCGGCATGACCAGCCACGCCGCCGTGATCGGGCGCGGGCTTGGCCTGCCCTGTGTCGTGGGGGCGGGCCGGATGCGGTTCAACCTGCAGCGCAAGACCTTGCTGGGTGAGAACGGTCGCACCTACCGCGAAGGTGAGGTCATCACGCTGGACGGCACCCTGGGCCAGGTGCTGGAGGACAGTCCCGAGACCATCGAGCCGATGCTGGACGGTGCCTTTACCACGCTGATGGGCTGGGCGGACGAGGCGCGCGATATCGGGGTGCGGGCCAATGCCGACACGCCTGCCGATGCCGCCACCGCGCGCAACTTTGCCGCCGAGGGGATCGGGCTGTGCCGGACCGAGCACATGTTCTTCGAGGCCGACCGCATCACCCCCATGCGCGAGATGATCTTTGCCGATACGCCGGAAGACCGGCAGGCGGCGCTGGCGTTGCTCTTGCCGATGCAGCGCAAGGATTTCACAGAATTGTTCCGCATCATGAAGGGGTTGCCGGTCTGCATCCGGCTGTTCGATCCGCCCTTGCATGAATTCCTGCCGACGGACCGCGCCGGTCTGCGCGATCTGGCCGAGGCGCTGAACCTGCCGGTTTCTGACGTGACCCGCCGGGTCGAGGCCATGGGCGAATACAACCCCATGCTGGGCCTGCGCGGCGTGCGGCTGGGCATCACCGTGCCCGAGATCTATGACATGCAGGCGCGCGCCATCTTCGAGGCGACGCTGGACGCCAGCCGCGAAGGCGCGCCGGTGGTGCCGGAGATCATGTTGCCCCTCGTTTCGGCCAAGCGCGAAGTCGAACTGGTGCGCGGCAGGGTCGAGGCCGTCGCGGCGGAGGTGCGCAATGAGCGGGGCAGGGACTTTACCTACCGGCTGGGCGTCATGGTCGAAACGCCGCGCGCCTGTCTGCGCGCCGATGAGATTGCGCCATACACGCATTTCCTGTCCTTCGGCACCAACGACCTGACACAGATGACCTATGGTCTGTCGCGCGACGATGCCGGCCGTTTCATGTCCGATTACGTGACGCAGGGCGTGTTCAGCGAGGATCCGTTCCACGTGCTGGACGTCGAAGGTGTGGGCGAACTGGTGGCCACGGGGGTTGCGCGCGGACGCTCGACAAACGAGCACGTCACGCTTTCGATCTGCGGCGAGCACGGCGGCAACCCCGAATCGATTGCCTTCTGTCGCGCCGCCGGTATGGATTACGTCAGCTGTTCGCCCTTCCGCGTTCCGGTTGCCCGTCTCGCGGCGGCGCATCTGGCCCTGCGGGACCGGGGGCTTTCGCGGCCGCAGCAACGCTAGAAGAATCAAGGCCCAGCGGCCAGATTCCGCCGGGATTGACGCCCTTTGACAACAGTCAAGCGCCGGGGCGATCTGCCGCGCTTTACCCTTTGTTCAAATTTGTTTAAGTCTGCTCGGGTTGCGTGGTTTGAGGCACCATGTGGCGGGCAGTTCGTTCGGAGACTTTCGGGGGACTCTCTTTATGTTGATGTTGACCACAGCAGTGCGCCGTGGGGTTGCTTGTGTAGGCCTTGTTCTGGCTCTCGGCGCCTCTCTTCTCATTCAAAATTCACCGGTTTCGGCTGACCCTGCGCGCAGCGCGCAGACTTTGCTGTCGCTCGAGTCCCGTGCGCTGGCCCGCGTGGGCAATTCTCATCTCAAGGGCCTTGTGACGCCGGTTCAATCCGCGTCGATCAAACCCGCCGCAGCCGCCGGCCCCGTCAAGGGCGGCGGCGCGTTCAGGTTCGACAAGACATGGCTGGCCAAGCAGCCCAAGCCCAAGGGCGGTTCGCAGTGGCGTTGCCTGGCAGAGGCGCTGTATTTCGAGGCTCGTGGCGAAGATCTGCGCGGTCTGTTCGCCGTGTCCGAGGTCATCATGAACCGCGTCGCCTCGTCGCGCTTTCCCAATACGGTCTGCGGCGTCATCAATCAGGGCACCGGCCGCAAGTTTGCCTGCCAGTTCACCTATACCTGCGATGGCCGGCCCGAGCACATCACTGAACCTGCCGCGTGGGATCGGGTCGGCAAGGTGGCGCGCGCGGTGCTGGACGGCAAGACGCCGGGCATGACCAAGGGCGCCACGCATTACCACGCCACCTGGGTCAACCCGGACTGGTCGCGCAAGTATACCAGGACGCTCGCACATGGTGTGCACATTTTCTACCGGCACACCTACCGCGAAAACTAATCGCCGGTTTCAGACCAAAAGGGGGCGCGCCCGGGGTTGCCCGGACGCGCCCCCTTCGCGTATCGCTGCGCAGCAGTATCGACACTTAGGGGGCCGCTCATGCCCAGCGACATTCGCCTCGCCTTTGCCCATCCGTCGGAGCGCAGCATTGCGACCGCCTCCGAGGATCCGCATGACCGCATTTCGGTCCGGGATCTGGTGATCGAGGCCGACATCGGCGCCTTTCAGGCGGAACGCGGGCAGAAACAGCGCCTGCGCTTCAACGTGGTGGTCGAGGTCCTGCCCTTCACCGGCTCGCTGGAGGATGATGTGGACCGCATCCTGTCTTACGACCGGGTGACAGAGGCGGTCCGGCATGAGCTGCAGGCAGAGCGCCTGAACCTGCTGGAAACGCTGGCCGAACGCATTGCCGAACGCATTCTGCTCGAGCCGCAGGCGCTGCGCACCTTCGTGCGGATCGAAAAGCTGGATCGCGGCCCCGGCGCGCTGGGCGTCGAGATCGTGCGCACCCGCCGCGAACTTTCGGGACAGTTGAACGCCCGGGCCGAGGAGATGGCGCAGGAGCGCCCGCATCCCCGCGTCGTCTACCTGTCGAACGCGGCGATTTCCGATGACCGGCTGACCGGCTGGCTCGACACGTTGGAGGCGCGCCGCGCGCCGTTGATTCTCTGCGTGGGCCGCCCGGATGAGGCCGCGCCCAGAACCGGCCACAAGATGACCCAGCGGCGGATCGACCTGCTGGCCATCGAACAGAACGGCTGGCGTCTGGCGGCGCGCGACCTGCGGGCCAAGGTGGTCGCCACGCGGACCGAGCTGGACTGGGCGATGAAGAACGGCCAGATCTGTGTCTGGGCGCCGTCCAAGATCGTGCTCGATGCGACTCAGGGGCCCAAGGTGCAACCGCGCGACTCGGTTGCGCTGGCCGCGTGGTTTGCCGGTGAACTGGAGGCCTGCGAATTGCTGATCCTCGGCGATGATCTGCCGGAGCAGTCTGCCGTTGCGGCGCGTGCCGTCGCACCGGGCGACGCGCTCTTCTGACGGCTTGCCAAGCGTGGACAGATGGGTGACTGACAGGGCATGACCGAATATTTCCGCCCCACCGTCCGTTTCGACCTCCCGCGCCCCGATCACGCTGTCACATTGGCGGGCGGGCATGGCTGGTTTGTCGATGCACTGCGCTACAGCCGCGATGCAGCCCCCCGGCACGTGCCCGCCGCCGAGATCCCCGAGGATTGGCGCCACCGGCTGTCCGCGCCCCGGCCCGCGATTGCCGGGCTGGATTTCGCGCGTGCCAATGTCATGGGCATCCTGAATGTCACGCCCGACAGCTTTTCGGACGGCGGCAAGAACCCTTCGGCCTCGGCGGCGCTGCAACAGGCCCGCGGCATGGCCGAGGCGGGCGCGGACATCATAGACATCGGCGGCGAGAGCACCCGACCGGGCGCACAGACCGTCCCCCGCGAGGCAGAGATCGCCCGGATCGAACCGGTGATCACCGCCTTGTCGCGCGAAGTCAGCCTGCCCATTTCCATCGACACCCGCAAATCCGCCGTGGCCGAGGCGGCAGTCAGCGCGGGCGCGGTGCTGGTCAACGATGTTTCCGGCTTTACCTACGATCCGATGCTGGCGCGCTACTGCCGCGACAATGATCTGCCGGTCTGTGTCATGCATGCGCGCGGCGATCCCGAAACCATGCACCTCGACCCGCGCTACGACAACGTGCTGCTGGATGTCTATGATTTCCTCGCCGCGCAGGTCGCGATGCTCGAAGGCATGGGCATTCCGCGCAGTCGCATCATCGTCGATCCGGGCATCGGGTTCGGCAAGACCATCGACCACAACCTCGTGCTGCTGCGCGAGATCGCGCTGTTCCACGGTCTTGGCTGCGCGGTGCTGGTGGGCGCCTCGCGCAAGGGCTTCATCGGCACGATCACCGGCGCGCATCCGGCGGCGAACCGGGTGTCCGGCTCTGTCGCGGTTGCGCTGATGGTGGCCGCGCAGGGGGTTCAGATTGTCCGGGTGCATGACGTGCGCGAGACCGTTCAGGCGATGGCCGTCTGTCACGCCATTTGCAAGGGAGATCCTGTATGACACGCAAGTTGTTCGGCACCGATGGCGTGCGCGGCACGGCCAATACCTATCCGATGACGGCTGAACTGGCGCTGAAACTAGGGGCCGCCGTGGGCCGGTACTTTCGCAATGAACGCGGCGGCGTCCACCGTGTGGTGATCGGCAAGGACACGCGCCTGTCGGGCTACATGTTCGAAAACGCCCTGACCGCCGGACTGACCAGCACCGGCATGAACGTCCTGCTTCTGGGGCCGGTGCCGACGCCCGCGGTGGGACTGCTGACGACCTCGATGCGCGCCGATCTGGGCATCATGATTTCCGCCAGCCACAATCCGGCGGCGGACAACGGCATCAAGTTCTTCGGCCCCGACGGGTTCAAGCTGTCCGACACCGCCGAAGCCGAAATCGAGGCACTGGTCGAAAAGGGCACGCTGCCCGCCAAGCCGGTCAATATCGGCCGCGCGCGGCGGATCGACGATGGCCGGTTCCGTTATCAGGAACGGGTCAAGAGCACGCTGCCGACGGGGCTGCGGCTGGACGGGATCAAGGTTGTCGTGGATTGCGCCAACGGGGCTGCCTACAAGACCGCGCCAGAGGTGCTCTGGGAGCTGGGCGCCGATGTGGTGACCGTGGGGACAGATCCCAACGGTCTGAACATCAACGAAAATTGTGGTTCCACCAAACCGCAGGCCGCGGCGGATGCCGTGTTGCGGCACGGCGCGGACGTGGGGCTTTGCCTTGACGGTGACGCCGACCGGATCATCCTGATCGACGAACAGGGCAGGGTTGCGGACGGGGACCAGTTCATGGCCCTTCTGGCGGCGCGCTGGGCCGAACAGGATCGCCTGAAGGGCGGCGCGCTGGTCGCCACTGTCATGTCTAACCTCGGGCTGGAGCGCTTCCTTGAGGGCAAGGGCCTGCGGCTGGAACGCACCAAGGTCGGTGACCGCTACGTGGTCGAGGCGATGCGGCGCGGGGGATGGAACCTTGGCGGCGAACAGTCGGGCCATATCGTCATGACCGACTATGCCACCACCGGCGACGGGCTGATGGCCGGACTGCAGTTCCTGGCCGAGATGGTGGCCACGGGCCGGCGCGCCTCGGACCTGGCCAAGAATTTCGACCGTGTGCCGCAGCTTCTCAAGAACGTCCGCTATGGCGAAGGGCACATGCCGCTGGAAACCGACACCGTGCGCAAGGCGATTGCCGATGCAGAGGGACTGCTAAGCGGCAAGGGCCGCCTGCTGATCCGCAAGTCGGGGACAGAGCCATTGATCCGCGTCATGGCCGAATGTGAGGACGAGGCGCTGCTGACACAGGTGGTCAACGGCATCGTGGCCGAGGTCGAAGCGGTCGCCTGACTGCGCATCCCGTCCCGGTTTGCGCTTCCTGTCCCGGGCCTGACCCGGAACCTCTGCCTGCCGCTGCAGCCGACCGAACGGGGCCGATCAGGCCTCGTGCCGGTTGGGGCGCTGCGAACGCCCGCCAAGGGTGCCGCGCATGACCCGCCAGGATCGGCGCAGGATCGCGAACCCCAGCGCCAGCACCGCCCAGCCACTCAGGAAACCGAGCCCGGCGAAAACCGCCCCTTCAAAGGTCGCCGGGATCGCCGGTTTGAACACCTCCAGCGCGCGCTGCGCCACCTCGCGGTCCGGCGTCGCGTCAAAGGCCAGCCTTGCGCGCATGAAGGGGCCAGCCCCCTCCAGCGTGTCCAGCGCCGTCGCCAGACGGTCATGGCGCGCAATGTCGGAGGCCATGTTCGCGGCCTGCGTCTCGGCCATCTCACCTTCGTCGGACAGCGCCACAAGATAGGCGTCCAGCGCCATCCCCTGCCTTGCCGCATCGCTCTCGTACCGGGTGACCTGCCGCTGCAACTCGTCCACCGCGCCGCCAAGACGCTGCATGTATTGTTGCGAAAATTCGGGGAATTGCGACAGGCCGACCGCGCCCGTCAGACCGCCAACAAGGGTCAGTAACCGCAAGAACATCTGCCTGTCTCCCGTCGCTTCTCTGGCGATCTCTGGGGCCATGTTGCCAGAAAGGCTGCGCCCAGACGAGCGGAAAAGCCGCGCACCGGTCTAGTCGGCGAAAACGGCCCGCGCGATGGACTGGTCCAGCGCCAGCATCGCCGCCTCGTCGACGCAGGCGCCATAGGCCGCGACAACGGAATATTTGCCGCCCCAGTTCACCGCATAGGCGCCAAGGCCGCTGTCAGGAAAACACAGCGCGCCGAAATGCCAATGGCTCGCCACGCCGCGATCTGTGCGAAACACCATGCCCAATCCATAAGACACCCCATCGCCCATATCGGCATGGGGCGTCGTCAGCGGATCGGCCTTGGCAAAGGTCTGCGTCATGAAGCGTACATAGTCCCGCACCGACATCTCCCACCCGCCCCAGGGGCCGAAACCGCCATAGTCGGGTGACAGCCGGGCCGTGGTGAGACCCCGCGGATCCAGCACACGGGCCCGGCAGACCTCTTCGTACCAGCCGCCCGCAACCTCCTCGATCACCAGCCCCAGAACCGCGTAATTTTCGTTGTTGTACTTGTAGGCCCCGCGCGTCCCCTCCTGACGGGGGCGATCCAGCACCGTGGCCGTCACCTGTTGCCAGCGCCGCCTCGTATCCCGACGCCAGTCCGCCATCGCGCCCTGCGTGCTGTCCGGCCAATAGCCCGAGGTATGGGTGACAAGCTCTGCCAGCGTGACCGGCCCGCCGCCCTCGATCCAGGTGCTGACCGGATCGTCCCAGCGCATCAGGCCATCGTCCACCAGCGACTCCGCGCAAAGCGCGGTGATCGCCTTGGAATTGCTTGCCAACGGCAGGGGCGCGTCCACATCGGCCCCGTCCGAGCTCGCCAGCAGTTCGGCGTCAAAGATCGCAAAGACCAGCGCGCCGGGCGGATTGCCTTGCGCCTCCAGCCAGCGGGCCCATTCCAGCGCCACCCGGTCCGACTGCGCCAGCGCAGGCGCGGCGGTCAGGCAGAGCAGAAAGAGGCATAGGGCAGGGCGCATGTCGGCGGCCTCGGGTCGCGGCGACTGCGCCGACTATGCCCCGGCCCGCACCACGTTGTAAATCTGCGCGATCTTCGCCACGGCCTGTTCGGGCGGCAGTTCCTCGCTCTCGCCGGTGCGGCGCGAGGTCAGTTCGACCACCCCGTTCTTCAGGCCCCGCGGCCCGACGGTGATCCGCCACGGCAGGCCGATCAGGTCCATCGTTGCGAATTTGCCGCCCGCGCGTTCGTTGCGGTCATCGTACAGCGGCTCCAGCCCCAGCGCGGTCAGCGACGTGTACAGCGCCTCGCAGGCGGCATCCGCCTCATCGTCGCCCTGTTTCAGGTTCACGATCCCGGCGTGGAAGGGGGTCACCCCCTCCGGCCAGATGATGCCCTTGTCGTCATGGCTGGCCTCGATGATCGCGCCCAGCAGACGCGAGACGCCGATCCCGTGCGAGCCCATGTGGACCGGCACCTTGTTGCCCTCGGCATCCTGCACCGTTGCGCCCATCGGTTCCGAATACTTGGTGCCGAAATAGAAGATCTGGCCAACCTCGATGCCGCGCGCGGTGCGGCGGCGTTCCTCGGGAACCTTGTTGAACAGCGCCTCGTCATGCGTTTCATCGGTGCGGGCATAGCGTGAGGTGAACTCCTCCAGCACCGCCTGGCATTGTGCATGGCTGTCAAAGTCGATCTCGCGGTCACCGAATTTCAGGTCGGTGATCTGGCTGTCGTAAAACACCTCGGACTCGCCCGTTTCCGCCAGCACCAGGAATTCATGCGTGTCATCGCCGCCAATGGGGCCAGAGTCCGCGCGCATCGGGATCGCCTGCAGACCCATGCGCTCATAGGTGCGCAGGTAGCTGACCAGGTGACGGTTGTAGGCGTGCAACGCGTCCTTTTTGGTGAGGTCGAAGTTGTAACCGTCCTTCATGTAAAATTCGCGGCCCCGCATCACGCCGAAACGCGGGCGGATCTCGTCGCGGAACTTCCACTGGATCTGGTAGAGCGTCAGCGGCAGGTCCTTGTAGCTGCCCACGTGGCTGCGGAAGATGTCCGTCACCAGTTCCTCGGCCGTGGGGGTGAACAGCATGTCGCGGCCGTGCCGGTCCTTCATGCGCAGCATTTCCTGCCCGTAATCGTCATAGCGGCCGGACTCGCGCCAAAGGTCGGCGCCTTGCAGGGTCGGCATCTGGATCGCGATATGCCCGGCGCGGGCCTGTTCCTCATGCACGATATTCTCGATCTTGCGCAGCACCTTGAAGCCCAGCGGCAGCCAGGAATAGATCCCGGCGCTGGCCTGCTTGATCATGCCGGCGCGCAGCATGTAGCGGTGGCTGACGATCTGCGCCTCGGCGGGCGTTTCCTTGAGCACGGGCAGGAAATAGCGGGACAGGCGCATCTGTGGACCTCTGAAACGGCGGTTTTGATCCTCCTACCGGGTTGGATAGGGCCAGACAAGAGCGGCAGAGGTGTCGACGCGTGGACAGCTTGGGGGGAATGCAGAATCAAGGGGTTACAGGGGCTTTTTTCCCTTGGTTAACACTCTCCCCGGATCTGCTCCTTTCCGGAGGGCCTGAATGCTTCCTTGAATAGCAGGGTTGTGATAAGCTCGCCAAATAGTTGTTTTGAATTTCATAGGCTTCACCGATTGTCATGTCCGGATCCCGCAACCTGCGTACCGCCAATGCCCGCGCCGCGCGAAAGCGTCATCTGAACGACGCCGAAAAGGCTGCTGACGCAGCGGCAATTGCGGACGAAAAGGCAACAATCGACCGGGTTGCCAAGCTGACCGGCATGGCCCGCGCGTCATGGCTGGGGCTTATGTCCTTTCTTGCCTTTGTCGGGATCACACTGCTGGGCGTGCAGGACGCGGATTTCTTCATCGTCGAGCGCGAAACCGCCCTTCCGCTGGTTGGCGTATCCGTTCCGACCAATCTGTTCTTCTACGTCGCACCGTTCTTTGGGGCGCTCTTGTACGTGCATATGCACCTTTACCTCGTGAAGCTGTGGAAGGCGCTGGACAGCCTGCCCAAGGACAACGGCATTCCGGCAGAGGATCGCATTGCCCCGTGGATCGTCAGCGACATGGCGCTGTCCGGCAATCCTGGGGCTGTCCACGCCTACCCGATGCGCACGCTGGCCCGGATTGTTGTGACGCTGTCGATCTTTGCATTCGGGCCGATGGTGCTGGCCGCCTTTTGGTGGCGATCCATGCCCAAGCATGACGAGGTGCTGACCGTCGTCTTTTGCGGGTTGCCTTTTTTCATTTCGGTGCTTGCCGGTGCGGAAAGCTGGCGTGCCCTGCGTCAGGGCGGGGCGGAAGAAAGCCACATGTCCAAGGGCGCGACGGCGGGTTGGAGCGCGGGCTTACTGGCACTGTGCGCCGCCGGTTTCCTGACAACCGAAGGCACGCTGGGGGCTTACGCGCAATTTCATCGTATCAAGATATTGGGCGAAGAAATACGCTTCGTTTCCATCCGCACGCGCCGCAGCATGAACCTTGTGAAAGAGCTGCGAAAACTGGACGAAGCGGGGTTAAGAGCACGGTTTGCAGGCTTCGCTATCTATCCCGATCCGGGGGACCTGCATTATCTCGCCGAACTCGAATTGAAGCGCCGCTGGTGGATGCGGACATGGTGGCCAGACTTGCTGCGCCCGGCGCAACTGAAGGGCGTTGTCTTTGTAGAAACGCCGGCGGATTGGCTCCCTCGCGACGAGGCAGAACAGGTTTTTCGCAAGAGGTGGTGCACAGAGCTGGCCATCCCGAAACTGGCCTGTGGTCTTGGGCCGTTGGCGCGTGACGACAGAGGGGATCGACAGAAAATACCGGACGAATTGCCTTTCCAACGCGAGAAATGGTGCCAAGCGGAGCTCGGCAAGAACCCACAGGCCTGCGCTCGGTTTTTCGTTGATCTCGACCAAAATTATACCAATGTTTGGACCAAAGCGAGGAGGGAATCCATCGCCGCCCTCCCCCGCCGCGATCTACAGGGAGTTGATCTGCGAGGGGCGGACCTCTTTGGGGCAAGGTTGGAGGGGGCGGACCTAATCGGGGCACGGATTGAGGGGGCGGACCTCAGATCGGCACGGATTGAAGGGGCGGACCTCAGCGACGCGCGGATTGAAGGGGCGGACCTCAGCGACGCGCGGATGGAAGGGGCCGACCTCAGGGACGCGCGGATGGAGGGCGCGACACTCTTTTTTGTGCGGATGGAGGGGGCGGACCTCAGCAACGCGCGAATGGAGAGGGCGGACCTCATCGGGGCGCGGATTGAGGGGGCGGACCTCGGCAACGTGCGGATGCGGGGGGCGGACCTCAGCAGCGCCCGGATGGAGGGGGCGGACCTCAGCGACGCACGGATGCAGAGGGCGGTCCTCACCACGGCGCGGATGGAGGGCGCGGACCTCAGAGACGCGCGGTTGGAGGGGGCGTATGTCTTTTCCGCATCCGTCAGATCGGTTGATTATACCACTGTGGCGCTGTCGCAGGCGCAGATCAATGGGATGTTCGGGGACGCCAGTGTCACCTTGCCCGAGGGCCGCGAGAGGCCGGAGAAATGGCCGACGTGGGAGTTGCCTACATTCGGCGAGCACAATTTCGACGACGAATGGCGCAAGTGGCAAGACGATCCCGAGGGGTATGAACCGCCCGATCCACCGGAGTAAGCGGCGGGGTGAACCCCGCCCTACGGCGCGTGGCGGGGGGGAACCCGCCCCGCGCCTGTGCCACTGGCCGGAGCCGGGCCTTTTTCAGGCGTGACCCACAGCACGGGCTGACCGGCACGAACCTGCCGCACCTTCAGGTTTTCCCCCATTTCCACTGGCATCTGCCTGCCGGTTTCCGGTAAACGCTTGAATCTTGCGCAAACCGGCGCAATGTAAAGATTATTCGAAGGGATAGTGCATGGCTTTGCCCGTAAGGGACCAGATGAAGTATTGGGGGGTCGCGGCGGCGGCCTTTGCCCTTGTGCTCTGGTTCCTCGGCGACGTGCTGGTTCCCTTCATCCTCGGCAGCGCCATTGCCTATTGCCTTGACCCGGTGGCCGACTGGCTGGAGCGGACGGGCCTCAGCCGCGCCGCCGCGACCGCCGTGATCACGGTCTGCGCGATCCTGATCTTTGTCGTCATGACGCTGGCGATCATCCCGTTGCTGATCGAGCAGGCGCTGGCCCTGTTCGAATTCGCGCCGCAGCTGTTCCGCGACCTGCAGGGCTTTCTGACCGACCGGTTCCCCAATATGGTCAACGAAGAAAGCATCGTGCGCGAGACGCTGATCGAGCTGGGCGACACCATCAAGCAGCGCGGCGTGCAACTGGTCAACGCGGCGCTGGGGTCGGTGGGGTCGCTGCTGAACGTGGTGGCGCTGTTCCTGATCGTGCCGGTGGTGGCGGTCTACATGCTGCTGGACTGGGACCGCATGGTGGCGCAGGTGGACGAAATGCTGCCGCTGGACCACCGCCCGGTGATCCGCCACCTCGCCAGCGAGGTCGACAAGGTGCTGGCCGGGTTCATCCGCGGCATGGGCTCTGTCTCGCTGATGCTGGGCACCTATTATGCCGTCTCGCTCTGGGTGGTCGGGCTGCAGTTCGGGCCGGTTGTGGGCGTGATCGCGGGGGTGCTGACCTTCATTCCCTACGTCGGTGCGATTGTCGGCGGCGTGCTGGCGGTGGGGCTGGCGATCTTCCAGTTCTGGGGCGAATGGTGGTGGATCCTGGCGGTCTATGCCATCTTTCAGGCCGGACAGTTTGTCGAGGGCAACATCCTGACGCCGCGCCTCGTCGGCAATTCGGTGGGGCTGCACCCGGTCTGGCTGTTGCTGGCCCTGTCGGTCTTCGGCTCGCTGTTCGGCTTTGTCGGCCTGCTGGTGGCGGTGCCGCTGGCCGCCGCGCTGGGGGTCATCGCCCGCTTTCTTGCCGGACAGTACAAGGGGTCGCGCCTGTTCCTTGGCCTCTCGGCCAACGATGGGCGGCCGAACGACTTCTTTGAGGGCGACGAGTCATGAACCAGCCCAGCCAGATCCCCCTGCCGCTGCCCTCGCGCGAAGCCCTTGGGCGCGAGGATTTCTTTGTCAGCCCGGCCAATGCGCTGGCGGTGGCGCTGATCGAGGGCTGGCGCGACTGGCCGGCGCGCAAGCTGGTGCTGACCGGACCGCCGGGGGCGGGCAAGACGCATCTGGCGCATGTCTGGGCGCGGCTGGCGGGGGCGCGGATCGTCGAGGCGACGGCGCTTGAGGGGGCTGATATCCCGGCGCTGGCCGCCGGTCCGGTCTGCGTGGAAGACGTGGAAGCGATCGCCGGGAAAAGGCCGGCGGAGGAGACGCTGTTTCACCTGCACAACCTCGTGCTGGCCAATGGCGGCGCCCTGATGGTGACGGCCGTGCGCGAACCGGTGCACTGGAAGCTGGAAGTGCCGGATCTGGCCAGCCGGATGATGGGTGCTCAGGTTGCGCAGATCACGGAACCGGATGACACGCTGCTGGCGGCGCTGCTGGCCAAGCTGTTTGCCGACCGGCAGGTGGTGCCGGGGCCGGAGGTGATCGCCTATCTGGTGCGGCACATGCCGCGCAGCTACACCACCGCCGCGCGGCTGGTGGCGGCGCTGGACGCCGAGGCGCTGGCCCACCAGCGGCGGGTCTCGCGTCCCATGGCGGCGCGTGTTCTGGCCGCCATCGTGCCGCCCGGCGCCGAGGCGCATGGCACATCGCCCCATGATCCCGGTGCGCCGCAGGACTGACCTTTCTTCTCGACCGCTCCTGTCATAAACCTGTTGCAGATCCAGAGGCATAAGCGCGTCATGACCCAAGCAGATTTTCTCAAGGCCCCGCTGCCCTCGGCCACCGACATGCCGGAAATTGACCTCACCGGCCCGGGCCGCTTTTTCAACCGTGAGCTCAGCTGGCTCGGCTTCAACTGGCGTGTGCTGGAAGAGGCCGAAAACCCCCGTGTGCCGCTGCTGGAACGGATGCGCTACCTGTCTATCTCGGCCGCCAACCTTGACGAGTTCTATACCGTGCGCGTGGCGGGCCTGCGCGAATTGGCCCATACCGGCAACAACACCCCCGCCGCTGACGGGCTGACACCTGCCGAACAGCTGGTGCTGATCGACGATGAAGCCCGCCGCCTGATGGCCGAACAGCAGCGCGTTCTGATCGAACTGCGCGGCCTGATGGCGGAACAGGGGATTGCCATCGTCGCACGCTCCGATCTGACCGAAGGGGATATTCCCTTTCTCGGCGGGGCCTTCCTGTCCAACGTCTTTCCGGTGCTTTCGCCGCTGGCCATCGACCCGGCACATCCGTTCCCGTTTATCGCCAACATGGGCTATTGCCTTGCGCTGCAGCTGGAGCGGGTCAAGGACAAGCGCCCGCTGCAGGCGCTGTTGCCGATCCCGGCGCAGATCGACCGGTTCATCCAGTTGCCCGCCGATGAGGGGCAGCAGCGGTTCATCCTGCTGGAAGAGGTTGTGCTGCTGCACATCGACAGCCTGTTCCCCGGCTACCGCATCAAGGACCAGTTCGGGTTCCGCGTCTTGCGCGACAGCGATCTGGAAGTCGAGGAAGAGGCCGAGGACCTTGTGCGCGAATTCGAGGTGGCGCTGAAACGCCGCCGCCGGGGCGAGGTTGTCCGCCTGACCATCACCAAAGGCGCGTCCAGGGGCCTGCGCGAAATCGTCATGCGCGAGTTGCACGTGCAGGGTGACGAGTTGATCGAACTGGATGGCATGATCGGCGTGGCCGACACCAAGGAACTGGTGATCGACTCGCGGCCCGATCTGCTCTGGCCCAGCTTTACGCCACGGGTGCCCGAACGGGTGCAGGATCACGACGGCAAGATGTTCGACGCGATCAAGCAGAAGGACATGCTGCTGCACCATCCTTATGAAACCTTCGACATGGTTGTGCGCTTTCTGGCGCAGGCGGCGCTGGACCCGGACGTGGTGGCGATCAAGCAGACGCTCTATCGCACGTCCAAGAATTCCCCCATCGTCGAGGCGCTCTGCGAGGCGGCGGAAGAGGGCAAATCCGTCACCGCGCTGGTCGAGCTGAAGGCGCGCTTTGACGAGGCCGCCAACATCCGCCAGTCGCGGCGGCTGGAACGGTCGGGCGCGCATGTGGTGTACGGCTTTCTCGACTGGAAGACCCACGCCAAGATCAGCCAGGTGGTGCGCCGCGAAGGCGACAAGCTGGTGACCTATACCCATTGGGGCACCGGCAACTATCACCCGATCACCGCCAAGATCTACACCGACCTGTCGTTCTTTACCTGTGACGCGGCTCTGGGGCGCGATGCGGCCAAGATCTTCAACTACCTCAGCGGCTACGCCATGCCCGCAGGGCTGGAGAACATCCACATCTCTCCCCACAACTTGAAATCCGGCATGATCGAGATGATCGACAAGGAGATCGAACACGCCAAGGCAGGCCGCCCTGCGCAGATCTGGATCAAGCTGAACTCGCTGATCGAACCCGACATGATCGACGCGCTCTATCGCGCCAGCCAGGGCGGGGTAAAGGTGGACTGCGTGATCCGGGGAATCTGCGGCTTGCGTCCGGGGGTCCAGGGCCTGTCCGAGAACATTAGGGTCAAGAGCATCATCGGCCGCTTCCTCGAACATTCGCGCATCGCCTGTTTCGGCAACGGCCACGGTCTGCCGCACAAGAAGTCGCGGGTCTTCATTTCCTCGGCCGACTGGATGGGCCGCAACCTGAACCGGCGGGTCGAAACCGGGGTCGAGATCCTGAACCCCACGGTCAAGGCGCAGATCGTCAGCCAGATCATGGCCGCGAACCTTGCGGACACCGCGCAAAGCTGGGTCATGGGGCCGACGGGGCAATTCACCCGTCACGCCGTGCCGGAGGGCGAATTCTCCTTCAACTGTCACCGTTTCTTCATGGAAAACCCATCGCTGTCGGGACGTGGCTCGGCCGGTGCCTCGGACGTGCCAAAGCTGACCCATAGCGACGACTGACTCGGGCGCGCTCCGGGGCAAATTGTTTCCCAACTGTTAACAAAGCCGCCCCTCGGGGCGGCTTTGTTGTGGTCTCGGTAGCCATCTGGCGCGATTCGTTGCCACCTTTGGCGTCATCTGTTTCGAAATTCGAAACAGGTATCTCTCTGTGATCGGGAAATCCGCTCACGGACCGGCATTCTGCAAGGATTGTGCCTCAAATCGCCGCCAATTTCTCGCCTTAATAAGACCTTGCCAGCGCCGCAAATCGTTAAAGCCAAGTTAAAATGCAGGCCCGAAGGTCGGGCGGCACGGAATCTCTCTCGTGGCGCGGGCAGCGTAATGCGCCCGCAGCGTCAGAAGGCGGTCGCAGTGCCGGGCCAGCGCCCGGCGTTCCTGGTGTGAAACGCACCGCTTGACGAGAAAGGCGAGAGCATATGTCGAGTATCAACTCCAATCCCGGGGCCACAGCGGCCCTACAAACGCTGAAGGCGATCAACGCCTCCATGACGAACACCCAGATGCAGATTTCGACCGGCAAAAAGGTGGCTTCTTCGCAGGATAACGCGGCTGTCTGGGCGATTGCCAAGACGATGGAGGCCGATGTTCAGGGCTTTCAGCGCGTCTCCGACAGCCTGAGCCTCGGCATGGCGACCGTGTCGGTCGCGCGACAGGGGGCCGAAACCGTCACCGAGCTGCTGACCGAGATCAAGGGCAAGGTTGTCGCCGCGCAAGAGGAAAACGTCGACCGCGCCAAGATCCAGACCGATATCGAAGCGCTGCGCGACCAGATCGGGTCCATCGTCAGCGCCGCCCAGTTCAACGGGCAGGGTCTGCTGACCAACACGGACCAGACCGCCGGGACTGGCGGGATCAACGTGCTGGCCTCTATCGACCGGTCCTCCGATACGGTCACCTCCAGCGATATCCGCATCTCCAAGCAGGATCTGGGGCAGGGCGCGGCCAGCATCGGGTCCGGCCTGGCGGCGCTCAGCGGCGCGGCCAATGACATCACCGGCACCGGTGACGGCGCGGCGGCCACCCTGACCGGCGCGGCAACCCCGCCGACCGGCACCACCACTTTCGGCGCGGCGGCAACCACCACCGTCGCGGCGGGCACCGGCTTTTCCGTCGCGATCAGTGCCACGGCGGGCAACGGCCCCACCAACACCGCCAGCCGCGATGACATCGCCTATGTCGCCCGTGACGGCGACACCATGGAAGATGTGGCGGCGGGCCTTGCGGCCGCCTTCAACAAGTACATCACCGACGATCTGGGCGCGGGCAGCGAGGGCACCATCGCCGCCACCGCCTCGGGCAATCAGGTCACCTTTACCGGCGCGGACGGCACCGGCGACAACTTCTCTGTCACGGTGAACCAATACGCCGCCGATGCCACCACCACGGTCGGCGGTGGCCTTGCTGCGCTGGCCGATATCGACGTCACCACGCAGGCCGGTGCGGACGCCGCGCTGACAGAGATGGAGGGCCTGGTCCAGACCGCCATCGATTCTGCCGCCGCCTTCGGCTCTGCCGAAATGCGGCTGGACACGCAGAGGGAGTTTGTCACCGGCCTGTCAGATGCCCTTAAAACAGGCATCGGCACATTGGTCGATGCCGACCTCGAAGAGGTTTCGGCCAAGCTGCAGGCGCAGCAGGTGCAGCAGCAATTGGCGATGCAGGCGCTGTCGATCGCCAACCAGTCACCGCAAATCCTGCTTTCGCTCTTCCGCTGAGCCTCTGGCACCAGCCCCGTGGCGCGCCTGTTCCCGGCGCGGGGGCTGGTGCCTTTTGATTGACCCTCCCGATCGCTGCGGGCGATAACCGGCAGGAACGGAACGGGATTCGCATGGACGGACAAGACGAGACACACGGTCACTGGGATCCGTTCGGGAAGCCCCTGTTCGACGATCCCAAGGCGCGGGCGCTGTCGCGGGTCGGCGTGGTGGACATCGGGTCCAACTCTGTCCGCTTGGTGGTCTTCGACGGTGCGGCGCGCAGCCCCGCCTATTTCTACAACGAAAAGATTCTCTGCGGCCTTGGCGCAGGCATGGCCGAAACCGGGCGGCTGAACCCCGAGGGGCGCGAACGGGCGCTGCGGGCGATGCTGCGGTTCCGCAAGCTGGCCGAGGGCATGGAACTGCCCGCGCTGACCGTGGTGGCCACCGCCGCCATGCGCGACGCCGAGGATGGCGAGGACTTCCGCCGCATCCTCGAATCCGCCACCGGGCTCAAGGTCTGGGTGATCGACGGCGCCGAAGAGGCGCGGCTCTCGGCGCAGGGCGTGTTGCTGGGCTGGCCCGGCTCTTACGGGCTGGTCTGTGACATCGGCGGATCGTCGATGGAACTGGCCGAGATTCATGACGGCGAGGTCGGCCGCCGCATCACCTCGCCGCTGGGGCCGCTGAAACTGCGCGACCTCGACGGCGGGCGCAAGGCGCGGGACAAGGTGATCCGGCGCGAGATGAAGGCGCTGGCCGAGCATATGGGCACCCAGCGCGACCGGCTGTTCCTTGTCGGCGGCAGCTGGCGCGCGATTGCCAAGATCGACATGTTCCGCCGCGATTACCCGCTGCAGGTGCTGCACGAATACCGGATGGACACCGACTCGGTGCGTGAGACGCTGGCCTTTCTGGAGGCCCATGAGGATCACGACAGCCTGCGCAAGGACTGCGGCATTTCCAGCACCCGCATGGCGCTGGCCCCGCTGGCCGGCGAGGTGCTGACGCAGGTGGTCGATACCTTCCAGCCCTCCGACATCGCGGTGTCCAGCTATGGCATCCGCGAGGGGCTGCTGTACGAACAGATGCCGCAGATGCTGCGCGACCGTGATCCGCTGATCGAATCCTGCCATTTTGCCGAGGCCAAGGACGCACGCCTGCCGGGTCTTGGCGCGGCGCTTTATGATTTCGTCCTGCCGCTCTTTCCCACCGCCCGCGCCTCGCGCAAGCGTCTGATCCACGCTGCCTGCCTGTTGCATGACGTCAGTTGGCGGGCCCATCCCGATTACCGCGCCGAGGTCTGTTTCGACAATGCCACCCGCGCCAATCTGGGCGGGCTGAAACACTGGGAACGGGTCTACCTTGGGCTGGCGCTGCTGCACCGCTATCGCAACAAACGCGAAGGCACCCGGTTCGAAGACCTCTATGCGCTGCTGGACACAGCGCACCAGAACGAGGCCGAAGTGCTGGGCAAGGCGCTGCGCTTTGGCGCGATGCTCTGGACCTTGTCCACCGACGGCACCGGCCCGCGCATGACCTGGGATACCGATGCCAGTGACCTGCGCCTCATGCTGAGCGCCGACGCCGCGCCGGTCTATGGCGAGGTGACGGAGGCGCGGTTCAAATCGCTGGCGGATGCGCTGGGCGCGGACACTTGGGGCATGGAAGTGGTCTGAGGCCCTGCGGCCCCGGCCGGACCTCAGAGGTCGATCTTTTCCTTGGGCTCGGACTTTGGTGCCGGTTTGATCTCGGGGGTGTCTTCCTCGGGCGTCAGCGGCACCTTGCGGCGGATGATGATATCGCCGTTCTCCAGCATCTCGGGCGCGTGATAGACCGTCCAGTCGTCGACCTGTTCCAGAATCTCACCCAGCGCCGGACCCATCTCCAGCATGAATTCGCGCAGGTAGGGCTCTGCCTCGCGGGCGGCCTTGTCCAGTTCCTGCAGCATCGGTTCCATTTCCGACATCAGCCCGCGCAGGAACAGGCGGGTGCCTTCCTCCATCAGCGACAGGCCGTCGTCCTGATCCTGTGCAGAGACAGGGGCGGCGAGAAGGGTGAAGGCGAGGAGAGGTGCGGCGATCTGTTTCATAGATGGCATATAGGCGCGCGGAAGGGGGCTGAGAAGAGGGGCGCGCAAGGCCAGGCCTCGAATTCGGCGGTGGCGCAGGGGTCTGTCGGAGAGGGGGCGCTGCCCCCGTCGCCTGCGGCGACTCCCCCGAGGGTATTTGAAAAACCAAAGAAACAGGGCGCGCGGGTCAGATGTCGAGGTCCAGCGTGACCGGAAAATGGTCCGAGGCGTCCAGCAAGGCCGCGCGCAGGCCCGGATCGCGCCAACATTCGGCATCGTCGAAAGGGTGCCAGATGCGCCAGGCGGGGGAGCGGTCCCGCAAGCCGGCGGAGATCATCAGGTAGTCCAGCATGGCCTGCAGATAGCGGCCTTCGTCATGGATCAGAAAGCGCGCGGTGGTCGGATGCGCGCCCAGCCGGTGTTGCAGCGCCTCTGCCGCATGCGGATCGTAGAGCTGTTGGGCCGGTGCCTCTCCCGCGCCAAGGATGATCTCGACCGAGCTGCGCCCAAACAGGCCTTCATAGGCGTCGAGGCCGGGGCCGTCGTTCAGATCGCCCATGACCATGACCTCTGCACCCGCGTCGAGATGTCCGGCGATGCGGCGGCGCAGCCAGACCGCCTGCGCCAGTTGCTTGCGCCGGTTGGCGATGGCCAGCTTCATGATCGCATCGCGGGTGCGCGCGCCATGCGGGGCCTTGGATTTCAGATGCGTGCCGATCATCCGGAGCCGCGTGCCGCCTGCGGTCTCGACCGCCAGTTCCAGCGGCGGCTTGGAAAACCCCACCGTGTCAGCGCGGTTGTCGATATCCAGGTCGATCTCGAATTCAGTGTCAAAGCGCGGCGCGTCTTTGCTGTCCTGCGGATCGTGCCGCACCTGCAGGCGTTCGGGATCATAGAGCAGGGCGATTTCCTGCTGGGTGTCATTGGCGAAACCGGTGGCCACCGCGCGCGTGCGCAGGTCCGCCGCCTCGGCAAATGCGGTCAGCGCCCGGGTGGTGGAGCGGCGGCGGTTGGTGTCGGGGGCTTCGATGATCATGACCGCATCGGCGTCGATCCGGCGAAAGACATGGCTCAGCGCCTCTAGCTGCGCGCCGCGCGCCACCTCCCGCCGCCCGCCCGCTTCAGTGTCGATCAGCGGGCGGCCCCTGTCGTCGAACAGGCTGTCGAACCATTCGACGTTATAGGTGGCCAGCCGCATCGCCGCTCAGGCCGGTTCGCGCGCCGAGATTTCCTCCCACGCGCGGTTGATGTCGATCATGCGCCGCTCGGCGATCTTGACCGCCTCGGCCGGGACACCCCGGGCGATCATCACGTCCGGGTGGCTGTCACGCACCAACCTGCGCCACTGTTTGCGGATGTCCGGCAGCGACATGTCGGGGGAAACGCCCAGCACGCTGTAGGGATCGGGGACGGCATCGGGTACAAAGCGGCTGCGCAGGGCGCGGAACTGGCGGTCGTCCAGGCCGAAAATATCTGCCACCCGCGAGAGAAAGACATCCTCCGCCGGATGGTATGAGCCATCGGCCAGTGCGATGTGGAACAGCCCCTCCATCAGGTCGCAGAGCGTGCCAGAGCTTTCGCCGAACATCCCCGCGATACGGCGGGCGTAATCCTCGAACCCCGCCACGTCCTGCCGGGCGAGGTTGAAGACGCGGGCGGCCCCGGCCTCATCCTCGCGCGGGATCTGAAAGACCTCGCGAAAGGCCGTCACCTCGTCGCGGGTGACCAGACCATCGGCCTTGGCCATCTTGGCCGACAGCGCGATCACCGCGATGGTGAAACCGACGCTGCGTTCGGGCGGTGTGCGCAGATGTGCAAAGACCTCCGACAGGCTTTCGCCAGAGCGCAGGGCCTGCAGGGCCTGTGTGATGCGGGTCCAGATCGACATGGGGACATTCTATGCGGATGTGCGGGCGCTGTCAGGGGAGGTCGGCAGATTTTTCTGCATCTGCAAAGCTCCCGGCGGATCAGCGCAGGGTCAGCGCGCCGGCGGGTCCGGTCAGCGCGGCGCTCAGGGCGGAGGCATCGGCGGTGACAAAATCCACCGGGGCCTGCATCAGCGGCGCCAGCAGGGCCTGCAGGGCCGCTGCCTCGGGGTGCGCCAGGGTCAGCCTGTCCAGCGACAGTCCCGAGGGCGGCAGGCTCTCGCCGGGCGGGCGCGCCACGTGCCACTGGATCAGCGCCGGGAACAGGCCGTCAAAGGGCAACCGCCCGTCCTGCGGCACCGCCATCGACCAGCGCAGCCCGTCGCGCTCCAGATCCACCCGCCGCCCGGCCATCGGCAGAACGGCAATGGCCGCGTCGATATCCGCCACCCGGCAGATCCATTTGTCCAGCCGCGCGGCTCCGCTGAAATCGTCCAGCCCGAACCAGCGCGCGTCCCAAGGGGCCGGGGCGTCGGGGTCGATGGCGATGGCCTCGATGTAAAAGGGCGGCAGACCCAGCAGCCGGTTATGGGTGCCGAAACGTGCGTGTTGACCGCCCGGCAACAGCGGCAGACCAAGCTGCGCCTCGGTATGCGCAACAGCCTCGGCCAGCGTCTCACCCGCGATGGCGATATGGTCCAGCTCCAGCATTGCCCTTTGCCCCGCAGCAGTTGCTCTGCGCCGGACTTTCGCCGCTTAACCAAAGCCGCGCAAGGGCGGCGGCGGTAAAATCCAACCCGGAAGGCAAGGATCCCCTTGCGGCTTCTTCTCTCTGAAAATACTCAAACAAAACGCCCGCCACGGGCGCCCGGTCAGGCCTCGACGCGGGTCAGGTCCGCCACCTGCAGACAGGTCTGCCGGATGCGCGACAGCAGGTTCAGGCGGTTGCGCCGGACCACATTGTTGTCGGCATTGACCTGCACCGCCTCGAAAAACGCGTCGATGGGCGCGCGCAGGCCGGCCATGGCCTCCATCGCGGCGGTGAAATCCTCACCCGCCATCGCCGGGGTGATCTTGGCCTCTGCCGCGTCCAGCGCGGCAAAGAGCGCGCGCTCCTCGTCGGTTTCGGCGAATTTCACATCCGCGCCATAGCTGTATTCGACGCCGTCCTTCTCCTCGGCCTGGGCCAGGATGTTGTTGGCCCGCTTGAAGCCCTGCAAGAGGTTGCCGCCGTCCTCGGTGCCAAGGAAGGCCTGCAGCGCCTCGGCCCGGCGGACCAGCAGCGTCAGGTCGCAGTTGCCGGGCATGGCAAGGCAGGCGTCGATCACGTCGTGGCGGATACCCTCGGCGCGCAGGTGGACCTTCAGCCGGTCATGGATGAAGGAAAGCAGGTCGTCGCTGAGCGCGGGTTCGTGCTGTTCCACCTTTTCGATCCAGTCGGGTTTCTGGGTCAGACGGTCCAGCAGATCCCGCACGGCAGAGCCGAAGACACCGTGGCGGGCGATCCTGGCCAGCAGGTCGTCGCGCAGATCGGTCTCGGCGGTGTCGCCGTTGGTCTTGATCTGGTGGCGCAGGATCTGCGCGTCGTTCAGCTTGTCGAGGCTGAAGCGCAGCTTGTTCTCGAGGATCAGCCGGATCACGCCAAGAGCCGCGCGGCGCAGGGCGTAGGGGTCTTTGGAGCCGGTGGGCTTTTCGTCGATGGCCCAGAAGCCGGTCAGCGTGTCCAGCTTGTCGGCCAGCGCCACGGTGACAGAGACCGGCGCGGTGGGCACATCGTCCGAGGGGCCAAGCGGCGCGTAATGGGTTTCGCAGGCTTCTGCGACCTCGGGGGCCAGACCAGCGGCCTGCGCGTAATAGCGGCCCATGAGGCCCTGCAACTCGGGGAATTCATAGACCATTTCTGACGACAGGTCGGCCTTGGCCACATCCGCTGCCTGCGCCGCCAGCCCGGCCTCCGCGCCGACCATGGGCGCGATTTCGCGCGCCAGTGCGGTGATCCGCGCGATACGGTCGCGCTGCGAGCCCAGCTTGTTGTGGAAGGTCACGTTGCCCAGCCGTTCTGTCCAGGCCGACAGGCCCTCGGTTTTGGCCACGCGCAGGTCGTTTTCCCAGAAGAACTTGGCGTCCGACAGCCGTGCCGCCAGCACCTTTTGATTGCCGGCAAGGATGGTCGCGCCGTGATCCGCCGTCTCGATATTGGCCACGGTGACAAATTTCTCGATCCGGCCCGTGGCGGGGTTCTTCACCGAAAAGAACTTCTGGTGTTCCTTCATCGAGGTTTGCAGCACCTCGGGCGGCAGAGTCAGGAAAGCCTCACCGATCTCACCCATCAGCACCACGGGCCATTCCACCAGCCCGGCGACCTCACGCAACAGGCCCGCATCCTCGACCACCTCCAGCCCCTGCGCAAAGGCCATGTTGGTGGCGTCGTGCCAGATCGTGTCGGCACGCGCCTGCGCGGACAGCACCACCTTGTTGCGTTTCAGCCGGGTCTCGTAGTCGTCGAAGCTCGTCACTTCAAACGGCCCGCCGCCCATGAAGCGGTGGCCCTCGGTGGTCTGACCCGCCTTGATGCCGTCGATGTCCAGATCGACGACAGAGTCGCCGTGGTCATCGCTCATCACGCAGAGGATGCGGTGCAGGGGGCGCACCCAGCGCAAGGAGCCCGCGCCCCAGCGCATCGACTTGGGCCAGGGGAAATGGCGGACGGTCTTTTCCAGCACCTCACCCACGATCTCGGCCGCCGGACGGCCCGGGGTGGTGACGGTGGCGTAATAAAAACTGCCCTTCTTCTCGGCCCGCTCTTGCAACTGGTCGCGGGTCACACCTGCGCCGCGCATGAAACCCTCCAGCGCCTTGTCCGGTGCGCCGACCTTGGGGCCGCGGCGTTCCTCGCGCTGGGTGGGGCTTTCGGCGGTCAGGCCCTGCACGGTCAGCGCAAGGCGGCGCGGGGTCGAGAAGGCCTCGGCCCCGGCATAGGTCAGACCGGCCTCGACCAGCCCATCGGTCATCAGCTTTTTCAGGTCCAGGGCGGCCCTGGCCTGCATCCGCGCGGGGATTTCCTCGGAGAAAAGTTCGATCAGGAGGTCGGGCATCACGTCACCAGCAAAAGTCTGAAGATCCCCGTCGGCGCGGGGTCGTCGGGTGAGTACCCGTCCCTACGCTTGGCGGCAAGCGGTTAAGCGGTGATCGGACGGGCGCGCGGGTGGCAGGGGTGGAAGCAAGGGGCCAGCCCCTCAAGCCGGAGGCGCGCATTGGAACATGCGAGGGGCCAGCCCCTAAAGCCGGAGGCGCGCGTCGGAACATGCGAGGGGCCAGCCCCTCGCGCTCCCCGCGGTATTTTTCAAACCAAAGAAGGGCGGGCACGGTGTCAGGCGGTGGCAGCGCGCAGTTTGGATTCTGCTGTCAGTTTGGCGCGGCCGGCGAGGGTCAGGACATCCGGCCCGGCGCAGCGCGGGACCACCCGGTAGATCGCCTCGACAAGGTTTTCCACCGCAAAACCGATCAGGCCGAGACCGATGAGGCCCAGCAGGATGCGTCCGAAGGCGACGGACCGGATCTGTTGCAGCGCCTCGCCGACGCCGCCGGCCTCGCTGGGGTCGGTCGTGACGGCGGCGTAGAGGATCAGCAGGCCGATGATGCCGATCATCACGCCTTCGGCCACGCAGCCCGCCTTCAGCACCGGGTCGAGCCGTTGGGTCGTGGGGGTGACGCGGATATGATCCTTGTATTTCGCGGTCATGCCTTTCCAGATGTAATAGCCCCCCGCGGCAAGGGTCGCGGCGCCGATGACGCCGACGATCAGCGGGCCGTAGGGCAGGGACATCAGGGAATGGGTCGCGGTTTCAGCGCCGTCGCCCTGTCCGTTGCCGCCCAGGGCAACCGCCGCGACCGAAACGCCCAAGGCGCCGTGGATCAGGCCGGTCACCACAAGGGCGGCGCGCGCCACCATGCCTTTCAGCCCGCTTCCGTAGTCGTCAAGGTCCATCCAGGCGTCGATCAGACGCCAGAGGGTATAGGCGAAAAGGCCCAGTGCAATGGCCCAGAGCGCGGCCAGGCCCCAGGGCTGCCCCTTGAGATCGGCAAGCGCATCGGTGGTGCCCTGCGCAGCACCCCCCGTGACCGCCGCCAGACAGGCCAGCCCGCCGACGATCAGATAGGTGGCGGCGCGGGCGCCGTAACCGGCACGCATGACGGGGGTGACCCAGGCGGGGGGGGTATCTGACATCTGCACGCTCCTTTGGTGTGCCAAGACAGCGCGCAGGCGGGCAGAGGGTTCCGTAATTTGTCGCGAACAGGTGGGCGCGGCCTTAGGGGCGCTGCGGGCAGTCGTCACCCAGCGGGGTGCCGTCATAGGCCTTGTCGCCACAGTCGTTGATCTCGTGCCAGACAAAACCGCGCCCGTCGTCGGTGAGGGCGACGACACGGTCGATGCCGAACTCCAGATTGCGCTGCCCGGTGAAGACCTGCGCCTGTCCGGCCTCGATCTGGTCGCCGATGGTTTCGGCATTGAAACAGTCGAACCAGCCCGGCGCATTGCGTGGTTCCGCGCCTTCGTAGGGTTCATAGGTCTCGGCGGCCTGTGCCGGGGTCAGCGTGGTGGCAAAGCAGGCGCGGTAGCGGATCGGCGAGCTGTCGGCGTCGATGCCGCGAAAATCGGAGTAGGGGATCGCGGTGCGGTTGCCGTCGAGTGTCGTCAGCAGGACGTCACCGCTGCCGGTTGCGGTCACCTCTTCGTAGAAGAGGTAAACCTGGCTGTAATAGACCACCGCACCAAAGATGAGGGCGATCAGGACGATACCGATGGCAAGGATCTTTCCGGTCATTTCGCCGCCTCTTACCACCAGTTCATCGAAACGAATGGGATGCGCCGCCGCAGCAGCGCCCGCCGCGCCCACATGCGCAAGCGTAGCTTGCGCGAGCGGATTTCAAGGTCGGGCATCTGCTTTTCATGGGTTTCGACAAACAGCGCGCCGATGCGCGCCATCAGGTCGGGCCGCTTGTTCAGCAGGTGTTCCAGCACTGGCACCTCGGCCCCTTCGATGTCGATCTTGACGATGCCGATCTCATCCTCGATGCCGTCCAGGATCTCGTCGATGGCGATCTGGCGCACCGTGAGGGTTTCGCCGTCCTCTACCCCCGGTTGCGTGGTGCAGCCGACCGAGTAGTTTTCCGGATCCTGGGCGAATCTGGCGGGGCGGAACAGGGTGATCTCCCCCGCCTCGGCCCCGACCGCCGCCTCGATCACGGTGACATTGTCCAGTCCGGCCACCGCCGCGCGCAGTTTGCCAGCGGTCCAGGGGTCAGGTTCTACCGCGATCACGCGGCTGGCATGGGGGGCGACGGCGGTGGTGAATTCACCGACATTTGCGCCCAGATCGACAAAGACCTTGCCCTCTTGCGCCTTTACCTGCGCGCGAAAAGCGCGAAAGGTGGCGTGCGGGAAGGCGAGGTTGGCCTTGCGGACAAAGCGCCGCCGGGTCTTGCCCGTGCGGGTGAGGCCCCAGATGAAGAACTTGGCCCAGCGAAAGAGGGTTTCGTCCTTCTGGCCCTCGGGCGGCGCAAAGCGGTCGATGCTCACGCGGCGTATCCCCCGGCTTCTGTCTGCACGAAGGCATCGGCGCAGGCCTTGGCGAGCGTGCGGACGCGGCCGATGTAGGCCTGCCGCTCGGTCACGGAAATCACGCCGCGTGCGTCCAGAAGGTTGAAGATGTGGCTGGCCTTGATCGTCTGGTCATAGGCCGGGTGGGCCATGACGATGCGCTTGCCGGTCTTGGGGTCGTCATGCGGCTGGGCAAGGATGCGGGCGCATTCGGCCTCTGCCTCCTCAAAATGGCGCAGCAGCACATCGGTGTCGGCCACGTCGAAGTTCCAGCGCGAATATTCCTCTTCGGTCTGGCGAAAGATGTCGCCGTAGAGCAGCGGCTGCGGGCTGTCGGGATCGTTGAACGGCATGTCCATGACGTGGTCGATGCCCAGCACATACATGGCCAGACGTTCCAGACCATAGGTCAACTCACCCGAAACCGGGTGGCAGTCATGGCCGCCGACCTGCTGGAAATAGGTGAACTGGCTGACCTCCATGCCGTCGCACCAGACCTCCCAACCCAGACCCCATGCGCCCAGCGTCGGGCTTTCCCAGTCATCCTCGACAAAGCGCACGTCATGCAGACCAAGGTCGATGCCGATGGCCTGAAGGCTGCCGAGATAGAGCGCCTGCAGGTCGGGCGGGCTGGGTTTGATCAGCACCTGGTACTGGTAATAGTGCTGCAGGCGGTTGGGGTTCTCGCCGTAGCGGCCATCGGTGGGGCGGCGTGAGGGCTGGACATAGGCGGCGGCCCAGGGTTTGGATCCAAGCGCGCGCAGGGTGGTGGCCGGGTGAAAGGTGCCGGCGCCGACTTCCATGTCGTAGGGCTGGAGAATCGCACAGCCCTTGGTTGCCCAATAGATTTGCAGACGCAGGATGATTTCCTGGAAACTGCGCGGTTTTTGCTGGGTCTCGGCCATGTCCCGGCTCCTCTCATTGGGTTGGCGTCTGATTAGGGCGGCAGCGGCCCGTGGTCAATCTGATAGGCTGCGCGCGCTCGCGAACCGTATCACGGGCTTTTTGGCGTGCATGTCCCCCGTTCTCTGGTAAGAGTCGGTCGGTGGATAAGGTGCAGTTTTCTAGGGCAGAGGGTCAGACATACCCATGATACAAAAGCTCATTGCAGTCTGCGTCGCGGTCTTGATGACCACCCGGGTCGTTCTGGCCCAGGATGCGGCAGCAGGCGATGATGTCGTCTATATACAGCTTGAGGCGCGAACCTCGCTGGCCAGTGCGCAGACCACTGCGCGCGACTACGCGGGTCGGCTGGATGACGTGAACGGATTTTCGCTTGGCGGCGGCTGGTACGGAATCGCGATCGGCCCCTATCGCCGCGCGGACGCGCTGCGGCAGTTGTCAGATCTGTTGCAGGCGCGGCGGATCCCGGCGGACAGCTATATCGAGGTGCCGCGCGCCTTTGGTCAGCAGTTCTGGCCGGTGGGGGTGCAGGCAGGCACCGCGCCGGTGGTCACGCTGGCCCCAGAGCCTGCGCCGCAGCCGGTGGCGCCAGAGCCGCAGGTCGCCGCAACGCCGGACCCGCTGCCCGATCCGGTTGTCGCTGCCGATCCGGCGCCGCAGCCGGTCCCGCAGGAAACCCTGCAAGAGTCGCGCCAGTCCGAGCGCACCCTGACGCGGGACGAGCGGGACATGCTGCAGATTGCGCTCAAATGGGCCGGTTTCTATGACGGCGGTATCGACGGCGCCTTTGGTCCAGGCACGCGCGCCTCCATGTCGCGCTGGCAGGAAGCCAACAATTTTGACCCCACCGGTGTGCTGTCCACCGGCCAGCGGGCGGAACTGCTTCGTCAGTACAATGCCGTGCTGGAAGGCATGGACCTGCGGATGGTGCGCGACACCAATGCGGGGATCGAGATGGAACTGCCGCTGGGCGCGGTGGCGTTTGACCGTTACGAGGCGCCATTTGCGCTGTTCAAGCCGACCACCGACATGGGCGCGCGCGTCTTTCTGGTCAGCCAGCCGGGGGATCGCAGCGCGCTGAACGGCCTCTATGAGATCATGCAGACGCTGGAGATTGTCCCGGTGGAGGGAGAGCGCACGCGGGACGAGCAGGGGTTCCTGCTGACCGGCGAGAATGACAAGATCATCACGCATTTCGAAGTCGGCCTGCGCGGCGGCGAGATCAAGGGCTTTGGCCTTGTCTGGCCCGCCGGTGACGAGGAACGCCGCAGCCGCGTGCTCAAGCGGATGCAGGACACCTACACCCGCATCGACGGCGTGCTGAACCCGGCGCTGGTGTCCGATGACGGGCAGGCGATCGACCTTGTCTCGGGACTGAAGGTGCGGACGGCCAAGGACAGCGCCTCGGGCTTTTTCGTCGAAGCGCAGGGCACGGTCGTGACCTCGGCCGCGCTGGTGCAAAACTGTGAGCGGATCACCCTGAACGGCGTGCATGACATGCGCCTGCTGGCGTCGGACACGGATCTTGGCATCGCGGTGCTGACCCCGGTCGAGCGGCTGGCGCCGTCGCGCGTGGCACAGTTCCGCAACGGTGACATCCGCCTGCAATCCGAGGTCGCGGTGGCGGGCTTTTCCTTTGGCGGTGTTCTGACCGCGCCGACGCTGACCTTTGGCACGCTGGAGGATCTGCGCGGTCTGGCCGGTGAGGAACGGGTCAAGCGGCTGGCGCTGTCGGCGATGCCCGGCGACGTTGGCGGCCCGGTGTTTGACACCGGCGGCACCGTGCTTGGCCTGCTGCTGCCCAAGGAAGCCCCCGGCGGCCGCGTGCTGCCGGAGCAGGTGAGCTTTGCCGCCGATGGCGATCTGATCCTCGATTTCCTGCGCAACAACGGCATTCAGCCGGTGTCGCGCGGTGGGCTGACGCCCTTGGCACCCGAGGATCTGACCGCGCAGGCGGCGGAAATGACGGTGCTGGTCAGTTGCTGGTAAGCTGAGCCCTGAACCACGGCCAACGCCGCCCCGGTCCTGATGGTCCGGGGCGGTTTTCGTTTTCAGGGATGGCCCCGTGACGGGGCAGGATGAAACCGGCGGCCACCGGAAACGGATCACTTGCGCCGGGGTGCCAGACCCGGCCCGATGGGGGCGATTTGCCCCGTTCTGCGCAGATCGAACGGACCCCGGGTGTCGGGGCGCTGATCCGGGTTTCAAAGGCGTCTTGTCAAAACGCCAGCGGTCGACCGCCACGGGTTTTGCCGCGCAGCGGTTAACCTTGTCTTGCGGCAGCGTGCGCTGCCTCAGCCGCGCAGCCGGTGATGCAACAGGATCGGCACCACCAGATCCTCTTCATCGGTCAGGTGCCGTTTCAGGAATCCCTGCAAGGTCTCCGACAGGTCGCGCACCGGGCGCGCCTCTTCGGCCATCTGGCGCGGGTCCAGCGTGGCAAGCTGCACCGTCCGGTTGGCCGCCCGCGTAAAGCGGTCCAGCAGGTCGTCCAGCGCGGCGTGGTCGGTTTCCAGCATCTCCAGCCCCTGGGCAAAGCGCGGGTCGGCGGCCTCCAGCTCCGGAAAGAAGCTGTGATCCTCCCAGCTGTGGTGGCCGTGCAGATTGCGCACCAGCAGGTTGCCGAAATGCGCCAGCCGCCCGGCATAGGCCTGATCGTCCAGCCCCTTGTCCAGAAAGCGTTCGGTGTCGTCTTGCACAATCGCACCCAGCTGGCGAAAGCCCTGATGGGCGCCCATCCAGTTGCGGGTGCTGTCGGCAAGGCCCGGGTGATCCTGCCAGCCGTCGCGTGGCAGGACCCGGAGCAGCGTCTGCATCTCTTCCGGCAGACCGCTGCGGGTTTCTATTGTGTGGGTCATGCCTCCCAGATGGGCGGAGTGTTATGGTATAACAATCCGCAGGGATGCACAGACCGCGTGCGGCAGTCTCAGAGAACGAAATCACCCGCCGTCAGCCCGGTGACATTGGCGACGCGGATCTCGGCATCCGTCACGCCATCACCATTGGAGTCCAGCTGCACGATGGTCGAGCCGGTGGGCGTCTCGAAGAGCCGCAGTTCCGGATTGCCTGAAGGGGCGAAACCCGCGGTGCCGCGGAATTCGAAAACCCCCGGCGACAGGCCCGCGACGACGATCAGGTCCACCCCCTGTTCGAAATCGAGGATCTGGTCGCGCAGGGCGCCGACCACGGTTTCGGCGGTGCTGCGAAAGACAAAGCTGTCCGCGTCCTGACCGCCGGTCAGCAAGTCCATGCCCAGCCCCCCGGCCAGATTGTCCTCACCGGCGCGGCCCCGCAGTATGTCGTTGCCAGCATCGCCTTCGAGCAGGTCGTCGCCGTTGCCACCGTCCATGGTGTCGTTTTCAGAGCCGCCTTCCAGCAGGTCGCTGCCGTCCTGACCGATCAGGATGTCGTTGCCGCTGCCGCCGAGCAGCGTGTCATTGCCCGCTCCGGCGTTCAGCGTGTCCGCGTCGCCACCGCCGTCGAGGCTGTCGTCGCCGTTGCCGCCGAACAGCGTGTCGAGTCCGGCATCGCCGGTCAGGGTATCGTCGCCGTCATGCCCCACCAGGAGGTCGTCGTCGAGGCCGCCGTCCAGATCGTCGTCATCGGCGCCGCCGATCAGCGTGTCGTTGCCAAACTCGCCCTGGACCGTGCCTGACACCTTGCCCCCGGTGCCGCGGAAACTGTCGGCACTGTCCCCCAGAAGCACGTCGCCGACGATCTGGCCGGAGTTCACAACCACGTCTTCCCCGCTGAACAGTTCGAGGGCAATGATGCCATCTACTCCGCGGCCGCTCTGGATCAGGCCGGTGTTGATGATCACATCGACATTGGAACTGCCGGAGACCGCCGCTTCAATGGGGCCAGCGCCGATCGCCGTAATTTCTCCCGAGTTCACCAGCACGGAGGAGCCGTCGGGTCCCGTGGAGAGTCTGATGCCGAGAACGTCGCCCGTGATTGTGCCGGAGTTGCGGATCGTGGCGACGGCGCCGTCACGGGCGTAGCTGTAGACGCCCGCCCGGTTCTGCCCGATGATCGTGCCGGTGTTGACCAGGTCAAAGTCGAAGACGTCGGCATCGTGGCTGATGCCGCCCCAGCCGATCCCGTCCTGGGTGCCGATGATCGTACCGGCATTGGCCACGCGCTTGACCGCGTCGGTGCCGCCGATATCGATGCCCCTGGAGCCGCCGGTGATGAAGCCGTTTGCGCTGACGACCACTTCGCCGCCGTCGTCCATGTAGACGCCGTCGACGGTGCTGTTGATCGTGCCGTCGACCACAAGGCGGGCCGTGCCGCTCATGGTCACGGCGTTGCCGGAGGTCACGAGCGCGCCGAAGGTGTAGATGAATCCCGTCTCGCCGCTGAGCAAGGTCTGGGCCGTGGTGGAAAAGCCGGTTGTATTGAAACTGGTCATCTGAAGTATCCCATGATGAAAGCTGCCTCGGTCTGTTGCGGAATTAGTCCAGGGGAAGCAGGCAGGCTGACATGACGTGACATGTACAGGAAACAGGGGCGCCCATGCCCGCGGCCCCTGTTTCACGCCCAAATCCTACGAAGATCTTTACGTTGCGGCAATGATCGTTGACGCGGTGTCACCAGGTTGCCGGCTGCCTGCGTTCACAGCACGAAATCACCCGCTGTCAGTCCGGTCACATTGGCGATGCGCAGCTCGGCATCGGTGGTGCCGTTCCCGTCCACGTCGAATTGCACAATGGTCGAGCCTGTGGCGGTTTCGAGCAGGCGCAACTCGGCATTGCCGGAGGCGGCAAAGGCGTTGGTGCCCCTGAAATCGAAGACGCCCGGTGCGACCGCCGCGACGCTGATCATGTCCAGACCCTGTTCGAAATCGAGGATCTGGTCGCGCATTGCGCCGATCCCGAGGTCCGCAACCGAGGCAAAGGCGAAACAATCCGCATCGGCCCCGCCGGTCAGGTAGTCGCGCCCGACACCGCCGATCAGCAGGTCTTCGCCCGCGTCGCCGCGCAGTATGTCGTTGCCGCCGTCACCGCGCAACGCGTCGTCACCCGCGCCGCCGTCGATGGTGTCGTCGCCCTGACGGCCCAGGATGGCGTCATCGCCGCCCAGCCCCTGGATGTGATTGCCCAGGTGGTTGCCGCGCAGGGCGTCACCCCATGTCGACCCAAGGATGTTCTCGACAGAGGAATAGGTATCGCCCCGCGCGTCGCCGGTGTTGGCGGCGGGGGTGCCGAGGTCGGCAATCACCCCGGCATCGGAGGTCAGATAGCAGGCCGTATCCGTGCCCGCGCCACCGATCAACCGGTCGCGGCCAAGATCGCCTGACAGAATGTCGTTGCCGTCGCGGCCGATCAGCGTGTCGTCGCCCTCACCGCCGTTCAGGACGTTGTCGAACTGGTCGCCCCGCAGGCTGTCGGCGAAGGCGGACCCCCTGAGGTTCTCGATGCTGATATAGGTGTCGCCCTTGGCCTCTCCGGTGTTCATCGCCGGGAACTGAAGGTCGGCGATCAACCCGCCCCAGGCCGCCTCGTAAGAGGCCGTGTCAGAACCCGACCCACCGTCCAGAACGTCAAGACCCATGCCGCCGTTCAGGATATCGTCGTCTTGCTGGCCCAGGATCGTGTCATTGCCGGCATCGCCCCAAACCAGGTCGTCACCCTCACCGGCCTGGATCAGGTCGGAGCCGTCCGGCCCGGGGGCGGTGCTGCCACCATGGATCGTATCGTTGCCACTTCCGGCCAGAATGGTGTCGTTGCGCCCGCCGCCTTCGAGATAGGCGGCGGTGACCGTTCCGATCACGATATCATCGTTGTCGGAGCCGATGCCGCCTTCGACTTGGAATGTTGAGAAGTTGAATTTCGCCCGAACGATGCCGACCGCCATATCTGCGAAGGTGAGCTCGTTGAAGCCGGTGAGGATATCAAACCCGTCCGGGCCGCTGACCTCGATGATCGGGTCAACGCCAAACTCCGTCACGTGAATGCGATAGGAGCCGCGCGCGCCGTTGAAAACCGCCATGCTGTAGGGATCCTGAAATGAGTTCCAGCTCCCTTTGAGGAGATCGTTGCCGCGACCGCCCTCGATGACCGTGTCGATCCCCGTAAGCGCGCTGATCGTATCCTCGCCCAGGCCGCCTACGCCACGCGCGAAGCCAATGCCGGTCAGGAACATCAGGTCGTCGGCGACCCGCCGTGTCCCGTCCTCGAACAGGATGTCGCCGATCAGCCAGGGGCCGCCGCCCCCGCTCTGGATCTGCACCGTGCGATTGTCAAAGACCAGCCGTTCCACATTGGTCAGCGTGTCGGTGCCTTCTGGCCCGTCGACCTGCACATGGCGGATGCCTGCGTCCAGATAGGAGGTCACGACGTATTCCGACCGTTTCCCGTAGTAGATCGACAGGTCCAGCCCGTCTCCGCCGTCGATGGTGTCGTCGCCCGGTCCGCCGATCAGCGCGTCGTTGTCGTCGCCGCCTTCGAGAAGGTCATCGCCTTCGTTGCCTTCCAACCGATCACCGCCTGTGCCGCCCTGAACGGTATCGTTACCTTCCATGCCGCGGATCAGGTCGGGGTCCCCTTCGCCTTGCAGCAGGTCATGCCCGTCGTTGCCGATGATGAGGTCATTGCCGTCGGTGCCGATGATGGTCGCGTCGTTCTCAAAGCCCGGAATGCTGGGCGCGACAAACTGTTCGCCATCGGTCAGATCGCGGAAACCGGTCGTAGTTACGGCGAGTTCCGCACGATTGAGGCCAAACCATTGCAGGGTCTGTTCAAGGACCCATGCGTCCATCTCGTCTTGAAAGACCTCGCTTCCGCTGCGCGCTTCGGGGTGAGTGGAGGGGACCACGTTGCCCGCACTGTCGTAGTAGTCTCCGCTGAATAGCGTGATGACCCTGTCCAGAGAAGGAACGTAATAGTTGTTCGTACTGACCTCATAAGGGCCTTCGTGATCGTCCGCAGTCGCGAGCGCCGGATCGAAAATGAAGGGAGAGGTGTAATAACCGTAACCGCCGCGCCCCTCGATTTCATCAAAGCCCGCGCTGTAGAAGTCCGGGAAGGGCGCTCCGTCGAGATAGGCTTCGGTCCTGAATTCGCCGATGGGATGGGCCGTGATGCGGGTCAGGACATAGTCCACCACGTCATCAAAGAATGTCATGACATCGTCGATCTGCCGCGAAATCTTGTCCGAGGCAATCTCATCGCCTTCCAACTCGCGCGCGACCTCCATCCTGACGTAGAGCGTATAGGCCACAGCGCCGACTGCGGCCTTCACCGCGTTGAGGGCGGTCGGCGGGTCGCTGGGTTCCAGCATCTGCTGGGCCTGCGCCAGCGCGTCGCGCAGGGCGCGCGAGGCATCGGCGATGATTTCCCCCCGGTCGATATCGGGGTCTATCGTGTAAGATGACAGCAGGTCGAGCGCGCTGGTGGCGCGGGATTTTGCGCTGGCCAGAAGCTGTTGCTGGAGGCCCGAGAATTCGGAGATGATCAGTTCCGTCAGGGCGGTTTCAAGTTCGTTGATATCGTCACGAAGGGCGTTGACCTCGGCCAGAACCTCTTCGTTTGTCACCGCTGGTTCCTCGACCGGACTGAATGTGCCGTCGCCGTTCACATGCGCGTAAATTTCGCTGGCGATAGTGTAAACGGATCCTGCGATGGTCAGGACATTTGCAATCGAGCTGAAACCGTTGCCGCCAAGCAGGCCCGAGACGCCCTTTGCGAGTTGAAAAAATGCCATTTTGAATTTCGTCCCCCGTGTCGAGCGGCCCGCGTGCGGGACTTTGTCCACTCGGGGCCACTTCTTTGGAATTGGACCCATCGCGGATTGCCGGGCCCGGCGGCCCGCGACGGGACAGTTTTTGTCACGCTATTTTATTTATTTTGATCTGTCGAGAGTCGGGCAATTCCGCGCCGCGCGCCTGACCGGGCATCGGGGTGACTATGACAATTGGTCCGTGAATGTCACAGCACGAAGTCCTCCGCCGTCAGCCCGGTGATATTGGCCACCCGGATTTCCGCATCCGCCGCGCCGTCGCCGTTGTTGTCGAGCTGCACGATGGTTGACCCCGTTGGCGTTTCGAACAGCCGCAATTCCGGGTTGCCCGAGGGGGCAAAGGCACTGGTGCCCTTGAACTCGAACACGCCCGGAGACAGGCCCGAGACCACGATCAGGTCGATACCCTGCTCGAAATCGAGGATCTGGTCGCGGTTCGCGCCGACAACCGTTTCCGCCACACTGCGAAAGACAAAGGAATCCGCGTCCTGCCCGCCGGTCAGCAGGTCGAGGCCCAAACCACCTGCCAGATTGTCCTCACCGGCGCGGCCGCGCAGGATGTCGTTGTCGGCACCGCCTTCGAGCGTGTCGTCGCCGTTGCCGCCGTCCATCGTATCGAGGCCGTCGCCGCCATCCAGTTCGTCGGACCCGTCCTGTCCGACGAGGATGTCGTTGCCGCTGCCGCCTTCGATGGTGTCGTCCCCGGCGTTGCCGTTCAGGGTGTCGTTGTCGCCGCCGCCGTCGATCCGGTCATTGCCGTCGCCGCCCAGCACCGTGTCCGCACCCCCGTCTCCCAGCAGGCTGTCGTCGCCGCCACGGCCCACCAGCAGGTCGGCATCCGTGTCGCCGTCGAAATGGTCGGACCCGTCGCCGCCGGCCAGCGTGTCGCTGCCGGCACCGGCGTAGAGGATACCGGCCAGCGTGCCGGGTCCGTCATAGTAGTCTTCTCCGGCCCCGAACATGATGTTCCCGATCATCGTGCCCGTGTTGAAGACATTGTCATTGGCATCAAGGGTAGAGGTGAAGAGGCTGTTCATCAGCCCGCTGATGGTGCCGCTGTTGAACAGCCGGACCGCGCCTGTGCCGGACCCCGAGTTGGCAAAGATCGCCGCGTTGCTGTCGGACAGGATCGTTCCGGTGTTGGTGATGGTGACCTGCGCAGACCCGCTGTCGATGTTCAGGGCAGGGGCCGCCGCCCTGATGATACCGGAGTTCGAGATCGTGACCGGCAGGGCCCCATCGTCGTCAAAGATCCTGAGCGCTTCGAGATGGCCGCTGATGACCCCTGCATTCTTGAGTGAGAAACTGCTGGAGACAGAGCCTTCGATTACCCGGTTCCCGAACGAGTGGAGGTATCCCGATGGCCCGATGTCGATCCGGGATCGTATCGAGGCCAGCGCGATGGCGTTGCCGGCGCCGAGATCGCTGGTCATCAGCGTGCCGTTGACGGCCAGGTAGCTGGTGCTGCCGGTCATGGTGACGGCATCGCCGCTGGCCGCCACCAGCGAGGCCTCGGGGGTGGCGATGACACCGGTCTCGTTGCTGCCCAGGACGCGCGCGACGGTGTCGGGACCCGTAATCACAAAACTTGGCATTTGAAATTCCTCCTGAATGCGGCACCCGCCGGGCGTGTTCGCCCGGGCCATGCCGCTCCTGTTGCAATGGTCCCGAAGCTAAGACCGGCGGCGCGATCTGGCAACGCCGCTGCAGAGGGGCAGGGGCACAGGACGGAAAGGGGGCCGCGCCGGGGCGGGTCGACCAAGGGTCAGAGCACGAAGTCACTTGCCGTCAGGCCCGTCACATTGGCGACCCTGATTTCCGCATCTATGGTTCCATTGCCGTCCGTGTCCATCTGCACGATGGTCGAGCCTGTGGCCGTCTCCAGCAACCGCAGTTCCGGATTGCCGGAAGGGGCAAAACCGGCGGTGCCGCGAAATTCGAAGACACCCGGCGACAGACCCGCGACCACGATCAGGTCCAGCCCCTGTTCGAAATCGAGGATCTGGTCACGCTGCGCGCCGACCACGGTTTCGGCGAGGCTGCGAAAGACGAAATTGTCCGCGCCCTGACCGCCGGTCAGCAGGTCGAGGCCAAGGCCCCCGGCGAGGGCGTCCTCGCCATTGCGTCCGCGCAGGATGTCGTTGCCGAAGCCGCCTTCGAGAAAGTCATCCCCGTCGCCGCCGTCCATCGTGTCGTTGCCCTCGCCGCCGTCGAGGGTGTCGGCGCCTTCCTGACCGACGACGACATCGGCGCCGGTGCCGCCAAAGACCTCGTCGTCGCCTGACCCGCCCGAGAGCACGTCGTTGCCGGTGCCGCCGGTGAGGATATCGTCGCCGTCGTTGCCCTGCAGGGTGTCGTTGCCACCGGAGCCGGCCAATTCGTCGTCGCCGCCGTGCCCGATGATCAGATCGTTGTCGCCTTCGCCATCGAAGATATCCGTGCCATTGGCGCCGATCAGGATGTCGGTGCCATTCCCGGCAAAGGTGCCGCCGACGTTCTCGCCGAAGTCGACAAGCCGGACGAAGTCCGCGCCGTCCCCCAGCCTGACGATGCCGTTGATGATGCCGGAATTGACCAGCCGGTCGCTGTCGGTGCCGAACTGGATGTTGCCAAAGATCGTGCCCGCGTTGTGGACCCGTGTTGAATCGTTGGCGTCGCCCAGCACCGCGATGCCAAAAAAACTGCCTTGCCCGATTGTCCCGTTGTTGACCAGGCTGACAAAAGTGCCGGTTCCGACATCCAGATCCACCACGGGCGTTGTACCGTTGTCCGGCGCGGACAGGGTCCCGCCGTTGATCAGCAGCCCGTTGGCCGAAACCATCCGCACGGCCGAGCCACTCGCCGTCACGACATTGCCCTGGTTGTTGATCAGGGCGGAGTCGCCGGTGACAAGGATGCCGCGGAACGCCCCGGAGATCGTGCCGGTGTTCAATACGCTGGCGTTGGCAGAGGTGACCGAGATGCCAGTGAACCCGGCGGCAATGGCGCCGGAATTGACAACGGTGGCGCGGGCTCCGCCGGTCGGTTCGATCAGAATACCTGTTTCGCCGGCAGTGAGCTCTCCGGTGTTGGTCACGGTGGTCGAGATTCCGGTCAGGTGGATTCCGTCCTCGTCGGCGGACAGCACCCCGGCATTGGTGATCCGCGCCTGACCCGCCTCTGTCGAGATCCCGGTCCTGCCCACGGAGATCGCGCCGTTGTTGGTGATCAGGTCGCTGTCCGCATTGCCGCCGCCCAGGATCAGGACGCCGTCACCGACCCGGGACATGACCAGCCCGTCATTGATGAAGCTGTTGTTGCTGCCTTCGAGCACGATGGCCGTGCCGGCGGAAGAGAGCGTGCCCGTATTGCCGATCGCATTTTCGCCCGCGCCGATGCGGATGGCGCCAATGCCGCCATTGATCGCCCCGGAATTGGCGATGTACTGCTCGCCCAGGGTCAGGTCGATGCCGAGTTCAAGTCCATGCAGGGTGCCGCTGTTGTTCAGAAAATGATTTGCCGCCGCCGATGCGCTGGTCGAGGAAATCGCGTCTAAGGTGGCCGTGATTGTCCCGGAGTTCGTGAGCCCGACAGCCGTGTTCAGCGCCACGCCGAAACTGCCGCCCGTGATCGTGCCGGTATTGGTCAGGTTGGTGGCTGTGGCCAGGCTATTGACGAGAATGCCGGTCGAACCTCCGAAAACGTCTCCGGCGTTGCTGATCACGGTTCCGATGCCGTTGATCAGGATCCCCTGGCCGCCCCCGTTGACCGACCCGGTGGAGGCGATGGTGACCTTGACCGCGTTGGAGTCGATCTGAAACCCCGCACTGATGGCACTTGCAAAGAGGCTGCCCTCGATCCGGACGACGCCGCCGTCAGCGGTCTGGTAGAGCAGGGCATCCGAGATCTGGTCACTGACCAGCACGCCTTCGCGCAGGATGTAATCGTCGCCGGTGCTGATCGTATCGCCGGTGTTCTGGTCCGTGTCGCGGATGATAAGTGCCATGAGAAACTCCTTTGGATCAGGGTCGGATTGCTATTGTTGAATCCGGTTCGCCGGCGTTCAAAAAGAAACGTCGTCAACCCCGTGGAGCCTACAAGCTATCTGCTGTGTGCCAAGAGGGGCGGCCGAAGTGCGCCGCCCAATGTGCCTCTGCAAGACAAAAAAACGCCCCCGTGCAAGGGGCGTTTTCCTGTCTGTCGTGGTCGTGTCGGGCGACCTGTGTGTTCGCGGTCGAGGTTACAGCACGAAATCACTCGCCGTCAGCCCGATGACATTGGCCACCCGGATCTCGGCGTCGACGCTGCCGTTGCCGTCGGTGTCGAACTGCACGATGGTCGACCCTGTCGGCGTCTCGAACAGCCGCAGTTCCGGGTTGCCGGAGGGTGCGAAGGCAGCGGTGCCGCGGAACTCGAAGACACCCGGCGACAGGCCCGAGACGACGATCAGGTCTACGCCCTGCTCGAAATCGAGGATCTGGTCGCGGCTCGCGCCCACAACGGTTTCCGCCGTGCTGCGGAAGACAAAGGAATCCGCATCCTGACCGCCGGTCAGCAGGTCGAGGCCCAGACCGCCGGCCAGATTATCCTCGCCCGCGCGGCCGCGCAGGATGTCGTTGCCCGAACCGCCCTCCAGCACGTCGTCGCCGTTGCCGCCATCCATCGTATCGAGACCGTCGCCACCTTCGAGGTAGTCGCTGCCGTCCTGGCCGACCAGAACGTCATTGCCGCCATCGCCGTAGATCGAGTCATCCCCGGCGTTGCCGTTGATGGTGTCGTTGTCCGCGCCGCCCTCGATGTCGTCGTTGCCAGCGCCGCCAAGGATCAAGTCTTCGCCACCGTCGCCGTTCAGGATATCGTCCCCGCCGCGCCCGACGATGGTGTCCCCGTTGTCGCCGCCCGAGAACTCGTCAGTGCCGTCGCCACCGGCCATGGTATCGTTGCCCGCGCCGCCATCGACGATGCCATTGATCACGCCACCGTTATTGTCGATATGGTCGTCGCCCGCCTGCAGCGTGACGTTGCCGAGGATCGTGCCGGTGTTGCGGATGACGTCATCCCCGCCATCCAACTGGATGGCTTCGTTAGTTGAAAAAGTTCCGCGCGCTTCGATAAGACCGGAGTTCAGGATCCGGACATCGGTATCGCGGGTTGTGCTGAGCCCGTTTTCCCAACCGCTGATCGTGCCGGAATTGGTGATCTGGAAACCACCGTTATTCCCAAAGAAAAACTCGAGAGCGGTGTTCGAAATCCCTTCGATGATGCCGCTGTTGTTCAGGACCTGGTTGTTGGTGTTGCCAACGTCGGCGGTCAGGGAAAGTGCGTGAGACTCGCCCGCGATCAAACCGGAATTGGACAGGTACATGAAAGAAATGCCGACATCGGCATCGACGGCCTCACCATCGTTGCTGGTGATCTTGCCGCTGTTGACGAGGTTGAACCGGGCGCCGCCGCCCGAGTCCAGGAAATTGATCGCATCGCTGTTCGAGGAATGGATGATCCCGTGGTTGACCACGTTGGCCGCCGTGGTGACATCGATGTCGATGGTGCCGCCGGTCGGGTTTTCCGCGCTGATCCCGGCATCCGGCCCGTTGAGCATTTCAAAGACGCCGCCATTCGCGTCGATCGCCGCGAAGCCGCCGCCATAGGCGTAGATATAGCCAAAATTGGTCAGCCAGTTGGTGCCGGTTGTGGCGGTGACCGCATCGCTGCCGTCGATGAAGAGCGTGCCGTCGGGGTCGAGAAAGCCGGATTCGCTGCCGTCCAGTGTCCGTGCTGTTGTTGAAAAGGTGCTTAATCCAAAATCTGCCATGGTTCAGTGCTCCTGCATCGGGAAGGGGAATGATAAAAAGAACTTCGGCATCAACTGCCGTGCCCGCGCGCCAACAGTCGGCGCGCATTAACCAAGCGTCAACTGTTTTTTGCCTTCCAGATGGCGGGACTCGTCAGAGCACGAAATCACCCGCCGTCAGCCCGGTGACATTGGCCACCCGGATCTCGGCATCCTGCGTGCCGTCGCCGTTGGCGTCCAACTGCACGATGGTCGAGCCGGTGGGTGTCTCGAACAGCCGCAACTCGGGAGTGCCGGAGGGGGAAAAGGGGCTGGTGCCACGGAATTCGAAGACGCCCGGCGAGAGGCCCGAGACCACGATCAGGTCGAGGCCCTGTTCAAAGTCGAGGATCTGGTCGCGGTTCGCGCCCACCACGGTTTCCGCCGTGCTGCGAAAGACAAAGGAATCCGCATCCTGCCCGCCGGTCAGCAGGTCGAGGCCCAGACCGCCGGCCAGATTGTCCTCCCCGGCGCGGCCGCGCAGAATGTCGTTGCCCGAACCGCCCTCCAGCACGTCGTCGCCGTTGCCGCCGTCGAGGGTGTCATTCAGCACGCCGCCGTCAAGGAAATCGGATCCGTCCTGACCGACCAGCACATCATGGCCTGCGTCGCCGAACAGCGTGTCGTCCCCGGCGTTGCCATTGATCGTATCGTTGTTGGTGCCGCCATTGACCCTGTCGTTGCCATCGCCCGCCAGCAACATGTCGTTCCCGCCGTCGCCGTTCAGGATGTCGTCGCCGCCGCGACCGATGATGGTGTCCGCCTCCGACCCACCGGCGAGATCGTCGGACCCCTCGCCGCCCGCCAGCGTGTCAGTCCCGGGGCCGCCATCGACGGTGCCCGAGACGAACCCGCCCGCGCCGGAATACAGATCCGCTCCGGACCGCAATTCGATATCACCAAGGATCTCGCCAGAGTTCACCACCGTGTCATTGGCGACGGCATTGGACATCTGCACGTTGCCGATCACGGTGCCGGTATTCTTGACCGTCAGCGCCCCTATGCCAACCTTTATGATGGCGTAGTCGCCATGGGTTTCGATTCTACCGGAATTGGTGATCCGGCTGGGTGAAAAGGTGTAATCTGAGTTAATGTAGACAGCGAATTCTCCACCGACAATCAGACCGGAATTGGCAACGTCGGTCCGATTGATGCCGGATTGGAGGCTCAGGGTGTTCGTTTGACTGGTGATGGTCCCGGAGTTGCGGATATCGATACCGACGCCAGTGTCTTCGGGCACCACCCAGATCGCCTGATCGAGGAGCGACGCGATCATACCGGCGTTGGTGATATAGACAGCGTCTCTCGCGTCGATATCCAAAGTGAAGCTGAAGTGGGAAATGATCGAGCCGCTGCTGCCCACTGCGATCGTGACGTCATGCTGAGAGATATTGTCGTAGAAATCGATGGCGCCGTTGACGGTCGAATAGATCACGCCGAGAACGGTCACCGCCACGTCACCGGCAGAAGTGCCGATCACCGCGCCTGATCCATCGTGGTAGATTTCACCGTCGAGACCGACGTAAAGTTCGTCGCCGCCCGCCAGTGTCTGTTGAGCAGAGGTGTTTCCATTGATGGCAGTCAGGGCCATGGCCGTTGTCCTTTTCTGTTGTACGCTTCGATTGGTGTCCTTTCAGGACGCGCGGGAACTGCGCGCCGTCGTGCACCCTGTCTGACAGACAGGGGTGTTCGGCGGTTGCATGGGGCGGCGGTGGACGCGTCTTGGTTGCCGAAAGCCAGGGTTGGAAACGTCTTGTGTCCGCAACGGCCGCGAAATCGTTACAAGTGACCCGAACCCTGTCGTGCTGTTCGCTGTGTGCATCTGCCTTTTGCGGGCAGGGGACGCTTGACGCTACAGCACGAAATCGTCAGCGGTCAAACCCGTGACACCCGCCACGCGGATTTCCGCGTCCTGGGTGCCGTCACCGTTGGCGTCCACCTGCACGATGGTCGAGCCGGTGGGGGTTTCGAACAACCGCAGTTCCGGGTTGCCGGAGGGGGAGAAGGCCCCGGTGCCCTTGAACTCGAAAACGCCCGGGCTGAGGCCCGACACGATGATCAGGTCCACCCCCTGCTCAAAATCGAGGATCTGGTCGCGGTTTGCGCCCACAACGGTTTCCGCCAGGCTGCGAAAGACAAAGGAATCCGCATCCTGCCCGCCGGTCAGCAGGTCAAGGCCCAGTCCCCCGGCCAGATTGTCCTCACCGGCACGGCCGCGCAGGATGTCGTTGCCGCTGCCGCCTTCGAGGACGTCGTCGCCGTTGCCGCCGTCCATGGTGTCGTTGTCACCGCCGCCATCGAGGAAATCGGACCCATCCTGCCCGACCAACAGGTCATTGCCGGCATTGCCTTCGATCGTGTCGTCGCCGGAATTGCCGTTGACGGTGTCATCGTCCGCCCCGGCGTTGATGTCATCGTTGCCCGCGCCGCCAAGGATCATGTCCTCGCCCGTGAACCCCTCAAGCAAGTCGTCCCCGGCATTGCCCACGATCAGATCATCCCCCGCCACACCATTGACGGTGTCGTTGTCATCACCGCCGATCAGCGTGTCGTTGCCCGCCGCGCCCAGGATGGCGTCATCGCCCGCGCCGCCGCGGATGACATCGGCGGCCGTGTCGCTGGCGGTGGAGTCGGCGCCGAAGAGCGTGTCATTGCCCTCGTTTCCGAGCAGAAGGTCGAAGCCGCCGCTGCCGATGAAATAGTCCCCCTGGCTGCCGCCGATCAGCGTGTCATTGCCCGCGCCGCCGGTGACGTCCTCGGTCACCAGGCCGCCCTTGCCGTTGTAGACGTCGGAGCCCTCGCCCAGGTAGACCTCTCCAAGGATCTGGCCGGTGTTGAAGAGCTTGTCGTTGCCGCCCCGCAGATCGACATCGCCCAGCATCTGGCCAGAGTTGTTGACAAGGTCGATGCCGCCGTCATGACCGCGCAGCGCGCCCTCGTCCCCCGATATGATACCGGAATTGTTCACGACGAATGTGGGGGCGACGATAACGTTCGAGATATCGACGCCCCACCCGTTGGCCGAGGTGATTTCCCCGGCGTTGATGATGACGGTCCCGTCCGCACTGCCGGCCACACGGAGGCCGGCGGCTTCGGTCCCGACCGCCGAGAGAACACCGCCCGCCAGGTTGGTGACCCGGCTGTCCGTGTTCTCGACGATGACCGCGTTGTTGAAACGATCACCCTGATTGGTGTCGTCATAGGCATTGGCGGCAATGGTGCCCGAGTTCACAAGATAATCGGCCGATCCACCGAAGAAGAAGATCGGTGACGCGGCGGAAATCTGGCCCGTGTTGGTCACCGTGGTGCCGCCGCTGCTGACAATGGCGGCGCCCTTTTCGATGGAGATCAGGCCATGATTGACAAGGGTCTGCCCTGCGCCGGTGCCGCCATTGAAATACAGCACCGTGGTACCGGGAGAGTCTGCGAAACTGATGAGCGATCCGGTCTCGGTGATGGTCAGCGAAAACCCGTCGCCGGTCTGGGTAGTGATGCCTGCCGCAGTGATCGCCTGCCCGGCGAGGGTGACGGAAAGACTGCTCAGGGGTGTGGACCACAGGGCGCTGTCGTTCGATCCCCAGAAGATCCCTTCGGGCAGGTATAATTCGTCCCCGGCGGCGGCAAAGCCATGCGCGATGCCCGAGACGAGCCCCGATGTGTTGATGACGGTCAGTGCCATGATGCAAATCTCCCTGTTTTTTTTGAAAATGCGCGGCGGATTCGCTCAGTATAGGCAGAATTCCTGCGGTTTGTCGTGCCAGGCCCGTATGCCGGGGCGGCGCTGCAAAAGGCCCGGACAGCGCGTCCGGGCCTTTGTCCGTTCAGACGGGCAGGGGGAGGATTACAGCACAAAATCTTCCGCCGTCAGCCCGGTGACATTCGCCACCCGGATCTCGGCGTCCTGAATGCCGTCGCCGTTGGCGTCCAACTGCACGATGGTCGAGCCGGTGGCCGTCTCGAACAGGCGCAGCTCGGGGTTGCCGGAGGGGGCGAAACCGGCGGTGCCGCGGAACTCGAAGACACCCGGCGAGAGGCCCGCAACAACGATGGTATCCAGCCCCTGTTCGAAGTCGAGGATCTGGTCGCGGTTCGCGCCGACGACGGTTTCGGCCAGCGTTCGGAAGACGAAATTGTCGGCATCCTGACCACCGGTCAGCAGGTCGAGGCCCAGACCGCCGGCCAGATCGTCCTCACCCGCACGGCCGCGCAGGATGTCGTTGCCGGAGTCGCCTTCCAGCACGTCGTCACCGTTGCCACCATCCATGATGTCATTGTTGGCACCGCCGTCGAGGTAGTCGCTGCCGTCCTGACCCACCAGAACGTCGTTTCCGGAGCCGCCAAAGATGCTGTCGTCCCCGGCGTTCCCGTTGATCGTATCGTTGCCGCTGCCGCCATCGGCGAAGTCATTGCCATCTCCGGCAAGGATCGTGTCCAGGCCGCTTTCACCCAGCAGACTGTCATCGCCGCCGCGACCGACAAGCAGGTCGTTGTCGGCCCCGCCGCGGAATGTATCGGTGGCATCGCCGCCCGCGGCGGTATCGTCGCCGCTGCCGCCAAAAAACGTCCCGCGCAGCACGCCGGGCCCGTCGTAGCGGTCATCGTTGGCCCCGGCAAGGATATCGCCGTCCATGATGCCGGAATTGAAGATGACGTCTCGCCCGACGCCGCCACTGGTATTGTAGGACCCGTTTACTCCCGAGATGATGCCGGTATTGTTCAGGAAAGAGGTCCCGGTCGAGGAGGAATTGATCCAGTTCGACCAGATGGCGTAGGAGCCGCCCTGAATGGTCCCGGAGTTCACGATAAACTGGCTCGCAGAGCCACCGTCGATGGCGACGGCATCGGATTCAGCGATGATCGTGCCGCTGTTTACAATGCGGTTTGTGCCGCTGGTGTCGCTGACGCGTGAGTCGATGGCGTCTTCCTGGGACATGATGGTGCCGTCGTTCACCAGAGAGAAGGTGCCGGACCCCCGGATGTCGAAAGTGTCATCTTCAAGAGAGGTGACGGTGCCGGTGGGACCGACAAAGACGTCCAGATTGATACCGGTGTGGTCGACGGCGTTGCCGGTTGACAGGGTGTGCGACACGATGGAGCCGTTCACGTAGAGGAAGTTGCTCCCGGCCGTCGAAGAGACGGCATCACCGTTGACGACAAGATTCGCATCCTGATCGGTCAGGATGCCAGTCTGGTTGCCTGTCAGAGTCTGGGCGGTAGCTGAGAAGCCAGTAAAGGTAAAGTCAGCCATTGGCTTTTTCCTTTTGAAAAAATTGATTTAGTCCAAACACGCCGGGCAGTTTTCCGAGTGCCGTAATGGTCACCAAATAACGGTGAAATTTAAAAACATAGCCCTGCCCGTAATGATTGTGCTCGGACGGCGCACTACAACTTTACCATAGGCCCCCGCAGCGTGCGAAGGCCAATTTTGTGCCATCGGCGGATTACAGCGCGAAGTCCTCCGCCGTCAGCCCGGTGACATTCGCGACCCTTATCTCGGCGTCCTGCGTGCCGTCGCCGTTGGCGTCCAACTGCACAATGGTCGAGCCGGTGGGTGTCTCGAAGAGCCGCAGTTCCGGGTTGCCGGAGGGGGCAAAGGGGCTGGTGCCGCGGAATTCGAAGACTCCCGGCGAAAGGCCAGCCACGACAATCGTGTCCAGCCCCTGTTCGAAATCGAGGATCTGGTCGCGGTTGGCGCCGACCACGGTTTCGGCCAGGCTGCGAAAGACGAAATTGTCCGCGTCCTGCCCGCCGGTCAGCAGGTCAAGGCCAAGGCCACCAGCCAGGTCATCCTCTCCGGCGCGGCCGCGCAGGATGTCGTTGCCGCTGCCGCCTTCGAGCGTGTCGTTGCCCGCGCCGCCATCCAAGGTATCGTTCTCGGTGCCGCCATCGAGTAAATCGGCCCCGTCCTGTCCCACCAGAATGTCGTTCCCTTCGCCGCCGGTCATGGTGTCGTTGCCACTGTTGCCGTTCATCGTGTCGTCGTCACCGCCGCCGTCCATCTCGTCGTTGCCATCCCCGCCGAGCAGGAGGTCACCGCCGCCGCCCCCCTCCAGCAGGTCGTCGCCGCCACGCCCGACCAAGGTGTCAAGACCGGACTCGCCGGCGAAATGGTCATGGAAGTCCCCGCCTGCCATCTGGTCATCATCGTCGCCGCCCAGAACCGTTCCCACCATCAGCCCGCCAGCCCCATCGTACCGGTCGTCGTTTTCGCCGAGGAATATGTCACCATCCATGGTGCCGGAATTGCGCACCACATGGACTCCATCTGCTGACGAGCTGCTGAAGCTGTATCTGGCGCCAATGATCGTACCGGTGTTGTTGAGCACCGACATGCCGTTTCCGGCACCCGACCAGTTGGCAAAGATCGCGGTGGTTTCGGAGGCAATGATTGTGCCTGTATTGATGATGCGGGTGAATTCGGTGCCCGAGACCGTCGCAACGGCGGAATTCCGGCCCTGGATCAGGCCGGAATTCACAATGACGATGCGGGCGCCGGGATCGCTGGTGCGGATGTCCAGCGCGTCGAGGCCGTTGCTCGAAATCTCACCGGAATTGTACAGGCGAAAGGTGTCGGAAGGGTTGCTGAGAAGGGCTTGGCCAGTGAAAGAAAAAAGCCGACCCGTTGCGCCGACAGTAACCTCGAGCCTGGTGCCGTCATGGTAGATCGTTCTGGCGAAGGCGGAGTTGTTCGCGGCAATGACACTGCCATTCACGTACAGGTAATTCGTGCCGGCGCTGCCGCTGTTGTTGACCGTGATCGCGTCTCCGGAGGCAACCACAAGTTCTGCATCGGAGTTTGTCAGCACGCCGGTTTCCAATCCGGTCAGGGTCTGTGCGGTGCTGCTGAAACTGGTCAGGGTGAAGTCGGCCATTAGGGTTCCTTTCCGGATGGCGGCGGGGCTGGGTTCAGGGCATCATAACACGAAGTCCTGCGCCGTCAGTCCGGTGATATTGGCCACCCGGATCTCGGCGTCCTGCGTTCCGTCGCCGTTGTTGTCCAACTGCACGATGGTCGAGCCGGTGGGCGTCTCGAACAGGCGCAGTTCGGGATTGCCTGAGGGAGCGAAGGGGCTGGTGCCGCGGAACTCGAAGACACCCGGCGACAGGCCCGCCACAACGATCGTGTCCAGCCCCTGCTCAAAGTCCAGGATCTGGTCGCGGTTGGCCCCTACGGCGGTTTCTGCCAGGCTGCGGAAGACGAAATTATCCGCATCCTGCCCGCCGGTCAGCAGGTCGAGGCCCAGACCTCCGGCAAGGTCGTCCTCTCCTGCGCGGCCGCGCAGGATGTCGTTGCCGCTGCCACCTTCGAGCACGTCGTCGCCGTTGCCACCGTCCATGATATCTGCGCCTTCTCCGCCATCCAGCGTGTCAGACCCCTCCTGTCCCACCAGGATATCGCTTTCGCTGCCGCCCTGGATATCGTCGGACCCCGCGCCGCCGTTCAGCGTATCGGTTCCGACCGATCCAAGAAGGACATCATTGCCATCGCCGCCCAGAACAAGGTCATTGCCGAACCCGGCGTCGATGGTGTCGTCGCCGCCATGACCGACCAGCAGATCCTCGCCATTGCCGCCGTCGAAACTGTCATTGTCGGACCCGCCAATCAGCGTGTCGTTGTTGTCCCCGCCCGAAACCTCGCCGGACACCAGGCCGCTGCCCAGGCCGCGGTAGAAATCGTCCTCGGCGCCGAGGCTGACGTCACCGAAGATCTGGCCGGCATTGGTCACGATGTCGATTCCGCTCCCCAGGCCGACAGTGCCTGCGATCTCGCCGGCGTTGCGCAGGGTCACATCGGTTATTCCGGGCGCGGCGATGGCGTCGGCGATGACGCCCCCGGCCAGGTTCTCCACCAGGATCGCGGTCACCACACCCGAGTCGATGGCCAGACGGGACATGCTGCCGGAATTGGTGATGCGCGCGTTCTGGCCGCTGACCGACGTGGTGCCCGACAGGGTGCCGGTGTTCAGGATGGTCGAATTGTCGCCTGTCAGATCGACGGCGTTCTCTGTTCCCGTGATGATGCCGTGGTTTTCCAGGGTCAGCTGTGCCGTCAGATCAAGAAACACCCCGGTAAGGCCCGAGATATCGCCGAAGTTCTGCAAGAGCACGGCATCGCTGGTGTTCAGGATGTTGATGGCGGTTTCCGAGCTGGTGATGCTGCCGTGGTTGATCAGCCCGAGGTCACTGCTCGTCGCGCCAGAGAAGCCGATCCGGACGGCAGACCCTCTGAGTGCATCGACATCGCCGTGGTTCACGAACAGGTTGGAGTCCCCCAGAAATGCAACGACCGCATCGAAGGAATTTCCCACGATGGCACCGTGATTGACCATAGAACTGTCGGTGCCGCGCAAAACGACTGTCACAAAGGAACTGTCGCCGCCAAAGACCGTCGCGTGCTCGCCGATATAAACCTCGTTGCCGATGACGGTGCTGTCCATCCGCAAGGCGATTTCATCCGTCGAAAAGACATCGCCATAGAGAAAGACCTGGTTCTCGTTTCCACCGAGGTTGAAGCCCCGCCCGGTATTGGTGATGCTGAAGGCCTCCGGCAGGATAAAGACATCGTCGCCGTTCAGGGTCTGTTGTGTGTTGGTGATATTGGCGCTGACAAGTGTTGTGGTCATGATCTTTCCTTTCTCAAAAATGGTCTCGGGCGCAATCCGCTGCCGAAGCGTACAGGGCATTCGGGACAGGCGGAATCAGGCGCCGCCCGCCTGCGTCAGAGCACGAAGTCCTGCGCCGTCAGCCCGGTGACATTGGCAACCCGGATCTCGGCATCTTGCGTGCCGTCGCCATTGTTGTCCAACTGCACGATGGTCGAGCCGGTGGGGGTCTCGAACAGCCGCAACTCGGGGTTGCCGGAGGGGGCGAAGGCAGCGGTGCCCCTGAACTCGAATACACCCGGGCTGAGGCCCGCCACCACGATCAGGTCCACCCCCTGTTCGAAATCGAGGATCTGGTCGCGCAGGGCGCCCACCGCCGTCTCCGCCAGTGCGCGGAAGACGAAACTGTCCGCGCCCTGTCCGCCGGTCAGCAGGTCAAAGCCAAGACCGCCCGCCAGCGCATCGTCTCCGTTGCCGCCGCGCAGGATGTCGTTCCCGGCGTCGCCCTCCAGCAGGTCTTCGCCATCCTGGCCGTTCATGGTGTCGTTGTCGGCGCCGCCGCGCATCTCGTCTGCCCCGGCGCCGCCGGTCATAGCATCATTGCCGGTCCCCCCCAGCACCGTGTCATCGCCGTCCTGGCCGTTCATGGTGTCGTTGTCGGCGCCGCCATCCACGTGGTCGTCACCGGCCCCGCCAAGCATGGTGTCGTTGCCCGAACCGCCCAGCAGGGTGTCGTTCCCGGCGCGCCCCACCACGAGGTCGTCACCGGTCCCGGCATCCATGTTGTCCGCCAGATCGCCGCCCACCAGCGTGTCGAGACCGTCCCCGCTGGAGATCAAGCCGTTGACGACACCGGTTCCGCTGGCCTCGTAACGGTCGTTCATACCCCCAGCGATGTCGAAATTCACATTGCCGTTGATTTCACCGGAGTTGATGATGATGCCGGCCACGCCAGTAGCTGCGTTGAAGTCGATGGCCGCACCGCCATTGACCACGGTGGACATGATCCCGCTGTTCATGATGAACACAGGGTCCGTGTTTCCGCCAGCTTCCACCTTGATCGCCTGATTTGTGCCAGCCGTGATCGTTCCGGTGTTCAGGATCTTGGCGCCACCGCCGAAGAGGGAGATGCCATTGCTATCGCCATGGATGCTGCCGTGGTTCGTGATCCTCAGGGTTCCGTCTTCGGCAAGGATCCCATCGGTGTTTGACGTCACGCTGCCAGAGGCGCCAATCACGATCGCGCTGTTGACCACGGCGTTCTGGAAGTTGAGCGAGCGATAGAATTCTATGCCTTCCTGCACGGCAAACACCTCGCCCATCACATAAAGATTGATGTTCTCGGCGGTGGGTGCGGGAAAGACGAGGAAGCCCCAATCAGCGGAGGTGAGGCGCGTGCCCGCGGCCATGTAAACTGTGTCATCGTTGACGAGGTCGTATCGGGAGGTGAGGTTGGTTGTGATTACGTCAAACGGCATTTTGGCTCTTTCTGGGATGTTGAAAATACGTTCAGGCAACTGTTGGAAAAGACGCTAGGCGGTTTGGTGGGGTCGGGACAGCCCTTGGCCGCAGTTTGCAATCCATGCGGGTTCCGGTGGGGGCTAACCGTAAGAAAGTCGGGGTCGATTGGGTATGGTCAGCCGTGCCCGAGTCAGGGGCGCGGCTGACCGATGGGACACATTACAGCACAAAGTCCTCCGCCGACAGCCCGATGACATTCGCCACGCGGATCTCGGCGTCCTGCGAGCCGTCGCCGTTGTTGTCGATCTGCACGATGGTGGATCCGGTGGGCGTCTCGAACAGGCGCAGTTCGGGATTGCCGGAGGGGGCGAAGGCCGCCGTGCCACGGAACTCGAACACGCCCGGCGACAGGCCCGAAACCACGATCAGGTCGACGCCCTGTTCGAAGTCGAGGATCTGGTCGCGCAGCCCGCCCACCAGGGTTTCCGCCGTGCTGCGGAACACGAAAACATCCGCATCCTGTCCGCCGGTCAGCAGGTCGAACCCGAGGCCGCCCGCCATCTGGTCCTCACCGGCGCGGCCGCGCAGGATGTCGTTGCCGCTGCCGCCTTCGAGGATGTCGTCGCCATTGCCGCCATCCATCGTGTCATTGTCGGCGCCGCCATTCATCTCGTCCGAGCCGTCCTGGCCCACCAGAAGATCCGCGCCATTGTCGCCGGTCATCGTGTCGTCGCCGGAATTGCCGGTCAGGGTGTCGTCGTTGAACCCGCCGGACATGATGTCGTTGCCCGCGCCGCCGATCAGCCGGTCAGCGCCGCTGTTCCCCCGCAGATCATCGTCACCGCCGCGCCCCACAAGCAGATCATCGCCATTGCCGCCATCGAGCACGTCGGTCAGGCCGCCGCCGGCCAGCGTATCGTTGTCCTCGTCGCCAAAGACAATTCCCAGCACCTGTCCGCCGTCGCCATCATAGTAATCATCGCCATTGTCCAGTGTGATATCCCCGTCCATGATGCCGGAATTGCGGATAATGTTCTGACCGATGCCACTGAGCGCGGTATAGCTGCCCAAATCTCCGAAGATATAGCCGGAGTTGTTCAGGAAGGCGCTCCCGTTCGTGCCGGTGACCCAGTTCTGGTAGATGCCATAGCCCGTCAGGCCGATGATCGTTCCCGTGTTCACGATCCTGGACTCACCGGCTTGGGAGTCCAGCACAACCCCATCCGAATAGGCCTGTATGGTGCCGCTGTTCGACAATTGTGTCGCGATTCCCGTGCCGCTTAGAGCGACCTGGACGGCGTCCTCTCCGGACTGGATCGTTCCCGCGTTTTGCAGCACGAAGATAAAGGACAATTCGCCGAAAACCGTATCCCCGTTGCTGGAGGACAGGTAGCCATTTGGTCCCACGCTGATTTCCACAACGGTCCCGCCGACGGCAATGGCATTGTAGGACGAAATCGTTGAGGAGACGATGACCGAGCCGTCGATCGTCAGGTAGTTGGGTGAGGTTCCGCTTGTGGTGATCGCATCGTTGCCCGTCACGATCAGCTGCGCTTCCGGGCCAGACAGGACACCGGTTTGGGATCCGGTCAGGGTCTGGGGGGTGGTTTGAAGATCGGTGAAAACGAAACTGGCCATGGATCTATTCCTTTTGGATCTTGAGAGTCATTTGCAGTGTGCGTGGTAAAGCGCGGCGCCGGTTCATGTCCGGTCCTCGGCAGGACCAGATCCCGGCCATTCTGTGCGGCATAGCCGATTTTCGGAGATTGGAGAATGGCGCGGTCCGGCCATGCGTGACCGGTTCGCGCCTTGCTTCGCGTTACAGCACGAAGTCCTGCGCCGTCAGCCCGGTGACATTGGCCACCCGGATCTCGGCGTCCTGCGTGCCGTCGCCGTTGTTGTCCAACTGAACGATGGTCGAGCCGGTGGCTGTCTCGAACAGCCGCAACTCGGGGTTGCCGGAGGGGGAAAAGGGGCTGGTGCCGCGGAATTCGAAGACACCCGGCGACAGGCCCGCGACCACGATCAGGTCGACACCCTGTTCGAAGTCGAGGATCTGGTCACGGCTGGCACCGACCACGGTTTCCGCCGTGTTGCGGAACACGAAACTGTCCGCATCCTGTCCGCCTGTCAGCAGGTCGAGGCCGAGCCCCCCGGCAAGGTTGTCCTCTCCGGCGCGACCACGCAGGATGTCATTGTCCGCCCCGCCTTCAAGGAGGTCGTCGCCCGCGCCGCCGTCCATGATGTCGGCGCCGTCGCCGCCGTCAAGCGTGTCCGACCCGTCCTGACCCACAAGGACATCGGCGCCGCCGCCGCCCTGCAGGTCGTCATTGCCGCTGCCGCCGTTCAGCGTGTCGTCGTCGGTGCCATCGCCGCCGATCATCAGGTCGTCGCCCGCGCCGCCCAGCAGGGTATCAAACCCGCTGCCCCCGTCGAGCGTGTCGTTGCCCGCGCGCCCGACCAGCAGGTCATCGTCGGCGCCGCCGTTGAAGTCGTCGGCGAAATCTCCGCCGGTCAGCGTGTCGTCGCCGCTCTCGCCCAACACCGTGCCCGCCGTGACGCCAGCACCCGCGCCAATGTAGGCGTCGGCACCGCCACCCATCTGGATGTCGCCGGTGATCGTGCCGGTGTTGCTTATCACGTCGTTATCCGCGCCGGCGGTGACCGCAATGCCATCCGCCACGATGGTTCCGCTGTTCGACAGTCTGAAGGAATCACCCAGAGACAGGAGCGCATGGATGCCATCATTGGCACCGGTCATTGTCCCTGAATTGACCACGGTGGCGGTTCCTTCAAACCTTAATACCAAGTCCGAAGCCGAGTTCATCACACCGCTGTTGACGAGCCTTGAATCCTGGCCTTCCATCCGCAGGGCGGCAATCGATCCCGTGCTGGTATACGTTCCTTCCACCGTGCCACCGTTCACGAATGTCGCGTTGTCGCCAAAAAGCTCGATCTGGCCGCCGGATATTGTGCCGTAGTTGGTTACTGTCGTCCCACTGCCTGAGCCTTCGATCGGGCGACGGCCCGATGCCGACAGCACGGACCCCGTTGGCCCGACATAGATGGTTGTGTTAATGTTTGCGCCCATGTCGATCGTATCATTATTGGTCGAAAGGACGGTTCCCAGAATGAAAAGGTCGGTGTTGCCGCCAGTAACGTTGACGACCTGGTTCGCGAAGTACTGCGTAACACCTTCCAGAATAATATATTCATCGCTCCCTGCGAGGGTTGTTTGCGCGTTGGTCAGTGTATCAATCACGAAGGTTGCCATGACTTTGTCTCCCCTAATCCAGAAATTCAGGGCAAGCTTATCGGCATCGCGGCCCGGGGCCAGATAAAACGGCCGCGCCTATTCATGCGGGATGTGATGTTGCGGTCGCCGTTGCGCCGGGCACTGGCGCCGCCCGCGAAACAAGGAAACGCCCCGGGAAGGGGGCGTTTCGCCTTGGGGATGGCGCTTTACAGCACGAAGTCCTGCGCCGTCAGCCCGGTGACATTCGCCACCCGGATCTCGGCGTCCTGGGTGCCGTCGCCGTTGTTGTCCAACTGTACGATGGTCGAGCCGGTAGGCGTCTCGAACAGCCGCAGCTCGGGGTTGCCGGAGGGCGAGAAGGCAGCTGTGCCGCGGAACTCGAAGACACCCGGCGACAGGCCCGAGACAACGATCAGGTCGACGCCCTGCTCGAAATCTAGGATCTGGTCACGGTTCGCGCCGACAACGGTTTCCGCCGTGCTGCGAAACACGAAATTATCCGCGTCCTGCCCCCCGGTCAGCAGGTCGAAGCCCAGCCCACCGGCAAGGTCGTCCTCACCTGCGCGCCCACGCAGGATGTCGTTGTCCGCCCCGCCTTCGAGGACGTCGTTGCCAATGCCGCCGTCCATCGTGTCGAGTCCGCTGCCGCCTTCGAGGGTATCCGACCCGTCCTGACCAACCAGCACATCATTGCCCGCATCCCCGATCAACGTATCGTCGCCGCCGTTGCCGTTGATCGTGTCATTATCGGCGCCGCCGTCGACAAAGTCCGCCCCTGCGCCGGCAAGAATGAAATCGTTTCCGGCCTCGCCCAGGATGTCGTCGTCACCCGCGTTGGAAAAGATGTCGTCATTGCCCGAACCGCCAAAGACCGTGTCATCGCCGTCACCGCCGCGCACCGTGTCGTTCTCGGTGCCGGCAATCACGCTGTCGCTGCCCGCCCCGGCAAAGATCAGGTCCGCGCCCGCTCCGCCCGTCAAGGTGTCGTCGCCGCCGCGCCCAGCCAGAAGGTCATCGTTGTCGCCGCCATCGAGGTTGTCCGCCAGGTCGCCGCCGACCAGCGTGTCATTGCCGGTGCCGCCCGTGACACCCCCTGTGGCGACCCCGGACCCGAACCCGCGATAGGTGTCCGCGCCTCCGGCAAGTGTCACAGCGCCGCCGATCTGACCGCCGTTGATCACCGTGTCGTTGCCTCCGTTCAGGTCCACGCCGCCGTTGATCAGACCCGTGTTCTGCACCCTGTCGACGGCCGTGCCCGACGTCGAAAGGACTACTGCCGACGCGGTGCCGCTGAGAATGCCTGAATTGAGGATATCGAGCGCGGCGCTGCCGACGATCGCCCGGCCAGCGTTACTCACGGAGACGGCAAAGGAATTCCCGATAATTTCGCCCGTGTTGACGATCCGGGTGCCCGCCTCATTGATCTGGATCCCTGTGGACGCGGCGATTACCCCCGAGTTGAATATCTGGGTCTCGGCCTGATTGATAAGGAGCCCATCACCGATCCCGGAAACAGTCCCCGAGATCGTGATCGTGGACTCGAACACATTGGTTCCGCTTGCAGGGGGGTCGAGCCGCACAGTGGATGTTCCGGCTGCGGTCACCGACCCCAGGATGTCGATGCTTGTGGCGAGGCGGCTGCTGAGAATGCCTCTGTTGGCGCCATCGACAGTCCCGGTTTCACCGACGACAATGCTGACGCGTCCGCTGCCGTCGCCGACGTCCGGGGCAAGGATCCCGCTGAGGCCCGCCACGGCCCCCCGTATGACGACATCCGCAATGGAGGTGTTGGTCAGAACGATGCCATTGCCCGTGGAATAGACCGAGTTTCCCTGTGGAAGGATGCCGACGTTGGTCGAGGCAAGGGTCACGGTGGATGTGCTGCTGGAAATGATGCTGATGGACATGGTTGCTCCTGAAATTGGCCGACATTTGTCGTCGGCGTTAAAATTACTTTTTGTTAACTTTCAGGATTGGCTGGACATGATCAAGGAAAGATGTGCCTGATCGGTGCCTGGTGTGGGTGGGGCATCGGACGTTGCCGGCTTTTCAATAGAAAAGGAACGCCCCGCGATGGGGGCGTTCCAGCGATGTTCCGTAATCGGATGGTCCGGCGGGTGGATCAGTTCTTGGACTTGTCGACCATCTTGCCGGCCGAGATCCAGGGCATCATGCCGCGCAGCTTTTCGCCGGTGGCCTCGATCATGTGCTCGTCGTTGATGCGGCGGGTCGCCTTGAAGGACGGCTGGCCAACGGCGTTTTCCAGCATGAAGTCACGCACGAACTTGCCGGTCTGGATGTCGGTCAGAACCGCCTTCATCCGGGCCTTGGTCTCGTCGTAGGGCAGGATGCGCGGACCCGAGACATACTCGCCATATTCGGCGGTGTTCGAGATCGAGTAGTTCATGTTGGCAATGCCGCCTTCGTAGATCAGGTCCACGATCAGCTTGACCTCGTGCAGGCACTCGAAATAGGCCATTTCCGGCGCGTAACCGGCCTCGACCAGGGTTTCGAAACCCATGCGGATCAGTTCGATCAGGCCGCCACACAGAACCGCCTGTTCGCCGAAGAGGTCGGTTTCGCATTCTTCGCGGAAGTTGGTTTCGATGATGCCCGAACGGCCACCGCCGATGGCGGCGCAGTAGGACAGGCCGATTTCCAGCGCCTTGCCGGTGGCGTCATTGTTGACCGCCACGAGGCAGGGCACGCCGCCGCCCTTGGTGTATTCGCCGCGCACGGTGTGGCCGGGGCCCTTGGGCGCCATCATGATGACGTCGACGCCGGGCTTGGGCTCGATCAGGCCGAAGTGCACGTTCAGACCGTGGGCGAAAGCAATGGCCGAGCCCTCTTTCAGGTGATCGTGGACGTATTTCTTGTAGGTCTCTGCCTGAAGCTCGTCGGGCATGGTGAACATGATCACGTCACACCAGGCCGCGGCTTCGGAGATGCCCATGACCTGCAGGCCTTCGGCTTCGCATTTCTTGGCAGAGGCCGAGCCTTCGCGCAGGGCGACGGCGACGTTCTTGGCACCGCTGTCGCGCAGGTTCAGCGCGTGGGCGTGGCCCTGGCTGCCGTAGCCAAGGATGGCGACTTTCTTGTCCTTGATCAGGTTCACATCGCAATCGCGATCATAGTAAACGCGCATTTGGGCGCTCCTTCCGTGGTCTTGTTGTTATGGTGCGCACTCTACCCTCGGCGGGGTGAGAGTGGTTGCGTTTTTTGAGGTTCTGGGTCAGAAGGCGGTAGAAGTATTCTTATAACTCTCGAACTTCGGTAAATCCATGCTCGATGACACGGACCGGCGCATCCTGCGCCACATGATGGCAGAGCCGGAGATGGCGGGCGGCGCGCTGGCAGAGCGGGCCGGGGTCACCGCCTCGACGCTGGCGCGGCGGCTGGAACGGCTGCGCGCCGCGGGGGTGCTGAAGGGCGTGCGCGGGGTGATCGACTGGCGCGCGCTGGGCTATGAGGTCGAGGTCTCCTTGCGTGTCACGCTGGACAAGACCCAAAGCCGCGCCTTCGACGAATTCATCGCCGCGGCGCGCGAGGTGCCCGAGGTGCTGGAGATACAGACCTTTCTGGGGCAGGTGGATGTGCGCCTGTCGGTGATCGCCCGCGACATGGGGCATTATCAGCAACTCTACCGCGAACACCTGCTGACCCTGCCGCATATCGCCGACATCGAGGCCTTGATGCATGTGTCCCGCGTCAAGGAACAGGAGGCGCTGCCGCTTTGATCGACATGGACGAGACCGACCGCGCCATCGTGCGGGCGCTGGCGCAGGATGCCGGAGCCTCGGCCGGTGCGCTGGGGCGACAGTTGGGTCTGTCGCAGCCGGCCTGCTGGCGCCGCATCAGGCGGCTGCGCGAAGCGGGCGTGTTTCGCGGCGCGCGGCTGGATCTGGACGCGGCGGCGCTGGGCTTTGGCGTGACGGTGTTCCTGGGGGTCAAGCTGGCCACCAAGGGGCGCGTCAGTCTGGAAGATTTCGAACGTGCGGTCGCCGCCATCCCCGAAGTGCAGACGGTGGAGCACGTGCTGGGGGCCTATGACTATCGCCTGCGGGTGGTGGCGAGGGATCTGTCCGACTTCGAGCGCGTGCTGCGGCGCCGCATCATGACGCTGCCCGGGGTCGGCAATCTGGATGCCAATGTCCTGCTCAGCGAAGAGCGGCGGCCCGGGCCGCTGGGGTGATGCCTTTCCTCTTGCTTGCGCAGCATAAAACGTGTCGCGTGCGCCCGGTTCCATAAAGTATTCATTTGTATACATTAAACGCGCAGGAGTTGTCATGGCGGCTATGCAAAATTGAGCATGGTGCAACCGTTGTTAGCGCCCATATGCTGCAATGCAGAAAGACACGGGATCCATTCTGGACCCGCACGCAGATGAACAAAGCCATGAGGAATGTCATGAAAACGATTCTCGCAGCAGCGGCTCTTGCCCTGACCTCTGGCGCCGCCCTTGCCGACGCCGTCACCCTTACCGCGCCTGACGCCAGCGCGACGCTTCACGAAGACAAGATCGACATGAATGTCTACTGGACCGAACGTGCCGAGGGTTATGAGCTGGTCGCAACCTACCTGACCGGTCTGACTAACGAGGCGCCGGCGCGTCTTGTCATGCTGCTGGAGGATGGCGACAATGTCACCTTCGGCCTGCCGGGCGCGCCCGGCTATCACTTCAGCTTCATCCGCGCAGGCGATGCCGTTTCGGTCGTCACCCACGGCTACGGTGAAAAGCTCGCCATGAACTGATCCTCCGCAGCACCGGAGACACGGATGATACGGCGGCGCGCCTCTGCGTCGCCGTTTTTCGTGACCGCTCCGATGGTTTGCCTTTTCGGCGCAGGTTTACCGGGCTAGACCGGTCCGCAAGAAATGGAGGATCTCATGGCTGCCTTGCTCGACACAGTTGACCCGGACGGGATGCAGGAATTTTCGGTCGTCTTTACCGACCGCTCGCTCAACCACATGAGCGCCGCCTTTCAACAGGTGATGCGCGACATCTCGGGCATGTTGCGCGAGGTGTACAACGCCGATGGCGTGGCCCTTGTCCCGGGCGGCGGCACCTACGGGATGGAGGCTGTGGCGCGCCAGTTCGGGCGCGGTGCCAATGTGCTGGTGGTGCGCAACGGCTGGTTCTCCTACCGCTGGTCGCAGATCTTCGAGGCGGGCGGCTTTGCCGGGGACACTACGGTGATGAAGGCGCGCCGCACCGGCAACGCGGTCGACGCCCCCTTTGCGCCCGCGCCGATCGAGGAGGTCGAGACCAGGATTGCCGAGGTCAAACCGGACGTGGTCTTTGCCCCGCATGTGGAAACCTCCGCCGGCGTGATCCTGCCGGACGACTACATCGCACGCATGGCGAAGGCCGCGCATGACGCGGGCGCGCCGATGGTGCTGGACTGCATCGCCTCGGGCTGCATCTGGGTCGACATGCAGGCGCTGGGTGTGGACGTGCTGATCTCGGCACCGCAAAAGGGCTGGTCCGCGACGCCCTGCGCGGGTCTGGTGATGATGTCCGACCGCGCGCTGGCGCGGCTGGAGCAGACCACGTCTGACAGTTTTGCCGTGGACCTCAAGAAATGGCACCAGATCATGAAGGCCTATGAGGACGGCGGCCACGCCTATCACGCCACCATGCCGACCGACGGGCTACGCGCCTTCCGCGACACCATGCTGGAAACCCGCGAGTATGGTTTCGCCAAGCTCAAAGAGGCGCAATGGGCGCTGGGCACGGCCGTGCGCGCCATGTTCGCCGAGAAGGGCGTGAAATCGGTCGCCGCCGAGGGCTACGGCGCGCCCGGTGTGGTGGTCAGCTATACCGGCGACCCGGATGTGAAAACCGGCAAGGCCTTTGCCGCGCATGGCATGCAGATCGCCGCAGGTGTGCCGCTGCAATGTGACGAGCCGCCGGAGTTCTCGACCTTCCGCATCGGGTTGTTCGGACTGGACAAGCTGTATGATGTTGACGGCACTGTGGGCCGACTGCGCAAGGTGGTCGGCGAGGTGCTCTGAGGAGAACCGGGCAGGGGGCTCTGCCCCCGTCTCCCTGTGGTCGACTCCCCCGAGGGTATTTGAAAAACCAAAGAAGGTAAGCCGCTGGTCTATCGGTCTGGGCCGCCCCAATGAAGTACCCCCTGCCGGAGTGCGACAGGGGGCTTCTTCGGTTTGCGGTCATCGGCTCCTCAGCCTGTACCGCAAGTCTACTCTGCAACGAGAAGGTTAGCGAAACCTTACGCTTCTTTGGTTTTCCAAATATCCTCGGGGGTGAATGCGCGGAACGCGCAGAGGGGGCGGCGCCCCCATCCACCCTATCCGCTTGCGCCCAGCCCCAGTTGCATCAGCGAGGTGCGCACCGGCTTCAGGCTGTACAGCGCATCCAACCCTTTGGCGCGCATGTCGCGCAGGGGTTCCGACGAGATCTGGGAAATGCGGTTCAACGCGGTGATCCCGGCCACGCGGGCGCGGATGTCGGTGATGCGGGCACGGTGATAGGCACCCAGCATCTCAATATCGCCCAGCCCCTCGGGGCGGGCCAGTGCGAGGTCGCGCAGCACCGCGATGTCCTTCAGGCTCATGTTCAGACCCTGTGCGCCGATGGGCGGCACCACATGCGCGGCCTCGGCCACAAGCGCCATCCGCTGTGCGCTCAATCGCTCGGCCTCTTGCGCGATGATCGGCCAGATGGTTCGACGTGAGGCGAGTTTCAGCGGGCCGAACAGATGACAGGCGCGGTCGGACATTTCCTGTTCGAACTCCGCCTCGTCCAGGGAGAACAGCCGCTGTGCCTTTGGCCCGTCCTCCATCCAGACAACGGCAGAGCAGGGGCGGCCGTCCAGATCGGGCAGCGGTACAAGGGTAAAGGGGCCGCCGGTGCGGTGAATCTCGGTCGAGACGTTGCAATGGGGGATCGGATGGGTGACGGCGAAGGCCAGCGCCTTTTGACCGAACCGCGTGGTCCGCACCGCGATACCCGCCGCTTGCCGCATGGGAGAGGCGCGCCCGTCGGCGGCGATCAGCAGACGACAGCGGGCACGGGTGCCGTCGCTGAGCGAAACACGGGCCTCGCCCTCGCGTGTAAACAGCGCGGTTGTGCCGGTGCCGGGGCGGAAGTCGGCCGTGTCCAACTCTGACAGACGCGCGGCCATTTCGCGGCGCAGCAGCCAGTTGGGCAGGTTCCAGCCAAAGGGCTTGTCCGAGATATCCCCGGCCTCGAAGTCCTTGATCACGCGCGGTTCCGCGACGGGGCCACCCGCATCCACGATGCGCATGACTTGCAGTGGCATGGCGTGATCGGCCAACCGTGGCCAGAGGCCGGTGTCCTCCAGAAAGGCCTGTGCGGGTTGCAGGAAGGCGGTGGTGCGCAGATCGGCGCCATCGGCATCCCGTTCGGTCACCGGCGGGGCCGGATCGACGCAGAGCGTGCGGAAACCGGCAGAGGCAAAGGTGGCGGTGGCGGCCAAACCCGCGATGCCGCCGCCCGAGATGATGATGTCGTAGTCCATGGCCTGCTCCTTTGACGCCTATCTAGGGCGCAAAGCGGGCGGGGGCCATGCGGCTTACCATCCTGCGGTGCTTCCGCCTGCCGCCGCTCAGCGAAGGTCCCGAAGAAAGCCTGTCAGATCGTCGGTGTGGTGGTGAATATGCGGGGCCGGGGCAGGGGCGGGCGCCACGTGAACCGTGCGCATCCCCATCGCGTGGGGTGCTGCAAGGTTGCGCGGGTCGTCTTCGAACATTGCACCGTTTTCAGCCACGACGCCATCGCGGGCAAAGATGCGTTCAAAGGCCTCGGCGCGAGGTTTGGGCGCGTAATCGGCGTGTTCGACGCCGTAGATCGCGTCAAAGGCCTGCGACAGGCCACGGGCGCGCAGGACCTGTGCGGCATAGGGCGCGCTGCCGTTGGTGTAGACGATCCGGCGGCCGGGCAATTCGGCGATCAACTCGGCAAGGTGCGGATCCGGGGTCAGCGCATCGAAGGAAATGTCATGCACCTCTGTCAGGTAGTGGTCCGGGTCGATGTGATGATGGGTCATCAGCCCCGCCAGAGTGGTGCCGTACTCGGCCCAATAGCTCTTGCGCAGATGCTCTGCATCCTCCCGCGCAACGCCGGTGATACGCATCACGTAATCGGTCATCCGTGTTTCGATCTGGTCGAACAGGCGGATGGCTGGCGCGTAAAGCGTGTTGTCGAGGTCAAAGACCCAGGTGCGCACATGCGCGAAACTGTCGGCGAATGGATGGCGTGTCATGCTCCATAGCTAGGGGCCTTCGGGGCCTGCGGCAATTGCTGCCGCTTGATCCTGCAACAGTCCCGCGGCTATCGTTGCGCGATGGACGCAAGGGAGGGGCGCATGGCCCAGGTGAAGCCGGTGCAGAAAGATGCCTATACGATGATCCTGGAGGCGATCGATCAGGGCGTCTACCGGCCGGGCGACAGGTTGGTCGAAAGTGAGCTGGCGGATCGCTTCGGGGTGTCGCGCACGCCGATCCGCGAGGCTTTGCAACGGCTTGAGACGCAGTCTCTGCTGGCGCGGGACGGGCGGTCATTGATCGTGGCCTCGCTGGATCACAACCAGATGGCCGAACTTTATGCCGTGCGGTCCGAGCTGGAGGGTCTGGCGGCGCGGCTGGCGGCGCGGCACGCGACCGAGGAAGAGGTCCGCGTGCTTTACGACATGATCGACGAAGACCGCGCGCTGCTGGCGGATCCGCCCATGATGGCGCGGGCGAACCGGCGGTTTCACCGGATGATCCACCTTGCCTCTCACAATCGCTATCTGGTGCAGCAGCTGGACCTTGTCTATCGCTCGATGGCCTTGATGGCGACGACTTCGCTGGCGGCGGAGGGGCGGGGCGAGATTGCGTTGGCCGAGCACAAGGCGATTGTCGATGCGATTTCCCTGCGGGACGAAGAGGCGGCCTACAGCGCGCTGCGCGACCATATCTCGGTCGCCTTCATCACCCGGCTGAAGCAGGACAATGCGGATCATCGGCCGGTCTGAAATTGGGGCAGTCAAGTGTTGATATGAGCCAGTCCGGGCGCGCGTCGGGAGGACCCGGATCAAGTCCGGGACAGGTGTGTGCCGCGGTGATCGTCGGGCGTCATTGGTCCTGTGGGACGTCTGCGCCGGGCGCGTCCGGCGCAGAGCGGCCATGCTGGGTCTTGTCCCAGTAAAAGGGGCTGCGGACGGTTTCGTACAGCGCCTTGTAGATCGCGACCGTGCCCAGCGGGAAATAGGCAAAAAGCGTCGGCACCCAGGGCATCAGGAAGCGATGCGGCGAGCGTGCCAGCGCGGCAAGGCCGACGATGATCGAGATGGCCTCGGCGCTGAGGAAAACCGCCGTGAGTTTCAGCACCATGGCGGGGGTCATCACCGGGTCCAGCGGGTGCGGCAGTCCGGCGAGGATCAGCCAGAAGGACCAGAGCACCGGGGCAAAGGTGAATTGCACCAATGTCGTCAGAAACAGCAGTTGAAACCCGATGAAGCGCCGCGTTCCCAGATCCCGCCAAAGACGTCGCGGCCTGCGCGAATGCACCCACCAGGTGATGCCATAGCCCTTGAGCCAGCGCGAGCGTTGCTTGATCCAGGGCCAGAACCGGTTGTTGGCCTCTTCGCGGGTGACGGAGGGCACCAGTTCGGTACGGTAGCCGTGTCGGGCGAGGCGGATACCCAGATCCGCGTCCTCGGTCACGTTATGAGCATCCCATCCGCAGACCTTTTCCAGCACCTCGCGGCAAAAAAACACAGTCGTGCCGCCCAGGGGAACGACAAGGCCCAGACGCGACAGCCCGGGCAGCAGCACCCGGAACCAGCTTGCATATTCGATTGTGAAACAACGCGACAGCCAGTTGGCGCGCGGGTTGTAGTAATCCAGCACCCCCTGCAGGCAGCCGACCTCGGGGGGGGCGCGGTCGAAATGTTCGACCATGCGGGTGATCTGATCGGGGGCTGGGGAATCCTCGGCGTCGTAGATGCCGACGATCTGGCCCCGGGTGAAGCGATAGGCGTAGTTGAGCGCGCGCGGCTTGGTGGTGACGCGGCCCGGCGGCACGGTGATCGTCCGCATCCAGGGCGGCAGGTCGGTGCGCGCCAGTGTGGCGCGGGTCAGCGTATCCTCTGCCTCCAGCACCAGAACCACGTCCAGCAGCGCCTTGGGGTAGGTCAGCCGGGAGAGGCGTTCGACCAGCGTGCGGGCGATGTCCTCTTCGCGGAACAAAGGCACAAGGATCGAGACCATAGGTGGGCGACCCGGCAGCGCGGCGGGTGGGGGGGCGGCGCGGCGGGGCAGGGCGATCAAGGCCGCCAGTTTCAGCCCCTGTGACAGGATCAGCGAGCCAAGCGCCAGGGCCAGCGCGCCGGCAAAGAGCCATTGCGGCTGAAAGGCCAGCAGCCCGACAAAGATCAGCGCGGCGACAATTGCGATGGCTCGGCGCTGGGGCGTGACGGTGCCCATGTCCCGGCAGCTGTCCTCATCCGGGACCCAGGTTTCCGCCGCCTGCGCCAGCGCGGCCCCGGACCGGTCCGAGATGACCGCATGAATGTCGGACTCCAGCGCCAACGCCATGACAACCGGTCCGATGTCCGGCGGGAGAAGGGGCAGCAGTGTCTGAAAATCCTCGGGCCGGGATGTGGCCAGCAACAAGGTATCGCCCACCCGCATCCAGGGCAGGACGCCGTGTTGCAGGCAGAATTCGGGTGGCAGCAGGGGGCCGAGCGCCACGTCCGGCGGACTGTCGGCCCGGTTGAGAACCAAGGCGCCGTAGTGCTGCGCCTGCGCGTCCAGCACGTCCTGACGCGAGGCGATGGCGTCGGCGGTGATGACTTGCGGCAAGGGCTGACCGAGGCGCGCGGCCTCTGCCATGGCGGGCAGGATGGCGGTCGGCGCAACCTTGCCATCCTCCATCAGGATGTGACTGATGGGTTGGCCCCTGCGGGCCTTGGCCTGTGCCAGTGTGGCCTCGGCCAGATGGAGGCGATGCTCCGACATTCACTCTCCCGCGGAACCTTGGTTAGCGAGAGGTTGACACCGATATGGTAAATGAAGGGTTAAGCCCGGCGGGTATTTTGCCCGCCGGGTGCAACCAAACCGTTAACAAAGACCGATTTTTTGGCTTTTTTCCTCAGGCGGCGTCCATCGAGGCGGCGAAACGTTCAAACAGGTAGAAACTGTCCTGCGGGCCGGGGCTGGCCTCTGGATGGTGCTGCACGCTGAAAACCGGGCGGTCGGCAAGGCGGATGCCGCAGTTCGATCCGTCGAACAGCGAGACATGGGTTTCCAGCACGCCTTGCGGCAGGCTCTGGCTGTCGACCGCAAAGCCGTGGTTCATCGAGGTGATCTCGACCTTGCCGGTTTCATTGTCCTTGACGGGGTGGTTGGCGCCGTGATGGCCGTGGTTCATCTTGACCGTCTTCGCCCCAACCGCCAGCGCCAGCATCTGGTGCCCGAGGCAGATGCCGAAGATCGGCAACTGCGTGTCGTTCAGCAAACGCTGGATCATCGGCACGGCATAGGCCCCGGTGGCCACCGGATCGCCGGGGCCGTTGGAGAGAAAGATGCCGTCGGGCTGATGGGCCATGACCTCGTCAAATGTGGCGGTGGCGGGCATCACGGTGACGTCACAGCCCGCCGAGGCAAGGCAGCGCAGGATGTTGCGCTTGGCGCCGTAATCGACGGCGACAACCTTGTGTTTCGGGTCGGTCTGGCGCTGATACCCCTCGGGCCAGGCCCAGCGCATCTCATCCCAGCGGTAGCTTTGCTGACAGGTCACGTCCAGCGCGAGGTCCTGCCCTTCGAGACCGGGGAAGGCGCGGGCGGCCTTGACCAGTGCGTCGGTGTCGAAATTGCCCTCGGGGTCATGTGCCAGCGCCACATGCGGCGCGCCCAACTGGCGGATGGCGCGGGTCAGACGCCGGGTGTCGATGCCGCCGATGGCGATCCGGCCCCGGGATGCCAGCCAATCGCCCAGTTCCTGCGCCGCGCGCCAGTTGGAGCTTTGCGTCGGCATCCATTTCACCACCATGCCCGCCGCCACCGGATCGCCGGTCTCGTCATCGTCGGGGTTCACGCCCACGTTGCCGATGTGCGGAAAGGTGAAAGTGACGATCTGTCCGGCGTAGGAGGGATCAGTCATGATCTCCTGATAACCGGACATGGCGGTGTTGAAACACAGTTCCGCCGTGGTCTGGCCGGTGGCGCCGAAACCGGTGCCATAGAACAGCGTGCCATCGGCAAGGGCAAGGCAGGCGGTCGGGCGTGCATGGGCAGCAGGCATGGCAGTTCTCCGGATGGCGGCAAATTGGCCGGAACCTAAGGCGCGGCGCGGGGCGGGTCAAGTGTTCGTGCAAAAACAATAACATAAGGAAATCATGGGTTTGGCGGAATTTGCTGCGCTTGCAACAGGGGGCGGTGTGGGATACGGTCCAATGTTCAGAGACAAGCTTTGGGGATAAAGCTCATGGAACTGCGCGCAAAGGTCAACGCGGCGGTGAAACAGGCAATGAGGGACCGGGCGCAGGAGCGCCTGACCACCTTGCGCCTGATCAACGCCGCCATCAAGGACCGCGACATCGCCGCCCGGGCCGAAGGCAATGAAACCGGCGTCAGCGATACCGAGGTGCTGGCCATCCTTGGCAAGATGGTCAAGCAGCGGCGCGAGAGCGCCAAGAGCTATGAAGAGGGCGGCCGGCTGGATCTGGCCGAGCGCGAGGAGGCCGAGATCGGCGTGATCGAGGAATTCCTGCCGCGCGCCCTGAACGACAAGGAAGTGGCGGCGGCAATCGACGCCGCCATGGCCGAGGTGGGCGCGGATTCGATCCGTGATATGGGCCGGGTGATGGGCGTGTTGAAGTCCAAGTACACCGGCCAGATGGATTTCGGCGCGGTGGGCCCGCGGGTCAAGGACCGGCTTTCGGCCTGAACGGCTGGTGGGGAGGGGGCGCTGCCCCCGTCGCCTGCGGCGACTCCCCCGAGGTGTTTTTGAAACCAAAGAAGCAGCGGCCCGAAAATTCAGGGGCCTTGCGAAACAGGGGCGGCGCGCTGGCGGCCCGGTTCCCTGCGGTCATGCGGTGTTTTCGGTCAGCTCGTCCTCGACGATCTCCGGGGCGGGAAAGCCGTCGGCAATTGCGGACAACGTGTCCGGGTCGTCGATGCGAAAGCGTTGGACGAAGCGGGTCTTGAAACCGACACGGCCGCGGCGCGCGCCGAAGTTCTCGCCGTGGTTCAGCACATAGAGCACCGAAGGCTGCGAAAGCGGTGACAGCGACCGCCCGGCCAAGGCCGACAAGTAGGGGAACATGCGGTGTTCGTGCTGGGTCATGGCCTGCAGGAAGGCGCTGCTTTGCGGCAGGTCCGGGTCATGCGCCACCGCCGCGCAGGAGCCGCAGAGTTTCCAGAACGGTTTGCGCAGCGGCTGTCGCGGGCTGGGCGCGTCGGCCAGCGCAATGACCCCGGTGGCATCATCCATGACATAGCCGGACTGCACGAGGTAGCCGCCCGGCGCCTGCCGCCGCAGCATCTCGCGCACACTGCCCTGCCGCAACAGGTCGTCGGCGTCGAAGGTCATGACATAGGAGGGCGGCAGGTTCATCCGCTCCAGATGTTCGGTCAGGGCCGCCAGTTTCATCCACTTGTCGTTGCCGGGGCCAGGGGCGTCGAACGGCAGGTAGGTGATGCGCGGATCTGTGGGCAGGTCCGGACGGGTCTGGCAGCAGATCACTGCCTGCCAGTGCGGGTCGTCCTGCGCCAGAAAACAGTCCAGCGTCGCGCCCAGCCGCGCCTCGACCGCCGCCCAGTCAGCGACGTGATCGGGGCCGACCAGCGGGATCAGAAAGACCACCTGTTTGCGCAGCGGCGGCACCCGCGTGCCGAGGATATCGCGCAGGCGCAGTGCAGCGGCCTCTGACGGGGCGGGGGTCATCCGGTCCAGCCAGTTGTCACGCCCCAAAGCCGCCGCCAGCCGCATTGCGGCACGGTGCCATTTCGGGGTTGCGGGCGCCTGGGCCATTCTCGCCTGTCTCCTCAGGGCTGCGCGGCGCGGTGCACCGCGTCCGTCAGGTCGCCGTAGAGCGCCTTGCGTTCATCTTCGCTGAGAAATGCGCCGATTTCCACCTCTCGTCCATTACCCTTTAGTGTGACGTAAAAGGGCACCGGGCCGCCCTGTTCATGCAGGGAAACCTTGACCCAGTAGGTCCGGCTTTCCCAGTCCTGCCGGTCACCCTTGGCGTTGGTCCGGGTCAGATGCGTGACTTCGGGCGTCATCTTCAGCACTTCGAGGATCCGCCGGTCGCGCTGATTGCGCCGGAGCGCGTAATAAAGCGCGCCGGTCGCCGCCAGCATGAAGGGCAACAACCCCCAAAGCACCGCCGTCCCGATCACGCTGTAAAGCGGCACCGAGGCAAAGAGGAAGAACCCCAGGATCATCGCGGCAAACCCCTCGGCCGAAAGCGAGTTATGCGGCCAGAGATGGATTTCCTGCGCGTCCTGACGCGGTGGAGTGGTCCATTGGTAAGGCATTGAACCCTTTGGAAAGCACCGGTTCAGCCCCGGCAAATCAATCAACAGTCCGGATATACAGCAGAATTGCCGGGGGTCAACGCAGGCGCCGGCGGGCGGTTAATGATGGTGCTGCAACAAGGGAGAATTGAACCATGAGGATTGTAATCGCGGTTGTTCCGCGGCGGGGTGCAATAGACGCAATCGTCTGGTCGTGCGTCGCTCCGGGAGGATTTTGGGCGAGACGTCCTGGAAGCGCCGGACAGGGGGCGGGCAGGGTGGGCGCACAAAAAAAAGGCCCCGCGCCGGCGGGGCCTTTTCAGTGTCTTTCAACGGGCGTTTAGTGCGCGGGGCTCTTGTCCCAGTCTTCCTGCTTTGGCAGCTGCTCGAAGGTGTGTTCGGGCGGCGGCGAGGGCAGGGTCCATTCCAGGGTGTCCGCGTATTCGTTCCACGGGTTGTTCTCTGTCACCCGCGTGCCACTTCTCAGCGCGTAGAACATGATGCCGAAGAACAGAATGAACGAGGCGAAGGAGATCATGGCGCCGATCGACGAGACGTAGTTCCAAAGCGCAAAAGCCTCCGGATAGTCGATGTAGCGGCGCGGCATGCCCTGACGGCCCAGGAAGTGCTGCGGGAAGAAGGTCAGGTTCGCACCGAGGAACATCGTGTAGAAGTGGATTTTCCCCCAGAACTCCGAGTACATGCGGCCCGACATCTTGGGGAAGTAGAAGTAGATCCCCGCAAAGATCGCGAACACCGCGCCCAGCGACATCACGTAGTGGAAGTGGGCAACCACGTAGTAGGTGTCGTGATAGGCCCGGTCGACGCCTGCCTGGCTCAGCACCACGCCGGTCACGCCGCCGACGGTGAACAGGAACAGGAAGCCCAATGCCCAGAGCATCGGTGTCCTGAACTCGATCGAACCGCCCCACATGGTCGCGATCCAGCTGAACACCTTGACCCCGGTGGGGACCGCGATGACCATCGTTGCCAGCATGAAGTAGCTTTGCTGCGACAGCGACATGCCGACGGTGTACATGTGGTGCGCCCAGACGACAAAGCCCAGTGCGCCGATCGCGATGATCGCCCAGACCATCGGCAGGTAGCCAAAGATCGGCTTGCGCGAGAAGGTCGCGATCACGTGGCTGATGATGCCGAAACCGGGCACGATCACGATGTACACTTCGGGGTGACCGAAGAACCAAAGGATGTGCTGGTACAGGATTGGGTCACCGCCGCCAGCCGGATCGAAGAATGTCGTGCCGAAGTTGCGGTCGGTCAGCAGCATGGTGATGGCGCCGGCCAGAACGGGGAGGGCCAGCAGGATCAGCCAGGCGGTGACGAAGATCGACCACGAGAACAGCGGCACCTTGAACAGGGTCATGCCCGGGGTGCGCATGTTCAGGAAGGTGGTGATCATGTTGATCGCACCAAGGATCGACGAGGCACCCGAGACGTGCACCGCGAAGATCGCGAGGTCCATCGACATGCCGGCCTCCTTGACAGAGAGCGGCGGGTAGAGAACCCAGCCCACACCCGAGCCAAGCTGACCGTTGCCGCCGGGCGACAGGACCGAACAGACCGCCAGTGTGGTGCCGGCGACATAGAGCCAGAACGACAGGTTGTTCATTCGCGGGAAGGCCATGTCCGGCGCGCCGATCTGCAACGGCATGAAATAGTTGCCGAAACCGCCGAACAGCGCCGGGATGACCACGAAGAACATCATCAGGATGCCGTGGCCGGTGATCAGCACGTTCCAGAGGTGCCCGTTGGGGGTACAGTTCTCGACCGCGGTCGGGAACATGCGCATCCCTTCCATGCACATATACTGCACGCCCGGCTCCATGAGCTCGAGCCGCATGTAGACGGTGAATGCCACCGAGATGAAGCCTGCGAAAGCCGAGACAACCAGGTACAGTATCCCGATGTCCTTGTGGTTCGTCGACATGAACCAGCGGGTAAAGAACCCGCGGTTGTCTTCATGCTCGTGGCCGTGAATGGCGGCGTCTGCCATTGGTTGCCTCCTGCTGATCCCTATGCAGAGGACACGGAACGGGAATCCGTCCGGGCCCTATGTTCGTTTCACGTTTTAGAATGTGACCCTAGGGGCGGCAATGGCCGGATTTGACGCAGATCAAACCTTTTTGTCGCAGAGGCTTGCACCGCCGATCCCGAGGAGGGGCCTTATCGGTGCGAATTCCCCCTGCATCGCCGGACGGCAGGGGGCATATTCGGGAAGGGTCGGGAATGCCTGACCAGCCGGAACCAAATCGCCGACGCAACGTTGTATTAACGAACGGCCCGCTGCCGCGGTCGACAAACACTTTCAACGGGGAACATCACATGGCTTTCTTCGACAACAGCTTTACCAGCACCAAGGTCACTCTCGGCCAGCGACTGGCGCGGATGTTCGATACGCCGTTTGACCGCCGCTATCGCCAGCGCGCCCGCAAGGTCGAGGCGCTGCGCAATTTGTCCGACCGCGAGTTGGCGGCGCGGGGTATCGCCCGCGATGACATCCTGTTCCACGTCTTTTCCGGCGGCAGCTGATCGGGCTGCGCGCGGGGGATCATCCCGCTCACCGTCAGGGAACGATGACGACAGGGCGCCGATAGGCGCCCTTTCTTGTTGTTTTGATTTTGTTTCAATGGCTTGCCTTGGGTCAGGTAAACCATACGGTCCGGCTTTCCCGACTTATGGCCGCGGCGGGATCCGCCTAGGTTCAGGGCATCTGCCGAATGCCCAACCTGTCACGGGGGAGAGACTGAAATGGCCTACTTCGACAACAGCTTTGTGTCCAACCGCATCACCCTGCGCCAGCGCCTGGCCCGCCTGTTCGACACGCCGTTTGACCGCCGCTATCGCCAGCGTGCCGCGCGGATCGAGGCGCTGCGGGCGATGACGGACGCAGAGCTGGCCGACCGCGGGATCGCCCGCGACGATATCCTGTTCCACGTGTTCAGCGGCAAGGCCTGAGACCGGACGTCCCGGCGCCCGACAGGGCGCCCGGGTTCATTGACCCAATTGATTTTCGGGCCATTGCGGCCCAACCGTTGATTTCATTATTCTCGAAGGGGGGCGTTGTGAGTGCGCCCCCCTTTATTTCCTTTACCTGTCGGAGCCGCCCAATGTTGCGCCCTTTCGTCATCGCCTTGATTGCCGCAGGCCTTGCGACGCCGTCCAGGGCAGAACCGGTTGCCACGGACTGCTTCTGCGGCCCCGACAAGTCGGGCCTGATCAGTACCAGGCCCGCCGCCGACGCGCCGACAAGCTGCCTGCTGGTCTCGCAACCGGACGGCAGCGCCTGTCAGCGCCTCGTCGACCTCCCCGCGGGTGCAGTGGAGGCGGAGACACTGTTCCTTGCGCTGTTCCCGCGCGCCGCCGGTCTCGCCGAGGATCCGGCCCTGTTGTCGAGGTCTCGGGCCTCCTGGCTGATCGACAGGGGCATGATCGATGTCGAAGACAGCGGTGCGGAGGCGGTACGCCGTCGGGACCGCACGGACGGGATCGCCGGCCTGCTTGCGACCCGTGCCTCGGGCTTGCTGGGCGAGGAGGGCAGGGACGTGGCAGAGGCGTTTCGCAAGGCCGTGACGGCACAGCCTGGCCGAGTCGATGACTGTCGCGCACGGGCCTTGTACGCGTTCTTCGACCATGAAGGCCCCTTGGTCCTGGATCTGCCGCCTTATGCGATGCAGATGGAGGGTGGCTTTGGCTGCTATCACGCGCAATTCGGCGGCTACGTCACCTTTGCCGTAGATGTCGAGGGGACGCTTTATCGGTACATGATCGCGATGCGCCGCCCCAGGTGACGGGCTGCCCCCGGGGTCCGGTATTCCGGACCGTCCGGCTTTCCCGACTTATGACCGCGCGGCGTGAACGCTAATTTCCTCCCATCTGCTGCACACCGCATCGCCCAACGGGGGAATTCAAAATGGCCTATTTCGACAACAGCTTCGTTTCCAGCCGTGCCACCCTGCGCCAGCGCCTGGCGCGTGCCTTCGAGACGCCGTTCGACCGCCGCTACCGCCAGCGCACGGCCCGCATTGACGAATTGCGCGCGCTCTCGGATGCCGAGTTGGCGCAGCGCGGCATCGCCCGCGAGGATATCCTGTTTCACGTCTTCGCCGCCAAACTCTGAAACACGCGGTCCGGTGCCGTCGACCACTCCGGCCCGGGCCCAGGAACGATTTGCAAGCACCTGAACATTCAAGCCAGCTGTGGGGGAAATTTTATCTGCCCCCGGGGGGCGAGGACGCAAGTCCTTGCCCCTTTCCTTGATGGCAGACAGGGGTCAGGCCGGATCGCAGGCCGGATCGCAGGCCGGATCGCAGGCCGTATCGCAGGCAGGAGCGCGGCCCGTCATGACACGGTCAAACTGCGCCCGCAGCGCCACGTCCAGATCATCCATTGTCACCGGCAGGCCAAGATCGACCAGAGAGGTGACACCGTAATCGGTGATCCCGCAGGGTACGATGCCGTCGAAATGGCCGAGGTCCGGCTCGACGTTGATCGAGATGCCGTGAAAGCTGACCCATTTGCGCAGGCGGATGCCGATGGCGGCGATCTTGTCCTCGGCCGGGCTGCCGTTTGCCAGGGGCGGTTTTTCGGGGCGTTCGATCCAGACCCCCACGCGCCCGTCGCGGATGTGGCCGGTCAGGTTGAACTCTGCCAGCGTCGCGATCACCCATTTTTCCAGATCCTGCACAAAGCACCGCACGTCGCGCCCGCGTTTGCCCAGATCCATCATGACATAGACCACGCGCTGACCGGGGCCGTGATAAGTGTATTGCCCGCCGCGTTTTGCTGGGTGGACGGGAAAGCGGTCCGGGTCCTTCAGATCCTGCGGCCGGGCGGAGGTGCCCGCGGTGTAAAGCGGCGGGTGTTCCAGCAGCCAGATACAGTCCTCGGCCTTGCCCTCGGCGATGGCCGTGGCGCGCGCCTCCATGAAGGCCAGCGCCTCATCGTAATCGGTCAGGCCGTCGCTGATCTTCCATTCCATCCGCATCACCGGGGCAGAAACCCCGCCTCCCTGATCTTTGCCACATTGGCCCGGCTGACCGGCACCTCGCTGCCATCGCGCAGCGTCAGGATCGCCCGGTCCCCCGCACGCTGTGCCGAGGTTATCGCGTCAAACGACACCCAGTGCGAGCGGTGGACCTGCGCCCCCGGGGTATCGCCAACCTCGCGGATCGCGTCCGTGAGGCGCATCAACAGCATCTCTGACCCGGCGGCGGTCCTGACGCGCACATAATGGTCTTCGACCGAAAGCGCCAGCAGCGTGCCGCGTTTGTCAAACGGCAATCGGTCAAGGATCGACGGCGGGGCAGGGACCGCGGGCGCGACCGGCCCGGCCTTTGCGCCCGGAGAGCGCGCCACGTGCAAGACAACGGTCACGATCAGGGAAATCGCAAAGATGGTGGCGAAAAAGACGGGTGCCTCGCTGCTATCCGGCCACCAGCCAAAGGCCACGAAGTTGACCGCAAGGACCAGCGCACTGACGGCCACCCCGGTGGCGATGGCCTGAAGGGCGACAAAAGCGGCCTCGGGCAGGGGCTTGGGGCGGTCGGCCCTCCGGCGGTCCATCAGGACGGCAATGATGACCCCGGCGGCATAGGTGGGAAAGCAGATGGCGAGCCAGTAGGCGAAGCGCGGCCCGAGGCCCAGCAGGTCATCGGTGCCAAAGGGACCGGCCAGCGCCAGCACGGCCGCCGCCCCGAAAAGTACCACCAGCGTCGCCGGCTGTCCCATGTGGTCCCGCCATTCACGAAGCGCGGGATGCGGATCATCGTCACTCACGAAGAGTCCCCCGGATTTACGTATCCCGGATGGCACGGCCGGGCGGGGATTGTCTAGGTCGGTGCAGCACATGCAACCGACCACAAAAGGCCCCGACCCATGACCCTGACGCCCTTTCTGACCGCCCCTGTTCATATCCAGATCCACGCCATTGCCGCCATGCTGGCCATCGGTCTGGGGCCCGTGGTGCTGTACCGACAGCGGCGCGACCGGGTGCACAAATGGCTTGGGCGGACCTGGGTGGGCGCCATGGTGCTGACCGCCCTGAGCAGTTTCCTGATCTGGAACTTCGGTCTGATCGGCCCGTTCAGCCCGATTCACCTGTTGGCGATTCTGACACTTTGGTCCCTCTGGCAGGGCGCCGGCTACATTCGGGGCGGCAATGTCGCCGCCCATTCCGCCGTGTTCCGTGGCCTCTACTGGCGCGGGCTTTGCGTGGCGGGGCTGCTCAACTTCCTGCCCGGTCGTACCATGAACCGCAGCCTGCTGACCGAAGCGCCGGATGCCGGGTATATCGTGATTGCCCTGGGGTTGGCTGCGCTCTTGGCGCAGTGGATCGTGCACCGGCGGGGCGGGTCGGCGCCGCAATCCGCCTGATGCGAAACGAACCCCGATCCGTTGGCGTTTTTCCTCTTCACAACCGCGAAGCACTTCGTTAGAGAGCGCGACACCAAGTCAGGACAGTGCGGTCGTGGCGGAATTGGTAGACGCGCAGCGTTGAGGTCGCTGTGGGGTAACACCCGTGGAGGTTCGAGTCCTCTCGACCGCACCAAAAAATCAGATAACATGTTGGTTTTTAATGAAATATTGAGAGACGCCGAAAGTAGTCCCCTTTGCGGTCCACCCTTTGCTGTCCGTTTGGTTGGATCGCGATGTTCAGCAATGGCTAGCCAACAATTTGTGTGCGTTGTAATCTCTTCTCGCCTAGGTATCGTCGTAACCTTGGGCGTCGCGATGCTCTTCGAACATGGAGAGATCGTGATGCGGATTTTGTCGAAGCGCCAGTTGAAGGAGTTGGTTTTGTACTCGCCTCAACACATTGCACGCCTGGAAAAGGCCGGGAAATTCCCCAAGCGGGTCAACCTTGGTCCGAACAGGGTGGGATGGGTCGAGGGTGAGGTTCTGGACTGGCTCCAGGAAAGGTTGGATTGCCG
>JAXMNQ010000005.1:0-176735 GCA_034670345.1 Paracoccaceae bacterium | reverse complement strand
GCCCGCGTAGATCGGGCGGCGCAGCCCAAGCCGGTTGATGATCGCTGCCGGCGCGCAATCGAGATAGAGGTCGATCCCGAGGTCGCCGTAACGGTCGAGAAGCTCTGGCGCGGGTCCGTCCTCGGTCAGCATCGCATGGGCAAGCGAGATCGGCAGCGGCATCAACTCGGGCGTCTCGTCGGTGGCATAGCCGAACATGAGGCCCTGGTCGCCGGCACCGCTGGTGTCATCCCCGACGCCCGAGGCGATCTCGGGCGATTGCAGCGAGATCTCCGTGGTGACCTCGAACCGGTCGAGATCGAGACCCCAGGCCGGGTCGCCGTAACCGGCCTCGCGGATCGCCTGTTTCGCTATCTCTACAGTGTCAATCTGTGCGGTTGTCGCGAGTTCTCCGAGGACAAACAGGCGATGCGACTTGATCGCCGCCTCGATCGCAACCCGGGCGGTCGGATCCTGCGCGAGGCAGGCGTCGAGGATGCTGTCAGAGACAAGATCACACAGCTTATCGGGATGCCCGGCAGACACGCTTTCGGAGGTCAAGAGGGTGGTAAGTGACATGGTCGTTCCTCTCTTTAGTGCTTCGCCACAACGGCCGGGTGCACAAGCTGATGGTCAAGAACCCGTGGTCAGCACCAGGAAAGCTGGCGGGAATGCCTTGTCCTGCCAGGGACGACGGCACGGAGCGCGGCGGCCCCGGCCGCCACGTCCCTGCAAATCGGATCCGAGATGAACGCAAAGCGTCGCATCCCCCTGACAGAGCAGACATGACGACGCTGAAACGACCCGTTTGTTGCCAAAGGCCGCATCCCCTTTCGGGCACCACCTTGCCGGGCCCCGGCAGGTTGGCGCAGGCGTCGGCCTGCTTCTCGATGCTGACCATCAGCATGGCTGGAAACGGCAGTTAGTGAAAGTGTTGTTTGTGATGCGCCGGCCTTGGGACCTGGCCGGCAGGCCAACGGTGCACAAGATCTGCAGATGCGAGCGACTACCCCCAGCTGACAAAATGGGAGCATACGTACTCTTTCAAAATTTCCAGAAGTTATGCATTCTTTTTCAAACAATAGTAGGCAATGGCTATGACAAAAGAAAACGGACACGGCGGAGCGCGAATAGGTGCCGGGCGCCCAAAGGGATCACGCATGCGTCGGAGCGAGGCGCTGGCAGAGCGCCTGATTGCACAAGACCAATGCCCTGTCGAAGCACTCGTCCGATTAGCTCAAGCAGCGGAGGAAGACGGCGAGCGTGGCGAGGCAATCGCCGCTTGGAAAAGCGTTTTACCTTACATATACCCCAAGCCGAAGGCCGTTGAGGTCGATGCAAGCGGTGTTCTGGAGTTCGCACAGGAGCTGGCCGTTGTCCGCGCCGAAGCTCAACAGGAATCGCAAGGCGAGCACTACCATGCGCTCTTGGCTCAGATGGAGGCGGTTATCGGCTCCGATTGAGTTTGCTCAGAACCATTGACATCGCCGAGTTTCCTGCCCCCAAGATCCTGAAAAGGCAAAGACTTCCTGCAGAAACTCCCTTCGCGGGGCCCATTAGCGGGGGCCGAGAAGAGGACAAGAGGACAAGGTTTCTATAAATCTCCTGATATTCCCCACCCGCTTAAACCCAAAATTCACCAGTTTGTCGGAAATCCTGTCTTCTTGTCCGCTCTTCTTTGGGCAGAGCTTTGTCATTGTGTCACCTTCCGCTCATAGCGGGCTTGGCCCTTCCACTTGCCGCTGGTGAATGTACCAGAGCGCTCCCAGCCAAAGGCCATAAGAATGCCCGCCACAACATTGCTTTCCCTGTGCGACCTTCGCTCCAGCGGAATGTTCAGGCCGACCTTCTTTGGAAACCCCGGCACTGACTGGCGTCTGTTTTGGTCCTCGCCGGATTTTGCGCAAACCCGCACTTCGCAATATTCTTCGCCAAGGATCGCCGGTATCGCCACCTCTGCAGCCGGTAGAGTTCATCACCGTTGTTCCCGTCCGTCATGTGGACGGTAAGCAGCACGCCAACATTCGGGGCTCTTATCAGGTCCAGCCGCGCCGGGATGAACATTCACCCGGGGTCGGATGTATGTTCACGTCCCTACCGGGCTGTGACGGCCGACACGGTTCTGAAAGATGGTGTTTTATTGATCCAACGCAGACTCTCCGGTGTGGTTCGCCGGCCGAAGGTTCGGTTTCACATGTCCCCGAAAATCGTACCGGGGTTGAGGAGGCCCAGGGGATCGAACTGTGCTTTCAGTGCGCGCATCACTGTCATTTCCGCGTGGCTGCAGCTGCAGTGGATCCAACGTGCCTTCAGACGGCCGATGCCGTGTTCTGCGGTGACCGCGCCCTGCCAGTCGCGGAGCAGACCGTAAATGGTCTCCTCGATCCTTTCCTGCGCTTCCGGACTGCCATCATGGGCGACCAGAAGATGAACGTTGCCGTCACCGACATGGCCGACTTTCAGCGTGCCCGTTGCCTCGTCCAGACCGGCAAGAAGAGTGTCGGCCGCATCACAGAACTGTCCGAGCGCGGAGGGGGCGACTCCGATGTCGAAGTTGACATGCGGGCCGAAATCCGTGTCGACCTCGCCCACGGCCTCGCGGATCTTCCACAGGGCCCGCATTTCTGACAGGGATTTGGCAAGAACGCCGTCTTCGGCAATGCGGTCTTCGTGGAGTTCGGTGAAAAAGGCCTCAAGCGCGTCTTCGCCATCCCCGTGGTTGGTTTCCACCTCGATCAGCAGGTAGAATCCGTGCCGCCCGTCGATCGGGGCCTTGGCAAGCGCGTGTCGTCGGCATACGAAATCCCAGTAATCCGGCCACATGCCTTCGAAGGCGGATATCCGCGATCCGAACCGTCTGCGCGCGACCGACAGGCAGGACAGTGCGGCGGCGTGATCCGGAACCGCGATAAGCGCAGGACCGCGAGGGGGCGCTTGCCGGTCAGACCGGACTGGTCCGAAGCGTAGCGGTCGCGGTCGGCGGGGGTGGTCAGGACGGCGCGGGTGCCGAGCGCCCGGACAAACTCGGCCAGACCTTCGGCTCCGCAACCGCCGAGTTGAATACCCTTGTCCTTCATCTATGGTGGCTCCTTGAAATGTCCCCGCCAGGTTCCGAGCCCCCGTCATGTCGTCGACCAAGATGCTCAGCCGCTTGCCCGGGCTCCGGCATTTCGTCGAGGTCGCTCGGCTTGGCTCTTTCCGCGCGGCGGCAGACAAGCTGTGTGTGGCGCCCTCGGCGGTCAGCAAGCAGATCAAGAACCTCGAACTGAGCCTCGACGTGGAACTGTTCAGCCGGGACCGGGGCCGCAAGGGGCTGGAGCTGACTGAAGCCGGTGAAGTCCTGTTGTATCGCTGCGCCTCGGTGGTCAACGAACTCAGCATCGCGGCGGACGAGATCAGCCAGTTGCAGGGGTTGCAACGCGGCCACCTTCGGCTGGGCGTCAACGAGGTCCTCGCCTCCGATCTGCTGCCCGGTATCCTGCGTGACCTGAACCGCAATCACCCCAATCTGAAATTCACCATCTTTGTCGAGAACACACAGGAAATCCTCAGGCGGATGCACGAGGGGGACATCGACATCGCGCTGGGATACAACTTCCCATCCTCGCCGGATCTGGAGTCTCTGGCCACATTGCATCGGCGCACATATGTGATTACGGCCATGGATCACCCGCTGGCGCGGCTGCGCAAGGTTCGGCTGGAGGACATTGCGGGCGAAAGGTTCATCTTTCCCGACCGCTCCATCGCGCTGCACCAGATGCTGCAGGATGCGCTGGTCCAGAATGACGTAGACGTGCATGAGGTTCTGAGCACCAACAGCTTTGGCCTTCTGCGGCAGATGGTGGAGGACGGCATGGGCATCAGCATCGTCATCGGTCGCTTCCTGCAATACAAACGCGAGAACATCGCCCTCATCGAGCTGGAGAACCCGTCTTTCGTCAGCAAGCCGTTGTCCTGCTGTCGCATGGCCGGACGCACGCCGACGGCCTCTTCGGTGGCGTTCGCGGCGGCGGTCAAGACGCTTTTCGCGCAATATGGCGGTTGACCCCCTCATCTCGGGATCAGCGGCGAGCGGTTGTAGTTCTTGTAGATCAGGTAGCGCGACGGCGTCCTGCCGAGCGCGCCGAACCACTGCGGCACATGCGGTCCCATCCAGATCGCATCGCCGGTGGCCACTGGATACCAGCAATCGTCCAGCCGGTAGACGCCGCCGCCATCCAGCATGAGCAACCCGTGCTCCATGAAATGGGTTTCGACATGGGCCAGCGACGCGCCCGGGTGAAAGTTCATGATGTTGAACTCGCCGTCAAAGGCTGGATCAGTGGGCAGCATCTTTTGCACGATCAACCAGTCATCACCGCGCAGGGCCGCACCCTCGATCCCGGTGACCGACCCGAAGATGGGGGCCGGGATGTCTCCGCGCGGCCGGAAATGCCATTCGAACAGAACAAAGCGCGTGCCCGGCGTTGCGGAAAGTGCGGCATCGTGTGACGGCGGAAGGAAGGCATAGCCTTCCGTCTGCGGCGTCCTGCCGTCCGTGAAGGACAGCGCGCCTTTCAGTACGAAAAGGAAGCGCGCCACGCCCTGCGGCGCGGGGGCGATCTCTGCCAGACCCGCCTCGCTGCGCACCAGCGCCATGGCGAATTTCGCACCCATGTCGGGGCTGATGAGGAAGGCCAACTCGGCACCGGGCCAGTCCGGCTGGGTGATCCATTCATGGCTTTCCGGGGTCAGCAGGGCGTGGTTGCGGCAGATGTCTGACCGTGTCTGGCCGAAATTGGGTGCCATATCAGCGCTCCTGCGGGCGGGTGCCCGCGTAAGTCAGGATCAGCCCGCGCAGCAGAGCCGCGCGCCGGGCCAGCGGCGCGACGAGGATGTGTTCGCGGGGCGAGTGCCAGTCGTTGCCCACGGCCCCAAGGCCATCCAGCGTCGGCACACCCACGGCGCTGGTGAAATTGCCGTCGCTGCCACCTCCGGAGCGGGTCTCCGACATCGGCGCACCGAGTTTCGCGTTGATCTCTGTCGCCCGCGCGAACATGGCCAAGGTGGCCGGTGTCCGGGCAAGGCAAGGCTTCTCGATCTCGCCCGAGAGCGCGATCCGCAAGTCGGGGTCGGTTGCGGTGATCCCGCGCAGGCGGGTCTCTACCGCCTCGCCAAGCGTGTCATCTGCAAAGCGCACGTCGATGTCGCAGGCGGCGTGACCCGCGACGACGTTGGGCTCGGTGCCGCCCCGCACCCGGCCCACGTTCACCGTGGTTTCCGTCTCAAGGTCCGTCAGGGTCTCAAGCGTGCCGATGGTGCGCGCCATTTCCAGGATGGCCGAGCGTCCGTCGGCAAAGGCGGAACCGGCGTGGCTTTCGCGCCCGTGGAAGTCGAGCGTGTACTTGGCGCGGCCCTTGCGAAAGGTGATCGCCTCGTCGCCGCGCGCCGGTTCCGGGATCAGCGCCGCGCCGTGTTTGCGGGCCTCGTTCTGAATCAGCGCGTGCGACGTCGGGGACCCGATCTCTTCGTCGGAATTGTAGATCAGCGTCACTGGGCAGGGCGGGCGCGTGCCGCTTTCCAAGATGTCGCGTATGGCGCAAAGCGCCAGGTAACCGCCGCCCTTCATGTCGGCTATGCCCGGCCCGTATTGTCGGTCACCTTCGCGCCGGATCTGGACCGTGCCGGGGGCGCAGACCGTATCGATATGGCTGGTCATCAGCACGCCGGGACCGTCGCCGCCGGCGAAACGGGCAACAAGATGATCGCCCATGCCCTCGCGGCCGGGGATGCGGTCAATCGCGCAGCCGAGTGGTTCAAGCTCCGAGGCGATCAGGTCGACGAGGCGCGCGATGGTGTCGACCGAGCCGGTGGGGGTGTCTATCTCGACCCAGCGCAGCAGGCCGGTGAGGATGTCTTCGCTTTTCATCATGGGTCAGCTCAGGCTGTCGGCATGGTCTTGCCAGATCGAGGGGGCCAGCTTCAGATGGGTCGAGGCCGGGTGATGTTTCTGCCAGTGCTCGGCGATCTCGGCGCCGGTGGCGGCCCAGATGCCGGGATGGGCCATGGCGTCGCGCAGAAAGCCAGCAAGATTGTCGAACCTGTGGCCCCAGCCCGACCGGGCGGGCGAGACGCACAGGTTGAAGTAGCGCCCCCGCCGGTACTGCGCGCGGAACTCGGCCTGCCAGTTGCGCAGGAGTGCGGCGGGGCGTTCCAGCCCGGAGCCTTCGCGGGGGAACATCAGAAAGAAGGTGTCGTCGAAGTGATAGTAGTAGGGCAGGGCGAGCAGCGCCTCGGCCTTGCCCACATCGCAGACCCAGTAATAGGGCGCGTCATCTGCCAGCCCGTTGCCGATATAGGCATATCCGCCCGCCTTCAGCAGAGCCACGGTGTCGTCCGTCGCACAGCCGGTGGCGGCGCGGTCGTCGGGGCGCGACAGCGCGAACCAGCCTTTCGGCGCTGTTCCGATGATCCGGGTCAGAACCTCGGTCGAGCGATCCATAAGCCCGGCCTCCTGCCCCGGGGGCAGCATCGCCGGGTTTTCTCCGTACAGTCCCTGGGCGGCGATCTCGTGGCCCTGTTCAAGGATGCCAGTCATCAGGTCCGGATAGGCCTCGGCCACCACGGCGGGGGTTGCGAACGTGGCCCGGATGCCGAGTTCGGCGAAGAGCGCCAAAAAGGCGTCGAGCCCCTCGGTCAGGCCGAATTGCCATGTCGGATAGGCAAGGTCCTTGGCGGTGATGCCCTTGGCCGTCCCGGCGGGGTTCAGGTTGACGGTCAGGCCAAGCGCCATCTGCCGCCCGGCGGGCCAGCTAATGTCACTGTCACGGATGCCGATTTCGTCCGAGGTAGTGTAATTGTCTTTCCAGGGCATGGGCTTACTCCGCTGCGGTCGTCAGGGGGTGCTGCGCCAGAACGTGCTGGGCCAGCGTGTCGCAGGTCGGAAACCAGACGCCCGGCAGGGTCTTCATCCGCTGGATCAGGCGCTGGATCATTTCGACCCGCAGGGCGTGGCCCGACACGAAAGGGTGCAGCAGGAAGTTCACGTAGCCACCCGTCTTGTATTGCTGCTCGAAGGCGGCCCACCAGACGTCGAACACCTCGTCCACATCCATGATGCGTTGTGCCTCGTTCGGCGTGTCGAGCCAGCCGAAGCTGAAAAACATCGCGTCGTCGAGCGCGTAGTGGAAGGGCAGTTGCAGGAGTGGATTCCCGCCCTCGGCGCCCAGCTCATAAAACGGCAATTAGCTGGCGGAGGTGAAGGAATTGTAGACCACGCCCTTGGACTTCAGCAGGCGCGGAGTGTGGCTGGAGCGGGTGCCGGTCACGGGTTTCCCGGCAATCTTCGACAGCGCGGCAAGGGTGCGCGAAAGGTGGGAGTCTTCGATGACCGGATCGGAGTAGACCTCGTGCTCCCACATATGGTCGGCCAGTTCGTGACCATGCGCGGCGACGTGGTGCAGCACCTCCGGGTACAACTCGCAGATGCGCCCGGGGGTGAAGAGCGTGACCTTGACGTCTTCGGCGTCGAACATCTCCATGATGCGCCAGACACCGACGCGACCACCGAACTCGCCCTTGGCCCTCTGTCCCCAGGGTTCGTTCAGCAGCCGCCGCAACAGCATGGCGTCGAAGTCGAGCGTGAAGTTGACGGCGATCTTCACGCCCTCGGGATAGGCGAAATCCGGGATCGGGATGTGGCGCCGGCGCTGGAAACGCGCGGTCTCGACAAGGCTCTGGAACGCATCGGGGGGCGGGACTTGGTTCATTCTGCACTCCGGAGATGGGGGGTGGTGACGCGCGGCAGGCCCGCGCGGTAGTGGATCACCGCCTCGGCGGCTTTTAGCCCGGCGATGACCGGGTTCACGACGGGCACGTCGGTGGCTTCGGCCAGCCCTTCCGGCAGGCCGGGTGTGAAGGACAGGGCGAAACAGCCCAGCACCAGCACATCCGCCCCCTCGGCCACGCAGGCATGGGCGCGGTTGATGATGGCGGGCAGGTGGGTGTCGGGGTCGCGGTTGAGATCGTCGACAGAGCAGCCCACCGTGACCTCCGAGACAAAGCTGCTCTCGACCCCAATGCCGCGAATGCGGCGGCGAAGGCCCGGCGGTGTCGGATCGGACGACAGGACAGAGAAACCTTCGCCCAGTTGCACCGCTGCAAGAATGCCGGACTCGCCCGGACCGATGACCGGCAAGCCGGAAACCTCGGCCAGGGCCTCGACGCCGGGATCGCTGAAGCAGCCGATCAGGACCGCTTCTATGTTCATGCCCGCCCATGTGGCGGCCGCCTCATGCAGGGCGGGAAAGACCAGGGCGGCGTCGGTGGCGGATTCGATGGCGGCCGGGCCCGTGTCGGGCGAGGCGATCTCCACCTGCAGCGAAGGCGCCCATGCCTGCATCATCCGCTGCCGGCGCGCCACGACTTCGGGTCCGCGGGTCAGGTGCAGCGGGCTGGCAAGCTGGTAGAGGACACGGGGGCGTGCGGACGGGCTGGCCGACGGATCGGGCATCGGGACGTCTTTCATTCTGGGGCCGTTCGGACCGTCGGTCAGAAGGCGCGTTGCAGGCCGACGAGTTTCTGGACAATCGCCACGCCGAGGATCGACAGCAGGATCGACAGGGTGGCGGCGGCGGCCGCGGTGGGCTTGAACTCGTAGGTCTGGAAATCGAACAGGGCGAGCGGCAGCGTGTTGCCGCCCAGGGGCTTGAGCAGCAGCGAGATGGTGTAGAGGTCGAAGCTGTTGATGAAGGCAAAGATCCCGCCCATCGCCAGACCCGGCATCACCAGCGGCAGGATCACCAGCCGGAAGGTCTGCCAGCCGGTCGCGCCAAGGCTTGCCGAGGCTTCTTCCAGCGAGGCGGGCACCTGCCGCATGGCCGCGGCGATGGAGAAATAGGCATAGGGGAAGGACATCAGGATATGGCCCATCTGCAGCCCTGTCACGGTCTTGCCCAGCTCGATCTTGTAGAGGAAGAACAGAAGCCCCACGGCGGTCAGCAGTTCGGGCACAAGCAGTGGCAGGGTCATGCCCAGCTGGAACCAGCCTGACAGCCGACCCGAGATTGCCTGTCCCGCCAGTGCCGCCATCATGGCGACGGTCATCGTGACCACGGCGGTGATCGCGCCGATGCGCAGCGACATCAGCAGCCCATCTACAAGATCCTGCCGGTTGAAGAACTCGACATACCATTTCAGTGACAGGCCCTGCGGCGGAAAGTCGATGAGCAGACCGCCGGTGAAGGTGGCCCCGACGATCATTACCAGCGGCGCCATCAGGAAGACGTAGAGCAGCACGACCAGGATGCCGAAGGAAATGTTCACGGGCCGCCGGTGGCTGAACGCGGAGGAGGCGTTGCTCATGCCCGGGACCTTTCCATGAGGCGCGCGGTCAGCGCGGTGAAGAGCGCCACGATGATAACGGTGGAGATCGACAGTACGATCGCGAGCGCCGATCCGAAGGGCCACTGGAAGGTGCCGGTCAGTTCCCCGATGATAAGGGTTGGCATGTAGCTGACCATCTGCCCACCAAGCAGCGCCGGGGTCACGAAAGCGGCGCTACGACTGCACCAAAGCCCGGTTTCGAAAAATCGCGACCCCGGATGCGTGATTCTTGTTCTCGATCAGCAGTTCGAGAACGACCCCATCATGAATTCCTGTCTGACCAGCAATGCAGAACAAAACCTGCCTCGCGACTGCCCTCTTCGAACCTGTGTCCGGTCCCGGTGTCGCTTTGAACAGTGCCAAAGAACAAATGAAACCGTGACCAAATTGATCATGCTGTTCAACGCTTGGGAATTGTCACTCTCGCCATCCCAGGGACGACGCTCAATCTCTGGGCAAAGGGCGGGCCAATCGCACGGCGGTCTTGCCGGGCCATAGCCTGCGGGACGGCATGATCAGCACCGTCTCGTCATGTGGCGCATGGATCGCGTGGTCGCCATCATGCCCGATCAGAGTGCCCTTCGACAGATGTTCAAATCCTCGCCAGTCCTGGGCAAAGCGGAAGTCATCGGTCTCGATCGTGATGGGCCCCAAGACTTCATAGGGACGGTAGTCCGGCTTTGCTGGCCGGGTTTGCAGATAGCTTTCGGCGAAATCCGGGGCCACGACTTCTGTAACGCGCAGGAATTCTGCTGCGCAGTCCTTGGCAATCTCTGCCGCATCAGTCTCCCAATGCTGGCCGCATTCCACAAGGGCGGCATTGCGAGGCGAAGAGGGATCGGCGAAATCGGCAAAGTCCCGCATCCGCACGCCTTCGGCATGGCCCTTGTCGGTGACCACGATGCCCGGCCTGCCGATGGCATGGCCAAGTGTCCGGCCCTTGACGGCCGGCCCGGCGATGATCAGTGCATCGGTCTTGTGCTGCATCGAATGGATGTCCAGCAGCATGTCCACCTCGGCCAGCCACGGGCGGATCTGGCGCGCGCGCTCGACCTCGGGGGTCACGCGTCTGTCGGGATCGTCCAGCACGCCCGGCCCCCAGAGGCGGTTGAAGTCCTCCTCGACCCAGCGCGTGGCATCGGGCACCTCGGGGTCAAAGGCCTCGTAGGCGGCGGTGTTGATGAAGGCAAAGGACAGCTTGCCCGCAACCGGCCGCGTGTTCATCTGCATCAGCCAGTCCAGCGCGATTGCGCCGCAGGGTTCGTTGCCATGCACAATGGCCGTGATCGCCGCGTGCGGGCCGGGCTTGCCGCTGTCAAACGTCCAGACATAGAGGATCCCGGTATTGCCTTCGGCATAGGACGACAGGTCCGGCGGGGTCAGTTCGACAGCGTAGAGGTTAGGCAGACCGGTGGCGGAGCTGGTCATCAAGCGGTGCTTTCAAGCTGGGCTGCCACGTAGGCAGCAAGATGTCTGGACAGATCGGTGAAGGCGCTTTGCAGCGCGCCATAGCCCTGGTTCGGCACACGGGTGGCCTCGTCCATGTAGAGCTTGCGGTTGACCTCTATTTGCATCGAATGACGCCGCTGCGCCGGGTCGCCATTGGTGCGGATCAACTCGACCCCCTTGTAGGGATCATTGACGGAGACACTGTAACCGCGCGCCGCCAGAAAGCCCCGTACGGTCTCGGTGAACTCGGGCGCGCAGGCGGTGCCATCACGGTCACCCAGCACGAAATCAGGGCGCGGCGTACCCCGTTTCTGCGTTGACATCGCCGAGGCATGTTCCTGCATGGAATGGCAATTGATGTGCCAGACCGCGCCCCATCGGGCATGTGACGCATCCAAAAGTGCGCGCAATTTCAACTGATATGGCTGATGATAGGTTTCCAGCCGATGCAGGACCTCTGCCGCAGTCAGCTTGCGGTCATAAAGCGGCCCACCTTCCGGGGGTTCGCGCGTCCAGCACAGGCCGATGCCCAGCCGGCTTTTGATACCGGGGTTCAAGACCCCGGGGAACACGCCGTCGATCTGGTCCGGATCCATATCGTCCGCCGCTCGGTTGGCGTCGATATAGGCGCGCGGGAAATGCGCGTGGAGCAGAACCACCCCCGCCGCAACGGCCCCTGCCCACAGATCATGCACATGGGTATCCTCGGCATGGCGCAGCCTTTGAGGATCGACTGCATGGCCAAAATCGTCAGGGTAGTCGATGCCGGAATGCGGACTGTCCAGCACCAGCGGCAGGCGCTGTGTCTCGGCCCCCTCGACGCTGAGCACGCCCGGAATATGCAGGCTCATTCGGTTCCTCCGTCTTCGATATGGCAGGCAACGGCGCGGGCACCGTCAGGGCGCAGGCGCGGCACCTCGGTCCGGCAGCGCGGCCCGGCCAGCGGGCAGCGCGGGTGAAAATGACAGCCCCGAGGCGGGTTCAGCGGCGAGGGGATCTCGCCCTTGATGACGCGATAGGACTGCCGCCCGCCATCCAGCCGCGGCACCTGATCCAGCAGCGCACGCGAATAAGGATGCCGGGGCGCTTCGAACAGATCACCGGTCGGAGAGATTTCGACGACCCGGCCCAGATACATGACCACCACGCGATCCGCCACATGCTCGATCACGCCAAGGTCATGGCTGATGAACAGATAGGTCAGGTCCAGTTCGCGGCGCAGATCCTGGAACAGGTTGATCACCTGCGCCTGAATGGACACGTCCAGCGCCGCGATGCTTTCGTCGCAGATCAGGAAATCGGGCTGCACCGCCAAAGCCCGGGCGATCCCGATCCTCTGGCGTTGTCCGCCGGAAAACTGGTGCGGATAGCGCGTTGCGAAATCGGGGTTGAGCCCGACTTTCTCCATTATTTCTGCAACATAGCGGGGCATCTCTGCGCGACTGGTCAGTTTGTGAAAGACCGCCGCTTCTCCGATGATCTCTTGCACTTTCATGCGTGGATTGAGCGAGGACATCGGATCCTGAAAGATCATCTGGATGCGTAACCGCGCGGCGCGGGCCGCAGGGCTGGCGGCATCCGTGATATCTGTATCCTTGTAGCGGATGGTGCCGCTGCTTACCGGCAAAAGTCCTGCAACCATGCGGCCAAGGGTGGACTTGCCACAGCCGGACTCGCCCACAAGCCCCACCACCTCGCCGCGCGCGATGCCGAACGATGCGCCATCCACCGCATTCACGCAGCTTTCAGAGACATTCGCCCCAAGCACGCGCGCGAATTTCTCGATCCCATCCAGCTTGCGCAGGAATTGGCGCGACAGATCTTTCAGCTCCAGCAAGGTCGTCATTGCGGGGCCCCCGACAGCAGCGGATGATGGCACCTCAGGTGGCGTCCCGGCGACAGATCGGTCAGGTCAGGGCGTGTTGTCAGGCAGGGGCCGGATGCATGCGGGCAGCGCGGTGCAAAGGCGCAGCCTGCGGGCAGGTTCGCCATGTTCGGGGCCATGCCGGGGATTTGCGTCAGCCGGTCGCCGCGACGCCCGTGACCGGGGATCGAGCCGAGCAAACCATCCGTATAAGGATGGGCCGGCGCGCTGAGGACAGCTTCGGTCTTGCCGGTTTCCACGATCCGCCCTGCATACATTACGGCCACATGATCGGCGAGGCCCGCGACCACGGCCAGATCATGCGTAATCCAGATCAGGGCCGTGCCCGTGTCACGGGCGAGTTCCTGCACCTCGGCAAGGATCTGGGCCTGAATGGTGACGTCCAGCGCCGTGGTCGGCTCGTCGGCCACGATCAGATCGGGACCGTTCAGCAGGGCAATGGCAATCGCCACCCGCTGCCGCATCCCGCCCGAGAACTGGTGCGGATAGGCTTCCAGACGTTCTTCGGGTGAGGGGATGCCAACCCGGGCCAGAACGTCAATCGCGCGCGCCCGGGCTGCCTTGGCGCTGACGCGCTCATGGGCGCAGACCGCCTCGATCATCTGGGTGTCGATGCGCAGCACCGGGTTCAGGGTCATCATCGGATCCTGAAAGATCATCGCAATCCGGTTGCCACGCAGATGGCGCATCTCACGTTGTGACAATTGCGCCAGATCCTTTCCCTTGAACAGGATCTGCCCACCCACCACACGGCCTGGCTGATCAACCAGCCGCAGGATCGAAAAGCCGGTGACGGTCTTTCCCGAGCCGCTTTCGCCCACAAGGCCCAGCACCTCGCCTGCGTCCAATGAGAAATCCACGCCGTCGACGGCCTTGATCACCCCGGCATCGGTAAAGAAATGCACCTGCAGATCGCGCACATCCAGAACGCTCATTTGCGCAACCTCGGGTTCAGGGTGTCGCGCAGCCGGTCCCCGACCAGGTTGATCGAGGCGACAATGGCAAGCAAGGCCACCCCGGGATACATGCTCATCCAATACTGGCCGGACAGCATGTAGTCATAGCCATTGGCAATCAGCAGACCCAATGAGGGACGGGTGATCGGTACGCCAACCCCCAGAAAGGACAGCGAGGATTCAAGCACGATTGTATTGGCGATCTGCACCGTGCAGATCACCAGCAAGGGCGGAATGCAGTTGGGCAGAAGATGCTTGAAAAGAATACGACGGGCTGGCAGGCCAAGCCCGCGCGCCGCGTCGATGTAGTCCTTGCGCGTCTCGGACAGGGCCGTGCCGCGCACGGTGCGCGCGTAATACGCCCATTGCACCACGATCAGCGCCAGAATGACCTTGTCGATCCCGCGCCCGAAGGCCGCCATCAGCATCAGCGCCACAAGGATCGACGGAAAGGACAGCTGCAGATCGACCAGCCGCATCAGGATGGTCTCGACCCGGCCTCCGGCCCATGCCGCGTAGATCCCAACAACGACGCCGATGGCCATGGCCGCCAGCGTGGCAAGGATCGCCACCGACAAGGACACCCGCAAACCATAGAGGATGCCAGACAGGATATCGCGCCCCTGTTCATCGGTGCCCAGATGATAGGTGAATGTACCGTCGAAATTGGTCTCGCCCGGTGGCAGGCGGCCGTCCATGATATCGAGCTGAGACAGGTCGTAGGGGTTCTGCGGCGACAGTTCGGTCGCGAATAGGGCCAGCAGCACCAGCAGCACCAGCGAGCCTGCCGCCAGATAAGCCGACGGGCCATTGAAAAAGTGGCGGGCGCGCCCCTTGAGCAACCATGCGGCTGCGCCAACCATCCCGGCAAGCAACACCAGCCGCGCGGGAAACCCTGACCAGCCAGGCCCGAAAAACAGCAGCAGAACCGCCAACACCATGGCCGCTGTCACGCCCCAAAGGATCAACGATCGCTGGCGTGCGGACTGGGTCATCTCGACCGCGCTCATGTCGCTTCTCCTGTCAGGCGCACCCGGGGATCGAGGATCGTGTAGACGATATCGACCACCAGGTTGATCACGATGAAGATCAGCACGGTCATCATCAGGTAGGCCACGATCACCGGCCGGTCGAGCGTCTGGATCGAGTCGATCAGCAGCTTGCCCATTCCCGGCCATGCGAAGACCGTCTCTGTCACCACCGCAAAGGCAATCATCGAGCCAAGCTCCAGCCCCAGCACGGTGACAATCGGGATCATGATGTTCTTCAGCACATGCACAAACAGGATCCGCATCTCGGACAGCCCCTTGGCGCGGGCGAATTTGACATAGTCCTGCACCAGTGCCTCTTGGGTTCCTGCCCGCGCCAGGCGCGTGACCAGCGACGCCTTGTACAGCGCCAGGGTCAGTGCAGGCAGGATCATGTATTGAAATCCGCCGGGCGCGAAAATCGACAGCCGCATGCCCAGCACCTCGACGGTATTGCCGCGCCCGGTCGAGGGTAGCCAGCGCAATTCCACCGCAAAGATCAGGATCAGCAGCATGCCGACCCAGAAATTCGGCAGCGAAAATCCGAAGATCGAGCCTGTCATGATCGCGCGGCCCTGCCATCTGTCGGATTTGTAGCCGGCATAGACCCCAAGCGGGACGCCGATCAGGACCGAGAAAACTAGCCCCAGTGCCGCCAGTTCCAACGTTGCCGGCATATAGTGCAGGATCAGCGTGACGGCGCTTTCGCCGTGAACGAAACTGCGCCCCAGATCGCCTTGCAGCGCATTTCCGAAGAAGGTCAGGAACTGCCGCCAGATCGGCTGGTCAAACCCGAACCGCGCCATCGTCTCTTCGATTTCGCGCGGTGTGGCATCCGGAGAGATGAGGATGTCGACCGGGTTGCCGATCATGTAGATGCCGAAAAAGACAATCACCATCATCGCAAAGGCCACGAACACCGACTGGGCTATGCGTCTCAGCAGATAGACGGTCATGAAGTGTGTCCTTGGATGAGGGCGCGATGCCCCACCGCATTGTTCGGCGCGGTGGGGCGATTGGCGATCAGTCGGCCGGTTTGATACTCGCAGGCAAGGTGTACTGATCCACCCGCGGTGCGTAGTTGATCGTGCTCTTCATTGCCCAGGGTGTCACTTCGAAGTGCAGGGGAATGATGGCCCAATCCGCCATCCCGATCCGCGAGGCCTCGCGCAACAACTCCTGCCGCTTGGCGTCATCCACCGTGGCCAGCGCCTCTGTCAGCATCGCGTCAAGCTCGGGGTTGGAATACTGTCCCCGGTTTGTCCCGCCATAGCCGCGATCCGAGTCCCGTGTGGCCAGCAGCGCTTTCAGCGGCGACGACATCTCGCCGGTGCCTGCCCCCCAGCCCGCCAGATAGACCGAAAACTCGAAAGCATTGCGGCGCGAGAAGAAGGTCGAAGCGGTGACTGCGTCGATCTCGGTTGCGACACCCAATCTGGCCCACATCTGCGCCACGGCCTGAGCCACCTGAGCGTCGTTGATGTAGCGGTCATTTGGCGTACCGATCGTCACCCCGAACCCGTCGGGATAACCTGCTTCGGTCAACAGCGCCTTGGCGCGGTCCACGTCATATGGCGCCGGCAGCATATCGCCCTCGTCATGGGCGCCGAACATGCCGGCGGGCAGCAACTCACCGGCCGACACAGCCACACCACCCATGATCCGGTCGACAATCGCGTCGCGATTGATGGCAATCGACAGGGCCTCACGCACACGCACGTCCATGAGCGGGTTTTTCCCGTCCGTGCCGGTGATCATCGGTGACGGTTCTTGGGCATGATCAAGGTGCAGATAGATCACCCGGTTCGAGATGCCCTGGACAACCTGAAACCCGTCCTGGCCCTTGATCCGGTCAAGATCCTGAAGCGGCGGGTTTTCAATGAAGTCGACATCGCCGGCAAACAGCGCGGCCACCCGCGGACCATCAGAGGTCAGCGGCTTCATCGAGACTTTCTCCCAAGGTGCCGCGTCGCCCCAATATGCCGGATTGCGCACAAGGTCGATGCCTTCGCCGCGACGGAAGCTGTCCAGCAGAAACGGTCCGGTGCCAATCGCGGCAGAGCCGTCGTTGAAGGCTTGCGTTTCAGGATAGGCGATATCGCCACAGCCGTCCGGGCTGAAGTCTATGCTGGCGCCGTCGACACCATTGGCCTTGGCCGAAATGATCCCGAAAGTCGACACTTCGGTCGGTGCAAGAGGGTAGGGAGAGCCGGTATGCACGATCAACGTCATCGGATCCGGTACTTCCAGATCGGTGATGAACTTGGTGTAGGTGGTGAACAGCGACGGTGAATCCACCACGCCGGGAATGCGGCACACTGAATAGACCACGTCATAAGCGTCAAACGGTGACCCGTCCGAGAAGGTCACACCTTCACGCAGCTTGAATTCCCAACGTGTGTCGTCGAGCGGCTTCCAACTTTCCGCCAGGAGTGGAAACAGCTTCTGCTGTTCGTCCGTCCCGACCAGGGATTCAAAAATGTTGCGCCGCAACTGGTTGTTGGGGCCAAGGTTGTGGAAATGCGGGTCCGCAGAGCTTGGCTCGGACGCCAGCCCGATCCGAAGCTCCTGTGCCAGCGCTGGCAGCGCCGGAAGGGCGGTTGCCACTGCAAGTGTCGCAAGGTGCAGAAACTTGAATGTCATGTCGTTCTCCCTGTAGCCGTCCGGTTCAAGTGTCGCTTGCCGGATGATCTGATCCATTGAAACGTGAACCCAGCTTAACAACGAAGATCGACCCTGAAACAATCAACTCCATGCGCTTACGTTATTGAGGTATGCCTGAAAGCTATTCATGATACCCGGCGAACAGATGGAGATTTTCGAAGATGCGGGGAAACTGGCACTCGATCCGTGAATATGAAGCGCTGCGCGCGGTCATCACATCCGGCACGACCAGCGGCGCCGCCCGCCTGTTGGGAATATCGCAGCCTGCCATATCCCGTGCCATCACGCAGTTGGAAACCCGCATGAACATTGTGTTGTTCGAGCGCCGTGGAGGACGTCTGCGCCCGACGGCGGAAGCGATGCGGATGAACGGTCATCTGGACCGCCTGTTTGACGCGATGCTCTATCTGGACGGAACAGACCCCGGTGATCCCGGCGGCCAGCCGATCCGTCTGGCCGCCCCCCCGACCATGTCGGATATGGTCTGTGCTGCCATGGCCAGCTATATCAAACTTCACCCGGGCCAGAAGTTGTCGCTGGAAACCTGCACGTCAGATGGTTTGATTTCCCGACTGGCTCAGGACACCATTGATCTTGGCTTTACACATGCCGACCTGACCCATTCCGCTATGGAACTCGTTCCTTTCCACGAGAGCGACGCGGTCTGCATCATGCCCGTTGGGCATCGATTGTCGAAGCACGACCTGATCACGCCCGAGTTGCTGGATGGCGAAGCCTTTATCTCGATCCTGCGGCGTCATGCGGTCCGGTCCCGGCTGGACCGGGTCTTTGCCGATGCGGGGTCAGAGCCGAACCGGGTGGTCGAAGTCGCCACGGGCCGCAGCGCCTTGTCCATGGCGCGCGCTGGATGCGGTGTCGCCGTCATCTGTCCGTTTCCGTTGCTGCGCAAGGATGATCCCACGATCGTGTCTCGGCCATTTCGACCTGTTTTCACGTATCGGACATCCTTTGCCGTCTCCACCGCAAGACCTCAAACAGGATCTTTGCGTGCCTTCATGCGTCACGTGAAGATGATGGTCCGTTCGGATCCTGCCTGGCGCAAGCCTGAAGATGGCAGCACTCTTGCGCAAACCGCAATTGATTGAAACTGAACCAATTCAGTTTCAACGTTTTTGTCTATCGGAAAGCGAAAAACCCGAACATGCGAGGGGCCCGGAGGCCGAAAAGGGGCACTCTTCGGAGACCGGGAATCTGAAGAAATCATGAGATGGTTGGTCGCCTGTTGCACAGGTTTCACCCAGGTATCATGCTTGGAGGTGGCGCTATGGGTCCGGGGTCAATCACCTTGCGCTTTTTCAGATCGTAGACGACACCCGGTGTGAGGACAGAGTAGATCACATTGGTAAGGGCGAAGGGATCGCCGTTCTTGACGTAGCCAACATGGTTGATTTCAATGGCACCACCATCGACAACAATAACTGTCCCAGTGCCAATCACCTTGGCCTTGGTTTCATCCTCGATCAAAAGGCCGGTGTTTTCTCCGATGCCCAGACCCAACACTGCCGGATTGGTCGAAACTGCATTGACGAGGCGCGAAATGCGGGACCGCTCGACAAAGTGGGTGTCGAAAATAGTATCGGGGATCAATCCCAGGCCTTTTGTCATCTCGATTCCGCCCTTGCGAAACGGTCGAAATCTATTGTTCTGAAAAATCATCCCCTCGGGAATAACGGCAGCCCCTGCCGAGGTTCCGGCGATGACGCAACTGCCTGACCGGTATCGTTCCAATAGCGCTTTATGCAGCGGTGTCCCGCCGATCAGCGAAGACAACCTGAGTTGATCGCCGCCGCCAAACATGAAAAGCGTCGCGTCATTTACAATATTGGCGAGCGTTGCTGATCCCGCATCGGGGCGTTCCCCGATATGCACAACGTTTATGGCCTCCGGTCCGAACCCCGAAAACAGCTTCTCGTAGTCGCGCCCTCGGTCTTTTGGATCTTCGCTGGCCGTTGGGACGACAACAATGCGCGCCTTGGCGCCGCCCGCCAGGGCGACCATCTCCTTGAAGATTTCCGAATTTTCCGACCTTTTCTCATTTCCGCCGATTGGGATCAGGTAGCGTGGCATGGGCAGTCGCTCCGTGTGTTGTGCCGCCCTCTCGATGCATGTTCGCAAACGCATGCTTGCTAGCAATGAAGGTCAAGCCGTGTTAACCGTCGGTCTGACATGAATTCCGATACGAATTCCTGCCTGTGCTGCCTGTGCCCTTCCAGTCTTCCCTTGCTGCGCGACAGATCGCGCGCGCCGGGCGTTTGAACGGATGAAACATCGAGCAGATTTCTACTAGAGCCGGAACCAGCAACCCTGAGCCGGTACATGCACCGTTTTTTGCCAACAAGACAGCCACATTGCGCTTTGCTCACAGATATTGAGTCCTGCGTCCACAGTGCGCCCTGAGCGCACAGAAGGTCACGACATGAAAATCCTCGAGCATCGGGCCCTTCGGGGTCCAAACCGCTACAGCCGGTATCAGGCCATTTTCATGCTCCTGGACATCGGCGCATACGAGCAGCAGCCCTCGGACACCCTGGACGGTTTTACGGATCGGTTGATCGCGTTGATGCCGACACTGCACAGTCACGGATGTTCGATTGGTGGCCCCGGCGGGTTTATCCAGCGTCTGCGACGCGGAACCTGGGTCGGTCACATTGCGGAACACGTTGCTTTGGAACTGCAATGCCTGGCCGGAATGGAAGTCGGGTTCGGCAAGACCTACGACACCCATGACGACGGTGTTTACAAAGTCATTTACCGGTACCGTGTGGAATCGGCAGGCATCCAGGCCGGTGAGGACGCCGTGGCGCTGGTGCACGCCGTCGCTCAGGATCGCCCGTTTGATATTGATGCTGCGATTGCCCATCTCAAGGAGCTGAGGGAGAGCGATCTGCTTGGCCCCTCAACCAGAAGTATTGTCGATGAGGCCAAGCTGAGAGGCATACCGGCCTTGCGCCTCAACAACGACAGCCACGTTCAACTTGGCTACGGCTGCAAGCAACGTCATATTCAGGCAACGATGACCGACCGCACAAGCGCCATTGGCGTTGAAATCGCGGATGAGAAATTCCGGACGAAGGAGCTTCTCAGCAAAGCCGGGATTCCGACTCCGGACGGGAAACTTGTGACCACAATGGTGGAGGCAATCCAGATCGCCAATGATCTTGGCTATCCCGTCGCGGTAAAGCCGGAAATCGGAAATCATGGCAGAGGGATAACCGCCCATGTGACCGACGACAAAGAGCTTGAAACGGCTTTTGCCTCGGCAAGTCGGATCCACAATTCCGTCATCGTAGAGAAAACCATGAGCGGCTTCGATTTTCGGGTGCTCGTGATCAACGGGGGGTTTGTCGCAGCCGCACTTCGGGAACCCGCGCATGTCGTGGGCGATGGTAAATCCACCATCGGCCAACTCACCGACAAGGTTAATCAAGATCCACGACGCGGCATCGGTCACGAACGGGTGCTCACCGCTATTTCGATTGATCATATGTCAAAGCGGTTGCTCATGTTTCAAGGCCGGTCAGTAGACGATGTGCTGCCGTCAGGAGAAAAGCTGTACCTCAAGTCCACGGCCAATCTCAGCACCGGCGGCACGGCACGCGACGTCACCGACAGTGTTCATCAGGACGTTCGGTTGATGTGTGAGCGGGTCGCTCGAATTATTGGCATGGATTGCATCGGCATAGATATCGTTGCGCCCGGACTCGACACGCCATTGTCACACGGAACCGCGGGCATCGTCGAAGTGAATGCCGCACCCGGATTTCGGATGCATCTGGCACCAACCGAAGGCAAGGCCCGCAACGTTGCCGTTCCCTTTGTCGACATGTTGTTTGCACCTGAATTGGACTTCAACGTGCCGATAATTGCGATAACCGGGACCAACGGCAAGACGACTACAGCCAAGCTTATCGCGCATACGCTCAAATACAGCGGGTTCATTGTCGGTTTTGCCGGCACCACAGGCGTTTCGATCGATGGTGTTCCGGTCGTCGCGGGCGACTACAGCGGACCGGAAGGCTCGAGCATCGTCCTGCGTGAACCGACCATTGACCATGCCGTCCTTGAAATCGCCCGTGGTGGTATCATCCGGAGGGGACTGGGCTTTGACTCCTGTGACGTCGGCGTTTTTCTGAATGTCGATGAAGACCACATTGGCACTGACGGTGTGGAGGACCTTGAAGAGCTTTCACTGGTCAAGGCTACGGTTATCGAGGTGGTCAAGGACACAGGTGTGTCGGTCTTGAATGCCGACGACCCGATCGTTTCAGGGCTTTCGGACAGGGCCGGTGGCCAGGTGGTGTATTTTTCCTTGCAGCCACAGAACGAAACGGTTGACCGCCATCTTGCGTCGGGCGGCACGGCCATCGTGTTGCGGGACGGCAATATTGTCATCCTGTCCCCCAAGACTGCCGTTCATGTTCTAACAGTCATCGAAGCACCCATCACGATGAGTGGGGCCGCAACATTCAACATCGCAAACGTTCTGGCAGCGGTGGCTGCCCTGCACGGGCTGGGCATCGCGGTCAACATGATCCGAAACGGGATCAGCACATTCCACCCGAGCCCCTCGCAGAATCCCGGACGCATGAACTTGATCGACTTTGTCACCTACAAGGTGATTGTCGACTACGGGCACAACGTTCCTGCCGTGAAGGCCATGGGGCGCGCGCTTCCGCACATCACCAAGGGGCGAAAGATTGTCGTTGCTCATGGCACCGGCAGCAGGCTGGACGCGCACATTCAGACGTTTGGCGCAGCACTATGCGACGTCTACGATCATATCATCGTCACCGATGCCGACCCGCGCGGGCGACCACCTGGCGAGACCTCGCAACTTGTACGATCAGGTGTCCTGGACACTGGCTTTGCCGCGCAGGAGATCGAAATAATAAATGACCCGGTCAAGGCGCTCGCACATGCCTTCGCCATCGTGCAGCCGGGTGACCTCATTGTCGTGCAGGCGGACGAAGTGGAGCCGGTGCTGCAAAGCGTGATGGCGCATTTCGAACGAATCGCGGGCACCGCCAAAATCCCGGTGGCCTGAATAATTCCGGGGATCCGCCCGGCAAGAAAGGCGATGCAGATGAAGTGACATGAGCACTCCCGACACGACCCACAGAAATTCAGAATTTTTTCCGAGCTTGGGACATCCGCACAATGAAATACGAAAGCAATCGCCCACCAGTCGCCGTCATGTTGGCCGCAGGGATGGGTTCACGCCTTGGTCCCCTGACCGATGATTGCCCTGTATGTCTGCTGACGATCGGCGGGTCGGTCATCATCGAACGCATGATCCGCAACAGCCTCAGCTGCGGAATTTCCCAGTTCGTGCTGGTGCTCGGACACAAGGCGGATCAGGTCAGACAATTCGTCGACAAGACGTTCCGGGGAATTCGCGTAACCTATGTGATCAATGACCGATATCGCGATACCGGGACCGGCTACTCCCTGATGCTCGCGTCATCGGTGGTCAGAACTGCCGAGTTCATCAAGTTCGACGCAAACGTGGTGTTTGACACCCAGATTTTCCGACAATTGACGGACAGCGACATGCCCAATGTGCTCTGCATTGACCGCAAGGTGACACTTGCCGGTGACGAAATACGCGTTGCCACAGACGATCAGATGCGCGTGGCCGGGATTGGCAAGTCGATTGATCCCGAGACGACGCATGGCACGACGCATGGCACGTCAATCGGAATCGAGAAGATCAGCGCAACCACCGGACCCCTTCTCTTTGCCGAACTCAAGCTCATGATGGAAAATCCGGTCTCCGCCCGGGACGATTGCGCAGTCGCCTATGCGCGCCTTCTGGAAAAGGGTGTGCCCTTTCACGCGCTGGACGTGTCCGGGCTTAACTGGACCGCGGTTGACAGTTCCAGTGAACTGGCGGACGCGAATGCGATGTTCAGCATGCCGATCAAGACGGTCTCGCGGGGTCTGCAGCGGGCAATGGATGACGCCGCCGAGAAAAGGCCGCGTTCGAGGTGAGCGCATCAAGTGATCCGCCGTGCCCGTTTGAGCGGTATCCGGTGTGTAGGGAAGTAACCCGCCATTGATGGAATGATTGGATACAGGGACACAAAGAAAGGGTCAGCTGCCGTAACCCCTTGCATTACTTCCGATTTGGCAGCTGTGAAAGCACCGATTCCGTATCCGCTCCCAGAGCCGGTGCCGGTCGATCGATTCCCGGACCGTCCCGTCCGAATTTGAACCCGACATTCAGGACTCGCGATCCGTCAGAGAGGTCTAGAAACAGATCCCGGTCCTGCAATTGATCCATCTTTATCGCTTCGTGCAAAGGCCGCACTTTCCCCGCGGGAACGCCTGCGGCGGCAAGGTCGGTCTCCCACTCCATCGCAGTGCGGGTGCCGAACCGGTCTGTCAGCAAAGACTGGAGCGCCGCGTCGTTCGCCATCCGGGCGCCTGGCGATGCAAAACGCGCGTCTTGCAGCAAATCCTCGCAGCCAAGGGTGCGGAACAACCGTTCGACCTGCACCTGCTGCACCGCACCAATGGTGATCTCGCCATCGGCCGTCGCGAAGGTGTCCGCCGTCGGCGCCCCCGAGAACCCTCGGTTTCCGGCGCGCGTCGGCGACTGACCCGTCAGCAACATCGGCAACACCACAGAGCTCATCATCACCATGGTCGCGTCCAGCATCGAGACGTCGATCACCTGACCGGCCCGCTCCGGGTCACGCTCGCGTTGAAGCACCGCCGAGAGGATCGCAAAGGCTGACAACAGGGCGGAATAGGTGTCCACGATGGGAAAGCCGATGCGTTCCGCGGGTTCCCCTTCGTGCCCCGACAGAAGCATCAGCCCGGACACGCTCTGGATGACCTGGTCAATCGCCGGAAAATCGCGCAACGGCCCGTTCTGTCCGAAACCGGACACCGAGCAATAGATCAGCGAAGGATGTGCGGCAGTCATGGCTTGCGGGCCGAGGCCCAATCGTTCCGCAACACCGGGGCGGAAATTTTCGACCAGCACATCGGACGTCGCGATCAGGCTCTGCGCCGCGTGTCGCCCCTCATCGGACTTCAGGTCGAGCACGACGGACTTCTTCCCCGCATTGGCCCCGACAAAGGGTTCGGCCATGCCCCGCCGGTCCGGGTCGCGGGTGTAATAGCGCATCGGGTCGCCGGCGGGAGGCTCGACCTTGATGACCTCGGCGCCCAGAAGATTGAGAAACTGCGTTGCAAGCGGGCCAGCGATCACGTGGCAAAAATCCGCGATGCGTATGCCTTCGAGTGGCTTCGCCATGTCCTGTCCCTCCCGCTGGCGCGACGTGGCGGCCCCCATTCGAACCGCGCGATCAGATCGCAAACTAGTTTCTGATGGAAACGTTTTGATCCGAACCTGTCAAGCCTTTCGATCAATCGCATCGGCGTCGCCGACCAAAGGATTTTCGATCAGCCGCCAAAGCAACTCGAACAACATTGCCCGCTCGGCCGGCGAGAGCGGCGCCAGCAATTCTTCCTGCATGCGCGTCATGTCCTGCTGCATCCGGGCCAGAAGGGTTGCGCCGTCCGGCGTCAGATACAGGGCGTTCAATCGCTTGTCCGCGCCTTCCTTCCGACGCTCGATCAACCCGGTCCTCTCCATTTCATTGACCAGCTTGGTCAACGCCGATTTCCGGAAAACAACCAGGTGAGACAGGTCTTTCTGCGTCAACCCGGGGTTTGCATCGATGAGATTCAGCACCGCGACCTGGCCACCCGCCACCTCGTGCGCGGCATAAAAATCGCGGTTCCGTTCCTGGATCCTGGTCCGCAGGATCCGGGTCACGAAAGAGATGTCCTCAGAGAGGCGACCGAACGAGGTATTGGACGGCATTTCGCGTGTTGCTTTCATTCCGGTCGGTCCTGTTGCGACTGCTCTTCGCTAGGCGGTCGGATGGCCGTTGTCAAACACGGCTGTTGACAGAATCGAAAAAAGGTTTCCAGATGTAACCATATTGGAGGCGGCCAGCGCAGGGGAGTGCGAGGTGCCGGATCAGACGGACATGCAACGGATCTTCGAACGGCGCGCGGATGGCATCGACGCGACCGGAATGGCGCCTGTCGGCGTCTTCGGCGAAGGTGTGCCCCGCCCTTTGATCGCCGCTCTTGGCGGGTTGAGTGTCGACGTCAAGGCACCTCCTTTGAGCGATGCAAGTGACGGTCCGCAGGCGGCCAGCGTCGCCGCCGTGGCAGAGCCCTTCCTGGACGCCTTCACCGCGCGCTTCCTGCACCGCTTCGCCGCTGGCGCTTTCGACGCATACGCCACGCTGATCTTTGCGCGTGACGATGTCGCGGGGCTCGCCGCCTACCAGTACGCGACCGAATTGCGACGGCAGGGGCGCCTGCCGGTTGGCGGCCCGCGTCTGCACCTCTGGAACCTGTTGCACACCGACAGCGCCGCAGCCGAGCGGTTCAACCGCAGCGAACTTGCCCGTTTGATCACGCATCTGACGGACACGCTTGGCGGGACGCTCGACCCGGACCGCCTGTCCGATGCGATTGCGGTCGAGGCGTGCTGCGCGCAGGTCATCGAGGCGCTGCCGAGAGGCGGGCCTGATGCCTTTGTCGCCCGCAATGTCGGCAGGTGGCTGACGCCCGACGCCCATGCGGCCCTGCTGGAAGGTTTTCCGCCGCCGGATGCGCCCGCAGAAGGCCCGAAGATCGTGCTGGTCGGCAGCGCCTGCGACATTCCCGTGCTGCACGAAATCTGCGCCGGTCCTGGCCACGTCACGGCCGACCTTCAGGACTATGGCCGCAGCGCGCCAACGGCAAAGACCTCCGCTGATCTTCTGCGTGAGATCGCGCTCGATCCGCTTTGCATCCGCGCAGCACCCCCGGGCAGATATACCCGCGCTCTGCGGGACGAAACCGAAGGGGCCGACCTTGTCGTCGCCAGCGTCGATCCCAACGACGATTCCTTTGGCTGGGAATTGCCCGTCCTGCGGCGCACTGTAGACGCACGGGGCGCAGGCTTCCTTGACCTCGGCTTTCGCCCGTTCCGCCCGGATGTGGGGTGGCAGAACGCGGCCCGCAGGCGGATCGAGGAGGCGCTGACATGACCTGCGCCGTCACAGCCGCCGCCTACCAGCGCGACTGGCTCCGGGGCCTGCGCGGCAAGATCACCGACGGCGCTGCTTACGCCTTCGTCAATGCCGACACCCCGCACGAGCTGTTCCACTTCATGGACGTGCCCATGGTCACCAATCAGTGGTGGTCGGCGGTGATTTCGGCCAAGCAACTGGCACCGCGCTATTTCGACCGCATGGAGGAGCTGGGCTTTCACGCGCATCTGCCGCGCTACTCCAGCCTGCCGCTGATCGCGCAGATGGAGGGCGATTTCGACAACCAGCCATGGGGCGGCCTGCCATCCCCCGCGCTTTTGTGCGCGCGGGCCAGTTCGGACGAGCATCCGCGGATCTTCCAGCGCTGGGCCGAGCTGACAGATGCCGAACTGCACCTGTTGTCCGCTCCCGCCACGCCCGATCCGGCGCCTGATTGGTGGGAGCAGGCGCGCATGAATTGGGAAGATCTGTACGGAACTGCGCGGCTGGATCTGATGGTCGACGAGATGAACGACCTGATCGCCGCGCTGGAACGGATGACCGGGCGCGCCTTCGACCGCGATGGGTTTGCCGCCTACATGGCCCGTATCGACTTACAGGAAAGGGTGCTGGACGAGGTCGCGGACATGATCGCGGGGGCGGACAAAACGCCCCTGGGCATCGGGGAACAGATGCCCAACGTCATGATCCCGCAATGGCATCGCGGCTCGGACTGGGCGCTGTCGCATGTCCGCGCCTTCCGCGACGAGGTGGCTGATCGGATCGACAGGGGCGCGGCGGTCTGTGACCATGAACGCCTTCGCATGATGTGGATCGGTGCTGGCCTCTGGTTCGACACGTCGTTCTACAGCGCATTCGAAGAGACACATGGCGCGGTCTTTGCCTGGTCGATGTACCTGCCGTTTGCCGCCGACGGCTACATTCGCACCGACCACGGCGACCCGCTGCGCGCCCTTGCCGCGCGGGTTTCTGCAATGAACGAACAGTTGCACCAGCCACCCTGGGTCAACGAATGGCTGGTGAAGGAGGCGCGGCGCTGGCGCATCGACGTGGCGGTGATGCTGGTCCCGGAGCATGATCGGTTCTCGGGTTACGGGTCCTATTTTGCGCGTAATGCGCTGCGCGAGGCAGGGGTGAAGGTCGTCGAAATTCATTCCGACATGGTCGATCCGCGCGACTGGGACCGCGAGACGATGGAGGCGCGTGTGCGCGCCGCACTCGATGAAGTGGAGGCAGGATGATGGGCGCACTGGACGGGTTGAAGGTGGCGGATTTTTCCTGGGTTGGCGCCGGGCCGCGCTCCACCAAGGATCTGGCTGACAACGGCGCCACGGTTGTGAAGGTAGAGTCGTCTCGCCGCCTCGACCTTGGCCGCCGCTCGCCGCCCTTCGCGGGTGGGGACCGGCGCAACCACGACGCCTCGGTCTTCTTTGCGCAGACCAACACCTCGAAGAAGAGCGTGACGATCAACCTGTCGGACCCGAAGGGGCAGGAGGTCGCTTGCAGGCTGGTCGCCTGGGCGGATGTGGTGGTCGAGAATTTCGGGCCCGGCTACATGGACCGGATCGGGCTTGGCTGGGAGGCCCTGCAGGAGGTTCGCCCGGGCATCATCCTGGCCAGCGTGTCAGTCGCCGGGCGCACCGGCCCGATGGCGGGATTTCGCGGTTACGGCAATTCCGCGGCGGCCTGGTCGGGCCATTGCGACATGACCGGTTGGCCGGACACGGACCCGCACATGCCGCCCTTTGCCTATGGCGACGTTGTTGCGCCGATGATGCTGACGGTGGCGATATTGTCGGCGTTGGAGCACCGCGACCAGACGGGGCAGGGCGTCCATGTCGATGTCAGCCAGATCGAAGCGATGGTTCAGGTGGCCGGTGACCTCTTCGCCGAAATGCCGGGTGAGAAGCCGGCGAACAGCGATCCGGAAATGGACCCGCATGGCGTTTTTGAGTGCAAGAACGACCAGTGGATCGCCATCGCCTGCGAAAGTGACGCCCAACGCGCGGCGCTGACCGGCGTTCTGGGCGGTGCGCCTGCGGACAGGACGGCGGAATGGGAGGCAAGCGCGCTGGAGGCGGCCTTGGTCACAGAAGGTGTCCCGGCTGCGGTCGTTTTGGACGGCAAGGGCCTGTCCGAACATCCGGCGCTGAACGCGGCGGGTCATTTCGTGCCGGTGGACCACCCGGTGATCGGCACGGCCAAGATGCCGGCACCGCCCTATGCTTTCGCCGATACACCGTCGCGCGTCGGCCCATCCCCCTGCCTTGGCGCCGACAATGCCGGGGTCTTCGCGGAAATCGGCCTGACGGAGGCCGAAGTCGCGGATCTCACGGCGAAGGGAGCCTTGGCATGAAACTGCTGGATCATATCCGGGTCGTTGTGCTGGCCGATCATCTGACCGATTTCGGGGGCAGCATGCTTGCCCGGCTGGGTGCCGAGGTTTTGCTCGCCGATGCAGCGCCCCTGACCGCGCCGCGTGCGAAGGCCTGGCACAAGGGTATGACGCGCACTGACGCAGCCCTGGAAACGCTGCTCGACGGGGCGGACATCCTGATTGACGACCGGCGCACCGATCCGCGCGCCGGAGTCGATGACCTGGCGGCCCGGCACGAGAGACTGATTCATGTCGTCGTCTCCGGCTTCCCGGACGAGATGCGCCCCGTTACCGATCTGACGCTGATGGCGCAATCCGGCCTGATGCATGTGACCGGCCAACCCGATCGGCCGCCGCTCCGCCTTCCCGGGGAGCAGGCCTATGCCCTGACCGGCATCCAGACGGCAACTGCCGCGCTGTTGGGGCTGCGCGCGCGCCGCCTGACCGGCAAAGGGCAGCGTATCACGCTGTCGGCGCTGCAATCCGCCGCGCTGGCCAACTACCGCGAAGCGGTGATGTACGACCACACCGGCCGGATCGGCATCCGCCATGGCAACATGCTGGTGCGCGGCAAGTCCGGCGTGCGCCAGATCTGGCCCTGCGCGGACGGTTACGTGACCTGGTCGATGATCGACAACCCGGGCATGATGCGCGCGATTGTGCGGGTGATGAAAGACGAGGGCGCGGCGGGCGAACTGGCCGACATCGACTGGGACGCGATCCTCGTGGCCGACACCGATCAAAAGGTGATCGAGCGCTGGCAGGGCATCGTCGAGGCGTTCTTTGCCCGTCATGACCGCAAGACGCTGGCTGACTGGTCGCTGGATCACGGCTGGGGCCTGTCGCCGATCATCCGCCTGTCCGAAGTGCCGGACACCCCGCAGATGAAGGCGCGCGGCGTGTTCGATGCGGACGGGGTGCCGGGGCCGCTCTTTGCCGTGCACGAAGGCAGCACATCATGACCGCCCTTGCCGGCCTGCGGGTTCTGGATTTCTCCCGGTTGCTGCCTGGGCCATACGCCACCTGGCTTCTGGCCGATCAGGGGGCCGAGGTGATCCGGGTCGAACATCCGCGCGAACTGGCCAAGCAGGCAAAGGTTTTCGGCTGGGACAAACTGGACGATGCGGGCCGCGCCCGGCAGCGGGCGCGCGACATGCTGGCGCGGGGCAAGAAGTCGATCTGCCTCGACCTTGGCGATGCAGAGGCGCAGGCCACCCTGCGCAGGCTCGCCGCCACTGTGGATGTGGTGGTCGAGGACTACAGGCCCGGCGTGCTGGACAGCCTTGGTCTGGGCTACGAGGCCATGTCAGCGCAAAACCGCGCCCTTGTTTATACGTCTATGACGCTCTGCGGCCAGACCGGCCCGTTGCGCGACAAGCCCGGCCACGATCCGGTCGCGCTTGCGCTGGCCGGTGTCCTGAGCTGCACCGGTGAGGATCCCGAGGCGCCGGGCCTGCCCGGGTTCGCCGCCGCGGATGTGGTCACCGGCGCCCATGCCGGATTTGCCACGTTGGCCGCCGTCATGCAGGCGCGGGCGACGGGGCAGGGGCAGCATGTGGACGTCGCCATGGCGGACTGTTCGCTGGTTCTGCTGGCCAACCTGATCGCTCGCTACGAAGATCCCGCCGAGATACCACCCCGTGGCACGCGGCGCGCCGATATGGGGCTGTGGCGCTGCGCGGATGGCGAATGGCTGGTCACGACGGATATGGAGCCGCGCTATTGGATCACGTTCTGCGAGGCGATGGGCAAGCCCGACTATGCCGCGTGGCAGTTGGACCCGGCCCGACGTGCGGAAATCCGCGAGGGGCTGCAGGCGATCTTTGCAACCCGGCCGCGCGACCACTGGCTTGCACATCTGGAGGCGGCGGGCACGCAGTTTGCGCCGGTCAACAGCCTCGCCGATGCGCTCAAGGAACCGCATTTCCGGGACCGGGGCATGGTCATCGCGCTCGACGCGCCCGGTGGCGCGCTGACGCAGGCCGGGCCGCCGGTGCGGCTGGGACCCTTTGCGCCGCCCGAACCCGCGGCTTTGCCCGGAACCCACACGGCGGAGGTCCTGCGCGGCCTCGACCTGTCAGACACAGAGATAAACGCGCTGGCCCGGAGGCCCGCGTACCAGACCGGGCAAGGAACCCCGGCGCAGCACTGATGCAAAATCAAGGGAGGACCAAACCATGTTCAGAACGACCGCACTTGTTGCCCTATGCCTGACCGCGCTGCCCGCCTGGGCGGCTGACTTCAACCTGACTTACGCCTCACCCTATACGGTGGAGCATCCCTACGGCGCCGCTGACGCCGAATGGATCGCGCGCATCGAGGAACAGTCCGGCGGACGCGTGGACATCACGCCCTATTGGGGCCGGTCCCTGATCACCTCGCGCGAAGGGGTGGACGAACTGGCGGCGGGTGTCGCCGACGTCGCCTATATTGCGCCGATCTACGCCCGCTCGGGCTATGACATGAACCGGCTCGTCCCGGGCATGTTCTACGGTTACACCGACCCCGAAAAGGTCCTCGATATTTACATGGACCTGGTCGAGGCTTACCCCGAATTCGACGCGGAACTGAGCGGCGTGCATGTGGTTGGCTACAACGTCGGCACGCCCATGCACCTTCTACTACGCAACAAGCCGGTCGAGACGCTGGACGATCTGGGCGGGCTCCGCATCCGTTCGGCGGTGGACTTCATCGGCCCGCTGGCCGTGTTCGGCGCCGAAGGGGTGACCATGCCGATGACGGAAACCTACCCCTCGCTGGAAAAGGGCGTGCTGGACGGTGTGATCGCCCCCTACGAGGCGTTGAAGTCGCTGAGCTTTGCCGAGGTTGTGGGTTACTATTCCGAACTTCCGCATTCGCGCGGCGCCTATCCTTCGCGGGCCGTCAACGGCGACGCCTGGGCGAACCTGCCCGAGGACATCCGACAGATCTTTGATGACAACACCGAATGGCTGAGCCTGCGCACGCTGGAACTGGCGCAGGAGGCCGAGGAAGCAGGCCGCGCCTATGGCGTAGAGCAGGGCGTCGTGTTCAATGCGGTCGCGCCCGAGGTCGTGGCGGAATATTCCAAGGAATTCGCCCCCGCCATCGCCGAGGTGGCCGCGAAGCTGGACGAGATGGGCAAACCCGGCACCGAAGTGCTGGGCAAGATCCGCGCAGCTTACGAAGAGTAAGACCCGGTCGGGGGCGCATGGATTGCGCCCCCGCTTTTTTCAGAAGGTGATCCGATGAGGCTGGTCGAAACGGTTCTGGGCTGGGCGATACGCGCCGCAGCCGCACTGGGCGTGTTGTCGCTCTTGGCCCTGATGGGGCTGACCGTTGTCACGGTGGTGTTCCGGGCAGTGGGCATCGCCTTTCCCGGCACCTACGTGCTGGCCGAGCTTTTGCTGATCCCCACGGTCTCTTGCGCGCTGGCGTTTGCTGCCTGGGAAGGGGCGCATACGAAAGTTGACCTGCTGGTGCAGACCTTCCGCGCGCGCGTTTCGGGATGGTCGCAGGGGCTGACCCTGTTGGCCGGAACCGGGTTCTGGGTCCTGGTCGCCTATGCCGGAATAGAGGAAGCATTGCGCCGGGGGCGGCAGGGCGAGACGACCCCGCTGCTGGATATCTCCGTCGCGCCGTTTCGCTGGCTGATGGTGGCGGCCATCTGCCTTGCAATCGCGGCCTGCGTTCTGCGCGGCCTTCAGAGCATCCTGCAACAGGAGCCGCGCAAATGACCCCCGTCATGGCAGGACTCGTCGGCATTGCGTCGATGTTCGGTTTCATCGCCTTCGGTATGCCCATCGGCTTTGCCATGGGGCTGGTGGGGGTTGTGGGTTTTGGCCTGCTGATCAATTTTCACGCCGCGGTCATCAAGGTTGGCGTGATCTCTTTCGATCTTGCCACCAACTATGCGATCGGGACGGTGCCGCTGTTTCTGTTCATGGCGCATGTGCTGTTCGCCAGCGGCATCGGCAAGGATCTCTTCGACTTCGCTGCGCGGATGCTGGGGCACCGGCGCGGCGGGCTGGCCATGGCCACGGTTGGCGCTTCGGCCGGTTTCGCCTCGGTGAACGCCTCCTCTCTGGCCACGACCGCGACCATGGGCCTTGTCGCTCTGCCCGAGATGCGGCGCCACGGCTATTCGCTGTCGCTCGCCTCGGGGTCGGTCGCCGCCGGAGGCACCATCGGCAGCCTGATCCCGCCGTCGGGGATGTTCATCATCTACGGCATCCTGACCGAGACCTCGATCGGCGACATGTTCGCCGCGGGCATCATCCCCGGCATCCTGCTGGCGCTTTTCTACATGGTTGTCATCAGCCTTCAGTGCCGGATGAATCCCGCCGCCGGTCCGGTCGGGCCGCGATACAGCTGGCGCGAAAGGTGGGCGGGGTTCCGACGCACCGGCGATGTGATCGCCCTGTTCACCTTTGTCATGGGCGGCATCATCTGGGGCTGGTTCACCCCGACCGAGGCCGGAGCCATGGGTGCCTTCGGCGCGTTTGTCATCGCCGGATCTCGTGGCAAGCTGACTTTGGCGGGCCTCAGGACGGCGGTTTACGATACACTGCGCACGACGGGAATGATCTTTGGCATCCTGTTCGGAGCGCTGGTGTTCAATGCCTTCATCACCGTCACCACAATCCCGCTGAACCTTGTCAACTGGGTCAGCGCGGTCGATCTTTCACCACTGGCCGTGCTGCTGATCATCCTTGCGCTGTACCTGTTGCTCGGCATGATCCTGGACGCCTCGGCGATGATGACACTGACCGTGCCGCTGTTCTTTCCGCTGGTCACTGGGCTGGGCTATGATGCGGTTCTGTTCGGCGTGTTGGTTGTCCGAATGACCGAGATCGCCTTGATCACGCCACCGGTCGGCATGAACGTTTATGTTCTGAGCGGCGTGGCCCGTGACATCCCGCTGATGACGATGTTTCGCGGCACGACTCCGTTTGTTGTTGCGGACGTTATCCACGTGGCGCTGCTGCTTGCGGTGCCTGCGCTTGTGTTGTGGCTGCCATCGCTGTAGCCGGCGCCCGTCGCCGCGCGGGGCATCCACGCGATCAACAAAGCCACTTCAAAAGGCCGGTGTTGCCGGCACCGGATTTGGTGCCGGCAACGATGATTTCCAATGACCCAGCCGGGTCGCGCCCTGCTATTCGGCGGGTTGGCCAGCCGCCTCGTCCGCCGGAGCGGGATCGATGCGGTTGATCGTCCACCCCATATAGCCAAAGATCACTGTCACGATCGGCGACATCCAGCAGAAGAAGTTGAACGGCAGGTAGGCGATGGTCGCGACACCCAGCGTGGCCGCCTGAAATGCGCCGCCCGAGTTCCAGGGCACCAGGTTGGCAGTGACCGTTGCCGAATCCTCGACCGCGCGCGACAGGTTTTCGGGCGCCAGTCCACGGTCCCGGAATGCGGGGGCAAAGGTGCGCGCCCCCATGACGATGGACATGTACTGGTCGCACAGGATCAGGTTCGCCGCGATGCAGGTCAACACGGTCGAGGCGATCAGCGATCCGGTGGACTTGGCATAGGCCAGGATACTGTCGGCAACGACCTTCAACTGGCTGGTCCGCTCCATCACGCCGCCGAACATCATCGCGACGATGATCAGGCTGATGGTGAAGAGCATCGACTCCAGACCGCCGCGGGTGAGCAGGGAATCGACCTCCTCGACCCCGGTGTCCGAGGCGAAGCCGCCAAAGGCAGACGAGGCGAGCGCCTCGTAGTTTGCGCCCTGCAGACCGACAGCGCAGACCGCCCCCGCCAGCACACCCAGCGTGATGCCCGGTATGGCCGGCATCCTGCGATAGGACACGAACAGCACGATCAGCGGCGGCAGGATCAGTACCGGATTGATGGTGAAATTGTCCGACAAGGTGGTCAGCATCGTGTCGATGCGCTCGAGGTCCCCGCCAGCGGGCGAGTAACGCAGGCCCAGCACGATCTCGATGATCAAGGTCAGCGTGATGGTCACCCCGGTCGTGTAGGACATGTGCTTGATGTGGGTAAACAGATCTGTCCCGGCCATTGCGGGGGCCAGATTGGTGGTGTCCGACAGCGGCGACATCTTGTCCCCGAAGTAGGCCCCGGACAGGACGGCCCCGGCCACCAACGGCAGCGGAAAGCCGAGGCCCGCGCCGATCCCCATGAAGGCCACACCGATGGTGCCCGAGGTGCCCCAGCTGGTGCCCGTCGCCAGCGATGTGATCGCGCAGATCACCAGCGTCGCGGGCAGGAAGATCGCCGGCGACATGAAGGACAGCCCGTAGTAGATCAGCGTCGGCACCACCCCGGCCAGGATCCACACCCCGATCAGGATGCCCACCACCAGCAGGATGATCATCGCGGGCAGCGCATTTGCGATTCCGCGCACCATCCCGTCCTGGATGTCCTGCCATTTGAACCCGCAGCGCAACGCCATCACGCTGGACACGATCACGCCCAGCAGCATCGGCACCTGCGGGTCCAGCCCGTAGACCACGATCGAGATACTGATCCCGATCACCAGTGAGAAAAGGGAGACACACGCCTCCCAAAGCCGGGGCATGCGGGCGCCCGGCGGAATATCCGTCTTCATGAGTTTGTCCTCTCGTCGAACCGTTTTCAGGTGGCAATGGGGGTTGGGTCCCCCTTGGTCTTTTGTGGGTGGAATCTCAGACCTTGGCGCGGGTCAGCATGCCGAACAGGTCGCGCGGATCGTCGGGATCGGCGACCATGTCCAGATCCTGATAGAAGGCGGTGCCGGGCAGCCGGTCGCGCACAAAGCGCAGCGCCGAGAAATCCTCGATGGCAAAGCCGACGCCGTCGAACAGCGTGATCTGGCGGTCGTTGACGCGGCCAGGGGCGGTCCCGTTGATGACCTGCCACATCTCGGTCACCGGAAAATCATCCGGCATCTGCTGAATCTCGCCCTCGATCCGGGTCTGGGCCGGAAATTCCACAAAGACGGTCGAGCGCGAGAGGATGTCGCGATGCAATTCCGTCTTGCCGGGGCAGTCGCCACCGATGGCGTTGATGTGCACACCCGCGCCGACCATGTTGTCGGTCAGGATCGTGGCGTAGAGCTTGTCGGCGGTACAGGTGGTGATGATCCCGGCGCCCTCGATCGCCTCTTCGGGCGTCGCGCAGGCGGTCAGGGCCAGACCCGCGCCCTGCAGGTTGCGCATGGCTTTTTGCGTCGCGGCCTTGTCGATGTCATAGAGGCGCAGGCTGTCGATCCCGCACAGCGCCTTCATCGCCAGCGCCTGGAATTCCGACTGCGCGCCGTTGCCGATCATCGCCATGGTCCGCGCACCCTTGGGCGCCAGGTGCCGGGCCACCATCGCCGAGGTCGCCGCCGTGCGCAGCGCCGTCAGCACCGTCATTTCGCTGAGCAGTACCGGATAGCCGGTATCCACGCTGGCCAGCAGCCCGAAGGCCGTGACCGTCTGCAGCCCGGACCGCGTATTCTTGGGGTGCCCGTTGACGTATTTGAAGCCATAGACCTCACCGTCGGAGGTTGGCATCAGTTCGATCACACCCTCGGAGGAATGTGACGCAATGCGCGGCGTCTTGTCGAAGAGTTCCCAGCGGCGGAAATCCTCTTCGATGTACGCGGCGAGGCCGCGCAGCATCGGCTCGATTCCGACATGGTGCACCAGCCGCATCATGTTCTCGACGCTGACAAAGGGCACATAGGCCAGGTGAGAGGGGGCAGGAGCTGCCATTTTGGGGGTCCTTTTGGTGAGGTGTGCGGAGGCGGTCGGGGCGGGATGCACGGCAGTGGTCATCCGAACGCCCGTGTCGGACGGTCGAAGACCCGTCTGCCCAGAACCGACGCGGTCAGGTCCACCATCAGCGAGGCGGTGCGCCCGCGTTCGTCGAGGAACGGGTTCAACTCGACCAGATCCATCGAAGTGACAAGATCGCTGTCGCACAGCATCTCCATCGCCAGATGCGCCTCGCGCAGGGTCGCGCCACCCGGCACCGTGGTGCCCACGGCGGGCGCGATCCCGGGATCGAGGAAGTCGACATCCAGCGATACATGCAACAGCCCGTCAGCCGCCGCGACCTTTTCCAGAAACGCCGTGAGCGGTCGGGCGATGCCCTCTTCGTCGATTGTGCGCATGTCGACCGCTTGCATGTCGCTGTCGGCCAGCATGTTTTTTTCGGCCAGATCAACGGACCGCAGACCGATCAGGCAGATGTTCCGCGCCGGAACGACCTTCGGCATCGGCGGGAAGGCGTCGAAGCCCGTGGCGCCCGTGATATAGCCCAGCGGCGTGCCGTGCAGGTTGCCCGAGTCCGTGGTCAGCGGCGTGTGCAGATCGGTGTGGGCATCAAGCCAGAGCACGAACAGCGGGCGCTCCTGCGCCGCGCCATGGGCCGCGATCCCCGCCACGGTGCCCAGCGACAAGGCATGATCGCCGCCCATGAAGATCGGGAACCCCTCTGCCGCCGCCTGCTGCGCGGCCTCCGCCAGCCCTTCGGCCCAGGCGACGGTCTCGGCCAGCGAATGCACAAGCGGGTTGGCGCAGGTTGCGTCGCGCAGCGGGCGCGGGGCGACATTGCCCCGATCGACAACTTCATGCCCCAGCGAGCGCAGGGTTTCGGCAATGCCGGCGGTGCGATACGCATCGGGCCCCATCAGGCAACCCTTGCGCGCTTTGCCACTGTCCACAGGCGCCCCGATCAGGATGCAGGTCTTGGCGGTCATTTATCTGGTCCTTCCGATGTATTCCCGACATCATTTGACCAATTCGGGATTGTTGATAGCGACTATTATGACTAAAACGACGCCAATATTAACAAAACGAAAGTCATTTTGATCAAATGGACGATCACGACATCCGCCTGATCGCCGAACTGCGGCGCGATGCCCGAATCTCGCTGTCCGATCTTGCGTCGGTGGTGGGTCTGTCGCGGGTCACGGTGCGCACCCGTCTCAACCGGCTGCAGGCCGATGGGGTCATCCTCGGCTATACGGTGGTGCTTGCCGATGACGTCCGCCAACATCCGGTCCGTGGCCTGATGATGCTGGGAATCGAAGGGCGCGGGACAGACCGCATCCTGCGCAGTCTGGGCGGGATCACGGCCGTGCAGGCGATCCACTCGACCAACGGGAAATGGGATCTGATCGTCGATCTCAGAACCGAAACACTGGAGGCCTTGGACGATGTTCTGGCAAAGATCCGGCGTCTTGAAGGCGTTGCGACCAGCGAGACAAACCTGTTGCTGTCCACTCGTATGACCACGGGGCGCTGACAAGAGATCCGGTGCCGGTGCCTTGCGTGTCCCGAAACGGTCAAGAGGGCAACCGCTCCGGCTCAAGCCCTCCCCGGCAGCTTGTGCTGCGACACCGCAAGCTTGGAACATTGCGATGCCATTAGGTGAGGCTGATCACTCATCGTGATCCACGCGGTTCAGAATTCGACCTCAAGCTCGGCCATCTCTTCTGGTTCCGCATGCGCGCCCTCGGTCCATTCCTGCACCAGCGACCAGTCATGAATGGTTTTCACATAAGCGTCCAACTTGCTTTCGAGTTCGACAGCATAGGTCCGGAACCGCGTGCAAACAGGGGCATACATCGCATCCGCGACAGTCGGAACACGACCGAAAAGAAAGGGACCGCCATGGGTGTCGAGGCAATCGTGCCAGATCTCCTTGACGCGTTCGACATCAGGCCGCGCGCCGGAGAAGATCTTGAAGTGCAGGTGCCGGGCCCGCAGGTTCATCGGAAGCGCCGACCGCAGGTTGTAAAAGCCGGAATGCATCTCGCCCGAGATCGACCGGCAGAGCGCACGGCGCGCCGGGTCAGCCGGGTAAAGATCCGCGTCGGGACAGGTCTCGTTCAGGTATTCCGCGATGGCGAGCGTGTCCCAGACCGCGATTGCGCCATGCTCGAGCCGGGGCACCCGCACCGAGGGGGACAGCAGCAAGAGTTCCTGACGGTTGTCGGCATCTTCGGGGTCGATCATCTTTTCGACGAAGTCGATTCCCGACATCTTGCACAGCAACCATCCCCGCAACGACCAGGACGAGTAGTTTTTCGATGAAATCGTGAGCGTTGCCTGTGTCATCAGATCCTCTTTTCGCGGCACTGCAGCATACGTGCAAAATTTCGTCGCATGTCGCCGCGCGCCTGACTAGCGTTTTCGAAGGCAAGAACCGGAGAACGTCGTGCTTTACGCCATATATCAGGGTATTGATGATTTTATCGCCCCTCTGCGAACTTCCGCGCTGTTTGGGCTCTTCATGAGCCCCAAGCACAGTGCGGCGGGGGCCTCACTCTTTCGCCACAACGCGGCGTTCCTTGAGATGATGTCGCGGTTCAAGCTGAGCCACGAGCGGCCAGGGTTTGGCATCGGGTCCATCAAGATCGGCAACCGAACAGTGCCGGTGCGCGAGGAAGTGGTCTGTGACCTGCCGTTTGGACAACTGCTGCGGTTCAAGCGTGACATTGATACGCCGCAGCCCAAGGTTCTGGTGACCGCGCCGCTTTCAGGGCATTTCTCGACGCTGCTTGCCGGGACGGTGCGCACGCTGCTGCAAGATCACGACGTCTATATCACCGACTGGAAGAATGCCCGCGATGTGCCTGCCGAGGCAGGTGCCTTTGGCGTCGAGGAATACGTCGGCTACATCATTCGGTTTCTCGAGGAAATGGGGCCCGGTGCGCATGTGTTTGCGGTCTGCCAGCCCTGCGTGCAGACCCTGGCCGCCGTTGCGGTGATGTCCGAGGACCGCAATCCCGCGACGCCGCTGAGCATGACCCTGATGGCCGGACCCGTGGACGTGCGCGAAAGCCCGACTGCGGTGAATGACCTGGCAAATGACAAGCCGCTCAGCTGGTTCAAACGCAACGTGATTTCCTCGGTGCCGCCGCGCTTTGCAGGCGCCGGGCGGCGGGTCTATCCGGGGTTCGTGCAACTCACGGCCTTCATGACGATGAACATGGACCGGCATCGCCAGCAACACATGCGTCTCTACGATCACCTTGTCGCTGGCGAGGAAGCGAAGGCGCAGAAGATCCGGGAGTTCTATGACGAGTATTTCGCGGTCCTCGACCTGACCGAGGAATTCTACATCGAAACGATCGACCGGGTTTTCCAGCGGGCGGAACTGGCGACGGGCGATTTCACCTTTCAGGGACGCAAGGTCAATCCCGGTGCAATCCGCCACACGGCCCTGCTGACCGTCGAAGGCGGTCGGGACGACATTTGCGGGCTGGGTCAGACCAGCGCGGCGCACGATCTTTGCTCGTCCCTGCGACCGCATCTGAAACGGCATCATCTGCAGGCCAATGTCGGACATTACGGCGTGTTCAACGGACGGAAATGGGATCAGGAAATCTATCCGGTCGTCCGCAACATGATCCTCGCCATGCACTGACATGCACTGACGCGAAGGCTGCCGCCTTGTTCCTTTTGCGCCGGCGTCCTTCAGCGCCGCGACAGCAACGGCGTCGGCCTTCGGATCATGGGCTTAGGCGGGGCAGGCGGCGGTTGCGGGATACCCGGCGAGGCCGATATTGCGCTCGATTGCAAAAGGGCTTCTTAAGGCATTGTTTTCTGCGGATCGAAGGGCGGCAAGGCTTCTGCCTCGGCCCTGCAATCCGCTCGTCACCCTTGATCCTCCAGGATGCGGACCGGACGGTCCCATTGGATCAACACCACGCAGCCCTCTTTTGACCACACCGAATGTGCACTGCCCTCCGGGTTCAGGATCAACGAACCCGTCGCATAGTCGCCGCGTTCATCACTCTGTACACCGTCCAGCACGAGAATGGTCTCAAGCCCGGTGTGCAGATGTCGTGGCACAGAGGCGCCCGGCGCATAGCGCAGGAGGGCCACGGCGGGTTCACCCTCGCAGAATTCGTAGATTTCAACCCCTTCGCGGAAGGGTTTGAACGCGAGTTCATGCCATCCGCCGCCGGACAGACCGGCGTAACAGATTGGCGCTTCCAGTGGTTTATCCATCTAGCGCTACCTCGATCTCGGCCACGGAGGCGGTCCAGCCAACGATGGCGCCTTGCGCGCGGATCATGGCCAGCGCAGAGGCCTTGAACTCGGGGAAATAACTTTCGGTGGCATCTTCGGCGAGCAGACACATGAAGCCGCGGTCATTCGCCTCGCGCATGGTGGTCTGGACGCAGACCTCGGTGGTGACCCCGGCGAAGATCAGGCTATTGGTGCCAAGCTGCGCGAGGTGGTCACCGAGATCCGTGGCATAGAAGGCGCCCTTGCCAGGCTTGTCGATGACGATCTCTCCGGGCGCGGCCGCCAGTTCGGCGACAATCTCCGCCCCCGGCTCCCCGGCGATCAGGATGCGGCCCATCGGGCCCGGATCACCGATCCGGAGGGACGGCGCGCCGCGGTTGCGCTTGGCGGGCGGGCAGTCGGACAGGTCCGGCTTGTGGCATTCACGGGTGTGGATCACCGGCAGCCCGGCCTTGCGCGCTGCCGCGATCAGACGCGCGGTCGCGGGCACGATCGCCTGCAGGGGCGTCACGTCATTGCCGAGCGCGGCGCCAAAGCCGCCCTTCTCGATGAAATCCCGCTGCATGTCGATCACGATCACCGCCGTCGTGGCCGGGTCGAAATCAAAGGCGCCGGGGGCCGCCGAAGCAATCGCTGCCATCAGGCATGACCTCCCATGTGATGGCCGATCTCGCTCAGGTCCGCCTCCGCCGCCGCGCGTTCATAGGCGATGCGGCCCTCGGACATCACCAGCACCCGGTCGGCCAATTCCATGATCTCGTCGAGATCCTCTGACATCAGCAGCACCGCCGCGCCCGCGTTGCGCGCCGCCATGATCCGGGCTCGGATTTCTGCGACAGCGGTGAAGTCGAGGCCGAAGCAGGGGTTCGAGATCACCAGCAGATCCACCGCGCCGGTCAATTCGCGCGCCAGAACCGCACGCTGGACATTGCCACCGGAGAGCGACGAGATCGGCGCATCCAGCGAGGCGGTCTTGACCTTGAAGGACCCGACCAACGCGTCAGCGCGGCTCTTGAGGTCTCGCTTCGACAGCCAGAACCGGGTGCCCTTGCCATTGAGGTCGAAGCTGCGAAAGCCGATGTTCTCGGTCACCGACATCCGGGGCGCGCAGGCGTTGTGAAGCGGTTCCTCGGGCAGGTAGCGCACACATCTGACGCGGGCTTCTTCGCGGGTGGCGCGATAGGGGGCGCCCTTGACCCGGATCTCGCCTGCGGACACCGGGCGCTGGCCGGTCAGGACCTCCATCAGTTCCATCTGGCCATTGCCCGAAATGCCGGCGATGCCGACGATCTCTCCGGCGCGGACGTCGAGCGCGTCGATGGCAATCTCCTTCAGCCCCGAACGGTCCAGCGCCTTGATCCCCTTGAGCGACAGCACAGGCGCGCCGGGTTCACCGGCACGCGGGGCCGGTTCGGCCAGGTCCGCATCGCCCATCATCATCCGTGCCATATCCGCATGGCTCAGGTCGGTGACCTTGCCGGAACCGACATGCGTGCCACGACGCAGGACAGTAACCTCATCCGCATAGGCCGTCACCTCGCGGAACTTGTGGGTGATCATCAGGACGGTGATCTCTCCCGCCTCGCAAAGCGCCTTAACGTGGCCCAGAACCTCGTCGGCCTCGTCCGGTGTCAGCACCGAGGTCGGCTCGTCCAGGATCAGGAAGCGACGGCCGAGATACAGCTGTTTCAGGATCTCCAGCTTCTGCTTTTCACCGGCCGAAAGCGCACGAACCTGCTGATCGAGAGGCACGGCAAACGGCATCCGCGCCATGAACTCTTCCAGTTTCGCTTTCTCCGCACGCCAGTCTATGACTCGCGGTGCGTCTTCGCGGCTGATGACAAGGTTCTCTGCGGCGGTCAACGAAGGAACCAGCGTGAAATGCTGGTACACCATGCCAAGACCCAGCGCATGGGCGGCTTTTGGATCGGAAATCTCGGCCTTGCGGTGATCCACCATCATCTCGCCAGAGGTGGCGTGGTAAAACCCCATCATGCATTTCACCAGCGTCGATTTGCCGGCGCCGTTCTCCCCCAGCAGCGCATGAAAGCTGCCGGGTTGGAACCGAATCGAGACATTGTCGAGCGCGGTGAAGGCGCCGAAGCGCATGGTCATGCCGACGGTCTCGACGGCCAATGCGCCGGTGTGGTGGTGGCCATTCGTGCTCATGGCAGCGCCGCGATCAAGGCTGCGCTGTCGGCGACGGCGCCAAAGACACCGCCCTGCATCGTCACCATCTTCAGCGCCGCCTCGTGGTTGCCCTTGTCCGTGGCCCCGCAGCAGTCCGACAAGACAAGGCACTCAAAGCCGCGATCATTGGCCTCGCGCATGGTGGTGGACACGCAGACATCGGTGGTGATGCCGCAGATCACCAGGTTGTCGATGCCGCGCGTCCGCAGGATCAATTCCAGATCGGTGGCGCAAAAGCTGCCCTTGCCGGGCTTGTCGATGATAATCTCGCCCGGTTCAGGATAAAGTTCCTCGATGATGTCCCAGCCCGGTTCGCCGCGAACAAGGATCTTGCCGCAGGGACCGGGATCGCCGATCCCGGCACCGATCTGTTGCGACCGCCAACGCTTGTTGGGTGGCAGGTCGGACAGGTCGGGGCGGTGCCCTTCGCGCGTGTGGATGATGTGATACCCCTTTGCGCGCATCGCGGTCAGAACCTGCTTGATCGGTGCGATCGGCGCGCGCGTCATCGACAGGTCATAGCCCATCTTGTCCACATAGCCGCCCTCACCGCAGAAATCGGTCTGCATGTCGATGACGATCACGGCGGTGTTGCCGGGCCGCAGATCGCCGTTCCAGGGCCAGGCATAGGGCACGGATGCGATGGTGGTGCCTTGTGGTGCGTCCTTCATTCCGCGGCCTCCTTCGCCTTTTCGCCGTAGAGCCTTTCGGGCTCGGGGAACCCGCAGGAGGATCCATCGGTCACTTGCACGTCGTCCTCCCACGGCAGCCGGTATCGGCCCGCCGCGAGGTCGGTCATGTAGGAATAGGGGCAGTCCTGTGCGCCGCCCTTCACCGCGACAAACCCGCGGTGCCCGAGTTGGTAGATGTTGTTCTCGACCCCCCAATGGGCGCGCGCCTCACGGACAAGGTCGGGGCGGACCTCGGCGGTGATGATCTCGTCGGCGCGGCCGGAGGTGCCATGCGCCAGGATTGTACCGTCGAAGTTGACAATCATGCCTTCTCCCATGCTGTCGAACGTGCCGTCGCTGCCGCACATGCAGACATTCGCCGTCACCATGAGGTTGCAAAAGGAATTCGACTGATTGGTAAAGCGCCAGCTGTCGCGGATCGGCGCGGTATAGCCCGCTGTGCGCAGCATGATCTCGGCCCCGCGATAAGCGGCTTCGCGCGCCATCTCGGGGAACATGCCGTCGTGACAGATGATCAGGCTCAGCTTGCAGCCCCTGGGGCCTTCGATCACCGGGATGCCAAGGTCGCCCGGCTCCCAGGGCTCGACCGGCACCCAGGGGTGCAGCTTGCGGTAGTAGAGCTTCAGTGCGCCGGTGTTGTCGATGATGATCCCGGAATTGTAGGGCATCCCGCCGGGGTTTGCCTCCATGATCGAAAAACAGCCCCAGATGTCATTGTCGATGCAGGCCTGCTTGAAGGCGGCGACCTCCGGTCCGTCGAGGTCGCACATGACCTCTGGCGAGGTGTCCATCGACAGGCCGTGCAGGGCGTATTCGGGGAAGACCACCAGGTCCATGCCGGGCATGTTGCGCCGGGCCTTGGCCACCATGGCCACGATCCGGTCGGTTTGCGCCGCCAGGTCTGCGGGGGTCTCGACCACGGGCAATTGCAATTGCACCATTCCGATCACCACGCCGTTCGGGGATTTGTTGAGACCACCGAGGCCGCTCATATCGCTCTCCTATTTCGTGATGCTGAGTTCGCCGGGCGCGCCGGTCATGGCCTGCGTTGGCGAGGATGTTGCGATCAGCATGCCAAGGGTCAAAACGTAAGGTGTTGCGTAGAAGAGATAATAGCCCTCGGAGACGCCAACCGACTGCAAGGCCGGGCCAAGCGCGCCCGCGCCGCCAAAGAGGATCGCCGCCCAGAAGCAGGAAATCGGGTTCCAGCGGGCAAAGATCACCAGCGCGACCGCCATCAGGCCCTGGCCCGAGGAAATGCCCTCGTTCCAGCTGCCCGGATAGTAGAGCGACAGGTAGGCGCCGCCGACACCGGCAAAACCGCCGCCCGCGGCGGTGGCCAGCGTGCGGATGAGGGCGGGGCGCAGCCCCATGGCGCGGGCTGCGTCGGTCGAATCCCCGACCACCCGGATCAGCAGGCCGATGCGCGTGGCGCGAAACATCCACCACAGCGCGATGGCGGCGAAGATCCCGATCAGGAACAGCACGTTCACCCTGAGTGCGGCCTCCAGTTGCGGCAGGTCCGTCCACCATCCGAAATTGATCGCGGGCAGGTCCGGGGCAACCGGCTGGATGTAGGGCGCACCGAAAAAGAAGGCGAGGCCCATGCCCAGCAGCATCAGGGCGATGCCAACGGCGATGTCGTTGACACGCGGGATCGAGCAGACAATGCCATGAAAAAGGCCGAACAGGCTGCCCGCCAGTGCGGCCGCCAGAACACCGGCCCAGGGCGACCCGGTGAGAAAGGCAATTGCGTATCCGGACATGGCACCGAAAACGAGCGTGCCTTCGAGGCCGAGGTTGATGCGGCCCGACCGCTCGGTCAGCACCTCGCCAAGTGAAACGAAAAGGAAAGGTGTGGACACGCGGATCGCGCCGCCGAGAATGGCGATCGGAATCGCCCAGAGACCAATGTCGTTTTCCATCAGGCGGTCCTCCAGCGTTCGGGCACAAAGATCCGGAACCGTCCGTAGAGGGTTTCCGAGACGAGGATCGCGACGAAGACAAAGCCTTGCAGGACCAGAACCGTTGCATCGGGCAGGTCCATGCGGCGCTGGACAAGACCCGAGGAGGCCTCGAACCCGGCCAGCAGGATGGCGACAGGAATGATCGCCAGTGGATTGTGACGGGCGAGGAAGGCGACGAGGATGCCGGTATAGCCGTAGCCTGACGCCAATGATGCATTGGCGGAACCATGCACAGCAGACACCTCGAGGACCCCGGCAAGCCCCGCAAAGCCGCCGGCAAGCGCGGTGAAACCAAGGATCAGCCGGCCCACCGGCAGCCCCTGCACCTGTGCCGCGCGGACATTGCCACCGGCGATCCGCGCGCCAAAGCCCCAGGTCGTGCGCTCGATCAGCACCCAGGACAGGACGCAGCAGACGAGCCCCACGATAAGACCCCAATGCACATCCCAGCCGGGAATGTCGCCGATCCTCAGATGCTGGGCCAGCGGCGCGGTAGAGGGTTTGTTCAGGCTTGCGGGATCGCGGAACGGGCCTTCGACAAGGTGGTTCATGAGCGCAATGGCGATATAGGCCATCAACAGGCTGGCGATGGTTTCGTTGACGCCGCGAAAATGGCGCAGCGCCCCGACCGCCCCGATCCAGAGCCCCCCTGCAATGGCACCCGCAATCGCAAGAACGGGGATGCCGACCGCGCCCGGCAGGCCCGAGGCTGCTCCGGCCAACGCCCCGGCGGCTACGCCCCCCAGCACGATGGCGCCCTCGCCGCCGATCACCACCAGACCGAGCCGTGCAGGCAGGGCCACGCAGAGCGCCGCCAACAACAGGGGCGCCGTGCGCGACAGGGTATTCTGCCATGAAAAGGACGTGCCGAACCCGGCCTTGTAGACCAGCGCGTAGAAATCGGCGGGTGACTTGCCAACAGCCAGCAGGAACAGGCTGAACGCGGCCAGCCCCACCAGCAGCGCGCCGACAGGGATCGCGACGGCCTCTGCCCGCCGCGCCAGCCCGGCCAGCCAGCCGCCGGGAGAGAGAAGCCGCTCTCTCCCGCTTATCATGTCCTGTTCCGTGACTGCCATGACCGTCGCCTTCTCAGGAGGTTGAGCCGATCACGCCATCAACAAGGTAGCCCATGCTTTCCAGCGCGATGTCGGTCTCGACATAGGTCTCGCCCGCGCCCAGGATCTGGTTGCCGTTGTTGTCCATCAATGGACCTTCGTAGGCCGCGAAGCCGCCCTTCATCATCGCGGCTTTGGTGGCCTCGAACTGGTTGCGCGCCGCATCCGAAACCGCCGGGCCAAGCGGCGACATCTTGATATAGCCTTCGGCCAGACCGCCCCGGTCAAAGTTCGCGATCGTGCCGCCATCCATCACGGTCTGGACCATGCGGGTATAGACGCCCGGCCAGTTCCACTCCGCCCCGGTCAGGTATTTCTCGGGCGCAAGGGGCGCCTGGTTGGCGTGATATCCGCAGACAAAGCAATCACGACCCGCGGCGGTTTCCATCACCACCTTGGGGCCGTCCACATGGCAGGTGATCACGTCACAGCCCGCATCGGCCAGCGCGTTGGTCGCCTCGGCCTCCTTGACCGCCAGCGACCATTCTCCGGTAAAGATCACCTGGCAGACGATGCTCGGGTCGACCTGCCGGGCGCCGAGGATGTAGGAGTTGATGTTCTGCAACACCTGCGGGATCGGTTTGGCCGCGACAAAGCCGAGCTTTTTCGTCTTGGTCGTGTGGCCGGCAACAATCCCGTTCAGGTACTGACCCAGCCCGATATAGCCGAAATAGCTGCCGACATTGGCGGGATGCACGCCTTCCTGCCAGAGCCCGGCCGCATGCTGAAAGCGCACGTCGGGATACTTCGGTGCAACCTCGATGATATGCGGATCGAAATAGCCGAACGACGTCGGGAAGATCAGCGAAGCACCGTCAAAGTTGATCATCGATTCCATGGACTTCTGCACGTCCACGGTCTCGGCCACCTTTTCTTCCTCGACGACGGTGACACCGTCCATCGCCTTGACGGCGGCGGCGCCCTCGGCATGGGCCTGATTATAGCCGAAGTCGTCCTTCGGCCCGACATAGATGAAGCCGACAGTCAAGCCGTGGACACCGGCCCGGGCGAGGGAGGGCAGCGATCCGAGCGCGGTCGCCCCGGCAAGCGCCGCGCCGCCTTTCAGGACTCCACGGCGGGAAAAGGAATTGGAGGTCATGTCTCGGGTCTCCTCGAACATATGTCTGATCATGGGGTCGCCCGTCGGCGGTTGGCGCGGCGGGTCGCTGCAGGGAGTTTCATTCGGACAAGCGGTGCTGTCTTCTGCTAAGTTTGCACTGGAATGCTGCAAATTTTGCAGCAGGTGGACAAAGAGGGACGCCGTGGCCAACCATATTCTGACGCCGCTGAGCTATATTGATGCGATCGCGCGCGCCGGTTCGATCCGCAAGGCTGCGGAAACACTGGCCATTACCTCGACGGCGCTGAACCGTCGCGTGCTGGCGCTGGAAGAGGAATTGGGCGTTCCCGTGTTTGAGCGGTTGCCGCGCGGCGTCCGGCTGTCGACTGCGGGCGAATTGCTGATCAGCCATGTGCGCAACCAGATCTCGGACATCGAAAAGCTGAAGAGCCAGATTGCCGATCTGTCCGGCGAACGGCGCGGCAACGTGGCCATCGCCTGCAGCCAGGCGCTCTTGCCCTACTTCCTGCCAGAGCAGATATCGCTGTACCGGGCCGAGCACCCTGCGGTCACCTTCGGGGTCAGCCTGCGCGACCGGGCCGCGGCAGAGCAGGCCTTGGTGGATCTCTCCGCCGACATCGCGCTGGTGTTCGAACCGGTCCGGTTGCGCGAAATTCAGGTGCTGATCGCGGCGCGGCAGCCTCTGCATGCGGTCATGTCCGCCGATCACCCGCTGGCCGGGCGCGACGTCATCCGCCTGCGTGACTGCGCGTCCTTTCCCATCGGATTGCCGACATGGCAGTACGGTGTCCGATACCTGATCGACATGGCCTTGATGCGGTCTTCGGTGGAGCTTCAGGTTGTGATCGAGTCAGACAGTTTCGAGTTTCTGAGGCGATATCCCCGACATGAGAACCTTGTGTCCTTCCAGATCCCGGTGGGGCTTCCCAAACAGCCGGACGAGGGAATAGTCACACGTCTGGTCGATCCGCGCGACGTTCCGGAGGGGCTGTTGTACCTTTGCCAGTTGCGCGGGCGCACCTTGCCCGTGGCGGCGGCGAAGTTCGCGGCACAGGTCGAAATCGTGCTCGAAACCAAGGCGCGATAAGGCGTCTCGTGCGGCAAGGGTGAGCGCGCGGACCCCGGGGAGGGGTGCCATGGCGATCGGCGGCATGGGTCACTTCGGTCAGGTCCTCGCCGCCCGTTTCCCGCTTCGGACGGGGTGGGTCCGCGAGTTGCCCGGCCTTGGAAAATCGCCTTGCGCCGTGCAGCTGTCTTGCCAAATTCCGCAGGCTCTGAAAGGGTTTCCGGCGAACAGGGGGCTTCATGATCGTTCGGCTGCGCGACATTTTCTGGCTCGGGTTTTTCTCGCTGGTTCTGCTGGCGTGGGGATGGCTGTATCTCATGAACCTGAACGCCGGGGTGAGCCTGACCGGCCAGCCGGGTCTGTGGCTGGAAACCCTGCGCACACTTTGCAACGGACCTGGCGCCGAGGGGGCGGGGTTCGGCTCTGTCTGGGCAATGTGGGCGGGCATGAGCGTGGCCATGATGTTGCCGACCTTCCTGCCCGTACTGCGTGCGCATCAAACCCTGTCTGATCGGCTGCCCGCGCCGCAGGTGTCCCGACTGGGTCTGGTGGGCGGCTATCTGGCGGTCTGGATGGGCGTGTCGGTCTTTGCCGCGCTGGGGCAGATCGCCCTGGCGCGGGCGGGGCTGGTGGATCAGCTTGGCGCGACGAAAAGTACGGCGGTGGAGGGCGGACTGTTGCTGATGGCGGGGCTTTGGCAGTTCACCGACACCAAGGCGCGCTGTCAGAGCGTCTGCCTGACGCCCATGTCGTTTTTCCTCGGGCGGTTTCGTCCGGGCCTGTCCGGGGGGCTGCTTATGGGGGCGGAGCTGGGCCTTGCCTGCGTCGGCTGTTGCTGGGCGATCATGGCGCTGGCCTTTGTCGGCGGTGTCATGAACCTTGCCTGGATGGGGCTTGCGACGCTGTTCATGGTGTTCGAGAAACTGCCCGAAGTCGGGGGCGTCCTGCGCCTGCCTGCGGGCGTCGCACTCACCCTGGCGGGTATTGCTGTCTGGCTGACCGCCGCAATCTGAAGGAGGAGACATGGCCCTGAACCGACGCCCCGAGGCGGACCGCCTGCCGGTCAGCCAGCGCATCGACCAGCGGATGCCCAACCCCAAACGCCGCCAGATGCGCCCCACGGACTGGGCCATCAAGGGCGAGCTGTTCCTCAACTGCAACTGCGAGGTCTTCTGCCCCTGCGTCGTCAGCCTGGGCCAGCATCCCCCGACCTATGGCGGCTGCAAGACATGGATGGCGATTGCCATCGACGAGGGCCATTTCGAAGGCGAGAGCCTGACGGGCATCAACGTCGGCCTGATGGTCGAGATCCCCGGCAAGATGGCCGAAGGCGACTGGAGGGTCGCAGTCTATATCGACGACAGCGCCACGCCTGCCGCCTACAACGGCTTGCTCAAGATCCTGTCAGGGGAGGCTGGCGGCACGACGGGGTTGTTTACCCTGCTGGTGTCGGAGATCATTGGCCATGAGCGTGAAAAGGTGGTGATCAAGCGCGAAGGCCGCCGCCGCAGCCTGCAGATCGGGCGCAAGATCCAGGGTGAGATCGAGATGGTAGAGGGCGGGTCGCCGGATGAGCCCATCGTCATTAGGAACACCGGGTACTGGATGGGGCCGGATATCATCGTGGCCCGCGGGTTGAAGAGCAAGGTGCGCGACTACGGTCGGATCTGGGACAATTCCGGCAAATCGGCCGAGATCTGCGCGATCGACTGGAAAGGAGCGGCCAAGTGATCGTGACGCCTGAATACTGCGTGATGATGGCGCGTTACAACGGCTGGCAGAACCGGCAGCTGAAGGCCGCCTTTGCAACGCTGGACGCGGTGGAACTGAAAAAGGATCGCCGGGCCTTCTTCGGCTCGATCCTGGCGACGGCGAACCATCTGCTGTGGGGCGACCGGATCTGGATGTCGCGGTTTGCCGGCTCTGAACCGCCGCCGGGCGGGATCACCGAAACCACCGAGATGACAGACAGCGGCCCGGCCTGGGAAGTGGAGCGGTTCCGCACCGATGGTGAGATCATGCTTTGGGCGGAGCGTTTGCGGGCCGTGGACCTTGCAGGGGACCTGACGTGGTATTCGGGTGCGGCAGGGCGCGAGATGGCCAAACCCAAAGCGCTCTGCGTCGTGCACATGTTCAACCATCAGACCCACCATCGCGGCCAGATCCATGCCATGCTGACCGCGACCGGGGCCAAGGCCCCGGTGAGCGATCTGGCCTTCATGCCTGACAAAGGACCCTGGATCTGACGGTTTCGGGACGGGAGCGGACGCTGTCGGCTGCGCCGAGGCGCCCCGCCCACCGTCCCTTGGGCCGTCGTGCGAACCTAAATGCGAACTCAAGGAGACTTCCATGTTCAAGGCACTGATCGTCGACAAGGACGAAGAGAGCGGCAAGACCTCGGCCGTGGTCAGGGAGATCGGGCTGGATGATCTGCCCAATGCCGAAGTGACCGTTGCCGTCGATTATTCGACGGTGAACTACAAGGACGGGCTTTGCATCGGGCCGGGCGGCGGGCTTGTCCGCAAGTACCCGCATGTTCCGGGCATCGACTTTGCCGGCACGGTCGAGGCCTCGTCGGATGACCGCTACAAGCCGGGCGACAGGGTTGTTCTGACCGGCTGGCGCGTGGGCGAGGCGCATTGGGGCGGCTATGCGCAAAAGGCGCGGGTCAAGGCGGACTGGCTGGTGCCGCTGCCCGATGGTCTGGACACGCGACAGGCGATGGCGGTGGGCACCGCTGGCCTGACGGCCATGCTGGCGGTCATGGCGCTTGAGGATCACGGGTTGGAACCGGGCCACGGGCCGGTTCTGGTGACCGGGGCCGCCGGGGGCGTGGGGTCTGTCGCCACGGCGATCCTTGCCAAGCTGGGGCACGAAGTGGCCGCCGTCACCGGACGACCCGAGCAGGCGGAGTATCTGCGCAGCCTGGGCGCGACAGAGATTGTCGCGCGGGAGGAGCTGACCGAACTTACCCGCAAACCGCTGGAGGGCGAGCGCTGGACCGGGTGTGTCGATGCGGTGGCCGGGGCGATGCTGGGCCGCGTGCTCAAGCAGATGAAATACGGCACATCGGTGGCGGCCATCGGTCTGGCGGGTGGTGCCGCGATCGACGGTGCGCTGATCACACCGTTCATCCTGCGCGGCGTCAACCTGCTGGGCATCGACAGTGTCATGCAGCCTTATGACAACCGCCTGCGTGCCTGGCAGCGCATCGCGCAGGATCTGCCGATGGACAAGCTGGAGGCCATGGTGCAGCCCGCGACCCTGTCCGATTTGCCGCAACTGGGCAGGGACATCCTCAAAGGTCAGATCAAGGGCCGCGTGGTCGTGGATGTGAACGCATGAGCTATGACGATCAAAACATTTTCGCCAGGATCCTGCGCAATGAGATCCCTGCGACGAAGATCTTTGAAGATGACAAAACACTCTGCTTCATGGACATCTTTCCGCGCGCCGACGGACATTGCCTGATCATCCCCAGGACGCCTTGCCGAAACCTGCTGGATGCCTCGACAGAGCAACTGTCTGCCGTGGTCGCAACCACGCAAAAAGTGGCGCGGGCGGCCATGCAGGCGTTGCAGGCGGATGGGGTCACAGTGCAGCAATTCAACGAGGCGCCGGGCGGGCAGGAGGTCTTTCACCTGCATTTCCACGTCTTGCCGCGCTGGGAGGGGGTCCGCCTGCGCCAGCCGGGCCAACCCGGCGACATGAAGCAGATTGAACAGGTTGCCGACAAGCTGCGCGCCGCATTGACCTGACCGTCCGACAGTTGAAAAGAGCGCCCCGCCGATAGACCAATCGGCGGGGGCATTCGTTGCGGCGTCAAGATGTTTTGCGGCGGCCAATGTCGGTTTTGGTTGAAGAAACGTCCCGAAGGCGTGTTCATTCTGACGTTTACAGGCTAGGCTTGGGTGGATCAGAGGGGCGTGCTCTGCCCCCTGAATTCGAAGGCGCCGGGAAAGCCAGTCCCTTGGAGGCACGGTCCCGGCCAAAAAAAAATTGAAGGGAGAGGGACGTGTTCAAACGGATCATGGTGCCGGTTGACCTCAAACATGCCGATCGTCTTGAAAAGGCGCTGGGCTGTGCGGCGGACTTGGCACGACATTACAAGGCGACGCTTGTCTATGTCGGTGTCTCGGCCTCGACGCCGAGTTCCATCGCGCATACGCCGGCAGAATTCGCGGATAAACTCAAGGAGTTTGCCGACACGCACGGTGCGGACTACGGCATTGCCGTCGAAGCGCATGCGATGACCAGCCACGACCCGGCGACCGATCTCGATCCGACGCTTCTCAAGGCGGTGGACGAAATCCAAGCGGATCTGGTGGTCATGGCAAGCCATGTCCCGAACATCACCGACTATATCTGGCCGTCGAACGGCGGCACGATTGCCGGACACGCCAAGGTGTCTGTTCTGGTGGTGCGCTAATGGTCGACGGGATGCCGGAAGACCGGCAAATAACAAACAAACAGGGGGTCAGGCATGACCGATGAAACAAACAACCAGGGCATCCCCGAACCGGAGGGGGCCTCGGATATCATCAAGACCGATTACGACATCGGTCAGGACAATATTGAAACCCGGGTCGGTCCGTTTCCGGTCGATATCCACAATCCGGTTTTCGTAATCTCAGCCCTGAGCGTCATTCTCTTCGTGATCTACGCATTGGTCGCGCCGACGCAGGCCGGAAACTTCTTTTCCGGCGTGGATACCAGCGCCGTGGAAGGCTGCGAGCCAGGGGCGTTTTGTGACATCGGTCTCAGGGCCTTTCTGACCTCGACCTTCGACTGGTTCTTTTTGATGGCAGCGAATGTTTTTGTGCTGTTCTGCCTGCTGCTGGTCGTGACGCCGATGGGCTCTGTTCGGCTTGGGGGCGCGGATGCCAAGCCGGATTACGGGTATATCGGTTGGTTTGCGATGCTGTTCGCCGCTGGCATGGGAATCGGTCTGATGTTCTTTGGCGTGCTGGAACCGGCTTATTACTTTGGCACCCCATGGGGGGATGAACCGCTGGGCGTGGTGCGGCCCTTTGCCGAAGACGGCACCCTGATCGAGGCAAATGTGCAAGAGGCACGCCGGATGGCACTGGCCGCCACCTCTTATCACTGGGCGTTGCACCCTTGGGCGATCTACGCAGTTGTGGCGCTGTCGCTGGCGCTCTTTTCCTACAACAAGGGTCTGCCGCTATCGATCCGCTCTGCCTTCTACCCGATCCTGGGTGAACGTGTCTGGGGCTGGTGGGGCCATGCGATCGACACGCTGGCGGTTTTTGCCACGCTGTTCGGTCTGGCAACCTCTCTGGGGCTTGGTGCGCAACAGGCCAACGCCGGTCTGGAATTTGTCTATGGCATTCCCAACAACATCACGGTTCAGGTCATCCTGATCATCGGGATTACCGCGATAGCGCTTGTCTCTGTTCTGCGCGGGCTGGACGGCGGTGTGAAAGTGCTGTCGGAAATCAACATGGTGATCGCCATTGTCCTGCTGCTCTTCGTGCTGTTTGCCGCCGGCGCGACCGCAATTCTGGGCGAGTTCGTTTCGGGCGTCGGCGCTTATTTCCGCGAGGTCATTCCGCTGTCGAACCCGTTTGGACGCGAGGATGACGGCTATCGTGAGGGCTGGACCGCCTTCTATTGGGCCTGGTGGATCAGCTGGTCGCCCTTTGTGGGCATGTTCATCGCGCGGGTCAGCCGGGGCCGTACGGTGCGTGAGTTCATCATCTGCGTGCTGATCATCCCCAGCCTTGTCTGCGTGTTCTGGATGGCCGTGTTCGGCGGTGCCGCGATCAACGACATGATCGCCAATACCGATGCCTCTGCGGTCAAGGCCAATGTGATCGATGCCTACAAACCCGAACTGTCGCTGTTCGCGATGTTGGACAGCCTGCCACTGACGTCAATCACCTCGACTATTGGCATCGTGCTGGTCATCGTGTTCTTTGTGACCTCATCGGACTCCGGGTCGCTGGTGATCGATACGATCACCGCGGGCGGCAAGGTCGACGCGCCGGTGCCGCAGCGGGTGTTCTGGTGTACCTTTGAGGGGCTTGTGGCCATCGCGCTGCTGATTGGCGGCGGACTTACGTCGCTGCAGGCCATGGTGATCTCCACCGGGCTGCCGTTCACCTTGATCCTTCTGGTCATGTGCGTTGCGATCTGGAAGGGCCTGCGGTCCGAGCGCGCCAATACCTGAGCGCCACAGCGTTCAAACCAAGGCCCCGGCAAATTGCCGGGGCCTTTTGCGTTCCTGATCCGACACTGCCTTGACGCCGCCGGTCCGCCGGGCATTGTCGCGGAGCGAGGAGACCAGAAAGGAAGCCCATGCTGGATGTTGATTTCGTGCGCGCGCAGTTCCCGGCCTTTGCCGAACCGTCCCTGCGCGGGCAGGCCTTTTTCGAGAATGCCGGCGGATCTTTCACTTGCGGGCCGGTGATCGACCGGCTGACCCGCTTTTACCGCGAACGCAAGGTCCAGCCCTACGCCCCCTTTGCGGCCAGTCAGGCGGCTGGCGCAGAAATGGATGAGGCGCGCACCCGCATGGCCGCGCTGTTGGGGGTGGCGGAGGACGAATTGAGTTTTGGCCCCTCGACCACGCAAAACACCTATGTTCTGGCACAGGCCTTTCGTCAGTTCATGACCCCCGGAGAGGCGATCGTCGTTACCAATCAGGACCACGAGGCCAATTCCGGGCCGTGGCGGCGGCTGGAGGCGGATGGAATCGAAATCCGGGAATGGAAGATCGACCCGCACACCGGCCACCTCGATCCCGAGGCGCTGGAACCCTTGCTGGACGAAAAGGTGCGGCTGGTCTGTTTTCCGCATTGTTCCAACGTTGTCGGAGAGATCAACCCGGTGACAGAGATCACGGCGCTGGCCCATGCCGCCGGGGCTTTTGTCTGCGTCGACGGGGTCAGCTATGCGCCGCACGGGTTCCCCAATGTCGGAGAGCTTGGCCCCGATATCTACCTGTTCAGCAGCTACAAGACCTACGGGCCGCATCAGGGACTGATGGTGGTGCGCCGTGCGCTGGCCGAGGTGCTGCCCAATCAGGCGCATGTCTTCAATGGCGAGACGCTGAGCAAGCGGTTCACACCCGCCGGGCCGGATCACGCGCAGGTCGCCGCCTGCGCGGGAATGGCCGACTATGTCGATCAACTGGCCAGTCACCACGGGGTCGAGGCGCATGAGGTCCATGACCTGATGCGCGTGCATGAGGTCACCTTGTTGCAACCGTTGCTGGATGCGATGGCGAACCGGAACGGCGTCCGCCTGCTTGGCCCGGTCGAGGCCGAGCGCCGGGCGCCGACGGTGGCGCTGGCGCTGGACCGCGATGCCGAAGAGGTTGCGGCCCGATTGGCGGGGCATGGCATTATGGCGGGCGGCGGCGATTTCTACGCGGTGCGCCCCTTGCAGGCCATGGGCATCGACCCCGACAGGGGCGTTCTGCGGCTGTCATTTGTGCACTATACGACGGCGGATGAGGTCGCGCAGGCGATTGCCGCGCTGGACTCCGTGCTCTGACGGGGCTTGTCCCGCCCGCGAACGCGCTATCTGCCTGAAGAACAGCCCAAAAGGCAGGAGAGCAGCGCCTTGTCCGAAACCTCCCCGATCCTCCTCTGGTTCCGGCGCGATCTGCGTCTGTCCGACCATGCCGCGCTCAGCGCGGCTGCTGAAACCGGGCGGCCGGTGATCCCTGTGGTGATCCGCGACGGGCTGGTGGACGGGCTGGGGGCCGCGCCGAAATGGCGGTGGGGGCTGGGAGTCGGGCATCTGGCCAAACGTCTGGAGGAGCGTGGATCGCGGCTGATCCTGCGATCGGGCAAGGCAGAGGATGTACTGGCCCGGCTGGTACAGGACACCGGGGCAGGGGCCGTCTACTGGATGCGCGCCTATGATCCCGACAGCGTCGCGCGCGATACGGAAGTCAAATCGGCGCTGAAGGAGGCGGGGCTAACGGCGCAGAGCTTTGCCGGCCACCTGATGTTCGAACCCTGGACGGTCGAAACCAAGCAAGGGCAGTTCTACAAGGTCTTCACGCCGTTCTGGAAAGCGGTGCGGGGCAGGGACGTGGCCGAACCGCTGCCAGAACCGGGCAAACTGACCGCCCCCGACGACTGGCCCGATAGTGAAGACCTGGAGGACTGGGCACTGGGCGACGCCATGTATCGCGGTGCTGCCGTCGTGCGCCCTTGGGTGAGGTTGGGCGAGGAGGCCGCGCAGGACAGGCTGGCGGACTTCATCGAAAACAGTGCCGGACAATACAATGACCGGCGTGATCTGCCATGGACCGACGGCACCTCCTGCCTGAGCGAGAACCTTGCGGTTGGTGAAATCACCCCCGCCCAATGCTGGCACGCAGGGCGGCGCAAGATGGAAGAGGGCAGCAAGGGGGCCGAGACCTTTCTCAAGGAACTGGTCTGGCGCGAGTTCGCCTATCACCTGCTGTGGCACACCCCGCGCATCGCCACCGACAACTGGCGTGAGGAATGGGAGGCTTTTCCGTGGAACACGGATGAGCGCCTGAAAGAGGTGCGGGACTGGAAACGCGGGCGCACCGGAATCCGCTTTGTCGATGCGGGGCAGCGAGAGATGTATGTCACAGGCCGCATGCACAACCGTGTGCGCATGGTCGTGGCCTCTTATCTCACCAAGCACCTTCTGACGCATTGGAAGGTCGGGATGAAGTGGTTCGAGGACTGTCTGATCGACTGGGATCCGGCCTCGAACGCGATGGGCTGGCAGTGGTCGGCCGGGTCCGGTCCGGACGCCACACCCTATTTCCGGGTGTTCAATCCGGTCACCCAGCGTGAAAAGTTCGATCCCGAACGCAGCTATGTCGACCGCTGGATCGCCGAGGGACGCGAGGACCCGGCGCAAGAGGCGCTCAGCTATTTCGATGCAATTCCGAAAAATTGGGACATGCAGCCCGGAGATGACTATCCCGATCCGATCATGCCCGCCGATGAAGGCCGCAAACGGGCGCTTGCCGCCTACGAAAATCGTGGGTTCTGATCCGCGCGCTGCGGCGTCAGTTGATCACGCCGCCCATGCGGTTCATCTGGACCCAGCCGCTGGAGGTGCCAGCGTAGGCGATCTTGCAGACCGGCTTGGCATCCGAACAGGTTTCCACGAAGCCACCCGACCCGGGCGCAAGTGTTCCGATCTTCTGGGTCAGTTCCTTGTCGCTGTAGATCATGATCGGCAGGGCCGACATATTGTAATAGGGGATGTCGCGCGCCACGTTGCGTTCCCACGAACCGCCAGCCACCTGCGGCGCAGGCTGAACCTGCCGGACGGGTTCCGACAGCGACAGGGCCGCAGGCGCCGGAGCGGCGGCGGCCGCAGGCGTTCGTCTTTCAGACTTTTCGAGACCCACAAAGCTCATCACTTTGCCACAGCCGGAAGTTGCAAACGCCACCAGGCAAACTGCCGCGAAATGTACCTTCATCTGTCATCTCCCGTTCGAAGGGAACCCAAACGCCCCATACAATATCAGAAAACACCAAGTTTGCCGGAATCCAAAGCACTAATCCTTGTCAAGGATGCCTTGCGCCATAAACTTTCACCGAATTAATCCAGGTTAACGACGCTCATGCACCTTACGGACACCCACGGTCAGCCCAATCTGCCGCGATACTTCGCGCGGGTCTTTGACATAGCGAACACGATGCAACGCGGCACGCTGGACTTTGTCCTGCCGGACGGGCGGGTGTTTCGCGCCCGTGGCCAAGGTCTTGGGCCGGTTGCGGAACTGCGGTTGCACAACGACGACATCTTTGCGCGCCTGATCCGAGAGGGCGATCTGGGCTTCTGCGAGTCCTATCTGGATCAATGGTGGTCGACGCCGGACCTGATCGGCTTTCTGGACGTCGTCCATGCCAACGAAGAGATCTTTGACGGCTATCCCGGTGGCGGTCTGGTGCGCGCCTTCGAACGGTTCCGGTTCTGGTTGCAGTCCAACAGCAAGCGGCAGGCGCGCAAAAACATCTCTCACCACTATGATCTGGGCAATGATTTTTACCGGCTGTGGCTGGACGATACAATGACCTATTCCTCGGCCCTGTTCATGACCGGGCAGGAAAGTCTGGAAGGGGCGCAAGAGGCCAAGTATGCCTCGATGGTGGACCAGATGGGCGCGCAACCCGGCGATCACGTGCTGGAAATCGGCTGCGGCTGGGGCGGATTCGCCGAATATGCCGCCAGGGAACGGGGATTGCGCGTGACCGGGCTGACCATCAGCCAGCAACAGTTCAACTATGCGCAGGAACGGATCGCCCGCGCGGGGCTGTCGGATCGCGTCGATTTCAAACTGCAGGACTATCGCGACGAACGCGGCTCTTACGACGGCATCGCCTCTATCGAGATGTTCGAGGCGGTGGGTGAAAAATACTGGCCGGTCTATTTCGACACGGTCAGGGCGCGCCTGAAGCCGGGAAAGAGCGCGACGCTGCAGATCATCACGATTCAGCACAAACGCTGGGAGATCTACCGGCGCGGCGTCGACTTCATCCAGAAATACATCTTTCCCGGCGGGATGCTGCCCTCGCCCGATGTGCTGCGCGCCGAGGTCGAAAAGGCCGGACTGCAGGTCGTGCGCAGCCTGGAATTCGGCGAAAGCTATAGCCAGACGCTGCGCCGCTGGCACGAAACCTTCAACGACCGCTGGGACGAGGTGTCAAACCTGGGTTTCGACGACCGGTTCCGCAGAATGTGGAATTTCTACCTCGCCTCTTGCGCCGCGACCTTTCACAGCGGTAACTGTGATGTGACCCAGATCACCATCGCAAAGCCCGCCTGACACATGCCCAATGCCGCGAAACTCCTTGCTGCCCTCAGTCTCGCGCTCGTGGGCTGGATCGTCTCGGACATGATCAAGCCGTTGGTGCCCTTCAGCATCGATTTTGGCTGGTTCAACTATGTGAACGCGGCAATCGGTGTGCTGGTGGGCTGGTTGTTCCTTGGTCCGCGTGCAGGCAGCGGGCCAACTGCCGTGATCAACAACGGCATCACCTCGGCGGTGATCATGGTGATCGTCGGCCTGTTTGTTCAGGCCACCAACGAAATGGTCCGCCTGTCCTTTGCGCGCCGCTATGACAGCCCGTTCGAGGCGGTTGCGGCGATTTTCGAGATTTTCATAGATTACAGCCTGATCATCTGGGACATGCAGGTGATCCTTGTACTGCTGGCCGGGGGCATCATCTCGGCCTTCGTGTCCGAAGTCGCAGGCAAATTCTGGAGGTAATCCCCTGTCGACCCTGTTTTTCTACGGCACGCTGCGGTTTGCGCCGCTGCTGGAGCTGGTGCTTGGCCATGTGCCGGAGATGGAACCCGCGCGCCTGCCCGGACATGCGGCGGTCTGGGCCGAGGGGCAGGCCTTTCCGATGATCGTTGCCCTTGATGGCGCAGAGGCAGAGGGAGTGCTGGTGCGCGGCCTGACCGATGAGGACCGCGCCGCGCTGGACTATTACGAAGGCGGGTTTGTCTACAGGACGCGGACCATGACGGTCCAGACCGAGGCGGGGCCTGTCGAGGCGGATGTTTTCTACCCGGACACAGACAAATGGCGACCGGGCGCGCCCTGGTCGCTGGACGACTGGGCGGAAAAATGGGGCCAAGTCACCCTGGGCGCGGCACGCGAGTTGATGGACCGGCGCGGGGCCTATTCCGCAGAGGAGGCGGCAGGGATGCTGCCCTTCTTCCGTGCCCGCGCCTGGGCCAGACAGATTGCCGCGACCGGCGCGCCGCAAACCCTGCGCCGCAAGAGCACGCCGGAAGATGTCGATTATCAGGGTCTTCGGGGAGATCCTTACCGGGGATTCTTCCGGATTGATACGTTTCGTCTGCGCTATCGCCGATTTGACGGGGCATGGAGCGTTCCGCTGGAGCGTGAGTGTTTCATCGCCTTCGACGTGGCCTTGGTGCTGCCCTATGACCCTGTGCTGGACAAGGTCCTGCTGATCGAACAGATGCGGTTCGGCCCGATCCATCGTGGCGACCCGGCGGCCTGGGTGCTGGAGGCGGTTGCCGGGGTGGTCGACGCGGGCGAGTCGCCGGAGCAGGCGGCACGGCGCGAAGCGGTGGAGGAAGCGGGCGTCGAGGTCCGCGACTTGCGGCTGGCCGCGCGCGGTTATGCCTCTCCCGGCTACACCACCGAATTCTATCACGCCTATGTCGGGATTTGCGACCTGTCCGGTCGTGACAAGGGCATCGGCGGTCTGGACGAGGAACACGAGGATATTCGCAGTCACGTGGTGCCCTTCGACCACGCAATGGACCTTGTGGAGACGGGCGAGATCAACGCCTTGCCGCTGGCGATGCTGATCAACTGGGTGGCGGCGCGGCGCTTGGAATTGCGACAGGTCTGATGTGGGTTGGGGACGGGACTCGGGCCTTTTGGCCCATCGCCCGCCCACCAACCCTTCAGCGGGGCAAAATGCCGACCGATACGCGCCGGGGCCAATCGGGAAGGGCGCTCTTGAGTCACCAGTGAACAAGCCCGCCTTGTTCGCAGGCCCCCTCTTTGCGCTGATTGATGCCTGAGGCAAGCCGCGTGGGCCTGCAAGGGCAGGCCGCGCGTTCCGCGCGGGGCGTGCCGCCCCCTTGCATCCCCACGCGCCTCACCTCTTGACGGCATCAGCGAAAGAGGGCTCCGGCGAACAAGGCTGAGGATTGGTCCCGCGCAGGTGGCGGCACAGGGATCGGGGGCTGACGCGGCGTGGATTGGCGGAGGTTGGCGCGGGGGAAGGCGGGCTGTCGATCACGGCTTGGTGTACCGCGCCTTGAGTTCCCCCTGCTGCGGACCTAAACCAAGGCAAGACGCTTTGGAAAGGACATGCAATGCGCAACTCGCAGGATCTCGAGCAGGCCGTCGGGCGGACGCCTCTGATCAAGCTCCGGAAAGCTTCGGAGATGACGGGCTGCGAGATTTGGGGCAAGGCCGAGTTCATGAACCCCGGACAGTCGGTCAAGGACCGCGCCGCGCTCTACATCATCCGCGACGCCATCGCCAGGGGCCAGCTGGAGCCGGGCGGCACGATTGTCGAGGGGACGGCGGGCAACACCGGGATCGGTCTGGCGCTGGTCGGCGCGTCGATGGGGTTCAAGACGGTGATCGTCATGCCCGAGACCCAGAGCCAGGAAAAGAAGGACATGCTGCGGCTGGCCGGTGCCGAACTGGTGCTGGTGCCTGCGGCGCCTTACAAGAACCCCAACAACTACGTGCGCTATTCAGGGCGGCTGGCGGCGGAGCTGGCCAAGACCGAGCCGCATGGCGCGATCTGGGCGAACCAGTTCGACAATGTCGCCAACCGGCAGGCCCATATCGAAACCACCGGGCCCGAGATCTGGGAGCAGACAGGCGGCAAGGTAGATGGGTTCATCTGTTCCGTGGGGTCAGGCGGAACGGCGGCGGGCGTCGGCATGGCGCTGCAGCCCAAGGGCGTGAAATGCGCCATCGTCGATCCGATGGGGTCGGGTATCTATTCGCTGTATACGCAAGGTGAAGCCAAGCCCGAGGGCAGCTCGATCTCTGAAGGAATCGGGCAGGGGCGGATCACGGCCAACCTCGACGGGTTCAAACCCGATTTCCTCACCCAGGCCACCGACGAAGAGGCGCTGCCCATCGTCTTTGACCTGTTGTCGCAAGAGGGGCTGTGCATGGGGGGGTCAACCGGCATCAATGTCGCGGGCGCCATCCACATGGCGCGCGACATGGGGCCGGGAAAAACCATTGTAACTGTCCTGTGTGACTATGGCACGCGCTATCAGTCCAAGTTGTTCAACCCGGATTTCCTGCGCGACAAGGGGCTGCCGACTCCGCCCTGGATGACGCGCGGGCCGTCCAGCATTCCCGGTGTTTTCGAGGACGCATGACCTGTATTCGAACTGTTTCGCAAGCGTTTCTGACGCTTCTATTTGCCGTTTTGCTCTGGTCCGGCGCTGTACTGGCGCAGGTTTCGACCGATGATTATTCCCGGTGGGAAACCATTGCCACGCGCGCTGAAGCCATGGCCGATGCCGGGCGTGCGGACGATGAACGGCTGGAGGCGATCCGCCAACAGGTGGCCGACTGGCGCGAACAGTTTCTGGAGGCGCAGCGGGCCAATGCGTCCCGCATCCAGACCCTTCAGGCGCAGCTTGAGGCGCTGGGCGCTGCCCCCGAAAACGGGGCGGAAACGCCGGAGATTGCTGAACAGCGGGAGTTGCTGAGCCAGCAACTGGCGCAGCAGCGCGCGCCGGTGGTGCGTGCCGAGGCGGCCTATTCGCGCGCCAATGCCATCGTCGGCGAGATCGACAGCATTATCCGCGAACGACAGGCGGACGCGCTTCTGGAACTTGGGACCTCGCCGCTGAACCCGAGCCATTGGCCGGTCGCGGTGACCGAGGTGACGGATACCTTGTCGGGGCTCTGGCAGGAATTGGTGGAGAATGTCGCCGACGATCGAAAGCGCGCGGCCGCGCGGCAGAATCTGCCGTTGATCCTGCTGTTCATGTTGCTTGGCGTGATGCTGGTCGCGCGTGGTCCGCGTTGGGCACGGGCCGGGGTCGAGAAGCTGAGCTCGGGCACGCGGCGCGGCTCGGGCGTGTTCCGTTTCCTGGTTTCGCTGGGCAAGGTTGTCCTGCCCTTTTTTGGGGTCGTCGCTCTCTTGCTGTCGATCAATGCCACCAGCTTTGCCGGATCCGACTGGGCCGTCCTGCTGAACAACCTCGGGTCGTGGGTGGCAATGCTTTTTGGCATTCGCTGGCTGGCCGAGGAAGCCTTCAACGATGACGACAATATCGCGGTTTTGCTGATCCCGCACGAAGAGCGCTCTGTTGCTCGGCAATTGTCGAATGCCCTGGCTTTTCTTTACGTCCTGAAACTGGCGGTCGATACCTTGGTCGAGATCGGCGACTGGTCGGCGGCCACGGCCACGGTGGCCCAGTTCCCCATTCTTGTCCTGTCGGGCCTGATGCTGGTGCGGCTTGGACGGGTGCGCAACGACGCGGCCATGGTCGGAACCCGCGAGGCGCGTGAGAAGGGGCCGGGCGATTTCCGGCTGCGGTTTGCACGGCTTCTGGGACGTGCGTGCCAGATCGTCGGGGTGGCGGGTCCGGTCATGGCCGCCATCGGGTACTCGAAAGTTGCCGAGACCCTGGTTTATCCCACCATCGCCACGCTGGCGCTGGTCGGCCTGATCATGGTGGTCCAGCGTTTCATCAACAGCCTCTACGAGCTGTTTTCCAGACGTGACGGGCTGGGCGGAGACAGCCTCTGGCCCGTGCTGGGCGGTTTTGCGCTGGCGATGCTGGCGCTGCCGGCGCTGGCACTGATCTGGGGCGCACGTGTTGCCGACCTGACCGAGATCTGGACGCGGGCGCAGGAAGGCATCAGCATCGGCGAGACGCAGATCACGCCGATGAGTTTCATCGTGGTGATCCTTGTCTTTGCCACCGGCTACATGCTGACGCGGCTGCTGCAGGGGGCGCTGAGGACCTCGGTCCTGCCCAAGACGCAGATCGATCAGGGCGGCCAGAATGCCATCGTCTCGGGCGTCGGTTATGTCGGGATCTTCATCGCGGTGATCATCGCCATCACCTCGGGCGGGCTTGATCTTTCGGCCTTTGCTTATGTCGCGGGCGCACTCTCGCTCGGGATCGGTTTTGGCTTGCAAAACATCGTCTCGAACTTTGTCTCCGGGATCATCCTGCTTGTGGAACGGCCGATCGGCGAGGGGGACTGGATCGAGGTCAACGGCACCCACGGGATCGTCAAGGACATCTCGGTGCGCTCGACCCGGATCGAGACGTTCGACCGTTTCGACATGATCATTCCCAACGCGGACTTCGTCTCTGGCACGGTGTCGAACTACACCCGTGGCAATTCGCTGGGCCGGATCATCGTTGAAGTGGGCGTGGCCTATGGCACCGACACGCGCAAGGTAGAGGGCATCCTGCTCGAGATCGCCCGCCGTCACGAAGCCGTGCTGATAAACCCGCCGCCGGCCGTGGATTTCATGGGTTTCGGAGCGGATTCGCTGGATTTCCGCATCCGGGCGATCCTGCATGACGTGGGCCTTGGCCTGATCGTCAAGACCGAGATGCGGCACCAGATCGTCGAACGGTTCACCCAGGAAGGTATCGAGATTCCCTTTGCGCAGCGCGATCTCTGGCTGCGCAATCCCGAAGTGCTGGCCGAGGCCCGCCGACAGGCCGCGCTGGAGGAAGACGAGGATCAAACCGGACAAAGTGTCAATGCGTCCCGGAAGCCGAAGCCGCAGATGGGCGACGACCGGGTTGCGGACGAAGGCGATGAGGCATGACGCAGCAGGCGCTCTTTCGAGACGATCCCTACATGCGCGATGCGCAGGCCGAGGTTGTGGCGCTGACCGGCGAGGGAGGCATTGTGCTGTCGCAGTCGGTCTTTTATCCCACCGGCGGCGGTCAGCCCGGCGACAGTGGCTGGCTGGAATGGTCGGGTGGGCGCCTGCCCATCGCGACGGCGGTGAAGGGTGAGGGGGGTGCCACGGTGCTGGTGCCCGCTGAACCCGCCGCTTTGCCGCCCGTGGGCGCAAAGGTCTTGCAGGTTCTGGACTGGGAGCGGCGGCACATGCACATGCGGGTCCACACGGCGCTGCACCTGCTGAGCGTGGTGATCCCGTTGCCGGTGACCGGCGGCCAGATCAAGGCCGGCGGCGGCAGGCTGGATTTCCACATGCCGCAACCGCCCGAGGACCGCGACGCGCTGGAACGGGCGCTGAACGCGTTGATTGATCGCGATCTCGAAGTCAGCGAAGACTGGATCACAGAGGCCGAGCTGGATGCCCGGCCGGATCTGGTCAAGACCCTGTCCGTGCAACCGCCGCGCGGTGCTGGTCGGATCCGGCTGGTGCGGATCGGACGCGGCGAAAGCCAGGTCGATCTGCAGCCCTGCGGCGGCACACATGTGACCCGCACAGGAGAAATCGGCACGGTGACCTTTGGCAAGATCGAGAACAAGGGCAAACAGAACCGACGGGTGAACATCGCGCTGGTGTGACGGACCGATGAAGGGTGACGGATTCGCGATGCTGGGCGAAAAAAGCGAAAGCGGCGTAGACTGTTGGCCATGCATTTTCAGTCCGGAGGCTTTCCCGATGCGCTTTGTCCTGTTTTCCTGCGCTGTTGCGCTTTCAACCGCCTGTTTCGCAGGCACCCCGACCGACGAGTTTCTGCAAAGCTGCCGTGACCTGCATCAAGGTCGGCCGGGCGGCGAACGCTGCGAGGCGATGCAGGACGGGACCCTGGGGGCCTTCGACCTGATCGGCAAGGATTATTATCCCGTCTCTGCCCAGCTGGGGTATTGTTTGCCCCCGGACATGACACCGGTCGAGGCCGCGACCGCAATCATCCGCTATGCTGACAAGGACCCCGATTGCGCGCAACTGTAGCGTCCTGCGTGAAACCTGAATCGTTGGTAGTGGGTCACTTTGAAATTAGGAAGCGACCCCTCGCGCACGGGCGGTTTTGCACGACGCGTAGATCATGCTTATCGGGGGCATATGACAGATCTTGCAGTAATCCTAACGCACGACAATGACCTGCAACTTTGGTTCGTGGAGGCAGGAACTTCGCCGTTCCCGCTCAAAGTCAACCAGCCGGTACAGTGGGCATGACAGACAAACCCAAGAGACCCCGTGACGTCAACCAGCTTGCCAAGTTCATCGTGGACGTGGCGACGGGTGATCCTGAACCCGAGGTTTTTAAGGAGGTCGAAGAACAACCTGCGAAATCAAAGGGCGCGAAGGCACGAGCGCGGTCTCTTAACCCCGATCAGCGATCAGAAATCGCGAGCATCGCAGCGACTGCCAGGCATTGGACGAACCTTCCGTGATGACGAACCTGACCCGCCAACGGGGATGGTCGCCGAGCGGGCAGCGTCTTGTGATGGACGCGCCGTTCGGCGGTTGGGGCACACGAACGTGTATCGCAGGCTTGGGCACTGGGTCCATGATCGCGCCCTGGGTGACCAAAGGCGCGATGTCTCTCGTGGCAGTCGCTCTGCGAATGCACTGCCGGTAACAGATGGTCCAGCCTTCGCGGCCTATGTCGAAAAGGTACTGGTGCCGGGACGCGCGCCCGGCACCGTCGTCATTCCGGACAACCTGGCCACACACAAAAAGCGCCGCTGCGACAAAGGCGATGCACGACACCGGATGATTCAGTTCGCTGTTGGCCGCGTCAGCGGCGACACAGGGATATGGCAAAGCGGCACGTTCCAGCGGACATGAGACTGCCTACCTGGCCGCCCAATTCAACGACATTGGCGTGATGATGGCTGCCGGGCAGAACCCGTTCATTCTGGCTATGCGACAGGGCACGCAGGTGTCCCAGATGATGAACCAGATGGGAGGCAGGACGCAAATTCCACGCGGTCTGGCGTCTGGCTTCGTGTCCATGATTAATCCGGTGTCCTTGGTGACAATCGGCGTGATCGCGGCAGGCGCTGCCATCGTCCAGTGGATGTCGTCCGGTTCCGATGCGGTGAAAGACTTCACGTCCGCAATCGGGGACGCCGACTCCGCTATCAGTAACCTGCGCTTCGCCGTGGACACCATGAACGGCGCGACGCTGAACACCAGCCTAGAGTCGCGGCTTCAAGGTCTGCAGGCTGAGGCCATCGCCATGCGTCTGGTGAATACCGAAGCCTTCCGCACCGAAGAGGGCGCGCAGGCATTGGCGGAGGCCATTCTCGCCACCGGCGGTGCCGTCGATGCCCAGACTGCCAGCATGATTCAGCAGATCGACGCTGCAGCCGCCTTGAATGAGCAACTGAACCGCAATGCCGAAAAGATGCCGTGACCTTTCAGGAGGCCATGCAGGGTGCCGCCGAAGGAGTCGAGGGCGACCTGAAATCGGCCCTGTCAGACCTCTTTGCAACCGGGGACATGGACCTCGCCAAGCTAAGAGAGGCCATCCGCCGCACTTCGCCGACGCCGCCGCGAATGGGGTAGTTGACCAGATGGGCATCGGCGACATGTTCGGCGGCGGCAACCGCGCCGCCGCTCTCGCCGAGTGGCGCGGACTTTGCGCGGAAAAAGGATCAGCGATCCTGCCCTGACTGAGACGAGTTCGAATTGGTCTGACACCACCCCCGCTGAGTGTCGAGGCTATCGGCCGGCTGAGGGAATTGACCCGTCATCCCGAGTTGTCTTGCGCCGGCCCGGCGAGCCGGTCTGCGAAGTGGCTCAGCAGCTTGTGCTTGAGGATCTTCCCCGTCGCGGCCGCGGGCAACGCTTCCACGATAAGGATGCGGGACGGGCGCTTGTAGCCGGTGAGCCGGCCCGCTGCGTAGTCTGCCAGTTCCGCCGCGGTCACGGCGTCGGGGGCCGTGATCTGGCAGAAGGCCAGCACCTGCTCGTCGCCCGGCACCGCCCGCCCGATCACCGCCGACTGCACAACCGCAGGATGGTCGTTGAGCGCGGCTTCGACCTCGGGCGGATAGACGTTGAAGCCGCCGCGGATGATAAGTTCCTTGGCGCGGCCGACGATGTGCAGGCGTCCCTCGGCGTCGATACGGCCGAGATCGCCAGTCCGCATGTAACCGTCGTCGGTAATCGCCCGGGCTGTGGCTTCGGGATTGCGGAAATAGCCCTTCATGACGTGCGGGCCACGGGTCTGCACCTCACCCACACCGGCCTCGTTGCCGAGGCTCTCGTCGAGGCGGACGTCGACGCCGGTCAGGGGCGGACCGACCGAGATGTCCGGGTCGCCGATCGCGTTCCGTGTCCCCGAGACTCCCGCCGTCGTCTCGGTCATGCCGTAGCCGTTCTGCAGCGGCAGGCCGTAGAACGCCTCGGCCTTGCGCTTCCAGGCGGGATCGAGAGGTGCGGCGCCGGAAGAGACATAACGCAGGTGGTCCGAGTCCAGCCGCGCGTGGCCGTGCTCGGCCGCGTAGGACATCAGAAGCGCATGCATCTGCGGAACCGCCGGCACGACCGTCGCGCCGCGTCTGAGCGCCTGATAGAGGGCTTCCGCCGAGAAGCGCCCGGCCAACTCGACCGTGCAACCGGTCAGCGCCGAGGCCATCAGCATCGAGGCCAGCCCGAAGACATGCGTGAGCGGCAGGGCGCCATAGACACGATCCGCCGCCGTCAGGTTCCGCAGGCCGCGCGAGGCATGGGCCGCGAAAAGCAGATTGCCATGTGTCAGCATCACGCCCTTTGGATCGCCGGTCGTGCCTGTGGTGTAGAGGATCACCGCGACCTGCCCGTCGCCGTCATCGACAGGCGCGTCCGTGCCGCGACCCCTTTCCAACAGGTGAACCGCGCCGAAGCCTGTCTCTGCGAGAGACGCGCCTGCCGCCCAGGCGTGGTTGGCGGCCTCCTGCGAGACGTGGCTGGTGTAAAGCGTCAGACACGGCTCCGCATGAGCGGTGATCCGGGCGATCTCGGCCGCGGACATGCGTGCGTTCACCGGCACGGCCCAGGCGTTCAGGCGGCTCGCTGCCATGACCGCGACCGCGACGGCAAGACAGTTCTCTGCCACGACCAGCACGCGGTCGCCCGGACCGACATCGTGGCGCGACAGCAGGGCGACGGCTTCGTCGATCAGCGCCGCGTAGCCGCGCCAGTCAACGGGGGTGCCGTCGGTGTCGATGATCGCGACGGCGTCGGGGCGGGCTGTGACATGCGGCTCGATCAACTGGTGAATGCGGGTGAAGTCGGTCATCCGGATCTTTCCTCCCTTGCGGGTGCGGGCCACGACGAGGCGGTCGCCGCGACCCCGCAATGCAACCCGCCATGACCGTTGCCGCGACCGATCTGGTTCTCGATCAGCGTCATCCGTCAAGCCGCGCTCAGCCGGATGAAGCGCTCGAGGTGGTGATCGGTGTCGCCGAAGCGGTGTTCCACCATGGTCAGACGCTTGGCAAGATGCCCGAGCGCGTATTCCTCGGTCATGCCGATGCCGCCGTGCAACTGGATCGCCTCCTCGACCACCAGCCGCCCGGCGCGGCCGATCAGGTTCTTGGTCGCGCTGACATGCCGTTCGCGCGTCAAGCGGTCGGCCTCGAGATGGCCGGCCAGGTTGATGACGGCGGAGCGGGACTGCTCGATCTCGATCAGCACGTCGGCCATGCGGTGCTGGAGCGCCTGGAACCTGCCGATGGGCTGGCCGAACTGCCTGCGCTGCTTGAGGTAGTCGACGGTCAGGCCGCGGATTGTCTCCATCAGGCCGAGCGCCTCGGCACAGATCGCGCAGGTCGCGCGCGCGACGGCTTGCTCGATGGCGGCGAAGGCGCCTCCCTCGGGACCGATCAGCGCGTCTTGCGACACGGTCACGCCGTCGAGCGTTACCTCGCCCGCGCGTCCGCCGCCGTTCAGCGGGTAGTTGCGCGTTGTCAGGCCCGAGGCATCGGCGGAAACGAGGAAGAGCGAAATGCCCTCCGCGTCGGTCCTCTCTCCAGCGGTGCGGGCAGAAACGACGAAGGCCTCCGCTGCGCCTGCGTGTTCCACCACCGACTTGCGGCCATCGAGGCGCCAGCCGTCGTCGTCGCGGGTGGCCCTGGTCGCGACATGGTCGAGATCGTAACGCGCGCCGGGTTCGCAATGGGCAAAGCCGAGGATCGCACCGCCGACGATGTCATCGACACGCGCTTTCTGCGCGTCGCTTCCCTGCGCGACAAGCAGCCCGCCCGCAAGGATGCCAGACGCCATGAGCGGCTCGAAGATGCCTGCACGGCCGACTTCCTCGAAGACGACGGCGAGGTCAAAGCCCGCGCCTCCAAAGCCGCCGTCTTCCTCGGAGAACAACGCGCCGATCACGCCCATTTCGGCCAGCCCGGCCCAGAGCGTCTCGGAATGGCCCGCGTCGCTTTCCGTCGCGTCGCTCAGCATTTCAGGCGACACGGTGTCGGAGAGGTAACGCCGCAGGCTGTCCTGCAGCATCTGGCGTTCGTCAGTCAGCGCGAAATTCATGTCAAAGCTCCAGGATTGCCTTCGAGATGATCTGGCGCTGCACTTCGTTGGAGCCGCCGTAGATCGAAAGCTTGCGGTTGTTGAAATAGGCCTGCGTCGCGGGCAGAGCGTAGTCCGGTCCGACGGGTTCGACGTTCGAGCCCTCGTCAAGCGCCTCGGACACGAAGGGGAGGGCGTAGGGGCCGACGGCCTGGCGCGTCAGCGCGTTGATCTCTTGCCGGATCACGGTGCCCTTGATCTTGAGCATCGAGCTTTCGGCACCCGGAGCCTGCCCCGCCGCCGCGGCGGCCAGGGTGCGCAGGTTGGTGGTGGCCATCGCCATCAGGTCGATCTCCACCTGCGCCATCTTCGCGGCGAAGAACGGGTTCTGGATCAGCGGACGGCCGCCGGACTGCTCGAGCCCCGCGATGCGGCGCAGGTTCTCGAGCCCCGCGCGGGCAAAGCCCACGCCGGCGATGTTGGTGCGCTCATGCGTCAGTAAATACTTGGCATAGGTCCAGCCCTTGTTCTCCTCACCGATGAGGTTCTCGACCGGCACCTTCACGTCCGAAAGCCAGACCTCGTTCACCTCGGCCTCGCCGTCGATCAGCACGATGGGCCGGACCTCGACGCCTGGGCTGTCCATGTCGATCAGCAGGAACGAGATCCCCTCCTGCGGCTTGCCTTCCTTCGAGGTGCGCACGAGGCAGAAGATCTTGTTGGCGTACTGGCCCAGCGTGGTCCAGGTCTTCTGGCCGTTGACGATGTAGTCGTTGCCCTCGCGCACCGCCGTCGTCTTGACCGAGGCGAGGTCGGATCCGGCGCCCGGTTCAGAGTATCCCTGGCACCACCAGTCGTCGCCGTTCAGGATACGCGGCAGGTAATGCGCCTGCTGCTCCTTGCTGCCGAACTTCATCAGCACCGGGCCCAGCATGTTGAGCCCGAAGGGCACGATGCGCGGCGCATGGGCGCGGGTTGTTTCTTCCTCGAAGATGTGGCGCTGCACGGCGTCCCAGCCGGTGCCGCCGTGTTCGGCAGGCCAGGTCACGCCCAGCCAGCCGCGGCCGTTGAGGATGGCGTGCCATTCCTCGAAATCGGGTTTGGTCAGGCGCTTGCCGTTTGCGACCTTGTCGGACAGACGCCTTGGCAGATTGTCGGCCACGAAGGTGCGCACGTCGTCGCGGAAAGCCGTCTGTTCGTCGGTATAGGTGAGATCCATCGGTCTCTCCTTTCGTGTTGGGTTGCCGGGAGGGGTGCCCGGGTCGGACGAGGCCTGCGCCTCAGAATAACTCGAACAGGCCAGCGGCCCCCTGGCCGCCGCTGATGCAAATGGTCACGACGCCCGGCTTTGCGCCGCGGCGCCTGCCCTCGATCAGCAGGTGGCCGGTCCTGCGCGCGCCGGTCATGCCGAACTGGTGGCCCACCGCGATCGCGCCACCGTCGACGTTCAGCCTGTTGTTGTCGATGCCCGCGCGGTCCACCGCGTGTTTCGTGACGTGGCCGGCCATGTCGGCGCCGTGCATGATGTTGAAGCCGCCGCGCCCGGCCTTGCCGATGGCGGTGCGGGTGACAGAGACGATGACGGGATCGGACATGCGGTTCCTCCTCAGCCGTTCAGGCTGTCGAAATTTCGGCTTTCGGAAACGAGCCGTTCGAGAAGCGGCGCGGGCTGCCAGAAGAAATCGTCCTCTTTGGCGAAGCGTTTGATGTCGGTCAGCAGATCCGCGAGGCCCATTGTATCAGCCCAGTGCATCGGCCCACCACGCCAGCGCGGAAAGCCGTAGCCGTAGAGGAAGGTCACATCCACATCGAGCGGCCGGCGCGCGATACCCTCATCGACCACGCGGGCGGCTTCGTTGATCATCGCGGCCATGTAGCGGCGCTGGATCTCGTCGTCAGTGAAGTCGCGCGGGGTGACGCCGTGTTCCTCGCGCGCCCTGGCGACCAGATCGAGAACCTCCGGGTCCTCCTGCCCGCCGCGCTGCCCTTCGGCATAGATGTAATAGCCGCGCCCGGTCTTCTGACCCAACCGGCCCTTGTGATAGAGCGCGTCCGCCCATGTCGGCACCATGTCGCGCGGATCGCGCGTCGCGGCCTTGCGCTGGCGGGTGGCAAAGCCGATGTCGAGTCCGGCCAGGTCTCCCATCTCAAAGGGGCCCATTGGCCAGCCAAAAGCCTTGATCGCCCGGTCGACCTGGTAGGGCGAGGCGCCGGCCAGCACCATGCGGTCGGCGCTCGCGCGGTAGGCCGACAGGATGCGGTTGCCGATGAAACCGTCGCAGACACCCGCGCGTACGGCGGTCTTGCCCATTGCCTTTGCCAGCGCGAAGGCGGTGGCGGTCACGTCGTTCGAGGTGTCCTCGGCGACAACCACCTCGAGCAGTTTCATCACATGCGCGGGGCTGAAGAAGTGCAGCCCGATGACATCCGCCGGGCGGGACGTGCTGCGCGCGATCTCGTTCACGTCGAGATAAGAGGTGTTCGTTGCCAGCACCGCGCCGGGCTTCATCACCCGGTCGAGTTCGGCAAAGACCCGTTTCTTGACGTCCATGTCCTCGAACACGGCCTCGATGACGAGGTCGGTGCCTTGCAGCGCCGCATAGTCGGTCGCCGTGCGGAATGTGCTCTGCAGGATGGCGTTGCGCTGACCCTCGGACAGCTTGCCGCGTTTGACCGCCCCGTCGAGGTTCCCGGCGATGGTCGCGGCGGCCTTTTCGGCCGCGGCGTCGTCGCGTTCGATCAGCGTCACGTCGAGGCCCCGCACCAGCGCCGCCGTGGCAATGCCTGCGCCCATGGTGCCGCCGCCGATCACGCCGATCCGCCGGACGTCGCGGGGCGCCACGCCCTCGATCTCGGGCAGTTTCGCGGTCTTGCGCTCGCTGAAAAAGGCATGGATCAGCCCGGCGCGTTGGGGCGTGTCCATCATCCTGGCGTAGATGCGGCGTTCCTCGGCAAGGCCCTCCGTTATCTCCATCCGTGTCGCCGCCTCGACCGCGTCGATAGAGGCAAGGCGCGCCACCTCGCCCCGGTTCTTTTTGGACCACAGGGCGCGGGCATCGGCAAAGGCCTGTGCGTCTTGCTGCGGGCGGGGCAGATCGGCCACCGGCCGGGGCAGTGCGCCGCTTTCGATCAGCTCCCGCGTATAGGCGAGCCCCGCCGCGCGCGGATCGCCTTCCGCCAGCCGGTCGGCCAGACCAATTTCGACGGCGCGTGCGGCGGACACGGTGCCACCGGCGGGGATGACCTCGAGCGCAGCGGCGACGCCGGTCACGCGCGGCAGCCGCTGCGTGCCCCCGGCACCGGGGATGATGCCCAGGTTGACCTCGGGCAGGCCCAGTTTGGCGCCCTTGATCGCAAGGCGGAAATGGCAGCCAAGCGCCACCTCCAGCCCGCCGCCCAGCGCCGCGCCCTGGATCGCGCAGACCACGGGCTTGGGTGCGGCCTCGATGTGGTTGACGACCTCGGTCAGCCTGGGGTCCTTTGGCGGTTTGCCGAATTCCGAGATGTCCGCCCCGCCGAGGAACAGCTTGCCGGCACCAAGGATCAGAGCGGCCTTTGCCGCGTCCTCGGCCACGAAGCGGTCGATCGCGTCCCACAGTGCCTGCCGGACGGCCTGGCCCAGCGCGTTCACCGGCGGGCTGTCGATGGTGATGACGGCGATGCCGTCCTCCAGTTCAAAGGCGACCGGGTTCGTCACGGGTCGTTCCTCTCTCATCAAGCGGCTCTGCTGCCGCAGTTCACTTTCGCCGCCGGGGCGGCGGCGGCGTGTCATTCGCGCAGAGTCAGACTCGATCTCTGGCCCATGATGCGCTCAAGCTCCTGGACCGCGGCGTTGAGCCCGGGCCCGACATCGTCGCGCATCCGATCGATGCTCAGGTCATTGGGCATGGCCCCGCAGGTGAAGATCACCGGCTCGGACAGGTCGCGCGACTGGAAGGGCCGCGCGACCGCGTGGATGCCGGGCGCGAAATAATCATCCGGGTCGGTGATGGCAAAACCCTGCGCAAGCAACTGGCCCCAGGCGCCGCGCCGGATTTCGCTGGCGCGCTGCGGTGTCAGGCCCCGGTCGCCGGCAATTCTCTCGACGGCGCTCTCGAAGGCCGTCTCCGAGAGCGATCCAAGCAGGGCGTGACCGGACGACGAGCCGTGGACCGGCACGCGATGCCCCACCTCCAGCCAGAGCGAGGATACGCCGCGCGGCCGCCAGGTCTTGACGATCAGCAGCTTGCGGTCGTCGGGGACAAGAAGCAGGGACAGCGTGCCCGTCTGGTCCGCGAGGCGCTGCATGATCGGCCCCGCCAGTTCCATGAAGGAGATCGAGGAAGAGGCCACGTTCCCCAGCGCCAGCAGCGCGGGGCCAGGCCGGTAGCGGTCGTGCCGTTGCGCGTGGGTCAGGTAGCCCAGAGCCTGCAGCGTGAAAGTCAGCCTCGAGACGGTCGACTTCGGCAGGCCGGTGCGCTCCGAGATTTCCGCGTTGCCGAGCCCGTCATCTGAGGGCCGGAAGGCGCGCAGGACGGCAAGACCCCGCGCCAGCGTCGTTGCAAAACGGCGGTCGTTTTCGAGACCTGATGAGCCGGGTGTTTCGGATACGTCCTGCATGACGGCCTCACATCGAGTTGGGAATAAGCAGCGACAGTATCGGGAAGGCCATGATGAGGGCCAGCACGATCACGTCGACGTAGAGGAACCTGAGAATACCCGAGAAGATACGGTCGATCGGGACCTCCTTGCCGACGACGCCGGAGATGACGAAGACGTTCAGCCCGACAGGCGGGGTGATCAACCCGATCTCGAGCAGCTTGACGACGACCACGCCGAACCAGATCAGATCCCAGCCATAGCTTTCGACGAAGGGAACCATCAGCGGCAGCGTCAGCACCATGATCCCGATGGGGTCGAGGAACATGCCCAGGATCAGGTAAATGACGGCGATGGAGACGAGAACCATGAAAACCGACAGGTTCGCTTCGGTCACGAAGCCGACGATCTCTGAAGCCACGCCAGTCAGCGCGATAAAGGCCACGAATATCTTCGCGCCGGCGGCGATCACGAAGATCGAGGTGGTCTGCACAACCGTCTCGCGGAGGCACTCCCATAACGCGGAAAATGTCAGCTTGCGCTGGGCAAAGCCGATCAGGATCGTCGCGGAGACGCAGACCGCCGCAGCCTCGGTGGCGGTGAAGATGCCGCCGTAGATTCCGCCCACGATGATGATGAAAAGAGCAACGGCCGGCCAGGCCTCGACGGCTGCCTGCACCCGCTCGCGCCCGGTGATCGTACCGGTGAAGGCCGGGGCCGCAGCGGGATCGCGCCACACCCAGACATAGATCACCAGGATGAAGCCCGCGAGCGACAGCAGTCCCGGGATGATCCCCGCCAGGAAGAGCGCGGAAATCGAGGTCTCGGTGAAGATGCCGTAGATGATGAACAGGACCGACGGCGGGATCAGCGAACCCAGCGTGCCGCCCGCCGCGACCGAGGCCGTCGCCAGCCGCTTGTCATATCCCATTCGCAGCATCTCGGGCGAGCAGATGCGGCCCATGGTCGAGGCGCAGGCGATGGAAGACCCGGTGATCGCCGAGAAACCGCCGCAGCCCATGACCGAGGCCATCGCCACGCCGCCGGGCACCGACGCCAGCCAGACGCGGGCCGCGTGGTAGATCCTGGTGGTGATCTCTGCGCGGTAGGCGATGTGACCCAGCGCCACGAAAAGCGGGATCATCGACAGGTCGTAGGAGTGGATCAGATCGAAGGAGTTCGAGAAGACCAGGCTCGACGTGGGCGTGATCGCGCGCTCGGGCATGAAGGTCCCGGTCCGGAAGGCGAAAATCACGAAGGTGCCAACGCTCGCGACACCCGCCAGCGCGAAGGCGATGGGCACCCGCAGGCCGAGTAACAGGATGACCGATGCAAAGGCCGCGAGGCCGACAATGGTTCCGTCCATCGGCTATGTCTCCGGTCCGTGGCCGGTCTCGGCCAGCGGCTCGCCCCGGCGCATCGCGCGCAGGTCGTGAAAGACCATGATCGCAAGCCGGATCCAGCAGAACGAGATTCCAATGAGGAAGATGACCCGCCCCGGCCATTTCGGCAGTTTCAGGTCACCGAAGAAATATCCGCCCGAGGTGAGCGTATGCGTCATTTCCCGCCAGCCGGACCAGATCAGCGGCGTCAGCGCCAGCAGGCCGAAGATCGAGCCAAAGACGATCAGCGCGTCGCGCCCACGCTGGGGCAGGCGGTTCGACACGAACTCGACGGCGATATGTGCCCGTTGCGCCGTGGTTGCGGCCAGCGGCAGGATCACCGCCGCGACCATAAGTTCGCGCACCATGACGATGGTGTCGGGCACACCGGAATTGAACACGGCGCGAAGGATCACCGATAACGTGATCAAAAGGCCAAGTCCGAGTACGGAGATCACGGACAGATCGACCAGCAGGCGCTCGACTCGGCGCAGCATGGGCCACCTCGCGAATGGGGGATAGGGGAAGGGAACGGTTGTTGGCCCGCGCGCCGGGGATCGGCGCGCGGACTTCGCGGCGGGCCGGTCAGCCCTGCTCGCGCTCCCAAGGATACCCCAGCTCGTCACGCTCCTGCGCGTACTTGTCCAGAAGCGCCTTGTACTCTTCCAGGATCGCCTCCCCATCGAGGCCCATGCCGGAAACCTGCTCGACCCATTCGTCGATGTACTTCTTGCCGCCTGCGATGAGCTTCTGGCGCTCTTCCGCGGGCAGCTCGATGATCTCGACGCCGGCCGCGCGCATGGTCTCGATCGCCGCCGCGTTGTCGGCGGTGATCAGGCGGCCCAGCTCGTCGGACATGCTCTTGCCGGCCTCGTGCAGGATCTCTTGCGCCTCGGGATCAAGCCGGTCGAAGGCTTCCTTGTTCATGAAGACGCCGAGCGCACCTGTCTGGCCCCAGTCGAGCAGCGTATAGCTGTCGATGACTTCCTGCTGCTTCAGTGCGGCAGTCGCATAGGAATAGGTCTGCGAACAGTCGATCAGCCCGCTGTCGAGGCCCTGGTAGGCATCGTAGATCGACATCGGCACCACGTTTGCGCCCATGTCGCCGAAGGTGTCGCCATAGGCGCCCACACCGCGGATCTTGAGGCCTTCGATGTCCGCGACCGAGCGGATCGCCGTGTCGACGCAACCGATATGGACGGCCGAAGTCGTGAAAGTGCCGAGATAGACGAGGTTCTGCGCCGCGAGGTGCTGCTGGATGCCCTCGTTGCCGCGCATGATCTCGTCGGTGGCCTTCATGCCGACCCAGGCGTCGGAGTTCTCGAGCGGCATGTCCGCGATGCGGTAAGGTGCCATTTCCTGCGGGAAGTACACCGCAATGATCGTCCCCATGTCGGCCACGCCATCGGCGATGCCGGACAGCGCCGCGCCCGCCTTGAAGAGCGCGCCGCCCCACTGGATGTTCAGCGTAAGGTCGCCACCCGACATTTCCTCGACCTGCTCGGCGAAGAAATTGAGCGAGTCGCCGCGCGCGCCACGATTGGGTCCTGCCTCGCCCACGAAGAGCGTCTGCGCGTCTGCAGCGCCCGCCCCGAGCATCAGTGCGCTCGCGAGGGCATACTTTATCGTTTTCTCCATGATTTCTCCTCCCAGTTCTACCATGCGGAATTCAATTCCACTAGATTGGACTGTATTGGGCAGAGAGTGTCAACCCACCGAAACCATCTCCTTACGAAAGGGGGAGTGAAACTGCGTCGGCATTCACGGATGCCCCGGCCAATTCTGCGAGACTCCTTGATTGGCTCGAACGGCGGAAGCGGCAGCACGATGCGCGGGCCGTCACGTTGACCGGTAGAAAGACGAGCGAAGGGGCGCAGGGTGCGGTCGATGACGTTCCGAAGGCGCAGAAAGCGCCACGACGCCGACCTACCTGTTTAGCTCCGGCGTCTGAATGACCGACAGGGCTCCGATGATCCTCGGACGCTACACGTCACGTCGCCCGATCAATCGAGGACCCGTTCCTTGTCCGTGGACACGGGCACTTGTCGCATCCAGTCGCCATAGTCGCCGGACGTGGCCCTTTCGAACAGTTGATCGAGGGCCCCGATCGGATCGTCGAAATGATAGTCGATCCGCAGGGTCAATGGCGGCCGATCCGGGTGCAGGACAAGCAGCGCCGCCGAAAGCAACCCGCGAAAATCGCCGCCCGCGGCGCGTGCCGCCGCCAGCGAGGCAAGCAGACGTCTTTCGAAACCCTGATCCGACGCAGCGAACGCCTCGGCCATGGCGCTCAGGACCGTGTCACGCCCCAGCATGTTTCCCGCCGCGATCCCGCCGGGAAAGACAAGGCTGCCTTTGACATCCTGGTTCTCCGCGCCGGTGAAGGCAGCCGCACGCCCGCCAAGGTCAAGAGCCGTCAGTTGCCGGTACGCGCGCCCCCGGTCCCGCGATGTGATGTCCTTCACCGCCTGCTCGGGCTTTGCCCCGGTGCGCATCTGTTGCAGGACCTCTTCGCCCCAGAACGTCGACGGGGCGGCACCCTGACTTGCGGACATGCCTGCCGTCAGGTCGCCGCGCAAAACCCAGCCGCCGACGCACAGGCTGCCGGTTGCGGCAGCGCCGCCGATGGCGCCGGATCCGGGGTCATGAGCGAGAATAGAAAACGTCATACATCACCTTGGCCTGACCTGGTTTAGACCTTGATAATTATCATGATAAATTGACGATTGCAATTGATCATGATAATTGCAGCTAAGAACATCAACAGGGAGAACTCAGATGAAGCTTTTATCCTGGACCCGTCGGGGCCTGATGGTCGCCGCGGGGGCCGCCGTCATTGCGGGCGGCCTGAGCGGCCCGGCGGCCGCGCAAACGCCGCCCGGCGTTTTGATTGTCGGCCAGATCGCCGAGCCGAAATCGCTGGACCCCGCGGCCGTGACCGCGGTCAACGATTTCCGGATTCTGGTAAATGTTTACGAGGGCTTAACGCGCTACAAATCCGGCACGCTGGAAGTCGAGCCGGCGCTGGCAACAGGCTGGGAGATCAGCGCAGACGGCACCGAGTATACCTTTACCCTGCGTGAGGGCGTCACTTTCCACGATGGCACGCCGTTCAACGCAGAGGCCGTCAAGTTCAATTTCGACCGCATGCTGGACGAATCGCACCCCTTTCACAACACCGGGCCGTTCCCGCTGGCCTTCTTCTTCAGCGCCGTGGAAACGACCGAAGTCGTGGATGACGTGACGGTGAAATTCACCCTGAACGCGCCCTATGCGCCGTTCCTGTCCAACCTTGCCTATCCCACCGGCCTGATGGTCTCGCCCGCTGCCGTCGAGGCCAGCGGCGCGGACTTCGGCCGCAACCCGGTCGGCACGGGCCCGTTCAAATTCGCTGAATGGCGCTCCAACGAGGCCGTGGTGGTCGAACGCTATGACGACTATTGGGGCGAGGTTGCGGGCACCCAGGCCGTGGTCTTCCGCCCGATCACCGATGCCAATACCCGCGTGGCAGAGATGCTGGCCGGGGGCATCGACATGATGGTCGAGGTGCCGCCGACCTCGTTGGGTCAATTCTCGGGCGATGGGTTCTCGGTCGCCGAACAGGCCGGACCGCACGTCTGGTTCCTGATCCTGAACGCCAAGGAAGGCCCCTTTGCCGACAAACGCGTCCGGCAGGCCGCCAACTATGCGATCAACAAGGAAGCGATCGTGAACGACGTGCTGGAAGGCACCGCCACCGTGGCCGCCGGTCCGACACCGCCCGCCTTTGCCTGGGCCTACAACGAGGCGCTGGATCCCTATCCCTATGATCCGGACAAGGCCCGCGCGCTGATCGCCGAGGCCGGTGCCGAGGGCGCCACGCTGACCTTCTTTGTCACCGAGGGCGGCTCGGGCATGCTCGATCCGATCCCGATGGGCACCGCTATTCAGGCCGATCTCGAGGCGGTCGGCTTCGATGTGAAGATCGAGACCTACGAATGGAACACCTTCCTGGGCGAAGTGAACCCGGGTCTGGAAGGCAAGGCCGACATGGCCGAGATGGCCTGGATGACAAATGACCCCGATACGCTGCCCTATCTGGCGCTGCGGTCGCAGGCCTGGCCCGATCAGGGCGGGTTCAACTCGGGCTATTACGCCAACGAGACCGTTGACGAACTGCTCGAGTCGGCCCGCACCGCGGTCGATCCGGAGGAACGCGCCCGGCTGTACCGCGAGATGCAGGCCATCGTCCAGGAGGACGCGCCCTGGGTCTTCGTGGCCAACTGGAAGCAGAATGCCGTCACCAGCGACCGTGTCGAGAACTTTGGCCTGGAGCCGTCGTTCCTTCTGCATCTGCAAAGCGTCGTGAAGAACTGAACAACCAAACGCGCCGGGGCCGATCCTGTCGGCCCCGGCATCACTTGGGACGGGGGCATAGATGGGCAGTTACATTATCAAGCGGTTGATCTCGGCCATTCCGGTGCTTCTGGGCATTACGATCATCGTTTTCCTGATCATGTCCCTGATCCCCGGCGATCCGGCAACAGCGATCCTCGGCTCCTACGCCACCCCTGAAAACGTCGAGAAGCTGAACCGCGATCTGGGCCTGGATAAGCCCATGGTGCAGCGGTATTTCATCTGGCTGGGCAATATGCTGACCGGTGACTTTGGCCGCTCGTTCTCGCTCAATCGACCTGTCATCGACGAAGTCCTGGACCGGTTCAACGCGACCCTCATTCTGGCCGGGACCAGCTTTGTCATCTGTGCGCTGCTTGGAATTCTGGCCGGTGTTGTATCTGCGGCCCGTCAATACGGCTTTGCCGACAAGGCGATCACCTTTGTCGTGCTGATCGGCATTTCGGTTCCGTCGTTTTTTCTGGGCATGATGATGATCCTGCTGTTCGCGGTGAACCTGCGCTGGCTGCCGGTCAGCGGCATGTATGCCATCTACGGCGGCGGCGATCTGCCCGACCTGCTCATTCACCTGATCATGCCCGCCCTTGCGCTGGCCGCCGTGGCAACGGGCGTGATCGCGCGACTGGCGCGATCGGCCATGCTCGAGGTCTTGCGGCAGGACTATATCCGCACCGCCCGCGCCAAGGGCGTGCCCGAGCGCCGGGTGATCATGGGCCATGCCCTGCGGGCCGCGATGGTGTCGATCATTCCGATCCTGGGCATTCAGGCGGGATTTGTCCTGTCCGGTGCCGTCTATATCGAGATCGTGTTCCAATGGCCCGGCGTTGGCCGGATGCTGGTCGACGCGATCCTCAAGCGTGACCTCTTGCTGGTGCAGGGGGGCGTCGTCTTTGTCGCCGCCTGTTACGTGCTGTTCAACATTGCGGTGGACGTGGCGCAGGGCCTGCTCGACCCGAGGATCCAGACATGAGCCTTTTCCTGAAACTGCTGTTCCGCAACCGGCTGGCCGCCATGGGGGCGGTTGTGATGGGGATGATCCTGCTGCTGGTGCTGATCTCGCCGCTGCTGCCCCTGCAGGACCCGGATGTGACCAACACCGCCGACCGCTTCAAACGCCCCTTCACCGAGGGGCACCTTCTGGGAACCGACCACCTTGGCCGCGATCTGCTCAGCCGCCTGCTGGACGGCACGCGCCTGTCGCTGGCGGTGGGGATCGCGGCTGCGGTGATCGCCGGCACCATCGGATCCGCCATTGGCATCATCGCAGGCTATTTTGGCGGACGCACCGACAACATCATCATGCGCGGCGTCGATATGCTGATGGCCTTCCCCTATATCCTGCTGGCACTGGCCATCGTCGCCGCGCTTGGCCCCGGGCTGATGAACGCCCTGATCGCCGTGGCCGCCGTCAACATCCCGTTCTTTGCCCGGAACATCCGCGGGATCACCGTCGGTCTTGCCGGTCGCGAATTCATCGATTCCGCGCGGCTGGCGGGGATGGGTCATACTCGCATCATCCTCACCGAACTTTTGCCCAATGTTCTGCCGGTCATCGTCATCGCCATGTCCACCACCGTGGGCTGGATGATCCTGGAAACCGCCGGGCTCAGCTTTCTCGGCCTCGGCTCGCAACCGCCGCAGGCCGACCTTGGCTCGATGCTGGGCGAGGCGCGCTCGGCTGTCATCTCGCATCCGCACACCTCGATCGTGCCGGGGTTGATGATCTTTCTGATCGTCATGTCGATCAACCTTCTGGGCGACGGGGTGCGCGATGCGCTTGACCCGCGCCTGCGCTCTGGCGCGCTGTCGCGACCTCGGGCGACGACGCTGGTTGCGCGCAAAGGTGATATTCCGAAGGCCACCGAGGATCTGCTGGCCATACAGAACCTTGAAACCCAGTTTCATGTCGGCAAACGCATCTACCGCGCCGTGGGGGGCGTCAGCCTTGCGGTGAAGCCGGGAGAGTGCCTTGGGGTGATCGGCGAAAGCGGATCGGGAAAATCGGTCACCGCGCTCAGTGTCATGGGTCTTGTCGCCTCGCCGCCCGGGGTGATCACCGGCGGGGCGGTGCGCTTTCAGGGCGAAGACCTGATCGGCGCGTCTTACGAAACGCTGCGACAAAAGCGCGGTGACCGGGTGGCCTATATCTTCCAGGACCCGCTGACCACGCTGCACCCGCTCTACCGCATCGGTCAGCAACTGGCCGAAGCGATCCAGTCTCATCACAAGCTGTCCAATAGCAAGGCCCGCGCCCGCGCCATTCAACTGCTCAAGGATGTGCGCATTCCCAACGCCGAGGCGCGCGTGGACAACTACCCGCACGAGATGTCGGGCGGCATGCGCCAACGTGTCGGCATCGCCATGGCGCTGGCCAACGAGCCGGAAGTGATCATCGCAGACGAACCTACCACGGCGCTGGACGTCACGGTGCAGGCGCAAGTCCTGTCGCTGCTCGATGATCTGCGGCGCGAGCGCGGGCTGGCGATTGTCTTCATCACCCATGATTTCGGCGTCGTGGCGCAGCTGTGTGACCGGATCGCGGTGATGTATGCGGGCCGGATCGTCGAGGAAGGGCCGACACGGGCCGTGCTTGATGCGCCCGCCCATCCTTATACCAAGCGCCTGATCGCCTGTGTGCCCGAACTGGGCGCCGGTCGGCGCGCGCTGGCCGCGATCCCGGGCCTGCCGCCCGTCGTCGACAACCTGCCAGCGGGCTGCGCCTTTGCCCCGCGCTGCGACAAGGCGCAGGAGGCCTGTCGGCGCGGCGAGATAGACCTTGTCGGTGCCGCGCCGCGTTCGGTGCGCTGCCTCTATCCCGAGGAGGCCATTTGATGCCCGCGCTCAAGACCGTCGACCTTGCCAAGACCTTTCCGCTCAAGAAACCGCTGTTCGGGCCGGCCCCGCCCGGTGTGCGTGCGGTCCGGCCGACCAGTTTCGAGGTCGAATCCGGTGAAACCCTCGGGGTTGTGGGCGAATCCGGCTGTGGCAAATCCACATTGGCGCGGATGCTCGTGGGGCTTCTGGAGCCGAGCGAGGGCGTGATCGAGATCGAGGGGCGCGCGCTCGACAATGCTGATCCGGCCGCCTTCGGCAAGCTGATCCAATATGTCTTTCAGGATCCGCAAAGCGCGCTCAATCCGCGCAAGACCATCCGCCAGGTGATGGAGGCGCCGCTCAAACGGCTGTACGGCATGGCGAAACCGGAGCGGGACCAGCGCATCAGCGAGATCTTCGCCTCGGTCAATCTGCGCGAGGAGTTTCTGGACCGCTATCCACATGAGTTTTCCGGCGGGCAGGCGCAACGGATCGGCATCGCCCGGGCGCTTGCCGCCAATCCACGGATCATCATTCTGGATGAACCTGTTTCGGCGCTGGACGTTTCGGTGCAGGCACAGGTGCTTAACCTGCTGGCCGACCTGAAGACAAAGTTCGGGCTGACCTATCTGTTCATCACCCATGACCTTGCCGTGGTCGAGGCCGTCAGCGACCGGATCATGGTGCTGTATTTCGGCGCGGTGGTCGAAATCGGCCGCGCCGAGAGCATCTTTGCAAATCCCAGGCATCCCTATACAGGGCTACTGGCCAAGAGTGCGCCCGTCGTCGGGCGTCCCCTGACGGCGCCCGAGCAGAAAGGGTCGGAACTGCCCGATCCGCTGAACCCGCCACCCGGCTGCGCCTTTGCGGACCGATGCCCGAAAGCCACCGACATTTGCCGCAAGCAAGTGCCCAAACTTGAACTGATGGGAGAGGACCAACTTGCCGCCTGCCACCACCCGCTCGAAAGCTGAACCCAAGCTCAGCAGGCCCGTTCAGGTTGCCGAGGCCATCAAGGATTGGGTGGTGGAACAGGGATTGCGGGCCGGCGATCGGTTGCCGGGAGAGTCGGCGTTGATGGCACGTTTTGGCATGGCCAAGGGGACCATCCGCGAGGCGATGCGTGTGCTTGAGGCGCAGGGCCTGATCAAGACACGCACCGGCCCGGGCGGCGGCAATTTTGTGCATGAAGTCAGCCGCCAACGGGCCAAGGCGCTGCTGGGGAATTACTTCTATTTTCAGGGGCTCACCATCGGCGACATCTACCAGTTGCGCCTGACGCTGGAACCCGAACTGGCCGCGGGTCTGGCCGGAAACCTGTCGGAAGAGGTGCTGCAGCTTCTCGAAAGCAACATTGCGGAATACTCCGACCCGGCAGAGACGCTGGACGAGGAACGCGAGCAACACGTGGCGTCCTTGCGGTATCACGCGATCCTTGCGGAACAGGCCGGGAACCCGCTGCTTGGCTTCGTCATTGATTTCATGGTCAACCTGCTGAGCGACCTGACGGTGTACCGTCGGCTCTATTCCCCGCCGAACACCGAACTTTGGAAACAGGGACGCGACCACCAGCGCGATCTCGTTGTGGCCCTGCGCGATGGCGACGCTACCCGGGCCAAGGCCATCATGACAGATCACATGCAAACCGCCTGGACGTTGATGCGACAGCAAGAGGTGGAAATGGAGCGCCGGTTCATTTCGGAATAGCTGCGGTCAATCCAGCGCAGTCAAAAGGGGACGCGGGCGAGATCGGACGCAGTGCCTGGATTCTGTTGAACTGGGGCGTAATTTCTCGGGTCACCACGGGCGGGTAGCGTTCACGGTTCCCTCATGCGTGTGTTCGTAGGGGCGACCCGCGCCACCCATTGGCATCTTTGCGCCCATTCGTGACAAATTTTCTGTCACGTTCTTGCGCTCGACCAAAACGTGACGTATTTATTGTCGCGTTAGGAGCGAACCGTGACCCTTTCCGACCTTGCCGAACGACTGGGCGTTCCGGCCCGCCAGATCCGGTTCCTGATTGCCGAGGGCATTCTGCCGCCTGCGGCCAAGACCGGGCGCGCCGCCGATGCCTATGACGAGACGCATGTGAAACGCGGCTTGCGCTATCTGGCCTTTCACCGGTTGGGCATGAAACCCGGCTCGATCAAGGTGCTGATGGCTTTCGACGATGCGGTCCCGATCCTGCAGGAGGGCGGGGTGGAACTGCGGGTGCAGGCCTCTTGCGCCCCGGACGAGATCGACATTGACGCGGTGCTTCGCAAGGTCGAGGCGGCGCTCAGGGCCTACACGGCAAAGGAGTGAGGACATGACCGCCACGGCTTTTGGACACCAGCTCGAGACGCTGCACGACGGGGCAACCGCGCTGCTGGACGGCAAGCCCGCGCCCTTGCCCCTGAAAGCGACGTCTATCGAGGTGGACATTCAGCGCGGCTTGGCGACGATCCGCACGACCCGAATCTTCCGCAATGACGAATCCCGCCCGATCGAGGCGATCCTGACCATGCCGGTGGGCTTCGATACCGTTGTCACGGGAATGACGGCGCAGCTGGACGGGCGGGTTCTGACGGCGCAGGCGCAGCCCAAAGAGGTGGCGCGCGACACCTATGAGGCCGGTCTGGACGCCGGCAAGACCAGCCTGCTGCATGAAGAGGTTCTTTGCGGTGTGCATATGTTGTCCGTCGGGCAAGTGGGGCCGGGAGTCGAAGTCGAGGTGACGTTGGATGCGGTCACAGTCCTGTCGGGCGGTCCGGTGCCGCGCCTGCGGATTCCAGTCACGGTTGGTCAATTGTACGGGGCGTCGCCGCTGGCGCCGGCGGATGATCTGGTCACCAGTCCGCAGGTCCATCATGCGGCAGAGCTGACGGTGCGGTCCGATGCGGGGGCCGTGCGGTTAAACGGCGCGCGGTTGCTGGAACCGGGGGAGCAGGTGATGCTGCCGCTGGATGCCGCGATCGAGATCGGGGCCCTGCAAGGCGGCTTTGGCGCACATGTCGGGGTGGCGGCGGATGGACGGCAGGTGCGGCTGGACCTGCGCCCGGCGCCGGTCGGCTCTGCGGCACTGGATCTGGCGGTGCTGGTGGATCGGTCCGGATCCACCGGGTCTGCCGCCGCGCGCAACGGAACGGTCACCGTCTGGGAGGCGATACGCGACGGTCTGGCCGATGCGCTGCTGGGGCTTGGCGGTGATGACGGGCTGTCTCTCTGGCAGTTCGACTCGGAATGCCAGCATCTGGGCCGCGGCATCGGGCGCAGCCTGCAACATTTGCCCGGACTGCTGGGGCCTCCGCGCGGCGGCACCGAACTGGGCGCTGCGGTGGCGCAGGTGCTGGCGAGCGGCGCGCGCGACGTGCTGGTCCTGACCGACGGGCAGACCTGGGCCAACGACATCGACGGATTGCTGGCGGCCAGCGCGCGGATCAGCGCGATCCTTGTCGGGCCGGGCAGTCTGGACGCCAACATCGGTCGGATCTGCGCACAGACGGGCGGGCAGGTTTTCTTTGCCGCCGGAGAGGATGTGGCCACGCCGCTCAAAGCGGCCCTTGAGGCGGCGCGCGGTGTCGGCGGGCCTGTGTCCGGCGTTCTGGACGGGCCGCACCCAATGACGGCCCAGGCGCTGCGCGGTGGTGTCGAGGTCACGGCTGAATGGACCGGGACGGCGGGCGAGGGCGCGGCAGATCCTGTCGGGCGGTATGCGGCCGCGCTGGCCTTGCCCCTGATGACGGATCAGGCCTTTGACAGCTGGGCCACGGCGCACGGGCTGTGCACGCATCGGACAAGTCTGGTGCTGGTGGATGACGCAGGAGAGCGCTACGAAGGCCTGTCCCAGATGCGCAAGGTGCCGCTGATGGAAGCCATGGCGCGCCCCGTCGCATCGGCCCCGATTGCAGGCATGGCAATGCGGTTTGCGCCGGTGATGCGGCAAGCGCAGGACTCGCCCGCCGCCAGCCTTCAAAAGGACAGTCACGCCTTTTCACAGCCCGCCATGGACTGGATGGAGGCCGGGCAGAGTGTCGAAAAGCCCAAGTTGTTGAGGCGCTGGGACAGCCGCGACACTGGCGCCGCACAGGATGTGTTCCAGGGCTTTGACTGGTTGGGGCAGGGGGATGCGCTGCTGCGCGGTGACCTCACGGCTTTGACGGTCGAGCAACTGGCGGAGGTTGGCCGCCGCGTGACCACGGACCGGGTGGCGCGGTTGGCGCAGGATCACGGCCTTGACCGCGAGCAGGTGGCACTTGCCTTGATCGCGCTGGACACTGCCCCGCGTCGCGTGGCGCAGCGCTTTGCCGCCAAGGTCTTTGTCGGTGTGCCAAAGCGTCTCTGGATCAAGGGCTGAGCGATCTGCCAGCAGCGGGGGCAGGGACAGGGGCCGTCAGGTCTGTTCCGCCCCCGCGGCCGAGGCGCGGTCCCAATCCAGCCCGAACTTCGCCAGGTACTTGCGCAGGCGATCCGCATCGTTGGTGGTTGTCCGCTTGCCCCGCGAGACGGCAAAGAGCATGCGCCCTGCCGCACTGAGGCTGGGGGCACTGCGGCAGGTGCGGATGACATGCGACAGTTGCACCAGGTCGAAGGGGTCGATCTCTTGCGCGACCTCGCCCAGTAGCCCTGCAACAAGCCGCCGGTCATCACCCGCTTCGGCGCTGTGCCAATCGGTTTGCAGGGTCGCGATTTCCTCGTCCACCATCGCGGCGGTGATCCGACCGCGCGGGGCCAGCACGCACATCCGCCGGATCGAGCCGCCGAAATCGCGGAAATTGCCGGGCCATGGCGTCGCCGGGTTGCGGGCAAACCTCAGGTAAGTCTCTCGCGCATCGGTATTGAATCCGACCCGCGTGCCCAGATCCTTTTCCGCGCGGCTCAGTTCATGGACAAGGTTCGGCTCTATGTCCTCGCGCCGCTCGCGCAGGGCGGGCAGGTGAAAGCGCCACATGTTCAGGCGGGCCAGCAGGTCGGGGCGAAACTTGCCTTCGGCGGTCAGCGCCCGCAGATCGCGGTTGGCCCCGGCGATGATCTGGAACCGGCTGCTGACCTCGTGATCGGAGCCCAGCGGGTAAAAGCGCCCGGTCTCGATGGCGTGCAGCAGGATGCTCTGCTCGTTCAGCCCAAGCTCGTCGAGTTCGTCGAGGAACAGAACGCCGCCGTCCGCCTCTCGCAAGAGCCCGCTGCGTTCGGTTCCGGCCTGACCGGTAAAACTGCGCCGCTGGCCATAGAGCGTCGCCTGCGCGTCCTGCCCGCGCAGGGTGGCGCAGTTGACGTGCACAAGGCGGCCCTTGACCCGGCGGCGGTCCAGCTTGAGCGTGTAAACGCGTTCGGCCAGTTGCGTCTTGCCGGTGCCGGTTTCCCCCAGCAGCAGGATCGGCTCGTCCGAGTTGCTGGCCACCAGTTCGATGCGGTCGATCAGAGCGTTGTAGGCCGGGTTGGCGGTTTCGATCCCGCCCTTCAACTGGTCACTGTATTCACGCGACAACTGGTCGAACCGCTGTTGCAGCGCGTTATAGCGGCTGAGGTCGAGGTCGATGATGTCCATCTTGGCCCGCGTTTCCTCAGGTCCGGGCGGGCCGGTCTGCAGCAGGCGGGCGGGGATATGGCGGCTTTCGGTCAACAGGAACCAGCAGATCTGGGCCACATGTGTGCCGGTGGTCAGGTGGACGTGATACCGCTCGCGATCCTCGTCAAAGCCGTAGCCGCGAGCAAAATCGAAGAGCTTGCCATAGACCTCCTGAAAGTCCCAGGGGTCGGTCATGTCCAGATTGCGCAGCATCACTTCGGTCTGCGGGCGGGCCTCCTGAACCTCTTGCTGAACGATACCCGCCAGCCGCTGGAACCGCATGTCGTAGAGGATTTCCAGGCGGTCGACCGGAAAGCCGTCATGTGTGACCAGACTCACCGTGGGCTTCCAACGGCGTTTTCTGCCCATATCGAGCTGCGTTCCGAGAAAGCCGAGGACGACATTGCGCATCAAGCTATCCAATGTGATAAATTGCTATATGGAGTTATCGTAAATGGCCAAGACATTTTACGCAATACTGTGATTTCGCCATTATTTCCAGTATCTTGCGCGGCTTTTCATTTTTTCTCGGGCCGCGCCCTTTGCCATGGCAAAACATCCTCACCAACAATGAAGGAACAGAGCAATGGCAAACAAATCCGTGTTTGCATCGATCCGGGGCCGGTTGCTGCCGAAAGCGACCACCGAGAACGCCGAAGGCGCACCGGCCTACGCCTACACCGATGCACATGCCCTGGCGCAGCTGGCGGCCACCGGAACCATTGGTGGCATGTTCTATCAGTCGGCGCAGGGTGAACTGAACAAGGTGGTCGAACTGGCCGACAAGGTCGATCCGGCCTTACTGGCACAGACGGCGATCTACGCCCGCCAGTCGGGCTACTTGAAGGACATGCCGGCAGTGCTCTTGTCTGTGCTGGCGCGGCGCGATCCGGCGCTGTTTCGGGCGGTCTTTGCCCGTGTGATCACGCACGGCAAGATGTTGCGGACCTTCGTGCAGATCGTCCGTTCGGGTCAGACCGGGCGCAAGTCGCTGGGCTCCGCGCCCAAGGCGATGGTGCAGAACTGGCTGAACACTGCGTCGGACCGGGCGATCCTGAACGCCAATATCGGCAACGATCCGTCGTTGGCGGACGTGATCCGGATGGTGCACCCGAAACCGGCGGATGCGCGCCGCGAGGCGCTGTTTGCCTGGATCATCGGGCGGCCTTGTGACGTGTCTTTGCTGCCGGAGGCGGTTCAGGACTGGATGACCTTCGATGCGGCCCGCGACGGGGACTTGCCCGACGTGCCGTTCCAGATGCTGACGCAACTGCCGCTGACCGCGGATCACTGGGCGCGGATCGCGCGCACGGGCTCGTGGCAGATGGTGCGCCAGTCGCTGAACACCTTCCTGCGCAAGGGCGTCTTTGCCGATGCGCAGATGGTGGACCTCGTGGCACAAAAGCTGCGGGATCCCCAGGCCCTCTCGAAGGCCCGCGCCTTTCCGTACCAGATGATGGTTGCGGCGCAGAACGTGGACTCCGAGATGCCGCGAGAGATCGTGGACGCGCTGCATGACGCCATGGAACGGGCGGTGCGGAACGTGCCGAAGTTGGCGGGTGAGGTTGTTGTCTGTCCGGACGTTTCGGCGTCCATGACATGGCCGGTGACGGGCCACCGCAAGGGCGCAAGCTCGGCGGTGCGTCACGTGGATGTGGCGGCGCTGGTCGCAGCCTCGTTCATGCGGGTGAACCGCAAGTGCCGGGTTCTGCCGTTCGAGGTGAAGGTGCGCGAAGCTCGTCTGAACCCGCGCGACACGATCCTGACCAACGCGGAACGCCTGTCGGCGCTGGCCGGGGGCGGGACCAACTGCTCGGCGCCTTTGCGGTGGTTGAACGACCGCCACGCGGCACCGGATCTGGTGGTCCTTGTCTCTGACAACCAGTCCTGGGTGGATGCCCGGGGCGGACGTCAGTCGACCGCGATGATGCAGGAGTGGGCGGCGCTGAAACGGCGCAACCCGCAGTCCAGACTGGTCTGCATCGACATCGCGCCTTACGGCACGACGCAGGCGCAGACACGGCCGGACGTGCTGAACATCGGCGGGTTTTCGGACGCGGTCTTTGACCGGATCGCGGATTTCGCCTCGGGCCGGAGCGGTTCGGAGCACTGGGTGCGCGAGATCGGGAAGATCGAGCTTTGAGCGCCCGCTAACAAAGGGTCAGGCGGAATGCCGACGGGACTACATTTCACCCTAATGTCTCGGTCTCGTCATTCTATTGTCCGCCTGACCCACTTTTGATCATTACCCTTCGGAAATGCGTGGGTCACGTCACGCCCGGGCGAATGCGCCCCGTCGTCTAAAGGATCGTAAGACGCCGTTGCGGAAACCGAGAAAGAACAATCGTCCCGGCGAATGCTTGTGGAACTACAGCGCTGTTAACGCCCAGGTTGCGGGTTCAAATCCCGTCGCGGCCGCCATCCTTATGGCCGCGTAGCTCAATGGTAGAGCAGGTCATGTTTCACACCGGTCGCGATTTGCCTGCAAACGCGACCACTTTGTCGCCGGGACAAATTAACAGGAGGAATGCCTGCGGGGTTACTTGTTTGACCAACTGGACGAGCCTCGCAAACCCTTGTCCTTCTGACTTGAACGAAGGCAAAGCCCTGGCGAATGCCGAAGGAACTACATGGCTCCACGATACCGGGTTAACCAAGCGGGTTCGAGTCCCCTTACGCCATCGCCCAGACGGCAAACGCATGACCCAGTTCATGCGGGGCGGGTTCCGGAAACTGTTTCTTCACCCTTGTCGCCAGGGCCTGTTTCAGGAGATGATTTGATGATGACCCACGATGACAGCTTTGACCCGGTGACGGGAACGCATCTGAAGGACTGGGGCCATCGCCCCGGCAAGCAATTTCCCGAGCTGCTGGAAAAGGCCAACACCATGCGGGCCGAGGGATTTGGCCTCGTGCGCATCCGGCAAGAGCTGGAGGACATGATCCCGCCGGCGCCGATCACGATGGACCTGCGCGCACCGGGGGAACTGGCGTATTCGGAAAATATCGACATTGCGCATGCGGACGAAGAAGACAACGTCGCAAAGGTGCGCGAGACCATGCGCGCGCTGATGCGCACGCCGACGATCGACTCCGGCGCCATCATGCCCGACGCCTGCCCGGCGGGACCGGTCGGCACGATCCCGGTGGGCGGTGTGGCGGCGGCGCGCAACGCGATCCACCCGGGGATGCATTCGGCAGATATATGTTGCTCGGTGATGATCTCGGACCTCGGCGACGCCGACCCGAAGGGGGTGCTGGACGCCGCCCAGTCGATCACGCATTTCGGGCCGGGAGGGCGGCGTCTGGGCGACCGCATTGCCGTGTCCGAGGACCTGATGGACGCCTTCCACGCCAACCCGTTCCTGGACAACCCCAAGTCCCTGCGCATGGCGCAGGAACACATGGGAACGCAGGGCGACGGCAACCATTTCCTCTTTGTCGGACGCTCGCGCAAGACCGGGCGCACGGCGATTGTCACGCATCACGGCTCGCGCGGGCCGGGGGCGATGTTGTACAAGAACGGCATGGCCGTGGCCGAGCGGTTTCGCCAGGAGCTGTCGCCCGAGACGCAAAAGCAGAACGCCTGGATCCCCGCCGATACCGAAGAGGGGTGCGATTACTGGACGGCGCTGCAGGTGATCCGAGATTGGACGAAGGCGAACCATACGGTCCTCCATGACGCCGCCGTCGCGGCGGCGCGGGCCGAGGTCGGGGAGCGGTTCTGGAACGAGCACAACTTCGTCTTCAAGCGCGGCGACCTGTTCTACCACGGCAAGGGGGCAACCCCGGCCTGGGAGGATTACGCCGATGATGCAAGCGGCCTGACCCTGATCCCGCTGAACATGGCTCAGCCGGTTCTGGTGGCGCGGGGCAAGGATGCGGGGTCCGGCCTCGGGTTCAGCCCGCACGGGGCCGGGCGCAACTACTCGCGCACCGAACATCGCCGCCGCATGGGATCGGTGACACCGGACCAGATGCTGAAGGCCGAGACCGAGGGGCTGGACATCCGGTTCCACGCCGGGGCGGTGGACGCCTCGGAACTGCCGTCAAGCTACAAGAATGCCGACAGCGTCGTGGCGCAGATCGACAAATACGGGCTGGCAGAGATCGAGGATTACATCGACCCCTATGGCTGCATCATGGCGGGGGACATCCCGCCGTTCTGGCGAACAAGGAAGAAGCGGCGCTGAGCCGCTTCACTCTTCGCGGAAACGCAGGGACTGGTCGCGCCGGTGGGCCGAGGTGTCCAGCCTGCGCGAGGCGCGCGTGCCGGGCACCAGCAGTTCGGCCTTGCGGAAATAGGCGCGCAGCTCTTCCTTGACGATGCCCAGTTCCTTGCGGATCGCGCGGACGGTCATGGATTGCCAAGGCTCCTGCTCGAAAGGGATCAGGTGCAGATCCTTGCCCGGCAGGTTGTCGACGGAATAGCCCACCCCCAGCCGGTAGCTGGGGATATGCTCGGGTTTGAACTGCCAGACCTTGGGGTAAAGCGTGGTTGACACATGGATGAAGGTATCCACCGCCTCATTCGTGATGTCAGTCGCCGCGCCCATGGTCGCACCGATGATAAAGGCCTCATCCTGCACATGCAGGCCGCGCCCGAGGATCACATGGATGCAGTCGTGCCGCCCGAGGCTGATCGCACCGGGCAGGGCGTCCGGGCTTTCGGGGTTTTCGTATTTGCGGATGATCTCGGGCACGTCCTCGGCCTGGGCCGCGGGCAGGGTCGCCAGCACCCCGGCCAGCGTCATGTCGTCGGTGTCCAGCCCCGGGTTCCAGTCGTCCCATTCCAGCAGCGCGCGGCCCATGCCCTACTTGTCCCCCTCAAAGGCGGTGATCGGGTCAAAGTTGGCGTTCTCCGCGGCCACCGCCTGCAACGCCTCACCCAGTTTGCTGACGTTGTCGACGGCAACATAGCTGGTGCTGCCCTCGGCGTTCAGAACGTGCCGCCGTCCGATGCCGATGCCGATGGTGGCGACCTGGATCGGCGTGGTGTTCACGGTTTCCTTGACCTCGGCAATCAGCCGGTCGGCGTCGTCCGCCGCACCATCGGTGGTGATGATGATCCGGTAGGTGCCAAAGGAGCGCGAGCGCGCTGCCTCGGCCGACAGGAAATCCCGCGCCGCCGACAGGGCCGGTCCCAGCGGCGTGCTGCCGGTGGGTCGCAGCGGCAGCAGGCTGTTCTGCAGGGTCAGGCTGGCGTCCTCGACCGTGGTGATCGGCAGGACCAATCCGGCGTTCAGGGCCAGCACACCGACACGGTCCTGCGGGTTCATCATCTTGATGGTCTGCATGACGGCGGCCTTGGCCTGTTCCAGATCGGACCCCATCGAGCCGGAATCGTCCAGCACGATCATGGTAAAGATGCGATCCGGGTCGGGGATGCTTTCCACGTCCGGCACCTCCAGCAGTGGCGGCCAGATCGAAATGGCCGCCCAGTCCACCTCTCCCATATCGGTCGCGGGGGCATAGGTATCATCCCCGCCGAAGTTCTGCACCACCATGAAGGTGCCGACGGCGATGATCCCGACAACGGCGATGGCTGCGGTTTTGACGTTTCCCATGACGGCCTCCTTCAGAGTGGGTCAAAGGTTGTGGCTTCGGCTTGCGCCGTCAGTACGCGGAACACGACACGCATGTTCTGCCGCCATTCGGATTCCGAGTTGGGCGGGTTGAAGGCCGGGCTGGAGATGCCGACACCATCGACGATGAACTGGTCGCGGTTCACGCGGATGCTGTTTTCACCGGCGAATTGTTCCAGTGCATCAACCACGGCGATGGCGCGTTGCAACGACAGGTTCTGGGTCGAAGTGCGGATGCCACGCAGTTCGGATTTGGTCGCGCCGTCCTTTTGCCGCCGCAGAAAGTGCAACGGGTCGGCGTGACCTTCAACGGTGATGATCGCACCCGAATAGGTCGAGGCAAGACGCAGGATCTCTTCAAAGTCATCGGCATAGAGGTCCATAGGGAATTCCGGGGTGTCCGGCTCGAAATAGACCTGAAAGTCGATCTTGGTGTTGGCATCCAACTGACCGGTGCGGCGCAGGCGGTTGACGGCCTGCGCGGCTTTTTCGGGGTTGAAGGTGGCGATCTGGCGGTCATCGAGGTTCTTCAGACCCTCGGTGAGGGTGGTGTAATCCCAGTCCGCGGTTGCCAGCTCATAGGGAAAGCCGATCATGCCCGCACCTCGCAGCGAGGTCGCAACCTCGGTGCTGAGCACCGAGTAGCGGCGCGGGTCAGTTGCGTCGGCAAAGTGGCGGGCGTTGCCCGACCAGCCGTCGGTGATTGCGTCCATCCAGAGAAACACGCCCTCTTCCTGCGGCAGGCCGCCAAGGAATTCATCCGCCATCAACTGTGCCATCGCGGTCCGATCAGGATTGCCCTCTTCGGCCATGAAGGCACGCATCTGTTCCTCGGCCCGGAACAGGGCGTTGACCAACTGGGCAATCTCATCCCTGTGGGCGTCGAAGTAATCGGCGCGCACGGAGATGTAGTCGGAAATCACCGATGTCGCCTCCAGCGTCGAGATCAGGATGGTCGACCCTTTCACAGAGCCTTCGGCCCCGGTGCCCACGGTGCCGTCCGAGGTCAGGAAACGTGCGTCGGGCAGGATGACGGCGGCGGCGTCGGCCTTGCCGTCTGCGAACAGATTGGCGGGTGTGTTGCCGTCGCCGGTCAGCGCCTCGGCCCAGACCACTGTCACATCGTCAAAGCTGAGTCCGGCGTCCGACAGCACCCGGCCCACGAAATCGACATGCGGGCCATAGGCCTGAATGGCGATGCGCTTGCCCTTGAGGTCAGAGGGGCGCTGGATGCCGTCGGCGGCGACGATGCCGTCACCCGCGGACCAGCTGTGTTTGAAGAAGACGATCTGTTCGGTGCGTGGATCTGCCTCTGTCACCGGGGCGGCGGCCATCAACATGCCCAGCGTGCCGCGCAGGAAGGGGGTGTCACAGGCAACGTAATCCTCGACTTGGCGCGCGAACCTGTCCTTGACCGACAGCGTCAGCTCCCAGCCTGCATCGCGCAGCAGCCCGGCCTTTGGCGACAGCGACTGGCCGTTGCCCTGGACGACGATGCCGTCTGCGCCCCATGCGATCAGGGGCATTTTCTGCGTGGTCCCGCCTGAACAGTCGCGGACGGGGCTGGAGATCACTTCGGCCAGTGGGTCGCCGGTTTCGGCCAATGCCTGACTGGCGCCGGTCACCACTGTCAGCAAGAGGGCTGCGGATCGAATGAGTGTTTTCATATCAAGTCCTTCGTCTTTGGCGGGAGGGCGGTCCCGGAAATTGCTCGGCGCTCAGCGGCGCAAAAGGGTTTCTGCGGTTGATGATGCCACTTCCACCTTTTCAAGCAAAGAGGTGATGGCGCGCGCCTCGACGCTGTCCAGCGCGGCGTGCAGGCTTTCGATGCTGGAGCGCAGGTGTGCGCGGCTGGCCTCGACGTCCTTGCCGTCGCCGGCGCGGGCGCGCAGGGCACCGTGGGTTTCGATGGCCTCGACCACCAGTTCCGACCGCGACAGCACGGTCTGCACGCGGGGCAGTTCCTGCGGCGCGTAGAACAGGCTTTTCGCCAGCGCGTCGAACCGGTCGGCGGTCCGCATCAGCAGCGTCTTGATATCGTCCTGCGTGCCGGGGGCGATGGCACGGACTCGGCGGGCGCGCTCATGCGTTTCGATCACTGTCGCCAGTGCGGTGCCATAGCGACCCGCTTGGGCGCCGTGCAGTTGGTCAAAGGCGTGGCGCAGGAGTGTGGCCTCGGAATGCAGCTTGTTGGCGGGCAGCAGGTTGAGCAGGCCCAGCGACAACAAAAGGCTCAGCACAAAGGCCACAACCACATGCGAAAAGGGAAACCAGATCGGCAGCCGGACAAAGGTCAGATAGACCAGCCCGGCGACCAGCACCGCGCCAAGAATGAGCAGCATCGGCAAGATCGGCGCGCGGGATGAGACGTTGCGCCCGCTGGCGGCGGTATCGTAGACGCTCACGGGCGCACCTGCCAGTCCAGCGTGACCCGCGCGAGGCCTGCCTGATAGGCGCGGTCGCTGTCACCGTCCGCCTTCGGCAGGGGATCACCGCCGCCGACGCCGCCGACCCAGTCGATACGCTCGGCAGGGAAACCCGCCGTGCGGGCGACGCTGCGGGCGGCCTCGGCACGCTGTTCCGACAGGTCGAGGTTGGCAGAGTCGTCGCCCTGCGTCCCGCTGTGCCCGGTGATGCGCAGGGTGATGCGGTCGTCGGCGGCCAGTTCGCTCAGTTTCGCTTTCAGCCGGGCTTGCTCGCCATTGGCAAAACCGGTGCCCCGGCTGAAGAAGAAGTCGTCAGAGGCGGGCGACAGCGCCGCCCCGGCGATACCCAGCGCGGCAGCCCCGCCCAGCGACAGGGCGACAAGAACGGCGCCAAGCACGGCGCGGCGCGGCAGACCGGGGGCCGATTGTTTCACGACAGGCGGCTGGGTCTTTGTATTCACGGGCAGAAGCTCCTCGCGGAAGAAAAAGTGTTGCTTGCCAACATAAACACAAAACCGCGTGACGAAACCTCTGGAAATCATGGCCTTTTGCGGAGTTGAATCCACATACTGCCCGTTTTTCCGCATTGCTGCCTTTTTATTGGGCAGTAATGCCGGTACCGAGCCGGTCCACTGCGGGGAAATTGGCGCGGAACCTCTGATTTTGCAACTTGTGGCCTTGCCCGTCGCCTGACCATACTGGCGCCCAAACCGGCGCGGGGAGGGGCAATGCAGGATCTTGGAACCTACGACTATGTCATCGTGGGCGCGGGCAGCGCGGGCTGTGTGCTGGCCAATCGTCTGAGCGAAGACGCCGACACCCGTGTGCTCCTGCTGGAGGCTGGCGGCAGCGACAATTATCACTGGGTGCATATTCCGGTTGGCTACCTGTACTGCATTGGCAATCCGCGCACCGACTGGGGCTTCAGGACGGCCCCCTGCGCGGGGCTGGGGGGGCGTGAATTGCTGTATCCGCGCGGCAAGTTGCTGGGCGGCTGTTCCTCGATCAACGGGATGCTGTACCTGCGCGGGCAGTCGGCGGATTATGACGGTTGGCGGCAGATGGGCCTGACCGGCTGGGGCTGGGACGAGGTGCTGCCCTATTTCATGAAGTCCGAAGATTACTACAGCGGCCCGGATGCGGCGCACGGCGAAGGCGGCGAATGGCGGGTCGAAGAGCCGCGCGTGCGCTGGGACATTCTGGATGCGTGGCAGGAGGCGGCGGTGGCGGCCGGAATCCCGGCAACAGGGGATTTCAACCGGGGCGACAATTTCGGTGTCGGTTATTTCAAGGTGAACCAGAAATCCGGCTGGCGGTGGAGCACGGCCAAGGCCTTTTTGCGCCCGGCCAAGGCGCGCACCAACCTGACGGTGATGACCGGCGCGCAGGCCGAGCGGCTGCTGTTCGATGGCCGCCGCGCCAAGGGGGTCCGGTTCCGCAAGGACAACGCGCCTTTCACGGTGACCGCGCGGCAAGAGGTGATCCTGTCCTCGGGCGCCATAGGCACGCCCCAGATCCTGCAATCGTCAGGGATCGGGCCCGGGGCCTTGTTGCAGCAACACGGTATCGAGGTTCGGCTGGATCAACCGCAGGTCGGCGCGAACCTGCAGGACCATCTGCAGATCCGTTGCGCCTACAAGGTGCATGGAGCCAAGACGCTGAACACGATGGCCAATTCTCTGTTCGGGCAGGCCAAGATCGGGCTGGAATACCTGTTGACCCGCTCCGGTCCGATGTCCATGGCGCCCAGTCAGTTGGGGGCATTTGCCTATTCCTCGCCCGATGTGGCGACGGCGGATCTGGAATATCATGTGCAGCCGGTGACACTGGACGCCTTCGGTCAGCCGCCGCATGACTTCCCGGCGATCACCGCCAGCGTCTGCAACCTGCGTCCCGAAAGCCGGGGGCATGTGCACATCACCTCGCCCGATCCCAGGGCGCATCCGGAAATCCAGCCCAACTACCTGTCCACCGAAGGGGACAGGCTGGTTGCGGCGCGCGCCATCCGGCTGACACGGCGGATCATGGAACAGGCGCCGCTGGCGCAATTCCGGCCCGAAGAGTTCAAGCCCGGCCCGCAGTTCCAGAGCGACGCGGAACTGGCCGAAGGGGCGGGGCAGATCGCCTCGACCATCTTTCACCCGGTCGCCACGGCGCGCATGGGCACGGATGGCGCGGCGGTCGTGGATGAGCGCCTGCGCATGAAGGGAATGCAGGGGCTGCGCGTGGTCGATGCCTCTGTCATGCCGCGCATCACGTCTGGCAACACCAATTCGCCGACCATCATGATCGCCGAAAAGGCCGCCGACATGATCCGCCAAGACGCCCGCGCGGAGGTGCTGGCCTGACCGGAGCCCGATCAGGCCGCGCAATCACAAGGCAAACATCCCGAGCGCCTCATAAACATCACGCTTCGTCGCCTCGGTGCGATGGCGCGCAGCCTCGGTCCCGCGGCGGATCACCTCCAGAACGTAGCCGGGCTCTTGCGCCAGTTCCGCCCGGCGCGCGCGGATGGGCGCAAGGAAGGCCTGCAGGATCTCCTCCAGCCGTCGCTTCACCACACTGTCCCCCAGACCGCCGCGCCGATACTGCGCCTTGAGGTCTTCGACGGTTTGCCGGTCCGGGTCAAAGGCATCGAGATAGGCAAAGACCACATTGCCCTCGACCCTGCCGGGGTCGGCGGCCCGCAGGTGGCCGGGATCGGTGAACATGGCGCGCACCGCCGCCGAAATGGCGTCTGGGTCGGCGGAAAGCGGAATGGCATTGCCCAGCGATTTTGACATCTTGGCCTTGCCGTCCAGCCCCGGCAATCGGCCCGCGGTGGGGATCACGGCCTCTGCCTCTGGCAATACGGCACGTCCGGCGGCGGCGTTGATCCGGCGCACGATCTCGTTGCTTTGTTCGATCATCGGGGCCTGATCGTCGCCGACGGGGACCACCGTGGCCCGGAACGCGGTGATATCGGCGGCCTGTGCCGCAGGGTAACACAGAAAGCCCGCCGGGATGTTGCGGCCAAAGGCGCGGGTGCGGACCTCATCCTTGACGGTCGGGTTGCGTTCAAGGCGCGCGACGCTGACGAAATTGAGATAGAGCATCGACAGTTCCGCCAGCGCGGGCAGATGTGATTGCAGACAGATCGTGGTCCTGTCGGGGTCGATGCCCACCGCAAGGTAATCCAGCGCAACCTCGGTCACGTTGCGCCGGACCTTGGCGATGTCACCGGCGTTGTCGGTCAGGGCCTGCGCGTCCGCCAGCAACAGGAACTGCTCGTGGCTGTCCTGATACTGCAGCCGCGACCGCAGGGAACCGGCGTAGTGGCCGATATGAAGGGGGCCGGTGGTGCGGTCCCCGGTCAGAATGACGGGTCTGGTCATGTGGTATCTCCTTGAAGGGAAGGGGGATGCCGCATGGGAAAAGGTCATTAAAAAGGCCGCCCAAGCGGCGGCCCCGTGGATGCAATGAAACGTCCGGCCGCCTGTCAGTCAGCCAGCCACCAGAATGCAAGGGTATGGATCGCGTGTTTCATGCATTTGCTCTACTGCGTCGGGGCGGTCACGGTCAACGGCGGAAAACCGGACCGCGGATCTTTCGCCAACAGCGGGTGTCGGCCCCGCCCGGTCAGGCGGCAGGCAGCCACACCCGAAAGACCGCGCCGCCCCCCTCGGCATTGCTGGCCGTGATCAATCCGCCTGCACGCTGAACCAGCGTCTGCGAAATCGACAGGCCCAGTCCTGTGCCTTCGCCCTGCTTGGTGGTGAAGAAGGGGTCAAAGACCTCGTCGGCCATCCCCTCGGGCAGGCCCGGTCCGCTGTCGCGCACGCGCAGGCAGGCTCCATTCTGCCCGTTGCGGGTTTCAGCGTGCAGGGACAGGATCAAGCGGCCGTCCTGGCCCATGGCCTGCAGCGCGTTCATGATCAGGTTGATGATGATCTGCTGCATCTCGCCCGGATCGGCCTGCACCTCGGGCGCGTCTTCCAGATGTGTTTCGACGGTGATGGCGCTCTTTGACAGGACGTGTTCGACCAGCAGCAGGCAATCCTCGACCAGCGGCGCCAGCGAAACGCGGTCCTCGTAACCGTGATATTCTCCGGGGCGGGCGAATTGCAGCAGCTTGCCGACCATGGCGTCGATCCGCGCCACCTGCCGGTCGACAAGGTCCAGCTCTGTTTTCACCTGATCGGCCTTGTCGCCCAGCGTTTCGCGGATCACGTCGACATTGCCCTGAATTACCGCCACGGGGTTGTTGATCTCATGCGCCACTCCGGCGGTGATCTCGCCGATCGAGGCGAGTTTCTCGTTCATCACCAGTTGGCGATAGGTCTCTTCCAGCTTGGCATTGGCCTCGCGCAGTTCGGCGGTGCGCGCCTCGACCCGCTGGTTCAACTCATTGCCCCAGGCCCGCAGGCGCGCGTCGCGGTCCTGCACCTGTCCCAGCAAATCATCCAGATGGCCGGCGACCTGTCCGATCTCGTCGCGCGCGCCCACGTCGCCATAACGCGCCGAGAGGTCGCCCGCGCCGACGCGCTGCATGGTCCGGGTGATCCGTTCCAGCGGCGCGAAGATCCCGCGCGCCAACGTCAGGAACAGCGGCACCGATAAAAGCAGAACGCCCGCAAAAGCCGCCAGCATCCAGAGGATCGCCTTGCGCTTTTCCGCCGTGAACGGCGCCTCCAGAAAGCCGACGTAGAGCATCCCGACGCGCTCTCCGAAACTGTCGGTCAGCGGCAGGTAGCCCGAGATGTACCAGTCGTTCACCACAAAGGCGCGGGCCAGCCATGTCTGCCCTTCGCCCAGAACCGCCTGCCGGACCACCGCCGAGACACGCGTTCCCAAGGCGCGCACGTCCTCGAACAGCCGCACGTTGGTCGACACCCGCACGTCTTCCAGGAACAGAGTGGCCGTGCCCTGCCGCTCTCCACCTGTCACGGCGTTGAGGTAGACCAGCGCGTTGATGGTATCGATGAATTGCAGGTTGCGGTTCAACAGGATGCCGCCGACCAGAACGCCCTGCTGTCCGTTCTGGCGGACCGGGGCGGCGGAATGCACCACCATGCCGCGATCCTCGACCGTGCGGTCGGTGGGCACGGCGGCCTCTGTCTCGATCAGCGGGATGCGCGCGCGGGCATCGAGCTGGCCGGGGAAGGCGGCAAGCTCCGTGCCCGTGAAGATGTCGATCGCCGTTTCCGGTTCGCCATTAAGACCGGAGACGATCACCGGCCAGCGGGACGGCGCACCGATGGCCTCGGCCTCGGGCAGGTAATATAGGAAATCCAGCGCCAGCGCCTCGCGCTTTTCCGCAAGATAACTGGTCAGCGCCTGTCCGTTGTCGTCCAGCACGCGGGCGAATTCGGCGCTTTCGGCGACGCCGGTCAGTTCATCCCCCGTCGTCGTCATGATCCGGGCCAGGTACTGTTCGGCGATGCGCAGATCGGAATCAACATTGGCGATCAGCAGAGCGTCATAGTCACTGGTCCAGCGGGTCATGACAAGTAGCAGCAGAAGCGGCATCAACACTGTCAGCGGTGTCAGCGCCATAACCAGCAGGCGCAGGCGGACCGAGGGCGCGGGTCTGCGCCCGCGCCGGGTGGGATCAGTCGTCGAGCGATCCATGAATCGCAAACTGGTCCAGCCCTGCTGCCTGCGCCTCGATCACGCGGAAGGACTCGCGCACGCCCGAGGGGGTCAACTCGCGGGCGACGGTCAGCAGGGTGTTGGGATCGTGATCCTCACACAGATCTGCCATATGGGCGATTTCCTCTTGTGCCACGGGGCGCGCGGCCTCGACCGAGGGCGCGCCGTAATAGGTCACGAAATGCTGCGCCAGACGGTCGGTGAGTGCGGCCAGTTCCGCCGGTTCCACCGTGGTCACCGCGACAAATGTCACCCGCCCGCCGGTTTCCAGCCCGAACCAGCCATTGGCAAAGGCCTGCCGCGCCTTGCCCGCCAGATCGCCCTCGGTCCAGTCAGAAAACTCGAACCCGCCCGAGACGCACCATTCCCCGGTGCGGGCCGGGCTGGCGAATACATTCATGTCGCTTTCGTCGAAATGGATCGCACGGGCGAGTTTCATGGGGCGTCCTCCAGCAGGGTCGTCAGCGGGATCAGGTGCGTGGTTTCGGCGTTGCGCAGCAACATGCCAAAGGATTCGTCGATTCCGACAAAGGTGCCGGGGCGGCCGTCCTGCACCACGGTTTCGCCGATGCCATGCGCCAGCCCGCGCCATTCGGCGTGCAGCGGCTTGATGCCCTCTGCCTCCCAACGGGCGATCCAGTTCAGAGTGTGCCGCGCCCAGGCCTCGATCAGGCGATGCGGGTTCACATCGGCGCAGCCTTCCTCAAAAAGGGCGGTCTGTTCCGGCGCGTGGCCCGGATCGCCGCCCGTCAGCGTCAGGGGCAGTTCAAACCCGACGATCAGCCAATCCGGTACCTTGTCCGGGTCGTCGGTCGAGGCACAGGCGCGAAACACGCCGCAGCCCGCCCCGTTCACGAGGATGCCGCCCGCCCAGGCCAGATGCACCGCCACCTCGGGCGGGGCCAGCGCCCCCAGCGCGTTCTGAAAACCCACGCCGCAGAGCGGCAGCATCGCCACCGCCTCGCGCAGAGGCACCTCTGGCGCAAAGACCAGCGCAGCGCCCATCCGGTCCACCGCGACGCGATGGCATATCAACCCGGCGTCGCAGCCCCGGATGGCGCGCATCACCGCACCGTCAAATGGATCGCCGACGACCGCTTCGCCGCTCATCGCGGGGGGAAAGGTCAGCGGCTGATCCGGCGCGTTCATGCCACGCCCCGCGCCACCAGCGCCTGTGCGACGGCGTGAAAGGCCTGCGCCTGCGGGCTGTCGGGCTTGCTGGCCACGATCGGCGCGCCGCCGTCCGAGGCAAGGCGGATCTGCAGGTCCAGCGGCACCTCGGCCAGCAGGGGCACGCCCAGCTTGGCCGCCTCTGCCGCCACGCCGCCGTGGCCAAAGACATGCTCTTCATGCCCGCAATTGGTACAGATATGCGTGCTCATGTTCTCGATCATACCAAGGATCGGAACATTTAGCTGCCGAAACATGTCGATGCCCTTGCGCGCGTCCATCAGGGCCACGTCCTGCGGCGTGCTGACGATGATCGCGCCATCGACCTGCGCCTTTTGGCTGAGCGTCATCTGCACATCGCCGGTGCCCGGCGGCAGGTCGACCAGCAGCACGTCCAGCGCGCCCCACTGCACCTGCATCATCATCTGTTGCAGCGCGCCCATCAGCATCGGACCGCGCCAGACCACGGCCTGATCCTCGTTTGTCATCAGGCCGATCGACATCATGGTGACGCCATGGTTGCGCAGCGGCAGAATGGTCTTGCCGTCGGGCGAGGCGGGGCGCCCGGAAACGCCCAGCATGCGTGGCTGTGACGGCCCGTACACATCGGCATCCAGCAGGCCCACGCGCCGCCCCTGTGCGGCCAGCGCCACGGCAAGGTTCGACGACACGGTCGATTTGCCGACACCACCCTTGCCGCTGGCGATGGCGATGATGTGGTCCACACCGGGGATCTTTTGCGGGCCCTGCGGCTCTGCCTTTTTCTTCAGTCCCAGATCAGGGGGCGGGGCCTGTTCCAAATGGCCGGTCAGGACGATGGACACCTTGCCGACACCCGGCAGCGCGCCGAGCTTCGCCTCTGCATCGGCCTTGGTCCGGCCAAAGGCCTCGGCGTGTTGCGGCGCGATTTCCATCACGAAACGCACCGCGCCCGCGTCGACGTTCAGCGCCCGCATGACACCGCTGGCCACGATATCGCCACCGGCGACCGGGTCGGCCACGGTTTTGAGAACTTCCAGAACCGCCGCGCGATCCGCCGCCACCTTGGTCATTCCTGCCCCTTGATCTCGCCGGTGATCTCATGGGTCAGGCCCAGTTCCGGGATCGTGATCACCGCCTTGACCGGAAAGCTCTTGCCGCCGGTTTCGGCCCCGCGCATCGCCTCTTCGATGGCCTGCTGCGAGGTGACGCCGACCTGCTTGAGGAATTTCCGCATCGACATGTTGAAGTCTTCGCTCATTGTTCATCGCTCCCTTGTATTTGACGCGGACCGGGCCAGCGGCCTAGCATGGCCTCATGACACGGCGCGTTTCCATTTCGATACTCGGGCTGGCACTGGCTGGCCTGCCCCTTGTCGCCGCTGCCCAGGATGACGGCCCCGTACAGCTTTACGCGCCGCCCGACCTGGTGGACAGCGGTTTGATCCAGCATATCCTGCCGCGCTTCACGCTCAAGACCCGGGTGCGGGTCGAACTGGCCGACAGTGCCGACAGCGCCGATATCGCGCTGGGCGCAGAGGGTCAGCCGTTGTTCGCGGGGTTGGACACGGTCTGGCACCTGCAGAAGGACGGCACGGATCACGCCGGGGCGCGGCGGTTTGTGGACTGGCTGACCTCGGAGGTGGGAACAAATACCATCTCCAGCTTTGCACCCGACGGCACGGCGCTGTTTGGTCCGCCACCCGAGGCGCAGGACGTCGCTGTGACGGTCACCTTCGCAGGCGATGCCAAGCTGGGGCATGAGGTCAGCCGCGCAAAATGCATCCGCTGCCACGTGGTCGATGACCAGAGCCGCGGCGCCGGCATCGGGTCTACGCCCAGTTTCGCGGTGTTGCGCAGCCTGTCGGATTGGGAACAGCGATTCTCTGCCTTCTACGCGCTGAATCCGCATCCGTCGTTCACGATCATCGCCGAGGTGACGCCGCCGTTTCCCGACAACCGGCCCCCTCCCATCGTCCCGGTCGAACTGACGCTGGACGAGGTCGAGGCCGTGGTCGCCTATGTGGCGGCCATGGCGGCCGCCGATCTGGGCGCACCGTTGCAGCATCAGTGATCGCGCCGCTTGGACAGGTAGTCCTCGGTCGTGCGCACGCGCGGACGCTCGCCCCCGGCAAAGGGGTTGTCCTGCGACAGCGCCTGCGCCTCGACCCGGCAATTGTCGCACATCTGCAGCATCCGCAGCTTTTCCGGGCTCTGGAACATGGCATGACCGGACAGCTTTTCGGTGATCCGCTCGATGGCGGAACGTGAGCCGAACAATGCACCGCATTCGACGCAGGGAAACGGCTCTTCCTCGTTCAGCACCTCTTGCCGCAGCGCCGTGTCTGTCAGGTTTAACTGCGGCTGCAGCGTGATCGCATTCTCGGGGCAGATCGTGGCGCAGATCCCGCATTGCAGGCAGGCGTCTTCCTGAAACCGCAGTTGCGGCTTGTCGGGATTGTCGCCCAAGGCGCCCGACGGGCAGAGAGAGACGCAGGAAAGGCACAGGGTGCAGGCCTCCGTGTCCACCAGAACCGCGCCATAGGGCGCGCCGTCGGGCAGGGGCAGGGTGGTTTCGCCGTGCAGGGCGCGGGCGGCCTGACGGGTGATCTGCCGCCGTGTGCCAAGCGGACGCACCGGTTCGGCCACCGGCGCGGGGGCGGTCTCGTCATAGAGCGCATCGCTCATCGCGTCGGGGTCCGGGGTGTCCAGCAGGCGTATCTTGTCAGGGCCGCCGATGGCCTGTGCCAGGTCGATCTGCGCCGACAGGGCGGCGCGGTCGGTTCCCGGTCCGGGCAGCAGGGTGACAGCGGCAAAGCCCGCAGCCAGGGCGGCCACGATTTCCGCATGACCAAATCCGCCAACCACCGGCAATTCCAACGGGATTACATCGGCAGGCAACCCGCGCCCATGGCGCGCGGCCATGCGGACCATCTCGGCCCCATGCGCGTCATGCACCAAGAGGCGCGGCGCTGCGCCGCCCGCCTCGATGTAGGCCTTGGCAAGCGTCTGAACGCGCCGGAACGTCATGTCCACCGGCGGCGCGTCATAGCTGATCGCGCCCGAGGGACAGACCGCCGAACAGGCCCCGCAGCCCGCGCAGACCATCGGGTCGACCGTCACATGATCGCCGTCCGGGGTGATTGCGCCGGTGGGGCAGAGGTCCAGGCAGCGGGTGCAACCGGTCTGTTCCGCCCGCGAATGCGCGCAAAGCAGCGCCTCTGTCCGGACATACAGAGGCTTTTCGAAAGTGCCGACAAGATGTGATGCGGCCAATATCGCCGCTGCCACAGAGGGCGCATGGCCCGGATCGGCCCGCAGATAGCCTTCGCGTTTGTCATGCGCCGGGAACAGGGGCGTCTCGCCCCGCAGGTCCAGCACGATGTCACATTGCGACAGGCCGCCATCGCGCGGCGCTGTCAGGCCCAATGCACCGCGTCCGCCCGGATCGACCTGCGCCAGCCGGTCGATGATGACTTCGAACTGGCCAAGCGCGCCGCGCGCCTGCCGCAGATTGCCCGTGATGACGTCATAGGCGCGGCTGTCCGGCACCTCGGACGCCTCTGGCAGCAGCACCGTCACCGCAAGGTAATCGGCCAGTTGCTCTGCGGCGGGCAAGGTGACGTCAGGGGCGCCAAGGATCAGGCACAGCCCCTCGGACATCACGTCCAGGGTCTTTTCGGGCGCGGCGGGCAGCAGCGCCTCTGCCACAAGTGCGGACATTTTGGGTAGTGTCGGGGCTGGATCGGCGGTCCATCCGGCCCGGTCGCGCAGGTCCAGCACCGGGGGGGCAGGCAGGCCCATCTCCTCGGCCAGGGCCTCGAACACCGCCGACTCCTGCGTGCAGCAAAAAACCGAGTCACCGGCTTCGAGCGCGGCGGCGGCGCGGTCGATCTGGGTGGTGCAGAGGGTCGAACAGGGGCGTTTGACCTCAAGGGAGGTGGCCCGCGCCAACCCCTCGGTGTCGAGGGTCTGTGTCCCCATGCAGTCGCATGTTATCAATGACTTGACCATTGTGTTCCCCTCCTCGGAAACGCCGATAGACCGCTGTGTTCCTGCTGGATCAGGGCGACAGCTAGGCATGATTCGATGCCCGCCACAACCAGATTGGCTGATCCGTCGAATGGCGACTTAAGCCGCCACTCAACCATAAGGATGCAAGTGATTCGCAGGTTTCCAAACTGCCCGTTTTCCGAGCGAAAAAGTCGGGATGGACATTTCGTCCAATAGGGTGCTCCGCGCCGTAGGGGCATGGCCAATTTGACCGGAGAAGGGCGGGAATGCGACCGCATACCGTTTTTCGCTTTCTTCGCAGGGGTCTGAGATTGCTTACTGTGAGTGGGAGGAATGACGTGATCCACAATCCGAAGCTTTTTCGGACCTTGCCGGTTGGCATCGTCCTTCGTCGCGCACCGGGAGTGACCCGCTGGGCGAAATGGGTGTGGACAGCGTCGGCAGTTCTGCCGGGGGCCGGTCCCGCGGATTGGCGGGAATTGCGGCGTGAGGGCGAGGCCGCTGAATACCACGCCGCCACGATGATCCTTGAACTGCACGGCGCGGACACCGGCGCCTATCTGCACGAGCTGCTGGCGCGTGTTCCCAGCGTCTATATCGTGATGCGCGAAGAGGGCGAGGGCGACTGCCCGCTGAACGTGCTGACGGTGACCGCCTCCCCCTATGAGGCGCAGGACTATTCCGACAGTGGTGAGGAGATCATCGAAAAGGTGCCGATGCCGCCGGCGCTCTTGTCCTTTGTCGCGGAGTTCGTCGAGGAATTTCACGAGGAAGAGGTCTTTATCAAGCGCAAGCGCGACAAGCAGCGTGTCGATCTTTCACAGGATGGCATTGGCGATCCACGCATCGACAAGCTGGATGTCTACGCCTCGCCCAAATTGCAGAGGAGGCGGCTGAATTGAACAGCGACACGCGCTCTGATTTCTGGTCGCGCCGCCGCGCGGCGGTTGAGGCCGAGGCCGAAACCGAGGTGCGTGACGCCGAGGCTGATGCACGCGCCGCCGTGGATGAGAGATTGGAGGCGCGCCCGGATGCGGAATTCCTCGCCGAACTTGACCTGCCCGAACCCGAAGACATGGACAGCCCCGAGCAGGTGCAAAGCCTGTTGAAGGCCGCCGTGCCGCAGCGCCTCAAGACCCGCGCCCTGCGCCGCCTGTGGCGGCTGAATCCGGTTTTGGCCAATGTCGACGGGCTGGTGGATTACGGCGGGGATTTCACCGACGCCGCTTTGGTGGTCGAGAACATGCAGACGATCTACCAGGTGGGCAAGGGCATGTTCGACAAGGCGGTCGAAGCCGCCGAGGCTGAGGCAAGGGCCGCAGAGAAGACGCAAGCCGAACATGCTCGGGCCGAATTGGCCTTGGCGGACGTGGCACAGACTATTTCACACCGCGAATACGAGGCCCCGGATCAGGTCCGGGGCGCGGACGCGCCTGGATCCGGACTGCCCGCAGAGGACGAAGCGGACACTGCCCCGGGGCCTGCCGCCGCCGCCGAACCACGGATCGCCGAAACAACACCCAAGGCCCCGCGCCGGATGCGCTTTCACTTCGAAACCGCCACATGACGACGGACAAGGACCCGATGACCAACACCGCCGAAACCCGCCAGATTGCCGAAGAAGACCGCCTGCGCGCGGATCTTTACAACTTCCTCGGCCTGCTGTTGTCCGGTCCCCCGGACGAGATGCTGCTGGCGCAGACCGCCAGCCTGTCGGGCGACGACACCGAGATGGGCAAGGCCATCGGCACCCTGGCCAAACTGGGCAAGGTCTCCAAACCCAAGGCTGTCACCAGCGAATTCAACAAGCTCTTCATCGGTCTCGGACGCGGGGAACTGCTGCCCTATGCCTCTTACTATCTGACCGGTTTCCTGAATGAAAAGCCGCTGGCGACGCTGCGGCAGGACATGGCCCGGCGGGGGCTGGCGCGGGCCGACAACGTGTTCGAGCCCGAGGACAACATCGCCAGCCTGTTGGAGATGATGGGCGCGATGATCGTGGGCCGCTTTGGCGAACCGGCACCGCTGCAGACCCAGAGAGAGTTCTTCAACAAGCACATCGGTCCCTGGGCCGGGCATTTCTATTCCGATCTCGAAGGCGCCAAGAACTCGGTCTTCTATTCGCCCGTCGCCACTGTCGGGCGGCTGTTCATGGAGATCGAGGCCGAAGCCTTCAGGATGAGTGGTGAGTGAGTGGTTTTCACCGGGTGCGCGTGCACCTGTTTCCGGGGCGGGTGACCGTCCCTCAACCCGTGAAAGGAGCACTTTCATGACCCAGGAAACCACGGCATCGCGCCGGAAATTCCTCAAGCTGGCAAGCGTTTCGGCCCCTGCGGCCGCCGTTGCGATCGCCAGTGGCACCGCCGCCGAAGCCGGCCCGGCGGAGCCTGACCTGACATCGGAAAAGATGCAGGACACGGCGCATACCCGCGCCTACTACGAAACAGCGCGCTTCTGACAGCGCGTCCCGCATCGCCCGGCAATGATCCCGGACGAAGCTGAACGGCCAAAGGCGACTGGTTGCGTGACGCCCGACTGCCAAAGGCCACTGTCGTAGCCAAGCAAGCTGCGCCCGGGCAATGACCCACGGGGCAACGCGAGCAAGGGAGTGAGAAACATGCTTAGGAAAAAGACCAACGGGGTTGCGCGACGCCCCCAGCGGACAAGTATCCTTTCCGAGGCCGCCAACGCCTCGGTTGACCGCCGCGCGTTCCTGCGCGGCTCGGGTCTTGCCATTGGTGGCATTGCCGCCATCGCCGCCACCGGCGGCACCGTTCAAAAGGCCAGTGCCGCATCGGCAGCCGGGCTTGGCGCGGTGGACCTGAAAAAATCCGTCTGTACCCACTGTTCGGTGGGCTGCACCGTCATCGCCGAAGTCAGCGACGGCGTCTGGGTCGGGCAGGAGCCGGGCTGGGACAGCCCGTTCAACCTCGGCGCGCATTGCGCCAAGGGCGCTTCGGTCCGTGAACATGCCCACGGCGAACGCCGCCTGAAGTACCCGATGAAGAAAGAGAACGGCGAATGGGTCCGGATCTCGTGGGAGCAGGCGATCGAAGAGATCGGCGACGGCATGATGACGATCCGCGAGGAAAGCGGACCTGACTCGGTCTACTGGCTGGGATCTGCCAAGCACAGCAACGAACAGGCCTATCTGTTCCAGAAGTTCGCCCGGTATTGGGGCACCAACAACGTCGACCACCAGGCGCGGATCTGCCATTCGACCACTGTTGCGGGTGTCGCGAACACATGGGGCTACGGCGCCATGACCAACAGCTACAACGACATCCACAACTCCAAGGCCATCTTCATCATCGGCGGCAACCCGGCCGAGGCGCACCCCGTCTCGCTGCTGCATGTGCTGCGCGCCAAGGAGATGAACAATGCCCCGCTGATCGTCTGCGATCCGCGGTTCACGCGCACGGCGGCCCATGCGGATGAATACGTCCGCTTCCGTCCGGGCACCGACGTGGCGCTGGTCTGGGGCATCCTCTGGCACATCTTCGAGAACGGCTGGGAGGACAAGGAGTTCATCCGCACCCGTGTCTGGGGCATGGACCAGATCCGTGAGGAAGTGGCCAAGTGGACCCCCGAAGAGGTCGAGCGTGTCACCGGTACGCCCGGATCGCAGCTGCGCCGCGTGGCGCTCACCATGGCCAACAACCGTCCCGGCACGGTGATCTGGTGCATGGGCGGCACCCAGCATACCAACGGCAACAACAACACCCGCGCCTATTGCGTGCTGCAGCTTGCGCTGGGCAACATGGGCACTTCCGGCGGCGGCACCAATATCTTCCGCGGCCATGACAACGTTCAGGGTGCGACCGACCTAGGCGTGCTGTCGCACACCCTGGCCGGTTACTACGGCCTGGCCAAGGGTTCGTGGCAGCACTGGGCGCGCGTCTGGGAGGAGGATTTCGACTGGCTCGAAAGCCAGTTCGACACGATCCAGGGCGCGGACGGCAAGGACAAGAACCTGATGTACGAGACCGGGATCCCGGTGTCGCGCTGGATCGACGGTGTCCTTGAAGATCCCGAGAACATGGACCAGCCGAACAAGGTGCGCGCCATGGTGCTTTGGGGCCACGCACCGAACTCTCAGACCCGCATGGTCGAGATGAAGAAGGCGATGGAACTGCTGGACATGCTGGTCGTGGTCGACCCGTATCCCACCGTTTCCGCCGTGCTGCATGACCGCACCGACGGCGTCTACCTGCTGCCCGCGGCCACGCAGTTCGAAACCTACGGCTCTGTCACCGCGTCGAACCGCTCGATCCAGTGGCGTCAGCAGGTGGTCGATCCGCTGTTCGAATCCAAGCCCGATCAGGAGATCATCGGCCTGTTCGCGAAGAAGTTCGGCTTTCACGAGCGGCTGTTCCGGAACATCGCGCTGGAGGAGGACGGCATCACGCCGAACGTCGAGGACACGCTGCGCGAGATCAACCGCGGCATGTGGACCGTGGGCTATACCGGCCAGTCGCCGGAACGGCTCAAGCTGCACATGGACAATCAGCACACCTTTGACCGCACCACCTTGCAGGCGATCGGCGGCCCGGCTGACGGCGACTATTACGGTCTGCCGTGGCCAAGCTGGGGCACGCCCGAGATGAAGCACCCGGGCACGCCGAACCTCTACGACATGTCCAAGCCTGTCGCAGAGGGCGGCCTGACCTTCCGTGCCCGTTTCGGGGTGGAACGCAACGGCGACAACCTGCTCGCCGATGGCGTCTATTCCGTGGGGTCGGAAATTCAGGACGGCTATCCGGAATTCACCATGCAGATGCTGATGGATCTCGGCTGGGACGGCGACCTGACCGATGAGGAAAAGGCGGCCATCGAGGCGGTTGCCGGACCCAATACCAACTGGAAGACCGACCTCTCGGGCGGGATCCAGCGGGTTGCCATCGCGCATGGCTGCGCGCCCTTCGGCAATGCCAAGGCCCGCGCGGTTGTCTGGACCTTCCCGGACCCGGTGCCGATCCACCGCGAGCCGCTGTATACGCCGCGGCGCGATCTGGTGGCGGATTATCCGACCTACGAGGACCGCAAGTTCTACCGTCTGCCGACCATGTATGCGTCGATCCAGAAACAGGACTTCAGCCAGGACTACCCCATCGTTCTCACCTCCGGCCGTCTGGTCGAATACGAGGGCGGCGGGGACGAGACCCGGTCGAACCCCTGGCTGGCCGAGCTTCAGCAGGACATGTTCGTCGAGATCAACCCGCGCGATGCCAACGACCTTGGCGTTCGTGACGGGGCCGATGTCTGGGTCGAAGGCCCGGAAGGCGGCAAGGTCAAGGTCATGGCCATGGTCACGCAGCGGGTGGGTGAGGGCGTCGCCTTCATGCCGTTCCACTTCGGCGGCCACTTCCAGGGCGAGGACCAGCGGTCCAAGTACCCGGATGGTGCGGACCCCTACGTTCTTGGGGAATCCACCAACGTGGCACAGACCTATGGCTACGACTCGGTCACCCAGATGCAGGAGACGAAATGTACTCTCTGCAAGATCACCGCAGCGTAAGGAGAACCAGAAATGGCACGATCCAAATTCCTCTGTGACGCCGAGCGCTGCATCGAATGCAATGCTTGCGTCACGGCGTGTAAAAACGAGCACGAGGTGCCCTGGGGGATCAACCGCCGCCGCGTGGTGACGATCCAGGACGGCTCTCCGGGCGAACGCTCGATCTCGGTGGCCTGCATGCACTGTTCCGACGCGCCCTGCATGGCCGTCTGTCCGGTGGATTGCTTCTACCAGTCCGAAGAAGGCGTTGTCCTGCACTCCAAGGACCTCTGCATCGGCTGCGGTTACTGCTTTTACGCCTGCCCCTTCGGCGCGCCGCAGTTCCCGCAGGCGGGCAACTTCGGCTCGCGCGGCAAGATGGACAAATGTACCTTCTGCGCCGGCGGTCCCGAGGAAACCCACTCGACCGCGGAGTTCGCCAAGTACGGCCGCAACCGGATCGCCGAGGGCAAGCTGCCCATCTGCGCCGAGATGTGTTCGACCAAGGCGCTGCTCGCCGGTGACGGCGACGTGGTCTCGGCCATCTACCGCGAACGCGTGGTGGCCCGCGGCTTCGGTTCCGGCGCATGGGGGTGGGGCACCGCCTACGACCAGAAGGGCGGCTGATCCTGCCGGGCGGGGCCCTGTCCCGCCCTGTGATCTTCACGAATACGGCGGAGGCCCGGTGCACCGGGCCTCTGTCTCAGGCAGTTTATGACGCCTCGGGTTTCCGGTGCCGCCCGTTCGGCCGCCGCGCCCCCGGCGTGACGAATGACGGGGACAGTCATGTCACAACGCTCCAGCGGTTTCGGATGGTTCATGCTCTTGGCGGCAGGCCTCGCCGTGCTTGCCTTTTTCCTGCAACCGCCCGCCGATCCCGGACCGGATCCGGCGGTGCTTGCCGAGGCGCGCAAGGCGACAGGCGGCGCGCAGACGCTGGAGGACATTCTGGCCCGCCAGCGCGGCGAACAGGTCGATCTCAGTTTCCGGCGCGAATTCGGGGAACCGGGCGCCGACCCGAATGCGCCTCTGGCGCTGGCCCCCCTGGGCGGCGCCTCTGACCCCGATCTGTGGCGCGCGCTGCGCTTTGATGCGGCGGATGTGAACGTCTCTGCAGGGGGCGACGTGGCCAAGGTGCTGGTGCAGGACGGCGGCATGGCGTGGTACCAGTTCCGCAGGGGACCGCTGTCCACCTATGGTGGCTGGTTGCTGTTGGGCACCATCGGGGCCTTGTGCCTGTTCTTCCTGCTGCGCGGTCGCGTTCGCGTAGATGAGCCCATGACGGGCCGCACCGTCACCCGGTTTCAGGCGTTCGAGCGGTTTTCACACTGGCTGTTGGCCGGCTCTTTCATCCTGCTGGGCCTGTCCGGCCTGCTGACCCTGTTCGGGCGTTACGCGATCCTGCCGTTGTTCGGGCCAGAAGCGAATTCGATCTTGCTGATCGCTTCGAAATTCATTCACAACAACCTGGCCTGGCCCTTCATGCTGGGCCTGGTGTTCGTGTTCTTCCTCTGGGTCTGGCACAACATTCCGAACCGCACCGACATCACCTGGTTTGCGCAGGCCGGCGGCATCATCGGCAAGAACCACCCGCCCGCCAAGAAATTCAACGCCGGGCAGAAGATCATCTTCTGGTCGGTGATCCTGCTGGGCGGGTCGATTTCCCTGTCGGGGTTGTCGTTGCTGTTCCCGTTTGAGCTGCCGCTGTTTGCCAAGACGTTCACCATCCTGAACGACATCGGCCTGCCGCAGATGCTGGGCTACAGTGTCTTGCCGACCGACCTCAGCCCGCAAGAGGAAATGCAGCTTGCGCAGCTTTGGCACGCCATCGTGGCCTTTGTCCTGATGGCGATCATCGTCGCCCATATCTACATCGGCTCGATCGGGATGGAAGGCGCGTTCGATGCCATGGGCTCGGGCGAGGTGGACGAGGCCTGGGCGCATCAGCACCATTCGATCTGGCTCGACGAAGTCAAGGCGCGGGAGGCGGCCAAGGGCAAATCCGCCCCCTCGGACGCAACCCCTGCGGAATGACGATGGGAGGGGCGGTGGAAACGCCCTTCGAAGGGCGTTGCAAGCGGTTTCGAAACCGCTTGGCGCGCGCGGGCTGGTCGGTTGCGCTCCTTTTCGGGCTGGCGGTGCCATCGGCCGCACAGGAGTTCACCACGCTCAAGGGCCACGGCGGTCCTGTCATGGGGCTTGATGTGTCGCTAGACGGGCAGGTGGCCAGCGCCAGTTTCGACAATTCGGTGGGGGTCTGGATGGGCCGCGACCCCCGATGGCTGGAGGGGCATGCGGCGGCGGTCACTGCCCTGACATGGGGGCCGGACGGGCAGTTGATCTCTGGTGGTGACGATTTCACCGTGCGGCAATGGCAGCCGCAGACGCGCCTGCTGGGCGAACATCAGGGCAAGGTCACGGCCCTGTCTGTGGCTCCGGACGGTGGCCATGTCGCCAGTGGCAGTTGGGACGGCAGCATCCGGCTGTGGCCGTTGACCGAAAGAGGAGAGGGGCGTGAACTGCCATATCCCGGGGCCGGGGTGAACGCCTTGACATATTCCGCCGATGGGGCGGTGTTGTACGCGGCCACCTCCAAAGGCGAGCTTCTGCGCTATGACTTGACCACTGACCCTTCTCCTTTGCCGCTTGTCCAGCATGGGTTTGGCATCAACCGGCTTGCCTTGGGCGAGGGTTGGCTCGCCTATGGCGCCGTCGACGGCGGCACCCGTGTGATCGACCCGGAAACCGGCGCGCAGATTGCCGATTTCACGCTGGACCGCCGCCCGATCCTGGCACTGGCCTGGCATGCGGACACCGCGCAACTGGCGGTGGGGGACGGGCATGGCTACATCATGATGATCGACACGGAGGCGTGGCAGATCACCCGCGACTTTCGCGCCATGCGGCATGGTCCGGTCTGGGCGCTGGCGTTTTCGCCGGATGGGCAGACGATTTACGCGGGCGGCCTCGACGATGTTGTCTATGCTTGGCCGGTATCCCTGCTGGACGAACTCGACGCGCCCGAAGGCTCCGGCCAGCGCGCCTTCCTGCGCGACCCGGAAACCATGTCGAACGGGGAACGCCAGTTCATGCGCAAATGTTCGATCTGCCATGCCCTGACCGATGGCCCGTCGCGCCGCGCCGGACCAACCTTGTACGGCGTGTTTGGCCGCGAGGCGGGCACCTTGCCCGGCTACAGCTATTCGCAAACCCTCGAAAGCGCAGACTTCATTTGGACGGATGAGACCATAAACGCGCTGTTCGACGAAGGCCCCGACCATTACATTCCCGGTTCCAAGATGCCCATGCAGGTCATCGCGCAGCCGTCGGACCGGGCCGACCTGATCGCTTTTCTCAAATCCGCAACGGGAGAGACCCAATGAAAGCCATGCTTGCCGGTTTCGCCGCCGCCGCCCTGATCTCTGTTGGTGCCTGGTACGGGCTGAACCAGCTCGGCTATTCCTCGGCTGATGTGCGGTCCGGTGGCAATGTCCGTCTCGACTGACCGCGCCAGGACAGTACAGTAACCGCATGACGACACTTGAAGACTATGGGCGCACGCTCAGCACCGCCTCGGTTCTGGTGATTGATGACGAACCGGGAATGCGCAACTTTCTGGCCAAGACGCTGGGCCCGCGGGTCAAGCGGCTGGCCGAGGCGGCCTCGGCCCGGGAGGCGACAGAGCGTCTGGACGAGGCGCAATTCGATCTGATCGTTGTCGACAACAAGATGCCGGGCGGTTCCGGCATTGATTGGGTATCGGAGCAGCGGCGCAAGGGATTGTATGCCGAGGTTGTCCTGATCACCGCCTATGCCGATCTGGAAACCGCCATTGCCGCGCTGCGGGCGGGGGTGTCGGATTTCATCCTGAAACCCTTTCGCGCCAACCAGTTGATCGGCGCCGTGGCGCGCACGCTGGACCGTGGTGCGCTGCGGCGGGACAACCGGCTGCTGCGCCATGCGCTGGGCACCGATGGCGCGGTGCGTCTGGTCGGGCATTCGCCCGCCATGATGGACCTGCGCGCCATGCTGGAAAAGCTGGCGCCGCTGCCGACGCCGGTCCTGTTCACCGGAGCGACCGGCACGGGCAAGGAACTGGCCGCGCGCACCCTGCACGGTATGGCCTCCCGCGCGACCAGCCCCTTTGTCGCGGTGAATTGCGCGGCCATCGCACCTGACCGCATCGCCGCCGAACTGTTCGGCGCGGTCGAAGGCGCCCGTCTGCGTCCGGGGCTGTTCCTGCTGGCCGATGGCGGGACGCTGTTTCTGGACGAGGTCGTGCAGATGTCCGAAGCCTTGCAGGCCGCGCTGTTGCGGGTGCTGGAGGATCAGCGGATACGACCCCTGGGCGCGGAACGGGAGATCCCGCTGAACCTGCGCCTGACCTTTGCCACCAACACCGATCTGGAGCAGGCGGTGGCTGATGGCCGGTTCCGCGCGGATCTCTACCACCGTATCAACGTGCTGAAGATCGAGATGCCGCCTCTGCGCGACAGGTCAGAGGACATCACCGAACTGGCGGCGCTGTTCATTCAGCATTTCTCCAAGGCTCTGGGCCTGCCCGCGCTGAAACTGGACGACCAGACACTAATGAAGCTGCGCCGCTACAACTGGCCCGGCAACGTGCGCGAGCTGCGCAACACCATCGAACGCTCGGTGATCCTCGGCGGCTTTCCCGAAGAGTTCGCTGGCGGCGGGTCGGTCACCGGCGCGCAGGCGATCGAGAATCTCGACCTCGTGATGCAGAGGCACATCATGCACATCCTTGAAGAATCGGGTGGCAACCGGGCCGAGGCCGCGCGCCGGCTGGGTGTGTCGCGCAAGACCATCGACCGCAAGGTGGCCAGCTGGGGTGAGGAGGTCTGAGAGCATTCACCTGAGGCGCTCCGCATAATCCTGCAATATTTTCGAAACCCCGATGGTCATATTGACCTTGCCGGCACGCAAGAATTCGCCCGGTTCGGTCAACAAGTCTCGGCAAACCTCTTGATTGCCTGATCACTTTCCCGCACCCTGCGATTGGGAGGGGCTGCGTGCTCCGGGAAATTTTGCAGGAGAAGACATGCAGGACATGGGGGAGGCCCTTGCCGTCGCAATTGCGCTTGTCCTGTCCGGCGATCCCGACCTGATCGAGATCGTGGGCCTGTCGTTGCGCGTCAGCCTGACCGCCACCGTCGCCGCTTGCGTGATCGGCCTGCCGCTGGGCGCATGGGTCGCGGTCACGCGATTTCCGGGGCGCGGCGCGGTTCTGGTGCTGATGAATGCCCTCATGGGGCTGCCGCCGGTCGTTGTCGGCCTGATCGTCTACCTGCATCTGTCGCGCGCCGGGCCGCTGGGCTTTCTGGGGCTGCTATACACGCCGACGGCCATGATCATCGCGCAGACCATTCTGATCGCCCCCATCACCGCCGCGCTGTCGCGGCAGGTGATCGAGGATATGCACGCCGAGTACGCCGATCACTTTCGCTCGCTCTGCCTGAGTGCGTTGCAGACCATGCGCGCCCTGCTCTGGGATGCGCGCTATGCCCTGCTGACCGTCGCGCTGGCAGGCTTTGGCCGCGCGGTGGCCGAGGTCGGCGCCGTGATGATCGTCGGCGGCAATATCGACCATCTGACCCGCGTCATGACCACAGCCATCGCGCTGGAAACCTCGAAAGGCGACCTGCCGCTGGCGCTGGGTCTTGGCATCGTGCTGATGGTGCTTGCCCTTGGGGTCAACGCCCTTGTTCACAGTCTTCGCCTTACAGCCAATAGGTATGCCTATGCCTGACGACGCCCTGTTCTTTCCGGCTGATCTGGCCCGAGCCGATGCCGCCCCGGCGGGTCTCTTGCCGCTCAACGTGTCCGACCTCGTGTTGGAACTGGATGGCAAGCGGATCATAGACGGGCTGAACCTGACGCTTGAGTCATCGGGATGCACCGTCATCCTTGGCCCCAATGGCGCGGGCAAATCGCAGCTCTTGCGCTTGTTGCACGGGCTGGTTGCGCCGACGTCCGGCCGCATCGACTGGAACGGCGAAACCGCCGAGCAGGCGCGCAGCCGTCATGCGCTGGTGTTTCAGAAACCGGTTCTGTTGCGCCGTTCGGTGGCTGCCAATATCGACTTTGTGCTGAAGTCTCGGGGGATGCCGCTGTCGCGCCGCGACGCCTTGCTCGAACATGTCGGCCTTGCGCACAAGGCGCGTCAGCCCGCCCGGCTGCTGTCTGGCGGAGAAGCGCAGCGCCTTGCATTGGCCCGCGCGCTGGCGACCCGCCCAGAGGTGCTGTTCCTTGACGAACCGACTGCCAGCCTTGACCCCGCCTCTGTTAGCCGGATCGAAGAGATCATGCGCGACACGGCGGCGCGCGGCACCCGCGTGATCCTTGTGACCCATGACATCGGGCAGGCCCGGCGCATGGCGGACGACGTGGTCTTTGTCCACGGCGGCCGCGTTGTCGAACACGCCCCTGTCACCCGCTTTTTCCCCCGACCGGAAACCGGGCCCGCGCGCGCGCATGTCTCTGGCGGGCTGGTATTCTGAAAACGCTAACCTACTGGAAAGACTGAAGGACCACCTGACATGACCACCGCTCGTCTTGCTGCGCTGATCGGCTCGGCCCTGCTGCCCTGTGCCGTATCGGCGAATATTCTCGTGCAATCGACCACCTCGACCGCCAATTCCGGCCTCTACGACCACCTGCTGCCCCTCTTCACCGCGGAGACGGGCATCACGGTCAATGTCGTCGCTGTCGGCACCGGACAGGCGATCCGGAATGCCATGAACTGCGACGGGGACGTTCTGCTGGTTCATGCGAAACCTGCAGAGGAGAAATTTGTCGCCGAGGGCTATGGCACACAGCGCACCGATCTGATGTACAACGATTTTGTCATCGTCGGGCCAGACTCGGACCCGGCAGGGGTCACCGGTCTGACCGATGTGCAGGCGGCACTGAAACAGATCGCGGACAACCAGGCTCTCTTTGCCTCGCGCGGCGACGATTCCGGCACCCACAAGAAGGAGCGCGCGCTGTGGACGGCGGCCGAGGTTGATCCCACCGGCGCCTCTGGCGAGTGGTATCGGGAAACCGGGTCCGGCATGGGGGCCACGCTGAACGCCGGGATCGGCATGGGGGCTTATGTCATGACCGACCGCGCCACATGGATCAGCTTTGGCAACAAACAGGACTATCAGATTCACGTGCAGGGCGACGCGGCGCTGTTCAACCAGTACGGCGTGATCCCGGTCAGCGCCGACAAATGCCCCTCTGTTCAGGCGGATGAGGCGCAGGCCTTTGCCGACTGGCTGATCTCGGAGGCGGGGCAGCAGGCCATTGCGGCCTACAGCGTCGCCAATCAGCAGCTGTTCTTTCCCAACGCGCCCAAATGAGCTAGGGCAGGGGGGTCGTTACCTCAGGCCCCCCATGGACCCGCAGACTGCACCCGAATACCTGACCGTTGCCGAACTGGCAGAGCTGTTGCGCCTGAAGGAGCGCAAGATCTATGATCTTGCCGCCTCGGGCGCGGTGCCCTGTTCGCGGGCGACCGGCAAGTTGCTGTTTCCCGCGCGCGATGTCCGGGCGTGGATCGCATCGCACAGTTCCGGTCTGCCGGTGGACCCGCAGCCGCGCCCGCGGGTGCTGTTGGGGTCGCATGATCCCTTGCTGGACTGGGCCGTGCGCGAAAGCCGCTGTGGCCTTGCCACTTATTTCGATGGCTCGCTGGACGGGCTGCAACGTTTTGCGGCGCGTGACGGGGTGGCCTGCGGCATGCATGTCCTTGATGCTGGGGGCGAGGGCTGGAACATCGCCAGCGTCATGGAGGCCGGTGTCGAGGGCTCGGTCCTGATCGGGTTCGCCGCGCGCCGTCGCGGGTTGGTCCTGCGCACTGACGGGCCGGAGGTTGCGACGCTGGCCGATCTTGCCGGCCACCGATTTGTCCCGCGCCAGCCGCTATCGGGCACCGATGCGCTGTTCCGTCAACTGGCCGCCGCCGCCGGCCTGGATGTTGGCACGTTGGCCCTGACCCCCGTCGCCCGGACAGAGACGGAAGCGGTGCAATCCGTCGCACGGGGCGAAGCGACCGCCACCTTCGGGCTGGAAACCGTCGCGCGCGACTTTGGCCTGTGCTTTGTCCCGGTGATCGAAGAGCGGTTTGACCTGCTGGTGGACCGCCGCGCCTTTTTCGATCCGCCGATGCAGTCCCTGCTCGAGTTCTGCCGAAGCGAAGGATTCCATGCCCAGGCGCAGCGGTTGGGCGGTTATGATCTGAGCGCCTTGGGCGAGGTGCGCTGGAACGGCTGAAACCGACATGGGGCGGGCTGCGGCGGCGTGTTCGCGGAAAGCATTTTCATGGCAACGGGTTATGCCGGGAACCTAAAGTAACGCCCTGAAATACCCGCTCCTGACCGGCCGCTTGTGGCAAACTTGTCCACATCTTCCGCCTTCGGAATTGTTGCGTTTGGATGGGAATCCGTATCTAATTCGAGATACGGGATAGTTTCCCGGGGGGAAAAAAATGAAGAGCGATCTGACGGTCCGCCTTGCCGGGCGCCTGTCGGCGCTACGGGCTGCCCGTGGCTGGACGCTGGATCAACTCGCCGCCGCAAGCGGCGTCAGCCGTGCTGCCCTGTCGCGGCTCGAGAATGCCGAGGTCAGCCCTTCGGCGGATGTTCTTTCACGTCTGGCGGCGGCGCATGAAATGTCCCTGTCGCGCCTTTTCGCGATGATCGAGGACGGGTTTTCCGCCCATGTCACCCGTGATGAGCAGGCCCTGTGGCGCGATGGCGAAACCGGACTGACCAAACGGTTTGTCTCCCCCGCAGCCTCGGCCCTGGCCGGGGAGGTTGTCGAATGCAAGATGACGCCGAATTCCGAAATGGTGCAGGACACGCCCGAGGTCATGGGGCAGGAAAACCACCTGGTCCTGCTGACCGGCTACCTGCATGTGAACCTCGACGGATCGGACTATGATCTGGGCCCCGGCGATGCCCTGCGCTACCGTGAACACGGGCAAGTGCGGCTGATCACCGACCGCGGACAGGCGGCGAAATTCATGCTGGTCAGCGTCACCAGCTGAGCGCGACAATCGTGCGGGTGGAAACGCGCTTCGAAGCGCGTTTCAAGGGCTTTCGAAAGCCCTTGCCCACACCCAGCCTGAAACGGGTTTACAGTAATCCGGGAGTTCCGCAGGCGGGCCTTCCCGGCACCGGGCTCAGCAGTTGGGAACGTTGACCGCAAGGCCCCCCAGCGAGGTTTCCTTGTATTTCTCGCTCATGTCCTGCCCGGTCTGGCGCATCGTCTCGATGCAGGCGTCCAGTGGCACCAGGTGCGTGCCATCGCCGCGCAACGAGAGCGAGGCGGCGGAGACAGCCTTGATCGCGCCCAGCCCGTTGCGTTCGATGCAGGGCACCTGGACCAGACCCTTGACCGGATCGCAGGTCATCCCGAGGTGGTGTTCAAGCGCAATCTCGGCGGCGTTTTCCACCTGTTCCGGGGTGCCGCCCATCACCGCGCAAAGACCCGCGGCGGCCATGGCCGACGCGCTGCCAACCTCTGCCTGACAGCCCGCCTCGGCGCCCGAAATCGAGGCGTTGTATTTCACCAGTCCGCCGATCGCGGCGGCGGTGAGCAGGAACTCCGGGATACGTTTGCGCGAGGCGCCGGGTACATGGTCCAGCCAGTAGCGGATCACCGCTGGCACCACCCCCGCCGCGCCATTTGTCGGCGCGGTCACCACCTGCCCACCGGCGGCGTTTTCCTCGTTCACCGCCATGGCGTACATGCTCATCCAGTCGTTGATCGTGTGCGGCGCGGACAGGTTCCTGCCGCGCTCTGCCTGCAACTGGTCGTGGATGTTCCGGGCGCGCCGTCTGACCCGCAATCCGCCGGGCAATTCGCCATCCACAGCCATCCCACGGTCGATGCAGGCCTCCATGACCTCCCAGATCCGCGCCACGCCTTTCTCGAGGTTATCGGCGCCGCCGCGCGACACCTCGTTGGCGCGCTTCATCTCGGCCACGCTCTTGCCCGAGGCGCGCGCCATTTCCAGCATCTCCGCCGCGGTCTTGAAAGGGAAGGGGACCGGCGCACCGCTATCGGTGGCCTTGCCCGCCGCCAGTTCCGCCTCTGTCAGGACAAAGCCGCCGCCCACCGAGTAATAGGTTTCCTGCAGGATCACGTCCCCCTGCGCATCCGTGGCGCGCAGGATCATGCCATTGGCATGGCCGGGCAGGTTCGGCCCGAAGTCAAAGACGAGATCCGTTTTGGGATCAAAGACAAGCTCCGGCAGACCGTCCGGCGTCACACGTTTATGGTCGCGGATTTCCGCCAGAGCGGCCTCGGCCTTTGCGTGGTCATAGCTCTCGGGCAGGAACCCGGCGAGGCCCAGCACCGTGGCCCGGTCCGTGGCATGACCGACGCCGGTAAAGGCCAGCGACCCATGCAGCGTGGCCTTCAGCCCGTGCACCCGGAACGGCGCGTCCCGCAGCCTGTCCAGAAACCGCGCCGCCGCCACCATGGGCCCCATCGTATGTGAGGAGGACGGACCGATCCCCACTTTGAACATCTCGAAGACGGACAGAAACATCGCACCCTCCTGCGCGCTTTCGCGACACCTATCGCACCTGCGCGCGCGGGCAGACCCCGAAAGCGACATCCCGCAGCAAAAAAAAGGCTCACGCTGCCGTGATCGATTCGTGAAGAAAAATTTGAAACTCAGGGCTGTGGTTGGGCGTGGTTGTAGTCAGCCGCATCAGAAAGGTGCGTGTGACAAACGATGACCCGACAGGGAAAGGAAGACCAATGAACGTCCTCAAGACAACTGCCGCCCTTCTGCTGATGACCGCAGCCCCGGCCTTTGCCGAAAGCCATGCCGCCACGGGCAACCCGATGGTCGGTGGCGCGCCGATGTTCCCGGACAAGACCATTGTCGAGAACGCCGTGAATTCTGCCGACCACACCACGCTGGTCGCCGCGGTCAAGGCCGCCGACCTGGTGGATACGCTGAACAGCGCCGGTCCCTTCACCGTCTTCGCGCCGACGGACAAGGCATTCGGGATGATCTCCGAAGAAAGCCTGAACGCGCTGCTGCAGCCGGAAGCCAAGGGCCAGCTGGCCACTGTCCTGACCTGTCACGTGGTCGCAGCCAACGCCATGTCCGACGCCATTGCCGGGATGATCGCCGATGACGGCGGCATGCATCCGGTGACCACCGTCGGCGGCTGCGTACTGCAGGCCAAGATGCAGGGCAACGACATCGTGCTGGTCGATGAAAACGGCCGCGAGGCGACCGTGACCGTCGCCGACGTCATGCAGTCCAACGGCGTGATCCACGTGATCGACCGCGTCCTGCTGCCCAAGCAGTAACCTCGGACGACCGCGTGACCCACGGGATCCTTCAGAGATCCCTCGCGCGATCGTGCGCGCTCCGTGCTTGCCCCCGCGAGCCGGGGCGCGCATCCTTTAACCGACAATTTCACGGAGGCCCCGATGAACAGACGATATTTCCTCGCCGCCGGGGCCGCGTTGCCCTTTCTGGCGCGCGGCGCCACAGCGGCCAGCGGTAACTTTGAAATCACCCGCAGCAAGGCGGAATGGCAATCCATGCTGACAGACGCAGAGTATCGCGTCATGCGTAATGAGGGCACGGAACGCGCCTTTTCCTCGCCGCTCAACGACGAGAAACGCACCGGCACCTTCCTGTGCAAGGGCTGCGACCTGCCACTTTATTCCTCCAAGACGAAATACGAAAGCGGCACCGGCTGGCCCTCCTTCTGGGAGGCGCTGCCGAACGCGATCGGGACCAAGGCGGACCGCAAGCTTTTTGTTGTGCGCACCGAATGCCATTGCCGCCGCTGCGGCTCCCACCTCGGGCATATCTTTGACGACGGACCGCAGCCTACAGGCAAGCGGCACTGCCTCAACGGTGTCAGCCTCAAGTTCCGGGCAGCCTGAGCTGGGGTGGCTGCAAGGCCGCAGCCAGCAAGACAAAGGCAAACGGGCGCCCGGGAGGAAACTGTGGGCGCCCGTTTTCCGTGAGTGGTGGTGAGAAGGCCCAAACGGGGTCTTTCTCGGACTTTATTCGCGTTAAAGTTGAGTGTCCAGAGATTTTTGCAGGGTCACGACCCTGGTTGCAATGCTGATGCGTCGCTTCTGGACCGGGGCACGCCAGCGAAAAACCGGTGCAACGCGCCCCGCGTGGCTCATTTGAAGCTGCGGCTGTCCTTGATCTGATCCCAGGCCCAGACCACCTGCTGCAGCTGCTCTTCCTGGCTGCGGTCGCCGCCATTCATATCCGGGTGAAGAACCTTGATCAGGCCTTTGTAAACCTTGCGGATTTCCGCCTTGGTCATGTTGTCCTTGGCGTCAAGGATGTCCATTGCCTTCCGCTCGGTCGGGGGCAGTTTGCGGCCGCCGCCACCGTTCTTGCCGGGGTTGCGCGTGGCCTTGTCACCCAGAACCTGGTGTGGATCCTCGATGCCCAGACGGGCCCAGGCCTTGGCTTCGGGATCGCGCCAGTCCTTTGTCTTGCGCTCCCAGACCTTGTCCGAGCTTTGCTGCGCGTTCATTTCCGCTTCGGTCTTGCCGTCAAAAAAGCTCCACTTGGCGTTGTATTCGCGGACGTGTTCCCGGCAAAACCAGAAAAAATCATCCAGCACATCCGGCGCTTTCGGCGCGCGGAATTTGCCCGGTTCCTGACATTCGTCATGGTCGCAGATCCTCGTGGAGGTCTCCTGCGCGCCAGTCATGCCCTTGCGCCCGCGCGGGTTCTTTTTCTTCGCGGACTTGACGGACATGTCGAAACCGAAGGGATCAGGTTTACTCATCTCGGACCTCTTCTCGACTCGGACACCGGAGCATAGACTATCCCCGATCAAGATACAGGGGGTTACGCGAAAAATGTCACGGGCAGACCACATCCGGGAGAAACTCGAAGCGGCGTTCCAGCCAAATGTGCTGGAGGTGCGCAACGACAGTGCGCGCCATGCGGGACATGGCGGCGATGATGGCAGCGGCGAAAGTCATTACCACGTCACGCTTCGGGCGCCGGGCTTTGCCGGGCAAAGCCGGATCGCACGCCACCGTGCTGTCCATGCGGCCCTGGGGGCTGATCTGGTTGCACAGATCCATGCGCTGGCTCTGGACGTCGATGCCTGACGCGCAGAGCCTGACAGGCGTTGACAAGAAAAAAAAGGGGGCGGGTCCATGTGGACCGGCCCCCTTTCGTACTGTAAAAAATAGATAAAATGCCCAGATCACAATCGCTTAAGATTTGCGCCGATCAATCCTGACACTCCCTGCGGTTGCTCCCCGCCGGTAACCTTATATTAACATAATAGGGTCGGTTCACGGGAGTCCGGAAATCCAATCATTTGGTCAAATTTTTGGGCGAATGGAGGTCGTTTGCGCAATTATTCACTTGGAAGTTGTGGCGGAAATGATTCGCTTTCGCAGAAGCGGCAGTCTTTTTTTGGGAAACGAATCACAGTGCGATCTGACGGATTGTCGCAATGCAGTCGACTGAGCGGTTCTTCGCCGCGGACCAGCGGTTTGTTGTCGGCTCGGTCATCCACCCGCGGCTCCTTGGAGCTGAGTGACGAAGGCACATCAATGGTGGGCAAAGTGGACGATCGGCAGAACAGCAACGCGCCGCGCGTCCGTTTTCCGGTCTCGATGCAGGTATCCTGATCCCGGAGGCACCCCGGCAGTGGGCGCGCCGGAACGCCCGGCGTCGCAGGTTTGGCCAAGAGCCATGAATTGCGTGCCAAAGGCAGGGCGGGTCTTTACCCCACCGCGCCGCGCACCAGATTACAAACCCAGCTTGGCGCTGATGATCTCGTTCACCGCCTTGGGGTTCGCCTTGCCGCCGGTCGCCTTCATGACCTGGCCCACGAACCAGCCCGCGAGTTTCGGGTTCTGCTTTGCCTTTTCCACCTGCGCCGGGTTGGCGGCGATGATCTCATCAACCGCCGTCTCGATGGCGCCGGTGTCGGTCACCTGCTTCATGCCGCGGTCTTCGACGATCTGTTCCGGGTCGCCGCCTTGGGTATAGACGATCTCGAACAGGTCCTTGGCGATTTTGCCGCTGATGGCGTCGGACTTGATCAACTTGATGATCCCTGCCAATTGCGCAGGGCTCACCGGGCTGTCCTCGATCGAGTGGTCCTCTTTCTTGAGGCGTCCGAACAGTTCGTTGATGACCCAGTTTGCCGCCAGCTTGCCGTCACCCGCCGCAGTAACAACCTCTTCGAAATAGGCGGCGTTCACCACCTCGGCGGTCAGTACGCTGGCGTCATATTCCGACAGTCCGAAGTCCTTGACAAAACGGGCCTTCTTCTCATCCGGCAGTTCCGGCAAGGACGCCTTGATGTCATCGACCCAGCCCTGTTCGATCTCCAGCGGCAGCAGGTCGGGGCAGGGGAAGTAGCGGTAATCATGCGCCTCTTCCTTGGACCGCATCGACCGGGTTTCGCCCTTGTCCGCGTCATACAGGCGGGTTTCCTGATCAATCTTGCCGCCCGCCTCAAGGATGGCGATCTGGCGCTTGGCCTCGTAGTCGATGGCCTGTTGGATAAAGCGCATGGAGTTCATGTTCTTGATCTCGCAGCGCGTGCCGAGGTGGCCGAAATCCTGCGTCGCCTGGTATTTCTCGTATTGACCCGGCAGACATACAGAGACGTTCACATCCGCACGCATCGAGCCGTTCTGCATGTTGCCGTCGCAGGTGCCGAGGTAGCGCAGGATCTGGCGCAGCTTGGCGAGGTAGGCGGCGGCTTCTTCGGGGCCACGGATGTCGGGGCGGCTGACGATCTCCATCAGCGCCACGCCGGTCCGGTTGAGGTCGACGAAGGACATGTTGGGATCCATGTCGTGGATCGACTTGCCCGCGTCCTGCTCGACGTGAATACGCTCGACCCGCACAAGGCGCGCGATGCCCGGTTCCATGTCCACCAGGATCTCCCCTTCACCCACAAGCGGATGATAGAGCTGTGAAATCTGGTAACCCTGCGGCAGGTCGGGATAGAAATAGTTCTTGCGGTCGAAGGCCGAGGTCAGGTTGATCTGCGCCTTAAGGCCCAGCCCGGTGCGCACGGCCTGTTCGATGCAGAATTCGTTGATGACCGGCAGCATCCCCGGCATCGCCGCGTCCACGAAGGACACGTTCGAGTTTGGCTCGGCACCGAATTTGGTCGAGGCGCCCGAGAACAGCTTGGCCTGACTGGCCACCTGTGCGTGCACCTCCATGCCGATCACCAGTTCCCAATCGTGCCTGGCCCCGGCGATGACCTTGGGTTTCGGCGCTTCATAGGTCAGATCCAGCATGACGGCTCCTTGGCGTGCGGGGTTTGCCGCACGGTCTAGATCAGCGTGTCACCAAGGGCAAGTCAGCCGCGCCGTCAGCACTGGCAGAGCCAGCCGACGTTTGCCCGTTCAATCCGCACGCCGGGGTCAAGGTAGGAGAGGTTGCGCACATGACGGTCAGTATAGGCCTTGATGGCCTCGATCGATCCCGGTCCGATCGCGCCGTCAATGCCGCCGCGATAGACGCCCTTGTCGCGCAAGAGACGCTGCAGCGCCTCCGCTGTCGCTTGTTCCCATTTGTCGGTCCGTCGCTGTGGCTCCCAGGAGCCCATTTCCATGCTGCGCAGCCAGTAAGCCGCCGACTTTTCCGGATCGGCATCGGTTCCTTGCCCGAATTCATACATGCGCGCAGTCTGGACGAGGCCCTCAACGAAATCCTGCTTCGCTCCGAGTTCATACCAGTAGAGCGCCTCTGCAAGATCCATTTTGACCCCGAACGACCCGAGTTCAAAGATCTTGCCCAGCTGCATCTGTGCCTGAACATAGCCGTTCTCCGCCGCCAGCCCCAGCCAGCGCTTGGCCTTGACGAAATCAGGGGCGACCTCGACCCCGGCGACCAGTTCTTTGAGACCATAAAGGTAGGTGGTGCCGATGCGGTGCTGTGCGCGGCGACTGCCTGCTTCGGCCGCGACCACCAGCAATTCCAGGGCACGTGGCTTGTCCGCCTCGATCACGCCAGCCTCTCCACGCAGATAGATCATGGCCTCTTCGAAAAGCGCGCGCGTGTCGCCAGCAGCAGCTGCGCGCTCGTAGAATTCCAGCGCTTTGTGGAGATCCTTCTGATAGAGCGTTCCATTTCTATAGGCCTCGGCCTTGGCGAACAGCGCGTGCGGATGACCCAGGACAATCGCCTGTTCCAGGTATCTCGTGGCGCTGGCGTAATCACGACGCACCGCGCCCCCTTCGTTCTCATAGATGGCAGCAAGAAAGGTCATGGCCACCGGGTCGCCTGCCTCGGCGGATGCTTCGAAAAAACCGATGGCTTGTTCAAGGTCCGCCTTGCCCGCATGTCCGTCGCGGGCAAACCGGCCCAATGCGGTTGTTGCGGCGGTATAGCCCGCCGAATGCGCCAGCCGGTAAAAGCTCTGCGCCTCGGCGTATTCGCCATTGGCCTCGTAGGCGCGGGCCAGCGCAAAGCTGGTCCCGGGTGAGCTGTTGATCTGCGTGTCGGGATGGCTGCAGCTGGCGATGGCCTGATCCGCGTCGATCTTTTCCAGTGCGATGCCGGGCAGGGACTCGGGACGGGCCGGGTCAAAGGGGCTGCCGGCGCGCAACGCGCAGCGCAGTCGCGCCTGCGCGACACGCGCCTCGCGGTCTACCGGTTGTGTTGCGCGCGCGCCAGCCAATCGCTCCAGCGCCGCGCCGGCCTTTTGCGCCGCCTCGGTGTCGGGGAAATCGCGCGGAACAGCGGCAAGCGCCAGCTGGCGGGCCTCCGGGTCGGCGATCAGCAAGGCTTCGGTCAGGGCGGCCAGCGCCGCTTGCCGCTGCTCCGCCTCGGCGTTGCGCGTGTTCCTTTGCAGCGTCGCTTCCAGCCGGTCCAGCGCTTCCTTCGCGCGCTCCGCCGCCGGGGATTCGGCGAATTCGGCGGTCACGGCCAGCAGCGCGGCGCGCTGCGCCTCGGGTTCGGCGATCAGCATGGCGTCGGTCAGCGCCTGAAGCGCGGCCTGCATCTGCGCGGCATCGGCGTCGGCGGCGCTCCGCACACGCGCGGCGTCGGCCAGTCGCTCTCTTTCTGCGATCTCGCGCTCGCGGCTCAGGGCCTGTTCGCTGCGCTCGCGATTGATCGCCTGCGCGGCACGCTCCGCCGCATCGGTTCCGCCGAACCGTTCAATCACCGCCTCCAGCGCCGCGATGCGGTCCGCGGGTTTTGCCTGGACCAGCGCCGAGGTCAAAGCAGACAGGGCCTTTTGCCGGAGCGCGGTTTCCTCGGCGTCGCGGGCGCGTTCCAGCGCGGCTTCTGTCCGCAGGGCGGCGTCGCGCGCCTTGGCAGAGATCTCGGTGCCGGCAAACCGTGTCTCCAGCGCGCGCAGCGCCGCCAGCCTTTCCGCATCTTCGGGAATCAGCAAGGCATCCGCCAGCGCCCGGTTGGCGGCAAAGTCCGGCCCGGGACCGAGGGCGGCTGTGACCTGCTCGAAACCAAGCTCCAGCCGCTCGTTCACCGTGCCGATCTTGTGTCCGCCGTTGAAACCGTCCCCGGTCGACCGCAAACCACCCTGGTTGTGCAGCGCCACCACGGCCAGCGTCCGCGCATCCAGCAAGAGCGCCCCCGAAGAGCCGCCCGTTGTCTCGCAGGTATGGCGCAAGGCCGAGGCCCGGTCCGAGACCTCGTCCTGACGGCGATGGACCTTGCAGGTGCCGGTGGAATACTGCTGCGGCTGGGCGCCCGGGTGATGGATCATCACCAGATCCTGCAGCGGGGCGATGTCCTGGGTCATGCGTAGTGGAAAGTGGCCACCAAGATCGCTGTTGGGATCGCCGATCACCTGCAACACCAGTGCATCCACGTCCAGATCGACAGCCAGTTCGCGTGGCGCGACCCGGTAGGTCGCGACAGAGTCGGTCAGATCGCGCGAGGTATAGTCGAAGTTGACCCGCGCCTCCTGCACGATGGAAAAGCCGGCGCGCACAAGATCCGGATCGTAGTAACAGTGGTTGTTGGTCAGAAGGCGGTTATCCGGCAGCAGCGTCGCGGTGCAATTGGTGACAAACGGCGATTCCAGTGTCACCGTCTGCCCGCCCCGTGTGATGGCGCGTGGCTTGCCGTCCGGGGTGGACAGACAGACCTGCAACCGCCCGACATGCCGGGCGATTCGGCGCACGTCCGGTGGCGCCTCGGAGATCGAAAGCCAGAAACCGCCCTTGCCCGCAGCCTTGTCCACCAGCGCCTGAAGGGCCGAGGATTCGGCGTTCACCGAAAAGCCGAAACTGCATTCGGCAAAGTCCTGGGCGGCGGCGGGTCTGGCCGCAGCGGCACAAACCACGGTCATTGCGAAGAGCGTCAAAAGGCGCTGCATGTCCCGCATCTCCTGCGAAGTTCGGTTTGTGTCGAGCGTAACGCACAGGCGTTGTGGCGCAAGGTCAGGAAATACCTGCCTGAGTGGCCCGTGCCTCAGATCCCCTTGACCATGTGCAGCCCGCCCTCGCCAAAAACCAGCCGCCGCCCGGCCTCCAGCGCCGGAGCATAGAACTCTGCCAGGCTCGTCAACGCCCGCATGCGGCCGCGTCGGACCGGGTCGGCGTCCTCGGCGTCGTCGGACTGGTGCTTGCGGGGCAGGGCGGCTTCTGCCCATGTCAGGGGATGGATTTCGCGCAGGTAGTCCTGCGCGATCCAGCCGAAACACTCTGTCAGCCGCCGTTGCGCACTGCCCGAAGGTGAGGTCGTGCCAAGGGTGAAGCCGGTGAAAGCCGCCAACAGGTTGGCCATGTCCTGCGTCGGGTTTGCCGAAAGGATGTCGTGCAGACCCTCGACGAACAGTTCGGCGTCCAGACGGCGCAATGCGCCCGACCGGGCGCTCAACACCCCGAAATAGACCCAGACATAGCCACCTGCGCCCCAGACATCCGCCGTGCGCGCCGCCGTGCGCCGCGCCTGCACGTCCAGACGGTCCCAATCGCCGAAGCGGGCAGGACAGAGGTCCCGCCCCAAGGCAATCAGGTGGTGCGGATTGCAGGGATCGAGGTCGATCAGGTCCTCGTAATCGTCAGCCACCCTCTCACGCGGGGCCGGGTCGGCCTCCAGCACGGCACAGCGCACCTGCGCCCAAAGAGGCGAGTCATGTTCAAAGGGATCAAACCGGTCGGTCAGGGCGATTGCCGCCGTCATGTGCCGGTCATAGGGCGCACGCCGGTCGGCGGGCAGGTCGACAGGGCTGCGCTCCCCGCGCCATGCGGCCGCCGCGTCCAGATGGGCCATGGCGAGGACGTTTGAAAAAGTCGGACAGTCCGGCATCTCCTCGGACACGGCTTCCAGCGCGTCGAGGGGGGTCATGCTGCCGGTGGCATCCAGTCGCGATGCGGCCTGGGTGACCGCCTCGCGGATGTCCGCCCGGGCCGCATCGGACAGCAGGAACGCCTGGGACCGCAGCCCGGGGGTCAGTTTGCGGGCGCGGTCGGCCCCGGCGATTTCCAGCGCCAGCGTTTCCCAGTCTTCCTGCCGGGCCAGAAACTGGCCACGCGCAAACAAGGCGGCACGGGCCTCGGTCTCCGGCGACGGGTCGCGGACAGGGATCTCGACCCGGGGCCGCAGCGGCGGCACCTTGGTCACCGGGCGCAGCACCCGCGTCCGGTGAGCATCGGGGGACTCAGGCTCTGTTCGTTGCGCCGCGAAGCGGGCACCGATCGAGCGCATGTTTGGAAGCATTTCACGCATTGTCATGACGGCAAGGATGCCCGCGATTCGGGGCCAAATCGCGGCGGGTTCCGGGTATTGCCTCGACCTTCTGCGGACCATTGCCGGACTTTGATCCCCGGTTCAAAACAAGATGTTGCGAAACCGTCGACAATCCCGACCACCGATAGCGCGGCTGCGCGGTCTTTATGTGCAGGATAGGCCGATTTCAGCCCTGCGGCAGTGCGGTGGCTTGATTACTTGGCGGTGGTGGGCAAGTTTTGCGGCGAAATGAAAAAGATTGCTGCAATCCTTTGCTGCCTTGTGCTGGTTGGTCAGTCTGCTGTGGCCAACCCCGAACTCAAGGCCCCGGACCCTGATGGTGTGCTCACCTTCGATCCGGTCGAAAAGCTGGCCGCCTTGCCTGCTGTCCCCGAGGTCGATCCGATTTCGGCGCTCGCAGTGCCGTTGTCGCTGCGGCCCAAAGCGCGCCGGGTGGTCGTGGTGCCAAAGGCGCGCTGGGACAGCATACCCGGCAGCCGCAGCTGGAGTCTTGCGATCCTCTCGGCCCTGCGCGGTCATGCCGATGAACTTCCGGACCTCGTGCCCCGGGATATCGCCAACTATTGCCCGGCCTATCCAACTGCCAGCCGGACCCAGCGTGAGGCGTTCTGGGTGGGCCTGATCTCGGCCCTTGCATGGCACGAAAGCACGCACCGTCCGCATGCGGTGGGCGGCGGCGGCCGCTGGTTCGGGCTGGTCCAGATCTATCCACCGACCGCGCGCTATTACAGATGCCGGGCCAAGAGCGGATCGGCGCTCAAGGATCCCGAGGACAACCTGTCCTGTGCGATGCGCATCATGGCGGTGACCGTGACCCGCGACAACGTCATCAGCCGTGGCATGCGCGGCGTGGCGGCGGACTGGGGACCGTTCCATTCCAGCCGCAAGCGCGAGGACATCATGAACTGGACGCGGCAACAGAACTATTGCAAGGGGCTGTCCCGGTCGCTGCGCCCGATCGCGCGGCCCGAGACGCTTGGCCCCGCGCGTGTCTTGCCGCAATCCCGTCCTCAATTCGACGCGGGTGAGCCGCTTGCATCCACGAAATCTGACGGCTGACAGCCGCCGCTGTGTCCGCTTGCACGCGTATTGTGGTGTTTGGCCGGCAGCTCTGACGGGAAAAACCCCGGACTGTTGCCCGGTCCGGAAAGTCGTCTAAATCAGGCCTTCCGCCAACTTGGCCGCCGGGTGGCATCGACCAGCGAGACCGCCGGCGCCTTTGGCCCGCCAAGGGCCAGCGTCGCCTTGCGCAACATCTCAATTCCGTCTTCGGATTTGGCGGGCAGGGCCGAGGGTGAAATCGGCTCTCCGATGGTCACCCGGAACGGCTGTTTTGCCTTGTTCAAAAGCTCGTTGAACAGGGTGATGTCGCGCAGCGTCGGGTGCAGGAAATCGAACAGGTAGAACAGGGTCGAGTTGCGCGCCTGAATGTTCAAAGGGATCACCGGCAGGTCGAACTTGCGCGCAATCATCGCCGCCGAGGCCATCCACGGGCGTTCGTGCAGGGACAGGCCGCGCCGTTTGGCCAGGCGGCCCGAGGGAAAGATCACGCCGATCTTGCCGTCTTTCACCGCCTGACGGGTAAAATTCATGGTCTCGCGGGTCTTGGCCCTTGTGCGGCGGTCGACGCGCCATTCCACCGGGGCGACAATCTCTTCGTATTGGGGCAGCACGCGGATGATGTCGAGGTTGGCAAAGTAATAGATGTCCTGCCGGACCTGGCGCAGCGTGTGGTGCACGATCACCCCGTCCGAGATGCCGGTCGGGTGATTGGCGACGATCAGCGCCGGTCCGGTGCGGGGCAGGTTGTCCAGCCCGGTGATCTTGACGTCCTGGGCGATGATCCGTGCGGCGTATTGCATGACCTCATCGGCAGTCAGGTCGCCGACCGCACCGAAATGATAACGCGAGCTTTCGTAATCCAGCAGCCAGTTCAGCGCCTTGCGCGCGATCTTGACGCCGGGACGGCCCGAGAAAAGCCAGGGGGCGCGTTCTTCGATCAGAGGTTCCAAACGGTCAGTCATGGCTCGGGCCCAGATTTTTAAGTCGTTGTTCCATGACAGACGGGCTGCCACCTGTCCAGCTTATACCAGCTATTTGACAGTTGCACGCAGGCCCGCCGCAGGGTGGCCGAACCTGGCTCAGAACAGGTTGAAGTGATGGCGTTCGGTGCGCAGGCCGCGCGCCTCCAGCGCTTCTTGCAGCTGCGGGTGTGGCGGCAGACAGTCCTGCGGCAAGGGGATGCGGCGGCCGTCATCCAGCAGAAGACGCACCCGGATCGACAGATCGAGTCGCGTTTCAAAGCGGACCTTGGACACACGAGCCAAGGCCACCTCACCTTTGGCCCGGCCCGATCCCCAGCGCAACATCGTCTTGTCCAGCCGCAGCCAGGCGCGCCGCCCGGTGGCGAAATCGACAACCGCCGGCAGGCTGACAACCAGCAGCGCCAGCACGATCCAGGCCGAGGCATGCAGGACAAACCAGAGGGTCAGGATCGCCAGCCAGATCAGCATCAAAATCAGAAAGGCCCGCAGCGACCGCCCCGAAGAGGCATGTTCCAGCGGAGGGGTCACCGCCCGCCTGCCACATCCAGAATTGATCGGGTGATATAAGAGGCGCGGTCCGACAGCAGCCAGAGGATCGCCTCGGCGCATTCCTCGGCCGTCCCCGCGCGCCCCATCGGCGTCGAGGGGGCAAGCCGGTCCAGCCGGTCCGGCTGTCCGCCCTTGGCATGGATTCCGGTTTCGATCAGCCCGGGCCTGATGGCGTTGACCCGGATGCCCTCCGCCGCCAATTCGTCCGCCAGCCCCACGGTAAACGTGTCGATTGCGCCTTTTGTGGCGGCATAATCCACGTATTGATGAGGCGACCCCAGCCGCGCCGCCATCGAAGACAGGTTGACGATGGACCCGCCCAGTCCCCAGTCCCGGATCAGCGTCACCGATTGGCGCGCCACCTCGATTGCGCCGAAGACGTTGACCGAAAACACCTTTTCCACCCGCTCCGGGGTCAGATCGGCAATGCTGCCATGTGGCGACACGATGCCCGCATTGTTCACCAGACCGACCGGCCCGGGCTTCAATGCGCGGATCTTGGTGAACATCTTTTCGATGGCCTTGGGTTTGCTCACATCCGCCTGAATCAGATAGGCCTGCGCCCCCATGCTCTCGACCATGGCCGCGGTGGTCTCGGCGCCCGCCTTGTCCTGCCCGTAATGCACGACAATCCGTTGCCAGCCCGAAAAGGCGGCCATCCGCGCGGTCGCCGCGCCAATTCCGGCGCTGGCCCCGGTCACGATCAACAAGCCGTTCATACGCGTCCCATTCCCCTCAAAGCGGTTTCAACGCAGGCTATCCCGGTTTGCGACCGGGCGACAAGACTGCCGGACCCCCTGTAAGAGCCTGTTCCCCGGCGTGTCAGAAGGTGTCGGAATGCGCCATAAGGCGCTACACCTCCTGCGCTTTGATCACCCGTTCAAGATCCGCCCGACCATTTCCGCGGTATCCCGGCTCAGGTTCGGCTTGTCGCGGATCCGCTCCAACTGTGCCTGCATCAGGGCCTGACGTGCGCTGTCATACCGTTTCCACGTCTGAAAGGCCGTGCACATGCGCGCCGTGGTCTGCGGGTTCAGGTCATCCAGCCGGATCAGCCAATCGGTCAACAGCGCGTAGCCGGCGCCATCCTTGCGATGGAACCCGGCATGAGAGCCGATCATCGCGCCGAACAGGGCGCGAAAGCGGTTCGGGTTCTTCCAGTCGAAATCGGGGTGTCCGGTCAGCGCCTCGGCACGCGGCACAACGTTCTCGGGCGCGGTTGCGCCCACCTGCAGGCCAAACCACTTGTCCATGACAAGCCGGTCATCCTTCCACTGCGCCTCGAAGGATTTCAGCGCCTCCGCCTCCTTGCCCGCGCGCACCAGTTGCACCAGCGCCGAGAGTTGCAGTGTCATGTTGTCGGCCCCGGCGAATTGTTCTGCCGCCGCCTTGCCGCCATCCAGTTGCGTGATCAGGGACAGCGTCGCGCTGCCCAGGGCCCGCTTGCCCGCCTGTTCGGCTGTGGGGGCAAATGCCGCATCGACGCGGCCCTCGGCGGCCAGTTGCGGCAAGAGATCGGCCCAGCGTTCCGCCATGACCTGCACCAGCGTTTCCTTCGCGGCGTGGATCGCATCCGGATCCGGTGTCACGCCGCGTTCGAACAGCACCTGCGCCAGTTCCGAATCCGACGGCCGCCCCATCATCATCGCCCGAAAGGCAGGATCCAGATCGCGGTCCCGCAACAGCTGTTCCAGCCCGTCCAGCCAGGCCTCGTCCGGTCCGGCATCCTCGCAGATCATCGCGACAAGGGTCTCACGCGACAACATGAAGGTCGATTCCCACCGGTTGAAGGGATCGGTGTCATGCGCCAGCAGGAATGCCCGCTCCTCGCGGCTGACCTCACGCTCCAACACCACCGGGGCCGAGAAGCCGCGGTTGATCGAGGGCAGGGGCCGGGATGCCAGCCCGTCAAAGCTGAAGCTCTGGCTGTCCTCGGTGATCTCCAGAACGCGGGTCGGCACCACTTCGTCGCCGTTCGGGTTCAGCAGGCCAACCGCCATGGGGATCACCTGCGGCGCCTTGTCCGGCTGGCCGGGGGTGGGGGGCGTGTGCTGGGTGAAGGTCAGAGTATAGGTGCCATCCGCCCAGTCTTCGGCGACCTTGACCCGAGGTGTGCCCGCCTGCGAATACCACCGCTTGAACTGCGTCAGATCCCGTCCCGTGGCATCCTCAAAGACCTTCAGCCAGTCCTCGATCGTCGCCGCATCGCCGTCATGGCGGTCGAAGTACAGGGTCAGCGCTTTGGCATAGGCCTCATCCCCCACCAGCGTTTTCAGCATGCCGATCACTTCGGCGCCTTTTTCATAGACCGTCGCGGTGTAGAAGTTGTTGATCTCCTGAAAGCTTTCGGGCCGCACCGGATGCGCCAGCGGTCCTTGGTCCTCGGGGAACTGGCGGCCGCGCAGCATGGCGACGTTCTCGATCCGCGCCACCGCGGCCGACCGGACATCGGCGGTGAACTGCTGATCGCGGAACACCGTCAGCCCCTCTTTCAGGCACAGCTGGAACCAGTCGCGGCAGGTGATACGGTTGCCGGTCCAGTTGTGGAAGTACTCATGCGCAATGATCGCCTCGATCCGTTCGAAATTGCCATCGGTCGAGGTCTCGGGTGAGGCCAGGACGCAGGAGGAATTGAAGACGTTCAACCCCTTGTTCTCCATCGCGCCCATGTTGAAATCATCCACGGCGACGATGTTGAACACGCTCAGGTCATACTCGCGGCCATAGACATCCTCGTCCCATTTCATGGATTTCTTCAGCGCCTCCATGCCAAAGGCGCATTTGTCCTCATCGCCGGGCCGCACCCAGATGTTCAGCTTGACCTCCTTGCCCGAGGCAGTCGTGAACCTGTCGGGATGGTTCACCAGATCGCCCGCCACCAGGGCAAAAAGATAAGACGGCTTGGGCCAGGGATCATGCCATTCGGCCCAACCCTCGCCACGCTCCAGCGAATTGCCATTCGACAGCAGCACTGGCAGATCGCCTTCGATGCGCACGGTAAAGACACTCATCACGTCGGGGCGGTCGGGGTAGTAGGTGATCTTGCGAAAGCCCTCGGCCTCACATTGGGTGCAATACATGCCACGTGACATATACAGGCCTTCCAGAGCGGTGTTGTCCTCGGGGGCGATTTCCACCTCGCATTCCCACAGGAACGGGCCCTTTGGCACCGCGCAGCGCAAACCGTCCTCTGACACCTCGGGCGAGACCTCGACCCCGTCCACCGCCGCCTTGATCAGCGTCAGATCCTCGCCATGTAAAAAGAACGCTTGCTCGGGCGCATCCGGGTTCGGGGCGAAATGGATTTTCGCCACCACGCGAGTGGCCTTGGGGCTCAGTCGAAAGGTCAGGTGCACATCCTGCACCTGCCAGCCGAAGGCTTTGTAATCCTTGAGGTAAATGGTCTTCGGCGCGGCGTCTTTCACGGCTGGTCTCCAAGGGTTGAGTGGACGGGTCGATAGGCAGAATTAAGTGTTAGGACGATGAAGGGGCGCCTGCAACCACAGCGCGCCCGGCCAGACAGACGAAAGGAAACACCATGTCGGCACCCGACACAAACATCGAGAAACAACAGACCCGCCACCGGCCATCGCTGATGGGGATCGGCTTAGCCGTCGCTTTCGCGGCCATCCTTCTGGTGGTCTTTCTGGGCTGGGTCTTTGCCAATGGCAACGTGCCGGACGGCGCAGAGCGCCAGATCGACGGCCGTACCGGCGCCGTGGTCGATGGTTGATCCGCTGGGGAGTCGGTGTGCGGCTTCAAGGACCGGTTGCGCGTGACCTGCCTGGCAGCACTGTCCCACGACCTGCCACCCCCTGAGTTCCCCTGATCCGTTATGCCCCGTGGCGTGAAAAAATCCGATTTGCCGCAAAAGACCTGTGCCCATTGCGGCCGGCCGTTCACCTGGCGCCGGAAATGGGCACGGGACTGGCCGAACCTCCGATATTGCTCGGACAGGTGCCGCCGCGTCGGCATGCGCTGAGCCAAGGGCCTTGTTCTCTGGTGAGTTCAGGAAGCAGAAGACGCGCGCCGGAGGCGCGCGCGGGTCGGCCCGCATCGCCGGGCCGAAACAAGGCGCATCACGCAGGCTACTCCGCCGCGCGCAGTTCCGGGCTGAGCTTGACCATGGGCGGGGTGTCATCCTCCCAGATGATCTCCGGTGCACGGACCTGCCGTGCGGCCCGGTTCAAAGCCCAATCGCGGGCCGCCCGGCTGCTGCGGCCCAGGGACAGGCGCGCCAGAAGACGGGCAAACCACAGGACGTAGGTGGTGAACCAGACCCGGATCGCCAGCATCGACGGGGTGAACACCAGCGTCAGCATTGTCGCGATGCCAAGGCCAAAGACCACCGCCGTGGCAAGGTTCTTCCACCACAGTGCCGTCGGGCTGTCGATGGAATAACCGCCCGCGAAAAAGTCCAGCGACAGGCCGAACATCATCGGGGCCAATCCGGCCATGGTGGTGATGGTGGTCAGCAGCACGGGCCGCAGACGGTCCTGCGCGGTGCGCACGATCGCCTCGATCCGCGGCATGTAACGCGAATAGTCCTGATAGGTGTCGATCAGGACGATGTTGTTGTTCACCACGATCCCGGCCAGCGCCACGATGCCTGTTCCGGTCATGATGACCGAGAAATACTGATCCATCACCAGCATCCCGATCAGCACCCCGGTGGTCGACAGGATCACCGCCAGCAGCACCAGGACCGCGTTGTAAAAGCTGTTGAACTGGGCCAGCAGGATGATGAACATCAGGAACAGTGCACCGCTGAAGGCCGATTGCAGGAAGGCCTGCGATTCTTCCTGGTCTTCCTGGTCGCCGGTCCATTCCCATTCGATGCCCGTCGGCAGCGGCGAGGTTTCCAGCCATGTGGTCAAAGCCTCGATCCGCTCTGTCCCGGTCACCGGCACAACCTTGAGCGTGGACCTGTCGTCGGTCCCGGCCTGGGCGGTGATGTCCTCAAGGCTCTGATCACCCAGCAGGCGGATCTCGTCGAAGTGGCGGATGTTCTTGCCCATCAGCCATTCGAATTGCGCCGAGCGTCCAAAGTCATGGCTCCATTCCGCGGCCTCCGGTCCGGCCTCCTCTATGTCCAGTTCGACGCCGGTCAGCAGAGCTTCGAATTCGGTCACGTCTGCGCCATCCGGCCCGGTCCGAGTCACGTCCCAGCCGATCTCGACAAGGTTCTCCCGCACCCCCGCCTTGACGTCGAAAAACCGTTTCTGGTCGATCCGTTCGATCTCGGCCAGCTTGGACACGGGTTGCCGGGTGATGAAGTTGACCAGCGGCACCAGCCCGTCCGCCGTGCGCACCTTGAGGCTGTCCAGCGTGGTCAGAACGCGATCCTTTTCCGGCAGTCGGACGCGGATATCGATCTCGTCGTCCGAACCGCGGGGCGTATAGCCGTCCAGCAATACGCCGCGCGTGACAAGTTGCACCATCGCGCCCACGGTCGCCACGTCCGCGCCGTAGCGGCCCGCCTTTTCCACGTCGACGTCGATTTCCCAGTCGATGCCGGGCAGGGGGCGGGTGTCCTCGATCAGGGTCAGGCCGGGCGTGGCGTTGAACTTGTCACGCGTCACCGTCGCCGCCTGCAAAAGATCATTCCAGTCATCGCCCTTCAGGCGCAGGTGCACAGGCTTGGCGCTGGCGGGGCCGCGCGCCTGGGCCAGGATCTCGATCTCGACGCCGGGAATGCGCTCGAGCTTGGCGGTCAGGTCGTCAAGGATCACGTCGCCGTCCAGCTTGGCCAGCGGGATGCCGTGTTTTCGCGCATAGGCGGGGCGGTCCTCCCAGGGGATCGTCTCCATCTGGACCTGACCAATGGTGTCCTTGGGCGCCATCGCACCGCCGGTGTTGTTGTCCAGCCCGCCTTCTCCGGCAAAGGAAAAGGCGTTCAGGATGCCGGGATGGGTCAGCACGATCTGCTCGGCCCGAAGGACCAGCGCATCCTTTTCGGCAAGGCCAAGGTTGCCGCGCGCCCGGACGTAGACAATCGCCTGTTCCGGCTCGCTCTCGACAAAGAAATCGACGCCGTTGTTGTTCTCGCCGTAGTAGGCAAAGACGTTGATGACGAAAAAGATCACCGCGCCCACGGTCACCAGCGGCATGATCGGGTTGCCGGCGATGCCCTTGATGAACCAGCCGAACAGGTTGCGCCGGTTTCGGCTTTCGACCTTGCGCGGCGGGCGGCGGATTTCGGCGGCATCCATCACGACAGAGGCGATCACCGCAAACAGCAGGAAGAGCACCACGCCCGGCAGCCGGGCGGCAAAGCCCTGCGCCTCATTGGGAAAGAGGTAGTCGGGATTCAGCACCATCATCGCGCCGGTGAACAGACCCAAAAGCGCGATCGGCACCAGCAGGATGCGCAGGGTCCAGTGCAGGCGCGCCCGCAGCCAGTTGCCCGCACGTCCCACGTTGCGCGAAAAACGCCCCGAGACGCCGCCCATGACCGGCAGGTAGATCAGTGCGACGACCAGCGAGGCCGAGAGGACAAAGATCAGCGTGACCGGCAGCATCCCCATGAACTCCCCGGCCACACCGGGCCAGAACAGCATGGGCAGAAAGGCGCAGAGCGTCGTCGCGGTCGAGGAGACAACCGGCCAGAACATGCGCTTGGCGGCCTCGACATAGGCGTGCATCGGTCCGGTGCCCTCGGCGATGCGCTTGTCGGCGTATTCCACCACCACGATGGCCCCGTCGACCAGCATGCCCACCGCAAGGATCAGCCCGAACATCACGATGTTCGAGATCGTCACCCCCATCAGCGCCAGCAGCACAAAGCACAGCAGGAAGGACGTCGGGATGGCAAAGCCCACCAGCAGCGCCGGGCGCAGACCCAGCGAGGCCAGGACCACGATCATCACCAGCGCGATGGCGGTCAGGACCGAGCCTTCAAGCTGGCTGACCATGCTCCCCACCTGACGGCTCTGGTCGTTCGAGCTGCCCACTTTCAGAACGGCGCGCAGCTCATCCGGCCAGCTCTCTTGCGCGGTGTCGATCACTTCGCGCACCTGCGCCACGGTGTCGATGATGTTGAAGCCCTTGCGCTTGACCACCTGCAACGCGACGGTCTGCTCGCCGTTGAACCGTGCGGTGCCCTTGCGGTCCTCGAAGGTCAGGTTGATCGTCGCCAGATCGCCCAGCGTCACCACCCGGTCGCCGTTCACCTTGATCGGCAGGTTGTAGATGTCCTGCGCCTCGTCGAAACTGGACGGGATCTTGACCGCAAAGGCACCGGTCTCGGTCTCGACCTCGCCCGCCGCGATCAGTTGATTGTTGTTCTGGACCACGGAAATCAGCTCACCGGCGGTGACGTTGTAGGCCTCCAGCCGCAGCGGGTCGATCAGCACCTCCAGCATCTCGTCCCGGTTGCCGGCGATCCCGGCCTCCAGCACCGCATCCAGCGCCTCGACCCGGTCCTGCAGATCCTTGGCCACCGTATTCAGCGTGCGTTCGGGCACCGGACCCGACAGATTGATGATCAGGATCGGAAATTCGGAAAAGTTGATCTCGTTGATCGAGTATTTTTCGGCGCCCTCGGGAAATTCGGCCTCGGCGTTGTTCATGCCGTCGCGCACGTCGGCGATGATCTTGGTCTTGTCCCAGCCGAATTCGAATTCCAGCGACAGACCGGCATAGCCTTCGGCTGCCGAGGCGGTCATCTTCTTCAGGCCGTCAAGGTCGCTCAACTCGGTTTCCATCGGCTTGACCAACAGCTTTTCAGAGTCGGCCGCCGAAATGCCGGGGAATGGGACAGAGACGAAGAGCGCCGGGATCTCGATATCCGGCTCACCTTCCTTGGGCAGCGAGATATAGGCATAGGCCCCCGCCGCGATGCTGAGCATGATAAAGGCCAGGATCATCCGCGCGCGGGCGGCGGCCCAGTCGATTACCCCTGTCATTGTATGACATCCTCATAACTCGGCACCACCGTCACGCCGTTGGTGACGTATTCCTGACCCACGGTAATCACGTCCAGCGTGTCGGGCAGGCCGGTGACCCAGACCCCGTCGCGCGTGTCGCGCAGGATGGCGACGTTCATCCACTGGACCGAGTCATCCTTGGTCACGGTGCGCACGCCCAGCTTGCCCTCGTCGTTGAGCGTCAGCGTGGAGGAGGACAGAAGGTGTGCCTTGGCGCCGTCGGCCTCGATGATGATCTCGGCGGTTTCGCCGTCGCGGATGGACAGGTCGCTGTTGTCGACGGTCACTTCGACCGCGAAGGTCCGGGTGGTTGGATCGGCGCTGCGCGAGACAAAGGTCACTTCGCCCACGACCTCGCCGCCATTGGTCAGGCGGGCCCCTGCGCGCGCGCCCAATTCAACGCGGGCGACGTCTGTTTCGGGAACGTAGCCGATGAACTTGATCGGGTTGAGCTGAATGACCGTGGCACAGGCGCCGCCGGGCTGCATCAAGGCGCCCAGTTCGGCGGTATCGGTTTCCAGCAATCCGGCAAAGGGCGCGTGGATCTTCAGCCGTTCGATTTCCTTTTTGGCCGTGGCAACCGAGGCCTCCGACGACTGGATCGCGCTGAGGGCGCTTTCCTCACCGGTCTTGGCCGATTGCACCCCGGCAAGCGCGCCTTCCAGTTGCGACTTGGCCGAGATGACGGCGGCCTTGGCGCCTTCGACACCGGACAGGGCAGAGGAGACGGCGGCCTTGGCCCCCTGCATCTGGCTCTGCGCGGTCTGAATCCCGGCCAGCGCGTTCTGAATCTGGCTTTCGGCGGCCTGAATTCCGGCCTTGGCCGTTTCCACCTGGCTCTTGGCGGATTTGACGCCCGCCTCTGCGTTGATGATCCCGCTCTTGGCCGAGGCGATCCCGGCGCGTGCGTTCTGAATGACGGTTGCGGCGGCAATCACGCCGGCGTTGGCATTCCGGATGCCGCTTTCTGCGGATTTCACGGCCGCCTTGGCGGCATGGATCTGGCTCTTGGCGGTCGCGATCCCGGCCTGCGCGCCCTCGACCTGCGCCTTGGCCGCCTCGATGCCGGAGGCCGCCGTTTTCAGACCAAGCTGCGCCGATTGAACCTGCGCCTTCGCGGCCTCGAATGTGGCCTCGGCAGCGGCCAGCCGGGTTTGCGCGGCAAAACCGTCACGGGCCAGTTCCTGCGAGGCGGTCAGGTTGATCTCGGCTTCCCGGACGCGGGCCTCGGCCTCTTTCAGCCGGGCTTCGGCTTCGGGCATCCGCGCCTCGGCCTCGGCCAGAGCGGCCTTGGCAGCGGGCACGGCGGCCTCGGCCTCTTTCAGGCGGGCCTCTGCGGCCGGAACCCCGGCTTCTGCCTCGGCCAGTCGGGCTTCGGCTTCGGGCACGCGGGCCTTGGCCTCTTCCAGCCGGGCCTCGGTTTCGGGCAGACGCGCCTCTGCTTCGGCCAGCTTGGCGGCGGCTTCGGGGATGCGGGCCTCTGCCTCGGCCAGCCGGGCCTCGGCTTCGGGCACCTTGGCCTTGGCTTCGGCCAGCCGGGCTTCTGACTCCGGCACCCGTGACTTTGCCTCTGCCAAACGCGCCTCGGCGGCGGGAACGCCAGCCCGCGCCTCGGCCAGTTGCGCCTCGGCGGCGGGCACGGCGGCCTCGGCCTCCAGTATGCGGGCGCGGGCGGCGGGCACCTGTGCCTCGGCCTCTGCCAGACGGGCCTTGGCCTCGGGCAGGCGGGCCTTCGACTCGGCCAGTCGCGCCAGGGCCTCTTGCAGCGACACATCGCGCGTGCCCGGATCGATTTCACACAGCAGTTGCCCGGCTTCCACCATCGCCCCCTTGCGCAGGGGTTCGGACGAGATCTTGCCCGAGATTTCGGACATCACGTTGACCTGCCGGACCGCCTCGGTCTCTCCGCGCAGGATCACCGCACTGTCGATCACCTGTGCGACCGAACGGCGCGCCATGACGCGCACCGCCCCGTCGGGCAGGATATCGGCGGTCAGGGCAACGGGGGCGGGATCGTCGGCGGGGTCCGGAGCATTTGCCGGTTCGCCGGTATCGGCATCGCCGCTCAACGAGGCCGGGGCCAGATCGCGGGCAAACTGCAAAAGGTTGTCGCGTTCCATCACCAGGGCATAAAGAACGGCGGCCACAAGGCACGCGGTCAAGATCGACATGATGCGCATCGTCTGTCAGTCCTTGTTGCGTCGGCTCCGGGGCCTGTCACGCGATGTGAAAAAGCTCTTTCAGCAGCCGCCGCAAAATCCCCCAGGACGCGCGGCAGTACGCCTGAACCGTACCGTTTAGTTTTAGGTCTTCAAGACAGGCGCTTCAACCACAGCACTTCGAATTGCAAGACAAGGTGGCGGATTTTGCTCAAATACGTGCAGTTTTCAGGGATTTTTTCCATTTACGCAAAGAATCGCCCGTCCGCCGGGCAAGAATACGCTGCCATCGTTCCCGCCTTGGCACCCGCCGACGGGACATGTAAGAGAGGGAAAACCGATATGGATGGGGGCCAGGGGTGAGCGACTCCGACAGTTTTATCGAAGAGGTGACCGAAGAGGTCAAACGCGACCGCCTCTTTGCCTTGATGCGCAAGTGGGGCTGGGTTGGCGTCCTGATCGTGGCCCTGATCGTCGGCGGCACCGCCTACCGCGAATGGCGGATCGCCTCGGCCGAGTCGGCGGCACAGGCCTTTGGCGACAGCGTGCTGACGGCGCTTGACGGCAGCGATGCCGCCGCGCGCATCAGTGCATTGGCAGAAGTCGACGCACCGACAACCGGCGGACAGGCCGTCCTGTCGATGCTGATGGCCGCCGAAGAGGGCACCGCCGGTGATGACGCCGAAGCCGTCAAGCGCCTGCAGACCATCGCCGACAATACGGAAATCCCGTCCATCTATCGCCAGATCGCCAGCTACAAGGCGCTGGCCCGCGGCACAGAGGTGCTGTCGGCCGAGGACCGCCGCGCCGGGTTCGAGGCGCTGGCCGTGCCGGGGCAGCCGTTGCGCCTGCTGGCAGAGGAACAACTCGCCCTGATCGAGATCGAAATCGGTGAAAAGGATGCGGCTTTGACGCGACTCGGACGGCTGGTCGAAGATTCAGAGGCCACGCAGGGCTTGCGCCGACGCGCCTCGCAACTGATTGTGGCATTGGGCGGTACGCCGCCCGAGACATGAGCCCGAGCGGCTTATACCTCCGGGGAAGGACCCCGCAAGGTGACGAAAGGGTAACGAGATGCTGCGCACCACCTCTCTGCTGATTTCGCTGGCCGCGCTGGCGCTGGCGACCGGATGCTCCGAGCGTGAGCGGATCCTGCCGGGGGAGCGGCTGAACGTGCGCGACGCCCTGGGCATCGGATATGCCGACGACACCGCCGAGGTGGCCGAACCCGTGGCGCAAGCGCGGGCCTTTACCGCACCGCGCAGCGTCACCAATGCCGATTGGGCGCAAAGTCCGGTCTCTCCGCATGTCCGGGTGACGAACCCTGCGCTGGGCCAGGCGCTGCGGCCGCTGTTCTCGGTTTCGATCGGGGCAGGCGACGGGCGCAAGAAACGCCTCAACGTCGATCCGGTGGTGGCGGGCGGACGGATCTATACCATGGATGCGGATCACGTCGTGCGTGCGACCACAACCGGGGGGCAGGGCCTGTGGAGCGCCACGCTGGTGCCACTGCGGGACAAGGCTCCTCAGGGACAGGGCGGCGGTCTCGCCTATGGCGACGGCAAACTGTTTGTCTCTTCCGGTTTCGGCAAGCTGACCGCGCTGGACCCCACGTCCGGCGGCAAGCTGTGGGAACAGGATCTGAACAACACCGCCACTGGCGCACCCTCTTACCGGGACGGGCTGGTCTACGTGGTGTCGGGGGACCAGACGGCCTGGGCAATCGAGGCCGGGGACGGCCGCGTGCGCTGGCAGATGGAAGGCGCCAAGGACATCAACAACATCGCCGGAGCGCCTGCGCCCGCGGTGAACGACAAATACGTCATCTTCTCCTTCGGGTCGGGCACCGTGCAGGGCGCGTTCCGCCAGGGCGGTCTGCGGGTCTGGAGCGCCGACATTCTCGGCCGCCGCGCCGGGGTCACCATTGCGGGCATCGACGACGTGACCGGCGATCCGTTGATCTCGGGCGATACGGTCTATGCGGGCAACCATTCGGGCAGCGTTGTTGCACTGAACGTCTACAATGGCGAACGCCTCTGGACCGCCAATCGGGGGGCTCTGGGGCCGCTCTGGCCGGCGGATGATTCGGTGTTTTTCGTCTCCGACGTGAACGATCTGGTGCGGCTGGATGCGCGGACGGGTCAGGAAATCTGGTCGACTGAACTGCCGGGGTATGAGCCGACCCGCAACCCCAACCGCCGACGCGACAAGGCCTTTGCCAACCATGGACCCGTGCTGGCGGGGGGCCGTCTGATCGTGGCAAGCTCTGATGGCAAGATGCGTGTCTTCAATCCGGCCAACGGGCAAGTGGTGCAGGAAGTGGCGATTCCCGGAGGCGCCACAACCCGCCCCGTGGTTGCCGGTGGCACGCTTTACGTGGTGTCGCGCAAAGGTGTGCTGCACGCGTTCCGTTGAACCCTGACCCCGGATCCAGTCGAGCGCGCTGGCGCGCGCGCAGGAAATCTCGCCTGTCGGACGTCGTCCTCGGGCTCGGGTCTGGGGGTTGCGCTGCTGGCATGGACAGCGCGCCCCGGGACCCTGTTCCGCCTTTCGGCCAGGCGGAACGCAATGGACTTTCCCGTCCCGTCAAAATGCGCTAAGCCGCGCGCCTGACCCGCGGAGCCGCCCATGACCTTTACGCTCGCCATCGTCGGCCGCCCCAATGTGGGCAAGTCGACCCTGTTCAACCGCCTTGTCGGCAAGCGCCTTGCGCTGGTTGACGACCAACCGGGTGTGACCCGCGACCTGCGCGAAGGCGAGGCGCGGCTGGTCGATCTGCGGTTCACGGTGATTGACACCGCCGGGCTGGAGAATGCCAATGACGACTCGCTGCCGGCCCGCATGCGGCGGTTGACCGAGCGGGCGGTGGACATGGCGGATGTCTGTCTGTTTCTCGTCGACTCCCGGGCGGGGATCCTGGCCGACGATCAGGTCTTTGCCGAGATCCTGCGCAGACGGTCCGCGCATGTCATCCTGGCCGCCAACAAGGCCGAAGGCGCTGCGGCGGATGCCGGCATTCTGGAGGCTTACGGCCTTGGGCTGGGCGAACCCCTGCGGCTGTCGGCGGAGCACGGCGAGGGGATGAACGAGCTTTACAGTCTGCTCTTGCCGATTTCCGAGGAATTTGCCGCGCGGGCCGAGGCGGATGCGCCCGAGACGGACATCGCCGTCAGCGACGAGGATGATGACGAGAGCGCGATCCGCGTGCCGACGCGGGACAAACCCTTGCAGATCGCCGTGGTCGGGCGGCCCAACGCGGGCAAGTCCACTTTGGTCAACACGATCCTGGGTGAGGACCGTCTGCTGACCGGCCCGGAGGCGGGGATCACGCGGGATGCGATTTCGGTCCAGCTGGACTGGGGCGGCGTGCCGACACGGATCTTTGATACCGCCGGGATGCGACGCAAGGCAAAGGTGCAGGAAAAGCTGGAGAAGCTGTCGGTCTCCGACGGCATCCGGGCGGTGAAATTTGCCGAGGTGGTCGTGGTGCTGCTGGACGCGGCGATCCCCTTTGAGACGCAGGACCTGAAGATCGCCGACCTGGCCGAGCGCGAGGGGCGCGCGGTGGTCGTGGCGGTCAACAAGTGGGATATCGAGGATGAGAAGCAGGACAAGCTGAAGTGGCTGCGCGAGCAGTTCGAGCATGTCCTGCCGCAGCTGCGTGGCGCGCCCCTTGTGACCATTTCGGCCCGCACCGGCAAGGGGCTCGACAGGTTGCAGGCGGCGGTCATGAAGGCCTACGACGTCTGGAACCGGCGCGTGCCCACCGGGCAGCTGAACCGCTGGCTTGAAGGCATGGTGCAGAGACACCCGCCGCCCGCGCCGCAGGGCCGCCGGATCAAGTTGCGGTACATGACGCAGGTCAAGACGCGTCCGCCGGGGTTTGTGGTGATGTGCTCGCTTCCCGACAAACTGCCTGAGAGTTACTCGCGCTACCTTGTGAACGGATTGCGTGAGGATTTCGACATGCCGGGCTCGCCGATCCGGCTGACCATGCGTGGACAGGGCGACAAGAACCCCTACAAGGGCCGCAAGAAAAAGAACGCGGGCGCGTTGAAAAAGCACCTCGGTAGTCTGCAGGCGAAGAAGTCCTGAGCAGCCTGTCCGCGCGCTGGCACCCGTGGGCGCGCGGTTTTCGCTTCGGGACTCACCAGTGAACAGGCCGCTGTCTGTTCACCAGATCCTCCTCTCGCTGATTTGCTGCCTGAGGCAAGCCCGCCCCCGGGTGCAAGGGCAAGCCGCGCGGGGCGCGGGGCTGCGCCCCCTTGCACCGGGGGCGGCCTTACCTCTTTCCGGCATCAAGCGAGAGGCGGCTCCGGCGAACAGACGGCTTGGCGCCGATCTGGTGTCAGCGCTTGGGGGCCAGACGGTCGAGCGCGTGGCCGTCGGCCCAGGTGCCGTGCAACTCGCCGTCCGGCATCAGCACATAGACCACCGGATCCGGGTCGCCTTGCCAGGTCACCGTCAGCACGCGGCCGTCAAGCTTGCCAGTGCCCTGGAATCCTTGTCCCTCGATGGTCCAGGCGATGCTGTAGTCTGCGCCCTGCTGGCTGAGGACAACCGAGCCGGCATAGGCCGAGCCGTCCGGGTTGCGACCGCTGACCGCATAGCTGCCGGCGATACTGGCCTCGGTGCGAGGCGCAGTTTCCTGCGCCATGGCAATCGGCGGCACGGCGCTCAGGACAATTGCGAAAATCAGGGCGCGCATGGCAATGGCCTTTGTTTGGGACAACCTGACCCAAGCCTAGGCTCCCGGGTTGCGGCCTGTCCAGAGCTACTCGGTGTCCGTGCCGCGCACGCCGAGAATGGCAACCATGCCGACCACGGCAAGCAGCGTCACCGCCGCGTTGAAAGGTTGCCAGTTCTGCACCACCACGCCGACCAGCGCCCAGATCACCGTGATGCCGTATTCCGGGGCGCGGTGCAGCCGGTACTGCATCGTCACAGCCAAGGCCATGCAGAGCGACAGCGCAACCAGCGCCGCCGGGGTCGGGAGCATCCAGCCGTACCCCCCCGTCACAACGCCAAGTGCCACGCAGGCCGCGGCGGAAAGCCAGCCCGCGTAGACGGCGACGGGCGCCTGCTGCAGCCAGCGGTCGGTGTCCCCGGCCCGGAACAGGGCGATCAGAGCGGTCGCCAGCATGGCCCAGATCAGCACCGTCGCCAGCACCGGCGAAACCGTTGCCAGCGGCAGCCAGACCGCACCCATGGCGAGGCTGGCAAAGAGCATCGGCCGCATCGGCGCCCAGTCCGGATCGTCGGACCGCCGCAGGGCGCCGAAAACCGTGCCGACGATCAGCCAGATGTAGATCAGCCCCCAGATCGCAAAGGCATAGCCGGCCGGTTGCACCGGCGGGTCCTCCAGCGGGACCGGGAATTGCGAAGGCTCAAAGCCGCTGAACCCCGGCGCCAGCCAGGGGGAGGCCGCAAAGGCCAGCGCCGCAAGCGCGCAGAGGATTGCCCAGAGCCGGGTCATGCCATCTGCGCCGCGCCGGGGCGGTCCGTTGCTGAGGCCGGTCTGCTCATGCCAGCACGCCTTCGGATGTAAGGCGGGTCTTGCCGCCGAGGTAGGGGTGCAAGACCTCGGGCAGATCGACCGAGCCATCCGCCTGCTGGCCGTTTTCCAGCACCGCGATCAGGCAGCGGCCCACCGCAAGGCCGGAGCCGTTCAGCGTGTGCACGAATTCCGGCTTGCCGCCGCCTTCGGGACGGAAGCGGGCGTTCATGCGGCGCGCCTGAAAATCACCGCAGACCGAGACCGAGCTGATCTCGCGGTAGGTGTTCTGACCGGGCAGCCAGACCTCGATGTCATGGGTGCGCTGCGCGCCAAAGCCCATGTCGCCGGTGCACAGGACTACGGTGCGATAGGCCAGCCCCAGCCTTTCGAGGATGCCCTCGGCGCAGCCGGTCATGCGGTCCAGTTCGGCCCGGCTGTTTTCGGGCTTGGTAATCGACACCATCTCGACCTTTTCGAACTGGTGCTGGCGCAGCATCCCGGCGGTATCGCGGCCCGCGCTGCCCGCCTCCGAGCGGAAGCACTGCGAATGGGCGCAGTAGCGGCGCGGCAGATAGCTTTCCTCGACCACCAGTCCGTTGACGATATTTGTCAGCGTCACCTCGGAGGTGGGAATCAGCCACCAGCCGTTGGTGGTCTCATAGCTGTCCTCGCCGAACTTGGGCAGTTGCCCGGTGCCATACATCATTTCAGGACGCACAAGGACCGGGGTCCATGTCTCGGTCAGGCCGTTTTCGTCGACATGGGTGTTCAGCATGAACTGCGCCAAGGCGCGGTGAATGCGGGCCACGGCGCCCGAAAGCACGACAAAGCGGCTGCCCGAGAGTTTGGCGGCCACCTCGAAATCCATGCCGGGTTTGACGCCGTCGATCTCGAAATGCTCTTTCGGGTCAAAGTCGAAATTGCGCGGGTTGCCCTGTCGCTTGATCTCGACATTGTCATCCTCGTCCTTGCCGTCGGGTGTGTCCTCGAACGGCAGGTTGGGGATGCCCATCAGCAGATCGGTCAGCTCGGCATCCAGCGCCTTTGCCTTGTCCTGCATCTCGGCCACTTCGGCCTTTTTCTGCCCGACAAGGGTGCGCAGCCGTTCAAATTCGGCCTCGTCGCCGCTGGCCTTGGCGCGGCCCACTTCCTTGGAGGCGCGGTTCTGTTCGGCCTGCGCCTCTTCGGCGGCGGTGATGGCGGCACGGCGGGCGCGGTCCAGTTCCAGAACGGACGAGGACATCGGCTCCACTCCCCGGCGGACAAGCGCCGCGTCCCAGGTTTCGGGATTTTCGCGGATGGCGCGGATGTCGTGCATCGTCTCCTCCAGTGTTCGAGCGTGCAATTGAGTCGGGTGGGTTATGCCCCAACTTGGGATTGGACGGTAGAGGCTGCAGGCCGGTTCGGGCGCGAACTCAACGGGATGCCGCGAATTGTTGCCGGAGCCAGCCATCGACCGGCACCGCAATCGCCTGTTCCTCGGTCACCGCGACAATGACCGCGACCACGCGCCGCGCCGTGCCTTCGCCCGCCACCACCGGGCCGCCGGATTGTCCCGGTTCCACCCGGCAGCCGATGCGCCAGAGGCTGGAGGCCGGTTCGCCGTAGCAATAGGGTGTCACGGTCAGGCGGTGCGGGCGAGAGCGCATGTAGCCCATCAGCGTCAGCGGGCCGGGCAGGGTGCCATTGCCAAAGGCCAGCGGCGCCGGTGTCAGCGGCTCGGTCAATTCGGCCAGCGCAATGTCATGCCGCAGGTCAAAGCGGCCACCGACATAGGCCTGCGGGTGCACGTGCACCGCCTTGATCCGGGACGCGCCGGTGTGCCCGTCGCCGTCCCATCCCGCGACAAAGACCATGTCCGTCAGGCGTTTGAGATAGCCATCCTCTGGCCGGGTGACGCAATGGGCGGCGGTCAGGATCAGCGCGGGCGCGACAAGCGAGGCGGTGCACATCTCGGTCGTGCGATACCCGGCAGTGTTCAGGCGGCCGATGGCCGCCTCTTCACCGGCAAGGACTCCGGCAAAAAGGGAAAGCGGCAGGACAGTCAGGGCAAGCAGACGCAGGTTCATGACACGCAGGATAGCGTCTTGGACCCGTCCGGGAAGGGGATTTCGCAGCCCGAAGGCGGCGCGCCCCGGTCGACAGCGGGAAATGCGCCAGATTCCGGCAAGACAAAGGCCAAAACTATGCGGCAGCGGGGCGTGGCCGCCTTGCATCTGGACCGGGCCGCGCATAGGTTCCGCGAAATTTCGCGGGGGGTGCCCCGCTGTCCCTCTACAGGAGCATCATCCCAATGGAAGCCGTCGGCCAGTTTCTTCCGCTTATACTGATCTTCGCGATCATGTACTTCCTGCTGATCCGTCCGCAGCAAAAGAAAATGAAGGATCACCAGAAAATGGTTGCCGCGCTGCGCCGGGGCGATCAGGTCGTGACCCAGGGCGGGATGATCGGCAAGGTTGCCAAGGTCAAGGACGACAAGGAAATCGAAGTCGAGATCGCCGAAGGCGTGAAGGTCCGCGTGGTCAAGGCCACCGTCGCGCAGGTCCTGTCCAAGACCGAACCAGCGGAAAGCTGAGTCCGGATGCTGCAGGTCGATCTCTGGAAGCGCGTGCTGATCTGGGCCACCGTGGTGGTCGGCCTGCTGCTCGCCATGCCGAATGTCTTTTACACCCGCGTCGAGGTTCATAACGACGCGGTAAAGGCCATCGAGGCGGGTTTCGATACCGAAGAGAACCGGTCTGCCGCCAGCGGCTGGCCGACGGTCCTGCCTTCGGGCCTCGTCAATCTCGGGCTTGATCTGCGCGGCGGGGCACATCTGCTCGCCGAGGTGCAGGTCGAGGACGTCTACGAGGCGCGGATGGAGGCGTTCTGGCCCGAGGTGCGCGACGTGTTGCGCGATGAACGGGACACCGTGGGCACCATCCGCCTGCAGGCGGCCCGGACACCGGGCGAGTTGCGGGTGCGGATCTCCGAACAGGCGGGCATGGCCCGCGCGATGGAGGTCGTGCGCGGTCTGGCAACGCCTGTTGTGTCGCTGACCGGGGCAGGGTCCTCTGACATCGAGGTCAGCAGTCAGGACGACATCCTGGTGATCACCCTGTCCGAGGCGGAACGGCAGGCGATGGACGACCGGACCATGCAGCAGAGCCTCGAGATCATCCGCCGCCGGATCGACGAGGTTGGCACCCGCGAACCGACAATCCAGCGGCAGGGCTTTGACCGGATCCTGATCCAGGTGCCGGGCATCGGCTCGGCCCAGGAACTGAAAGAGATCATCGGCACCACGGCGCAACTGACCTTTCAGCCGGTTGTCACCCGCACCACCAATGCCGCCGAGGCGCCGGGTGTCGGCAACGAGGTGCTGCCCTCGCTGGATCAGGACGGCGTGTTCTATGTCCTTGAACAGGCCCCCGTGGTCACCGGCGAAGAGCTGACCAACGCCCAGCCCGCCTTTGACCAGAACGGCCGCCCGGCGGTCAATTTCAACTTCAACCCCTCCGGCGCGCGCAAGTTCGGCGATTACACAGCCAACAACATCGGCTCTCCATTCGCCATCGTGCTGGATGACGAGGTGATCTCTGCCCCGGTCATCCAATCCCATATTCCGGGCGGGTCGGGCATCATCACCGGCAATTTCACGGTCGAGGAATCAACGCAACTGGCCGTGCTGTTGCGCGCCGGTGCGTTGCCGGCCAAGATGGTCTTCCTTGAAGAGCGGACCATCGGCCCGGAACTGGGGCAGGACAGCATCGACGCGGGCAAGATCGCGACGATTGTCGCCTTTGCCGCGGTGCTGGTCTTCATGTTCCTCAGCTACGGGCTGTTTGGTGTCTTTGCCAATGTGGCGCTGATCCTGAACATCGGGTTGATGTTCGGGTTCCTCAGCCTGATCGGGGCCACGCTGACCCTGCCGGGCATCGCGGGGATCGTTCTGACCGTGGGTATGGCGGTGGACGCCAACGTGCTGGTGTTCGAACGTATCCGCGAGGAGTTGCGCACGGCCAAGGGACCGGCGCGGGCCATTGAACTGGGCTATGAAAAGGCGCTGTCGGCCATCGTCGACGCCAACATCACCACCTTCATCACGGCGGTGATCCTCTATGCCATGGGGTCCGGTCCGGTGCGCGGCTTTGCCGTCACGCTGGGGTTCGGGATCATGACCTCTGTCTTTACTGCGATCTTCGTCACGCGGCTGCTGATCGTCATCTGGTTCGAACGCCGCCGCCCGAAAACGATCGAGGTCTGACATGCGCCTGAAACTGGTACCTCAACAGACCAACTTCGATTTCTTCTCGAAACCGGCGCTGTGGCTGGGCATTTCGGCCTTCATGATGGTTCTGGCGCTGGTCAGTTTCGGCGTGCGGGGGTTGAACTACGGCATCGACTTTCAGGGCGGCACCACGATCCGCACCGAAAGCGCGCAGCCGGTGGACGTGGGCGCCTATCGCGCCGCGCTGGACGCGCTGGAACTGGGCGACGTGGTGATTTCCGAGGTCTTCGACCCGAATTTCGGCCCCGAACAGAATGTTGCCATGGTCCGCATCGGCGCGCAGGACGGCGAAGAAGCCGTATCGAGCGAGATCATCGCCCAAGCCGAGGCCGCACTGGTCGAGGTGTCGCCGGACATCAAGTTCGTGTCGGTGGAATCGGTTGGTCCCAAGGTCTCGGGTGAGTTGATCCAGACGGCGGCCATTGCCGTGCTTCTGGCGATCGGGGCGGTGCTGGTCTACATCTGGCTGCGCTTCGAATGGCAGTTCGCGGTGGGGGCGGTCGTGGCGCTGGTGCATGACGTGGTGCTGACCATCGGGATCTTCTCCGAGGTTGGCATCAAGTTCGATCTGGCCATCATCGCGGCGCTTCTGACCATTGTCGGCTACTCGTTGAACGACACCGTGGTCGTGTTCGACCGGGTGCGCGAGAACCTGATCAAGTACAAGTCCAAGGACCTGAAAGAGGTGCTGAACCTCTCGATCAACGAGACGCTGAGCCGGACCTTCATGACCTCCTTCACCACGCTACTGGCGTTGATCGCGCTGTTTGTGCTGGGCGGCGACGTGATCCGGGGCTTTGTCTTTGCGATGATCTGGGGCGTTGTGGTCGGCACCTATTCGTCGATCTTCGTGGCCTCTGCCATGCTGATGCGCCTTGGTGTCAAGCGCGACTGGTCCAAGCCGACCGACAGCGGCGGAACCCAGTTCGGCGACATTGATGCCTGACGCCTGGGCCAGCCTGTCTCCCGTGGAGACAGGCTGGCTGCTGGCGGCGGCATTCCTTGCGGGGCTTGTGCGCGGCTTTACCGGGTTTGGCTCCGGGCTGGTGTTCATGCCGGTCGCGGCGGGAATCCTGCCGCCCTTTGGGGCCATCCTTGCGATGACGATGATGGATCTGCTGGGACCGGTGCCCATCGTCCGGAGGGCCTGGGACGCGGTGGATCGCCGGGACCTTTTGCGGATGGTGCTGGGTTGCGTGATTGCCTTGCCATTGGGCATGTGGGTGCTGACCCGGGTCGCACCGGAAATATTCCAGGTCTCTGTCAGCCTGGTGGCCTTGGCGATGCTGGCGGTTGTCGCGCTGGGGCTGCGGTATCGCGGGACGGTGGGCCGCAAGGCGGTGACCGGGATCGGCGGCGCCGCCGGTTTCCTGGGCGGCGTGGCGGGGCTGCCGGGACCGCCGGTAATCCTGTTCTACATGTCGCGTCCGCTGCCGGTGAAGAACATACGCGCCACGATCCTGCTGTTTCTGCTGGTCTATGACCTGTTGCTGATGCTCTTCATGGTCGGTTTTGGCCGGTGGGATACCGGCATTGCAGTCATGGGGCTTGTCTTTGCCGTGCCGAACGTGATCGGGAACTGGCTTGGCGCGTGGCTGTTCCGGTCGGATTACGAGCGGTTCTACCGTGGCACCGCCTATGCTGTAATCGCGGTCTCGGCCTTGTCCGGGCTGCCGGTTTGGGGGTAGGAAGACATCATGCGACTGAATGAGATTGTCTTTACCAATGCGGTGCCGGTCGAGGGCTACGGGCCTGGATTTTTCCGCGTCGGCGGCGAGGTCCACACCGGCCCGCTGTTGCTCTGGGATCGCGGGCGTTCCGATTGGGGCGGGCTGGAGGATATCCAGACCCTGTTGAGCCTTGTGGGCGTGGTCGATGTTCTGTTCGTGGGCACCGGCGCGGAGACGGCGCATCTGCCTGCCGACCTGCGGGCTGAACTGGAAGAGGCCGGGCTGGGTGTCGAGGCGATGAACTCGCCCTCGGCCTGCCGGACCTACAACGTGCTGCTGAGCGAGGGGCGGCGGGTGGCCGTGGCAGCGCTGCCGGTCTGAGTGCGGGACGATTTTTCGTCGAAAAATCGGATTGGGGGCGCTGCCCCCGTCGCGCGCTGCGCGACTCCCCCGAGGGTATTTGAAAAACCAAAGAAGCAGAGCGTTGCGGTCCAGTGGCGGGGGCATCGCGTCGCGGCGCGCGCTTGGGGCTTTTGCGGGCGCGCGGGCTGGGGTAAGCCGCTGACATGGAGTTGAAGGTTTCCGATCTGACGGTGTCGCGCGGCGGGGTGCCCGTGCTGGAAGGCGTGTCCTTTGCGCTGGCCGAGGGGCGCGCGCTTGTGCTGCGCGGACCGAACGGCGCGGGCAAGACGACACTATTGCGCTGCGTGGCCGGGTTGCAGCCGACGATGCAGGGGACCGTCTCTGGCGCCGGGGAGCGGATCGCCTATGCCGCCCATGCGGACGGGTTGAAATCCATGCTGAGCGTTGGAGAGAACCTGCGGTTCTGGGCGCGGGTCTTTGGTGTCGAGGGAATTGGCGAGGCGCTGCACGCCTTCAACCTCGAAGCGCTCGAAGAGCGTCTGGCGGGCACGCTGTCGGCGGGGCAGAAGCGGCGGCTGGGACTGGCGCGGCTGATGGTGACGGGGCGACCGGTCTGGGTACTGGATGAGCCGACGGTGTCGCTGGACACCGATTCCGTGGCGCTGTTTGCGGATGCGGTGCGGGCGCATCTGGGGCGCGGAGGGGCGGCACTGATGGCCACGCATATCGACCTGGGGATCGAGGCGGATGTGCTGGATGTTGCCCCCTATCGCGCCAGACCGCGCGTCGCGGTGCAAGATGAGGCCTTCCTGTGATCGCGCTGCTGGCACGCGACCTGCGGCTGGCAGTGCGGGCCGGGGGCGGCTTTGGGCTTGGGCTGGCGTTTTTCCTGATCGTCACGGTGCTGGTGCCTTTCGGAGTGGGACCGGAGACGGCGCTGTTGGGGCGGATTGCGCCCGGCGTGCTGTGGATCGGGGCCCTGCTGGCCTGCCTGCTGTCTCTGGACCGGATCTTTGCGCTGGACTGGGAGGATGGCTCGCTGGACCTGCTGGCGACCGCGCCGCTGCCGATGGAGGGGATTGTCGCGATCAAGGCGCTGGCGCATTGGCTGACCACCGGATTGCCGTTGGTGCTGGCGGCGCCGGTGCTGGGGGTGCTGTTGAACCTTGCGACTCCCGGTTACCTCTGGGTGCTTGTCAGCCTCGCACTGGGGACGCCGGCGCTCTCGGTGATCGGCACATTCGGCGCGGCGTTGACCGTGGGGCTGAAGCGCGGTGGCTTGCTGATGTCGCTGCTGGTTCTGCCGCTCTATGTGCCGACCCTGATTTTCGGGGCCGAAGTGGCGCGGCGGGGGGCCGAGGGGTTGGCAGTTCAGACGCCGGTGATGATGCTGGCGGGGATCAGCTTTGGCGTGGCGGCGCTGCTGCCCTTTGCCAGCGCGGCTGTGCTGCGGATCAACCTGCGGTGAGCGCGGGCCTGTGACGTATTGCGCACGGGCGCTATTTGCGGTGTAACCGCCGGAAACCGAGAGGAAAGGCCATGTCGATCTGGGAATACGCCAATCCGGTCAAGTTCATCCGCACGGCGGACCGGCTGCTGCCATGGCTGTCCGGCGCGGCGGTGGTCTGTCTGGCCACCGGTCTGATCTGGGGCTTTTTCTTTACGCCCGACGATTTCCGCCAGGGGGCGACCGTCAAGATCATCTACCTGCATGTGCCGGCCGCGATGATGGCGATCAATGCCTGGGCGATGATGCTGGTGGCCTCGCTGATCTGGATCGTCCGCCGGCACCATGTCAGCGCGTTGGCAGCGCGGGCCGCGGCGCCGATCGGGGCCACGATGACGATCATCGGGCTGGCCACGGGGGCGATCTGGGGACAGCCGATGTGGGGCACCTGGTGGGCCTGGGACCCGCGCCTGACGGCCTTTCTGGTGCTTTTCCTGTTCTACCTTGGCTACATGGCGCTGTGGGAGGCGATCGAAGATGACGATACCGCCGCCGATCTGACCGCGATCCTCTGCCTTGTCGGCTCGGTCTTTGCGGTGCTCAGCCGCTACGCAGTGCATTTCTGGAACCAGGGCCTGCATCAGGGACAGTCCGTGTTGCGGGCCGAGGCGTTGGTTGGCACCGATACGACGGAAAAGGTGTCGAACGTCTATTTCTACCCGATGCTGGTCTCGGGCCTCGGGTTTGTCCTGCTGTTCGTTTCCTTGGTGTTCCTGCGCACGCAGACGGAAATCCGGGCGCGTCGCACCCGGGCGCTGTTGGCACGGGAGCGCATGGCATGATGCCGGATCTTGGCCAATACACCGGCGCTGTCCTGTCGTCCTACACGGTCTCGCTGGGGCTGATCGTGGCGCTGGTGGTGTTCAGTGTCTGGCGGTCGCGCCGGGTGCGGGCAGAGCTGCAAAAGGTCGAGGAGAGGGTGAAGAATGGCTAAGGTGTCCCCCCTCATGGTGCTTCCGCCGGTGATCTTCGGCGCGCTTGGCCTGCTGTTCTACCTTGGGCTGGGGCGTGAGGGCAAAGATGACCTCGAGTCCGTATTCGAGGGCAAGCCCGCGCCCGCAATGACCGAAGAGGCACTGCCCGGATACGCGGCGATCACGCCCGAGATGCTGGCCGCCGGAGATTTGACGCTGGTCAACTTCTGGGCCAGCTGGTGCCCGCCTTGCCGGGTCGAACACCCGGTACTGATGAAGATGAAGGAAGACGGCATTCGCCTTGTCGGAGTCAACTTCAAGGATCAGGCAGGCAACGCCAAGTCCTATCTGGAGGATGAGGGCAACCCCTTCATGGCGATCGCCTTTGACCCGCCGGGACGCACGGCGATCGACTGGGGCGTGACCGCGCCGCCAGAGACCTTCATCCTTGATGGCGACGGTACGGTGCTGTTCAAATTCGTCGGGCCGCTGGTGGGGTCGGACTATGAACAGCGTTTCCTGCCCAGGCTGAACGAGGCGCTGGGGCGCTGACACAGAATTCCCTGAGGCCCTGACGAAAGCCGCGCTATCCTGCGCAGGCGTATGAGTCGCTCGTGTTTCGAGACAACAGGATTTTCAGGGAGGTGGATATGAAACCGATTTTATACGGGGCCATGGTCTTGGCTTCGGCGTCTATGTGTTTGGCCGAGCCAAGTCTGGGACGTGGGGAATACCTTGTCGAGGGGCCTGCAGGCTGTGGCAACTGCCATACGCCGATGGGGCCGCAGGGACCCGTGATGGATCAGAACCTTGGCGGTCGTCTGGTCGAGAAGATCGAGGCGTTCACCGCGATTTCCGCCAATATCACGCCGGGCGGGCGCGTGGCGGACTGGTCGGATGCGGAACTGGCCAAGGCGATCCGCGAGGGCATTCGCCCCGATGGCAGCGTGATCGGGCCGCCGATGCCCATCCTGCTGTACCGGGGTCTGTCGGATGACGATGTGATGAGCATGGTGATGTACCTGCGCTCTGTCCCGGCGGTGGACAATGACCCGGGTGAGAGCGTCTACAACATCCCGCTGCCGCCTGCCTATGGCCCGCCGCTGGACAGTGTCCCGCATCCACAGGAGGGCGTGACGGCGGAGTATGGCGCCTATCTGGCGGGGCCGGTGGCGCATTGCCTGGAATGCCACACGACCTTTGGTGAAATGGGGCCGATGTTCGATACGCACCTGGGAAGGGGCGGGTACGAGTTTCACGGACCCTGGGGGGTGTCGGTGGCGGCCAACATCACCTCGCATGAGGACGGGCTTGCCGCCTATTCCGATGCCGAACTCAAGGACATGATCGCCAAGGGTGTGCGTCCTGACGGTAGCCAGATGATGCCGCCCATGCCCTTTGGTTACCTTGCACGCATGACCGGTGAGGACATGGATGCGCTGGTCCTCTACCTGCGCACCATCCCGCCACAACCGGACGTGGAGTAACCTTTGCCGGAGGGGCCCGCGGTCAAAGCTCGCAGGCCTCGCTGGCGGTGACGGTGGCGGGGGCTGCGGTCTTGCAGGTCGGGGTCCCATTGTCCTGCGCCGCATAGGCGCCGATCACGGCAAGCAGGAGAAGGGCCGCGGCCTGTACAAGGGTCAAGAGTTTCATTGGGTCTGCCTCATCAGTCTTTGTGACCATCACATGGGATCTTGAGACTGATTTACAGGGGGAAACATCGGTTGCGCAGGTCAGGAAAACCCGCAGTGCGCGGGATTTGCGCGGACACTTGCAACCTTGTCAGGAAAATGAGCATTCCTCGGCCGATCTGGGGCTCGGTCAGGCAGGCAATCTTGTGGTTCCCGACCTTCCGGCAGAGTGCATGCGCTGACGGCCGGACTTCGACGGACAGAAAAACGGGCCCTGCAATAATTGCAGGACCCGTCGCGAGTGCCTGTGCACAACGCCCTCAGGAAGACAGGGCCAAGCGTCAGGCGCTCTTGAAGAACTGGGTGACGGGGGAGGTCATGCCCAGTTTCTCGCGCAGGTGTATGGGCAGCATCCGGATGGAGGAAATGCGCGGTTTGGTCATTTCCGGGATCAGGCGTTCCGCACCATTGTAGAGTTCGAGATAGTCGTCGTAGTTGTCGAAGTTCTTGCGGGCTGCGTAATCAACGAAGGTTTCCGCCGCCGCTCCGTTGGCAAGGATCTCTTCATGCGCCTCGGTCTCGACATGGTAGACCTTGAAACGGCCGCCCAACTCTGTTGCCGGTACAAAGTCGATGGTCGACCCGTTGACCAGGGCAGAGGCATTCACGACCAGACCGTCAAAGATCATGCCATGATCCGTGGTGACGGTCAGGTCGCTGTGGGGCAGGCCGTCGCCAAGCGCGCCCGCGCTGATGCGCACCATCTGCTTGCCGGTTTCGCTGAAGAGATTGCTCAGTGTCTGGACGCCCACCCATTTGACGGTTGTTTCGGAACCGTCGGCCGTCCGGATCGTGTCCCCGATGGCCAGATCCTCGACGCTGCGCTCACCCTGGGCCGTGGCGATCAGCGTGCCTTCCGCGAAGCAATAGGCGTAGGGCGCGTCTGTGGTCAGGTTGATGGTGGAGGTCAGCACGCCGGCGAGAGGCTCGCCCTCGGGATACCACAGGTAGGTTGTTCCGCCCTGCGAGAAGGCCACGACCGGCTTGGAATCGATTTCGATACCGCCCACGGCGAGCGTCGCCGCTGTCCCTTGACCGATATAGCTGAAGCCCGCGCCATTGAATGTGGCGGTATCGGCGGTTTCGAAGGTGTCGTCGTCATCGACGAAGGTAGCCGTGCCCAGTTCCGGGCCATAGGGCAGCAACCCGACGTCCAGGACGCCCCCAACGGTAAGCGCTACGCCGCCCGTATACTCGTGGACGTTGTCAAGGTCGATTGTGGACATGAGTTTCTCCTATTGATCACACCAGAAAAATCAGAACTCCGAAGAGTCGTGCCTTGCGGACACGGGGATACACTTTCCGAAGTTCATGTCTGAACAGTCGGATGGGCATGGATTCGATACCGCGTAGGTAGAGTAAACTCAGTGATTTTCTTGAGGTCAACAAAAATGATGATTCTTTAATATACACTTAATGATTGGTTTTTTTTGGGTTGCGAATCGACCTATGATTGTGTTGCTGTGCATAAAGGTGCATTAACCTGTGAAATATCCCAACTCTCAAAGAGCCAGGCCCTGAGGCCGTTGCCGAAATTGATTCGTGGTCGGGCAGAGTCGTCAAGCGGTGAAACTCGAAAATGAGATTCGCACACTTCTCTAAGTTGAGTCATTGATGCCGCGATATTGCCGGGTTGAGGTAGCCTTTTGCCGGGCGTGCGGATGAAAAGTCAGTATGGGGATTCGACCTGCTTCGGAGCGTGATCAACGCGTTCGAGCGGTGGTTTCCGGCGGGTGACCGAGGGTTCAGTCGGCCAAGCGCGCGATTGTTCGAGGTCTTGACGCCAGGCAAAGATCAAGAGGACAAGACCCCGCGATGGGCATTGTTACCTGCCAATCGAGGTGAATCTCACGTGAAGCGTCAGGCTTTCTGCCGAACGCGGTCACTTCTTTCGATCATGCGACCGAGATAGGCAGATCCTCTGGAAAACCGGCCAGCGACTGGATGCCGAGACGGTTCGCAATCTCGTCCGGCAGGTGCCGCGCACTGGAAATGCGCGGGCGGTGCATCTCGGGGATGATCCGTTCGGCGCCGTAGATCTCCATGTATTCCTGGCAGTTGTCAAAGGCGCGGCGGCCGCGGTAGTCGATGAAGGTCTCGGACCGCGCGCCATTGGCGAGGATCACGTCATGGGCCTCGGTCTCGACATGGTAGACGGTGAAGGTTTCGGGCAGGTCGCCCATGGGGACAAAATCGATGCTCGTGCCGTTCACCAGTGCCGAGGCGTTGATGACGTGGCCATCAACGATCATGCCGTGCTCGCCCGTCACCTCTAGGTCCGCATGCGGCAGGCCGTCGCCCAGCGCCCCGGCGCGGATGCGCACCATGCCGGCCCGCGTGCCGGAAAACAGCGACGACAGGCTTTGCCGACCCAGCCAGAGCACCGGAACCGCGCGCCCGTCGGCTGTCAGCACCAGGTCCCCGGCGGCCAGGTCCTGCACCGGGCGCTCTCCACCGGGCGTGGCGATTCCGGTGCCCTCGGCAAAGCAATAGGGATAGGGACTGGAATCCACGGTAAAGGTCTCGGAGCCGTGATTTGGGTCGTTGGACAGTATGTAGTAATATGGTTCGTCTAAAACGATCGATACGATCGGTTCTCCGTTATTGGTCCTGCCGTGGTAGGTGGCCGGGCTGCCGGATAAGGACCAGGTCAAGGTATCGCCGACATCGGTGAACCCGTCTGCCGCGCCATCCTGACTGTCTGTCAGGGTCCCGCCTCCGACGGTTGCGGCCGTCCCGAGAAATTGCGGATTGGTCGCCGGGTTGATCGTGCCGAATCCGTAGTTGTACGCGAAGCTTTCTGAAAGGGGCATGTCGGCGTCCTTGTTGGCCTACCCCGGTGCTTTCTCTTCAATGCGTCCATGGACCGGCCATGACCTGGGGGGCTTTGTTGCACGGTCTCGACGCCATTCAACGTTGGCCGTGTCGCGAAGTCAATCGGCGATGGCGATGGACTTTAGCGCGCGTGGCCATAGCGTTGTCGCGGCAGGGAAATCAGGTGCCTTGCAGGACCGGATCAGCCAGCGAGCCTGCCGGTCCGGGTGGCTATGTCGCCGTCGAGCCTCTCCGCGCCGAGTCCGAGCCGCGCGCGGATCGCATCCGGCAGCATCCTCGCGGCGCTGATGCGGGGGCGGGGCATCTCGGGGATGATGCGCTCGGCCCCATAGAGCTCCAGGTATTCCTGGTAGTTGTCGAAGGCGCGGCGGTCGCGGTAGTCGATGAAGGTCTCGGACCGCGCGCCATTGGCGAGGATCACGTCATGCGCCTCGGTCTCGACATGGTAGACGGTGAAGGTTTCGGGCAGGTCGCCCATCGGCACCCAATCAATCGTCGTTCCATTGACCAGTGCGCCGGCGTTGATCACCAGCCCGTCCAGCACCATGCCGTGGTCGGCGGTCACGGTCAGATCGCTGTGCGGCAGACCATCGCCCAGGGCCTCGGCGTCGATGCGGACGGGACGTGCCCTGCGGCTTGTGAACAGGCTGCGCATGACCTGCCTGCCGATCCATCTGACGGGCACCGCGCGGCCATCGGCCGTCGAGATCGGCTGACCGATCTGCAGGTTTTCGACAAGGCAACTGCCGTCAGGGGTCGAGACCGTGGTTCCGGCGAGAAAACAGGCAGGTTCCAATACCAGGGCTTGCGACGTCTGGAATTGGTTCCAGTTTTCGATGTCGTTCAACAGGGCGGAATCCGCGCCGAAAAAGTCAAAGTTCTCGTCAAAGAGGATCAGAAATTCGGACTCGATAGAATAAAAAGGCTCAGATCCGAAGATGAACCCCTTTTGGGGCCCGGAGGAGGAGAAGAATTCTCTTGTGCCGTAGTAGTAGACATTGGCGGTGTAGACGTTGAGGCCCGAGCCATTCGGGTCAGGACCCTGGTCCACCGGTGCCAAACCCGCCGAGATCCATTCCGGCGGCGGAATACTGTCAAGTTGAGAAAGGGTGACCTCGTCGCCCGGCAAGATCGACCCGTCGTCGATCAAGGCTGTGATTTCGATGTCAATATTCGTCGGGTTGCCGTTGGCCGGGGTGTTCTTGGGGCCGATGCCGACCTGAGATTCGAAATTGAATGATGTCGGCATTGCGCGCGGCCCCCCACATGGCTTGTTCAATACCGAATAATACGCGTCGTGATTAACGAAAAGTCAACCGGCTTGCGAAGACGCAAGTTCCGCAAGGCACAGACAGACAACAAAAAAAGGGCGCCGAAGCGCCCTTGATCTTTGTGGTTTAGACGGTTTACTCGGCCGCCACCGGCGATTGCGCCAGGTTGCGCAGCACATAGTGCAGCACGCCGCCGTGTTCGATGTATTCCACCTCGATGGCGGTATCGATCCGGCATTTCAGCGTGATCTCCTTGGTCGTTCCATCCGCATAGGTGATGGTGCAGGGCACCTCTTGCAGCGGCTCGATGGTGTCGAGGCCAGCGATCGAGACGCTCTCTTCGCCGGTCAGGCCCAGCGATTTGCGTGTGTCGCCGCCGGTGAACTCGAAGGGGATGACGCCCATGCCCACCAGGTTCGAACGGTGGATACGCTCAAACGATTCAGCGATCACCGCCTTGACGCCCAGCAGAGCCGTGCCCTTGGCCGCCCAGTCCCGCGAAGACCCCGCGCCGTACTGTTCGCCACCAAAGATCACCAGCGGTGTGCCGGCCTCCTTGTGGGCCATGGCCGCGTCATAGATCGAGGCCTGCGCACCGTCGGGACCCTTGGTATAGCCGCCCTCAACGCCGTCCAGCATCTCGTTCTTGATGCGGATGTTGGCAAAGGTGCCGCGCATCATGACCTCGTGGTTGCCACGGCGCGAGCCGTAGGAGTTGAACTCGCGTTGCGGCACCTGGCGTTCGATCAGGTACTTGCCCGCCGGGGTGGTGTCCTTGAACGATCCGGCCGGAGAGATGTGGTCGGTGGTGATCATGTCGCCCAGCAGGGCGAGAACGCGCGCGCCCTCGATATTGGTGATCGCGCCCTTTTCCTTGCCCATGCCCTGGAAGTAGGGCGGGTTCTGGATATAGGTCGAGGTCGCGGGCCAGTCATAGGTTTCGGCTTGCGGAACCTCGACGCCCTGCCACTTTTCGTCCCCTTTGAACACGTCCGCGTATTTCGACTGGAACGCCTCGCGGGTCACGGTCTGCTCGACCAGTTCCGCCACTTCCTGCGTCGTCGGCCAGATGTCTTTCAGGTAGACGTCCTTGCCGTCCGGCGTCTGGGCCAGCGGCTCGGAGGTGATGTCGATGTTCATGTCACCGGCCAGCGCATAGGCCACGACCAGCGGCGGCGAGGCGAGGTAGTTGGCACGCACATCCGGGCTGATCCGGCCTTCGAAGTTGCGGTTGCCCGAAAGGACCGAGACGCCGATCAGGTCGTTGTCGCTGATGGCCTTCGAGATCTCCGGTTGCAGCGGACCGGAGTTGCCGATGCAGGTGGTGCAGCCGTAGCCGACGAGGTTGAAGCCGACCTTGTCCAGATCCTCCTGCAGGCCAGCGGCCTCGAGGTAATGCGACACGACCTGCGATCCCGGCGCCAGCGAGGTCTTGACCCAGGGCTTGCGGGTCAGGCCAAGGGCGGCCGCCTTGCGCGCCACAAGGCCCGCGCCGATCATGACATAGGGGTTCGACGTATTGGTGCAGGAAGTGATCGAGGCGATCACGACCGACCCGTCCCGCAGTTCGTAGTCTTCGCCCTCGACCGGGGCGGTTTTGTGGAGGTTGACCGGCTTGGTCGCAACGGGCCCTTCTGCGGCCATATCCTTGGCATCCGACGACACGTCGATGCCGCGGAAATCGGCCACGACCTTTTCGAAGGCCGAGGCGGCGGCGGTCAGCGCAACATAGTCCTGCGGACGCTTGGGGCCGGAGATGGCGGGGACGATGGTCCCCATGTCCAGTTCCAGCGTGTCGGTATAGACCGGATCGTAATCCGCGTCGCGCCACATGCCGTTCGCCTTGGCGTAGGCCTCGACCAGCGCGATGCGGTCCTTGTCGCGGCCGGTGTTGGTCAGGTAGCGCAGGGTTTCGTTGTCGATCGGGAAAAAGCCGCAGGTGGCGCCGTATTCCGGGGCCATGTTGGCGATAGTGGCGCGGTCCGCCAGCGGCAGCTTGTCCAGGCCTTCGCCGTAGAATTCCACGAATTTGCCGACCACGCCCTTGGCGCGCAGCATTTCCACGACCTTCAGCACAAGGTCGGTACCGGTGGTGCCCTCCATCATTGCGCCGGTCAGCTTGAAGCCCACGACCTCGGGGATCAGCATCGAGATCGGCTGGCCCAGCATGGCGGCTTCGGCCTCGATCCCGCCGACGCCCCAGCCCAGCACGGCCGCGCCGTTGACCATGGTGGTGTGACTGTCGGTGCCCACCAGCGTGTCGGGATAGGCGACCATGTCACCGTTCTGGTCAACGTCGGTCCAGACGGTCTGGCTGAGGTATTCCAGGTTGACCTGGTGGCAGATGCCGGTGCCCGGGGGCACAACGCGGAAGTTGTTGAACGCGGTCTGGCCCCACTTGAGGAAGGTGTAGCGCTCCATATTGCGCTCATACTCGCGGTCCACGTTCATCTGGAACGCGCGCGGGTTGCCGAATTCGTCGATCATGACAGAGTGGTCGATGACCAGATCAACCGGGTTCAGCGGGTTGATCTTTTGTGCGTCGCCACCCAGCGCCTTGATCCCGTCGCGCATCGCGGCGAGGTCAACCACGGCGGGAACGCCGGTGAAGTCCTGCATCAGAACGCGCGCCGGGCGGTAGGCCAGTTCGCGGTCGCCCTTGCCGCCGTTTGCGGCCCAGGCCGAAAACGCCTTGATGTCGTCAACGGTGACGGTCTTGCCGTCCTCGAAACGCAGCATGTTCTCCAGCACCACCTTGAGCGCGGCGGGCAGTTTCGAGAAATCGCCCAGACCGGCCGCTTCGGCCGCCGGGATCGAGTAATAGGCGACGGTCTGGCCGCCGGACTCAAGCGTCTTGCGCGTCTTGGCGCTGTCATGGCCTACGGTAATGGTCATGGGTACCTCCGATGGGGTGACGATATGCAGTGATTGCGCCCCTCTTGCCCCAAAGGGGGCGACTCGTTCAAGGGGGGTGCGTCGTTTTTGTATACCATCGCACACAATTTGCCGTGCTTCGCAGCACTTCCACTGTCCTGCAATGACGGATGCAGCGCAACGCCTGTTATTCAGGCGGCCTCACCACGCCGTGAAACCGCTCACTCGCTCTCGCAAAACCTTGATTGGCGTTCGCAAACCGGGTTGTTTAGACCGATAAGGCACTCAAGAACCGGAGGCGTAAGCCCAATGAACCGTATCACAGGCGTTTTCGCCGCAGGCTGGATGGCGCTGGCTGGCGCGGCCGTGGCCGAAAACTCTCCTGTGGTGGTTGAGTTGTTCACCTCCCAGGGCTGTTCCTCCTGCCCGCCCGCTGACGCGATCCTTGCCGAACTGGGGGAGCGTGAGGACGTGATCCCGCTGGCGCTGCACGTGGACTATTGGGATTACATCGGCTGGAAGGACGTCTTTGCCCATCACGGCTTTACCAAACGGCAAAAGGCCTATGCCCGCACCGGCGGCTGGAAAATGATCTATACGCCGCAAATGGTGGTGAACGGGCAGGACGACGTCATCGGCTCGCGCCCGATGAAGGTCGCCAACCTGATCCGCAAACATCTTGAGTCGGGATCGCATGTCGATCTGAAGGTGACGCGGGATGGCGACGCGATCCAGATCCGGGCCGAGGCAACGGGGACCGTGCGCCCCTGTGACATTCACGTCGTGCGCTACATGCCCCGCAAGGAGGTGCAGATCTCGCGCGGCGAGAATGCGGGCCACACCCTAACCTATACGCATATTGTGCAAAGCTGGGACGTGGCGGCGCGCTGGGACGGGCAGGGGGTCTATCAGGGCCGCGTGACGCTGGGCAGCGATCTGCCGGTGGTGGTGCTGGTGCAGGACCCCAAGGACGGTCACATCGTGGCGGCCGCGCGCTTGCGCTGACGTTTCTTCTGGCGCTTGGGTTTCCAGCGCCGGTGCGTCCACATCCACTGTCCCGGATCACGTTCGACCCATGCCTCCAGCCTGCGGGTCGCCTCCTGCATCATCTCGATCGGCGCGCCCTCGGGGATCGGGGCCTCCACGACGCAGTCGAATCCGTACCCGTCCGGGCGGCGCACGCCGAAATAGGGGATCAGCAGCGCGCCGGTCTTGAGCGCGATCTCCGCCGGTGACAGCGCCGTGGGCGCCGGTTGCCCGAGGAAGTCGAGCGCGGGGCCGGAGCTTTCAAAGACGTCGAAGGCCATGGCCGCGATGCCGCCCGCACGGATGTATTTCAGCAAGTCCATCGTGCCGCGCCGCCCCTGTTCAAAGACCGGTTCGCAGACGTCCTTGTAGTTCTGGATGTAGCGGGCGTTGGAATAGGGGTTCGAGAGCGGACGCAACAGGCCTGCCACGGTATAGCCGCGCGCCACCAGCGCGCTGCGGGCGCAGACCGGGTTGCCGAAGTGGCCCGACAACAGCAGCACCGGCCGGCCCTCGGCCACTGCCTGTTCCAGTACGGGCAGGCCCGGGCCGGTGACCGGATAGGCGGCCCCGCGCCGTTTCATTTCCCGAGGGTCGTAATTTTCGATGATGGCGCGGCCAAGGTTGGTGATTGCCGCCTCGGCGATCTCGCGTTTCCTTGCCGGCGGGGTGTCGGGCCAGACGTGATTGATGTTTGCCTCGACCCGGTCGAACCAACCCAGCGGCGGCGCGATCACCCGGCGCACGACCCAGCCGACGACGTTCAGCCGGGTCCGCACGGGCAAGAGGCCCACGCCGCCGATCAACCCGCGCAGCGCCAGATCGGACAGCCAATCCTGCCAGCCGCCCTTGCCGCCGTCCTGTGCCGCTGCGCCTTTCCTGCTCACAAGTTACACCCCTGTCCGCTGTTACTCCCTTCTTAGCAGGGGCACCGGGCCGGACAAGGGGGCGGGCGGTCACTCCTCCGCGTCAGGATCCACCAGCTCGATTTCGCCCACTTCGACAAGGTCGCGGATCGCCGCGACAACCGCGGACATGGCGCGTTCGCCCGCCTTGGGTTTGACGCTGCCAAGGCCCTGCGCCTCTTCCCGGATGCTTTCCGACAGGCGCTTGGACATGTTGGCGTAGATGAATTCCATCGTTTGCCGTTCACCCTCTCCCCCCTCGGCCGCCGCGGCCATGGCGGTGGCCAGAGTGGCGGCGTCGACATCGCGGGTGATCTTGGGCACGTCCATCGGGTTCAGCCGTTCGGGAATATTGGCGAAGGTAAAGATAGCCTTGCGCACGGCCTCTGCGAACTGGGCATCCTCTTGTTCAAGGCTTTGCAGCAGATCCTCGCGGGTGACCGTGTTCGAATAGTTGAGGATCGCGCCCAGCCGTTCATCCGGCCGCGCCTTGAACGCCTTGGGCGGTTCCGCGTCGATCTGTGCGGCCAGCGACAGGCCGATCCGGTCCACCGCATCGGGCGTGACACCGGTGGTCATCGAGACCGCGTAAGAGATGCGACGCGCCTTGTCGCCCGGCAGTTTGGCCAGAATCTGCGCCGCCTTGCCGACATCGATCTTGGACATCATGACGGCGGCGACCTCGGTGCTTTCGGACAGCACCAGTTGTTGCAGCCGGTCCGGATCCTGCGCGTTGATCCGCTGCCACGGATCGCCGGTCTGCCGCACCCCGGCCTCCTTGCGCAGTCGCATCGCGGTATGCGCGTTGATCTTGCCGTCCAGCGCGGACAGCGCCCCGGCCATGTCGCCCGGAAAGGCGAGGCCGATGGATTCCAGCTCGTTCGAGAATTCCTCGACCACTGTGTTCAGGGTGTCGCGGTCGACATATCGCATATTGCCAAGCAGCGTCGTGAGTTCGGCCTGGTATTCGTCAGGCAGGGCCGACAGCGGTACATCGGCCCCTTCGTTCAGCAGGAACTGCACGATGATGGCCGCCTTGGCCTTGCGGCTGAGGGGCGGTTTGCCGCGGCGGTGGGCAGTGGGGGCGGGCAGGGCAGCGAGGGCTGGCATCCGGGTGACTTGACCTTCTGGGGGTTTGTTTCTGACCTCAGTGCTAGCGTGACAAGGTTTCCGGCCCGTTAAGCCCGATGCGGCATTCTCTGCACGGAAGTGCCTGCAATTGATCGTAAAATCCGGGGGCGCATTAAGTGATCGTTAGGCAGCTGCGTTCCAGTCTGTCCTCTTGAGGATCCTGACGGAGGTGATGCCATGCAGCCGCAGCTGCAACCCGAGACCACAGAGTTTCCCCTGGACAGGTCGGTGTCCAGTTGCCTCGTCGTGGACGATGACACCTTTGACCGTCACATGATCAAACGATGCGTGGCCCGCGACCGGCCCGATCTGCAAATGTACGAATGCGCCACGCTGGCAGAGGCGCGGGCCTTCCTCGATCAGGGCAGCGCCGATCTCATCCTGCTCGACAACCGGATGCCTGACGGGCTTGGATCGGAATTTGCCCGCGAATTGAGCCGGGACCGCAGGTTGCGCGACTCGATGATCTGTGTGGTGACCAGTGATGATCCACGCCGGCTGGACAAGGGGATCACCGCGCTGTCCAAGGATCACCTCAGCACGCGGACCATCTGGGACATGGTCTCGGCTTTTCTGGAAGAGCGTGAGATCCTGCGCGATACCGAAGGCGCGCAACTGGTGGTGGATTTCGGCGACAGTCTGGGCCGGGACCTCGCACCCGCCCTGTCACGCATGCTGCGCACCTTGCGTATGGTCCGTGCGCGGGTCTCGCGCCGCGATCCGCAAAAGGCGCTGGATGAACTGGACAGGTTGGAAGAGATGATGCTGGCGTTTTCGGATATGGTGGACCGCGACCTGCGGCCCTGATCGCAAAAGAAAATCGCAAAAGAAAACGGGCAGCCAATTGGCTGCCCGGTCGTTCCGTCAGATTTCCCGCAAGCGCGTCAGCTTGACATCACCTTGCAGGTATTTGTGGCAGTGTCGTACATCATGCCCTCGGCGCAGGTCATGACCTGATCAGAGTGGCCGTTGCATCCGGCCATCGCCAGAGCCGGTGACACGACAAGAGCGGCCGCGGCAAGAATCATCTTCAGCTTCATCTTTTTCGTCCTCCTGTTCGGATGGTTGGGAAGGTAGCACGCGAACTGCGGTCGTCCAAAAGAAAGTTGCCCGACACCGTGCCCGCGCGCAAGATCGTGAACGCCTCCGCGCTGGCTGTGCAAGTTGCCTGTCTACGTCACTCGCCGAAAACGCGGGCAAAGATCGTATCGACGTGCTTGGTGTGATAGCCAAGGTCGAATTTCTCGTTGATCTCTTCCTCGGTGAGCGCCGCACGCACCTCTTCATCAGCCAGGAGTTCCTCGCGGAAGTCGGTGCGGTGATCCCAGACCTTCATCGCGTTGCGCTGCACCAGACGGTAAGCGTCCTCGCGACTGACACCGGCCTGCGTCAGCGCCAGCAGCACCCGCTGCGACATGACCAGTCCGGGGAACTTGTTCATGTTGTCCAGCATGTTCTGCGGGTAGACCAGCAACTTGTCGATCACCCCGGTCAGACGGGACAGGGCAAAATCCAGCGTGATCGTCGAATCCGGGCCGATGTTCCGTTCCACGGAGGAATGCGAAATATCGCGCTCATGCCAGAGCGTCACATTCTCCATCGCCGGGACCACCGCCATGCGCACCAGCCGCGCGAGGCCGGTCAGGTTCTCGGTCAGCACCGGGTTTTTCTTGTGCGGCATCGCGGACGAACCCTTTTGCCCCATCGAGAAAAATTCCGCCGCCTCCAGCACCTCGGTGCGCTGCATGTGACGGATCTCGGTTGCGATATTCTCGATGCTGCTGGCGATCACGCCCAGCGTGGCAAAAAACGCTGCGTGACGGTCGCGCGGGATCACCTGCGTGCTGATCGGTTCGGGGACGAGGCCCAGCTTGTCACAGACATGCTCTTCGACCGCGGGATCGATGTTGGCGAAGGTGCCGACCGCGCCGGAAATGGCGCCCGTGGCAATCTCGGACCGCGCGTCGCGCATCCGGGACAGGTTGCGGTCCATCTCGGCGTAGAAGCGGGCAAAGGTCAGGCCCATGGTCGTCGGTTCGGCGTGGATGCCGTGGCTGCGACCGATGCGGATGGTGTCCTTGTGCTCGAATGCGCGTTTCTTCAACGCCGCCAGCAGCCCCTCCAGATCCTTGATCAGGATGTCGGAGGCGCGCACGAGTTGCACGTTGAAACAGGTGTCCAGCACGTCGGAGGAGGTCATGCCCTGATGAACAAAGCGCGCCTCGTCACTGCCCACATGCTCGGCCAGATGGGTCAGGAAGGCGATGACATCGTGTTTGGTCTCGCGCTCGATTTCGTCGATGCGGTCGATGTCGAATTCCACGTCCTTGGCCTTCCAGACGGCCTCGGCGTTCTCTCTGGGGATCACACCCAGATCGGCCATGGCGTCGCAGGCATGGGCCTCGATTTCGTACCAGATGCGGAACTTGGTTTCGGGGCTCCAGATGGCGACCATCTCGGGGCGGGAATAGCGGGGGATCATTGCGGACCTCTCGGCTGGACTGCGACGTGGGCTGCCATACGCCGCAAGCCCGTCGGCGGCAATGGGGCGGCGCGACTCCGCGACGATAGGGGGCAGGTGCGCGCGGTTTGCAGCTATGGGTCATTGCCACCTTTCCCTGTTCTTGCGCGGCGTGTTAGCCCCTTGGGCGCAGGTCAGGGCTGCGGGGGTGGACATGGAAAACGGTTTGGCGACACGGACCCTTGATGATTTTCTGGGCCACTGGACCATCACCCGGCGCATCCAACAGGACGACGGGGCCGAGGGCCGGTTCGACGGCCGGGCGGCGTGGCGTTTGGAGGGGGGCGGTGCGATCTACACCGAAACCGGGCAATTCTGGCTGGCGGGGCAGGGGCCGTTTCATGCCGAACGGCGCTATCGCTGGGGGGCGGACCTGACGGTGTATTTCGACGACGGACGGCTGTTTCATGTGGTCCCGCCTGCGGGCGGGGATGTTGCGCATTGGTGCCCGCCGGATCAATACGACGGCAGCTATGATTTCAGGAACTGGCCCCTGTGGGAGGTAGCATGGCGGGTGCATGGTCCCCGCAAGGCTTACACCAGTTTCACCCGGTATTCCCCGGCGGAGAAGGTAAGCTCATGATTCGACGCGGATTCTCCCCTGCCATTTTCGGTATACGATTGCATTCATGTAACGCCCTGAAAATATTTGATTTTTCGGCTTTACTTTGCACCTGCAGCATATCAGATTGCCGCCAATCACCGGAGTCCAGACATGCCGCCTATCCAGGATCATCCGCTGCGCTACAAGCTGGCCAATGAGCTGCACGCGCGCCCGTTTCCCTCGCTGACCGCGCCGTGCCGCGCGATGTTTCTGGCAGTCAAACAGCCCAAAGATGCTGCCTCGCGTGACCGCAGCGAGGATCTGTCCCACCTGATCGACCTGTTGGACCGACACGGCACGCCGCATCCGCAGCCGGGGGCGACACATTATCAGGGCAAGATCGGTCAGCACCATCTGAAGTGGGAGCAGCACACCGAGTTCGTCACCTACACCGTCTTCATGCAGGGGCTGGGCGAGCGGCCCTTTGACCCTGCGGATTTCGACGTGTTCCCTCCGGACTGGCTGGAGAGGGCGCCGGGCGTCCGCGTGACCTCGGCCATGTTGCGGATCGAAAAACGGCCCGAAGAGGACGACACGATCAGCCGCCTGATCAATGACTGGCTGGTGCCGGAAAGCGTGGCCGTCAGCGACGTGATCGACAGCGAGGCCGTGGTGGCGGGCGACTTCCGAATAGATCCATCGGGCCATCAGCGCTTCGCGGTCTTTGCCCGCGAGGGTGTGGGCCGCAGGCGCGTGGGCCGGATCGTGCAGCGGCTGTGCGAGATCGAAACCTACAAGGCCATGTCGATGCTGGGCTTTACCCGCGTGCGCGAAATCGGCCCTCGGCTGGGTGAGATCGACGCGGAACTGACGCGGCTGATGCAGATCATGACCGAGGATGACGGACTGGAAGAAGAGACCCTGAAATCCCTGCTGCGGGTCTCGGCCGAACTGGAAAGCCTGACGGCGCGCACCTCGTTCCGGCTGGGCGCGACCGGCGCCTATGAGGCCATCGTGGGGCAGCGCATCGAAGTCCTGCGCGAGCAGCGGTTCCTTGGGCGGCAGACTTTCAAGGAATTCATGACACGCCGGTATGACCCTGCCATGCGCACCGTCAAGAGCACCGAACGCCGACTGGACAGCATGACGAACCGGGCAACCCGCGCGGCGGACCTGTTGCGGACGCGGGTCGAGGTGGGACGCTCGGCGCAGAACCAGCAGTTGTTGGAAAGCATGGACAAGCGCGCGGAACTGCAGTTGCAGCTGCAAAAGACGGTCGAGGGGCTGTCGGTGGTGGCGATCAGCTATTACGCGGTCTCGCTGGCCGGGTATTTGCTGTATCCGCTGGCCGAGTTGCTTGGGATAAGCAAGGGCTCGATGACCGCGATGGTGACCTTGCCGGTTGTGGCGGTGGTTTGGTTGATGATCCGGCGGATCCGACACCATGTCGAGGGCAGCGGACCCGACTTGTGACGGGTGGTCGGGATGGTTTCGCCTCGCTTGCGCGAGG
>JAXMNQ010000004.1:0-186856 GCA_034670345.1 Paracoccaceae bacterium | reverse complement strand
GTCAGGCGGCTTGCCCTTGCACCGGACCGCCGCGTGGCTCAGGCATCTATCAGCGAGTGAGGGGTCCGAAGATCAGGCGGCGGCTTGTTCACTGGTGACTCCTGAAGTCCCAAGGCGCGCAGCGCGCCGCCAAAGGGCCGGTGGGCGGGCGATGCGCCCGCAGGGGCGCGAGTCCCGTCCCCGGACAGGTCTCAGTCGCGGCGCGGATCGCGCGGATAAACCCCAAGGATCTCCAGCATGTCCGTGAAGTAGTCCAGTTCCTCCAACGCGCGCCGGACATTGGCGTCCTCGGGGTGCCCCTCGATATCGGCATAGAACTGCGTCGCCGTGAACGAACCGCCCACCATGTAGCTTTCCAGCTTGGTCATGTTCACGCCGTTGGTGGCAAACCCGCCCATCGCCTTGTACAGGGCCGCCGGAATGTTGCGCACCTGAAACACAAAGGTGGTCATCATGCCATGCCCGCCCCTCCGCGAGGTATCGGGCTCGCGCCCCATGATCAGGAACCGGGTGGTGTTGTGGGCGTGATCCTCGATATGCCGCGCCAGCAGGTGCAGCCCGTAGATCTCCGCCGCAAGGTCAGAGGCCAGCACCCCGACCTCGCGCGTCTGGGTTTCCGCCAGGTCCTGCGCGGCGCCCGCGCTGTCGGCCCAGGCTTCGCCCTCGATCCCGTATTGGGACAGAAAGCTCGCCGCCTGCGGCAGAAGGACGGGATGCGCCCGCACGCGCTTCAGTTCTTCGATCTGCACACCCGGCAGCGCCATCATGCTGATGTGCACGCGCACAAAGGCTTCGTCGACGATCCGCAGGCCCGACGCGGGCAGAAGCCTGTGAATGTCGGCCACCCGCCCATAGGTCGTGTTCTCGACGGGCAGCATCGCCTCGCTGGCTGCGCCACTGCGCACCGCGGCGATGACATCCTCAAAGGACCGGCAGGGCAGTACCTCCAGATCCGGGCGCGCATCGACGCAGGCCTGGTGGGAATAGGCGCCAAGTTCGCCCTGGAACGCGATCCGCTGGCTCATCCGTCCGACTTTCTTCTGCATACCCGCCGCAAGCGGGCGATTGGTCGCGCCTTCTACCGCTTGCCCAAGAGGATGGAAAGCAATAGATACGCGCCCGACACCGAACTCAAAAACGCAGGGCTTCTCATGTTCGATACCATGACCTTTACCAAGATCGTCGGCGGCCTCTGCGGCGCCTTGCTGGTCTTCCTGATCGGCAAATGGGCCGCCGAGAGCCTGTATCACGCAGGTGGCCACGGCGAAGAACATGCTGCGGGTTTTGCCATCCAGGTAGAGGACACCGACGAACCCGAGGCAGAACCCGTCGATTTCGAAACCCTGTTCGCCGAGGCTGACGCCGGCAAGGGGGAAAAGGTCTGGGGCAAGTGCCGCGCCTGCCACAAGCTGGACGGCTCCGATGCCACCGGCCCGCATCTGAACGGCGTTGTCGGACGTGACATCGCCGCAATCGGCGGGTTTGGCTACTCGGGCGCACTGGACCAGGTGGGTGACGTCTGGTCGCCGGAAAACCTCAACGCCTTCCTTGAAAACCCCAAGGGCGCCGCGCCGGGCACGTCCATGGGCTTTGCCGGCTTGAACAAGGCCGAAGATCGCGTGAACCTGATCGCCTATCTGCAGACCACCAACTGATCCGGGTCTCAACCCGAATGCGCAAAGGGCCGCCCCTGTCGGGAGCGGCCCTTTTTGATGCGCCCGCCATCGGTGCCGGAAATCGTCGCAAGACCCCTGGCCCGGCCAGACAAGAGCATACCTGCGTTGACGATTGCGTAATCTCGGCTTGAATGTGGTCGAGCGCTCAACTTAGCTTAGATCTAACGGAAAATGCCGCTCAATTCTCAGGTGTGATGCCTGTTCATAGGGAGACGACGATGACGATCTCAGCCAAACGTCCTCAAACCCGCAGCGCCGCGCCCGCCCGCCGCCTGCCGGACCCCCGTTTCATGGCCACCGGCGCGTTGGCCCTGGGCCTTGTCTGGGTCGGTTTCGCCGCCTTCGCGCAGGATGCAACGGATGAGGTCATCACCTCACATGGCTATTCCTTCTTCGGTGAACTCAAGTACCCCGCCGATTACGCGCATTTCGATTTCGTCAACCCGGAGGCCCCCAAAGGCGGCGAGATGGTGCTGGGCGCCACCGGCACCTTCGACAGCCTCAACCCCTATTCCCGCAAGGGCCGCGCCGGGGCGCTGACCACGGTCATGTACGATCAGCTGATCGAATCGACCGAGGATTCGGTGGGCGAATACTACTGCATCCTCTGCACCAGCATCGAATACGCGGAAAACAAGGCCTGGGCGATCTTCCACATGCGTGAGGACGCCACCTTCTGGGACGGCACTCCCGTCACCGCCGAGGACGTGGTCTATTCGCACACGCTGTTCATCACGCAGGGCCTGCCGTCCTACGCGCAGGCGGTCGACCGCATGGTCGACAGCGCCGAGGCGCTGGACCAGTTCACGGTGAAATTCACCTTCAACCCCGAAGAGTCCAAACGCTCGCGGATAGAAACCGTGGGCTCGACCCCGGTGTTCTCCAAGGCGTGGTTCGAGGCAGATCTGGAAAACCGCCGCCTCGATGAGCCCCGGCTTGAGGTGGCGATGGGATCGGGCCCTTACAAGCTCGACAATTACGAGGTGAACCGACGTATCGTCTACAAGCGCAACCCGGACTACTGGGGGGCGGATATCCCCTACAATCAGGGCCGCTACAACTACGACACCATGCGGATCGAGTATTTCGCCGACCAGACCGCCAGCTTCGAGGCGTTCAAGGCAGGCACCTATACCTTCAAGGTCGAAGGCGACCCCAAGCAATGGGCCACCGCCTATGACTTCCCCAAGGCCCGTGACGGCATCGTCAAGCTTGAGGAGCTGCCCGACGGCAGCCCGCCCAACCCCACCGGCTTTGTCTTCAACCTTGCCAAGCCGCAACTGCAGGACAAGCGCGTGCGCGAGGCGATTGCGCTGGCCTTCAACTTTGAATGGTCGAACGAATCGCTGCTTTACGGCCTCTATTCGCCGCGCTCGTCCTTTGTCGAAGGCACCCATGTCGAGGCCAAGGGCAAACCCGAAGGCGCGGAACTGGCGTTCCTGAAGTCGCTGGGCGACGTGGTTCCCGCAGGCTTGCTGGAACAGGACGTCTGGACGATGCATGTTTCCGATGCCTCCGACAGCCTGCCCACACGCGGCACGCGCCGTGCCGCCACCGGGCTTCTGCAGGAAGCCGGTTGGGAAGTCGGCGCAGACGGTCTGGCCCGCAATGAAGCAGGCAAGACGCTGAAGCTGCACATGCTGATCCCGTCGAACATCGAAACCTCGGTCGAGGGCATGCATGAAGTGTTCGTGCAGAACCTGCGGCAGATCGGCGTCGACGCCAGCTTTGAAAAGGTCGATCCGTCGCAATACACTCTGCGCCGCCGCGAACGTGACTATGACATGCTCTACAGCAGCCGATACGGCTCGTTCCTGTCCACCGGTGGCGGCCTGTCGCAGATGTATGGCTCACGCGAGGCCGAGTTCAGCCTGTTCAACCCCGCCGGACTGGCCAGCCCGCTGGTCGATGCGATCATCGAGGCCAGCTTTGTCGCCGAAAGCCAGGATGAAACCGATGTCGCGCTGAAGGCGCTGGACCGGGCGCTGCGGTATGAGTTCTTCGTGATTCCCACCGGCTACATCGCCGACCACTGGGTCGCCTATTACAACATGTACGAGCATCCCGAAAACATGCCGCCCTTCGACCTGGGCTATCTCAGCTTCTGGTGGGTCAACCCGGAAAAGCAAGCGGCCCTCAAAGCAGCGGGTCACCTGAACTGAAATGGCAGCCTACATTCTCCGACGGCTGTTGCTGATCATTCCCACCCTGCTGGGGATCATGATCATCAACTTCGTGCTGGTGCAATTTGTGCCCGGCGGCCCGATCGAACAGATCATTGCCCAGATCGAAGGTCAGGGCGACGTTTTCGGCGGGTTCGCCGGGGGCTCTGATGGCCCGCAACTGAACGATCCCGCCAGCGGTGGCGGAGGCGAAGGCTATGCCGGTGCCCGTGGCCTGCCGCCCGAGTTCATCGCGGAACTGGAAAAGCAGTTCGGCTTTGACAAGCCGCCGCTGGAACGGTTCCTGAACATGATGTGGAACTACATCCGTCTCGATTTCGGCGAGAGCTATTTCCGCTCGATCAGCGTGATCGACCTCGTGCTGGAGAAAATGCCGGTCTCGATCTCGCTCGGCCTCTGGTCGACGCTGATCGCCTATATCATCTCGATCCCGCTGGGCATCCGCAAGGCGGTCAAGGACGGCAGCAGCTTTGACACATGGACAAGCGGTGTCATCATCGTGGCCTACGCCATCCCCGGCTTTCTCTTTGCCATCCTGCTGTTGGTGCTGTTCGCAGGGGGATCATTCCTGCAGATCTTCCCGATCCGCGGGCTTGTCTCGGACAACTGGGAAGACCTGAACATCTTCATGAAGGTGGTCGACTACTTCTGGCACATCGCCCTGCCGATCTTCGCTTCGACCATCTCGGCTTTTGCCACCTTGACCCTGCTGACCAAGAACAGCTTTCTCGACGAGATCAAGAAACACTACGTGATGACCGCCCGCGCCAAGGGCCTGAGCGAGAGCCGCGTGCTGTATGGCCACATCTTCCGCAACGCCATGCTGATTGTCATCGCCGGCCTGCCCGGCGTCTTCATCGGCGTGTTCTTCGGCGGCTCGATCATCATCGAGACGATCTTTTCGCTGGACGGTCTGGGGCGCCTCGGGTTCGAGGCCGCGGTCGCGCGCGACTACCCGGTGATCTTCGGCACGCTGTTCATCACCTCGATGATCGGCCTGGTTGTCGGGTTGATCTCTGATTTGATGTATGTCGCCGTCGATCCCCGCATCGACTTTGAAAAGCGGGAGGGCTGAGCCATGGTCGCCGACCCCCAACCGCAGCCCGACACGCCGACCGTGATCCCGCCGGAACCCAAACGCGGGCTGTTCACCCTGTCGCCGCTCAACCGGCGCCGCTGGAACAATTTCAAGCGCAACCGCCGCGCACTCTGGTCGCTGTGGATCTTCATCGTGCTGTTCGGGGCTTCTCTGTTTGCCGAGTTCCTCGCCAACGACAAGCCGATCCTCGTGTCCTACCGGGGCGAATGGCGGATGCCGATCTTCAGCTTTTACCCCGAAACCGCCTTTGGCGGCGACTTCCGGACAGAGGCCGCCTATCGCGATCCGGAAGTCCAATGCCTGATTGTCACCGGCGGGCTGGAGGGCTGTTTCGACGACCCCGACGGCCTGATCACCGCCGCCCGCAGCGGCGATATCCTTGACGACGGTTTCCAGCAGGGCTGGCTGCTCTGGCCGGTCATCCCCTACAGCTATGACACCCCGGTGGACCGGCCTGGTGCCGCGCCGCTGCCGCCCAACGAACAGAACTGGCTGGGCACCGACGACACCAAGCGCGATGTCGTCGCGCGGGTGATCTACGGCTTCCGCCTGTCAATCGTGTTCACCCTGATCGTGACCTTCTGTGCCTCGATCATCGGCATCGTCGCCGGGGCCCTGCAGGGCTTTTTCGGCGGCTGGCTGGACCTGATCTTTCAGCGCGTGATCGAGGTCTGGGGCGCGACGCCCTCGCTCTATATCATCATCATCCTCTTCGCGATCCTCGGGCGAAGTTTCTGGCTGCTGGTCTTTCTCACCATCCTGTTCGGATGGACCTCGCTTGTGGGGGTTGTGCGGGCGGAATTCCTGCGCGCGCGAAACCTCGAATACGTCCGCGCCGCCAAGGCACTGGGGGTATCGAACTGGAAGATCATGTTCCGCCACATGCTGCCCAACGCAATGGTCGCCACGCTGACCTTCATGCCCTTCATCGTGACCGGCACCATCAGCACTCTGGCGGGGTTGGATTTCCTTGGCTTCGGCCTGCCGTCTTCCGCGCCCTCGCTGGGTGAGATGACGCTGCAGGCGAAACAGAACCTGCAGGCGCCGTGGCTGGGCTTTACCGCCTTTGCCGTCTTTGCCCTGATGCTGTCGCTGCTGGTCTTCATCTTTGAAGGCGTGCGGGACGCGTTCGACCCCCGCAAGACCTTTACCGGCGGCACCCCTGACAGCGATTACGTCGACGATCCGCATGTCGACCACCCGAAGGACAGAACCCTATGAGCGCGCTCCTAAAGGTGAACAACCTGAGTGTCGGTTTCCGGCAGGACGGCAAGACCATCCAGGCCGTCAAGAACGTCAGCTTCGAGGTCGGGCGCGGTGAAACCGTCGCGCTGGTCGGTGAAAGCGGTTCGGGAAAATCGGTCACCGCCCTGTCGACCGTGTCCCTGCTGCCCGAAAGCGCGCGGGTGTCCGGCTCTGTCACCTATGACGATCAGCAAATGATCGGCGCGGATGACAAGCGCCTGCGACAGGTGCGAGGCAACGACATCAGCTTTATCTTCCAGGAGCCGATGACCTCGCTCAACCCGCTGCACACGCTGGAAAAGCAGATCCGCGAAAGCCTTGAACTGCATCAGGGTCTGGCCGGGAACGCGGCGCGCAAGCGGATCATCGAACTGCTGAACAAGGTGGGCATCCGCGACCCGGAAACGCGACTCAACTCCTATCCGCACCAGCTGTCCGGAGGGCAGCGTCAGCGTGTCATGATCGCCATGGCTCTGGCCAACGGGCCGGAACTGCTGATCGCGGATGAACCGACGACGGCGCTGGACGTGACCATTCAGGCGCAGATCCTCGACTTGCTGGCCGGCCTCAAACAAGAAGAGGACATGAGCCTGCTGTTCATCACCCATGACCTTGGCATCGTGCGCAAGATCGCCGATCGGGTCTGCGTGATGAAGGACGGCGAGATTGTCGAACAGGGCCCCACGGCGCAGATATTCGCCGATCCCCAGCACCCCTACACCATCAAGCTGTTGTCGGCCGAAAGCACCGGCCTGCCCGAACCAGTGGACGACGACGCCGAGGAAATTGCCCGCACAAGGAATCTCAAGATCTGGTTCCCGATCCAGCGCGGCCTGATGAAGCGCACGGTGGGCTACGTCAAGGCCGTCAACGACGCCACGATCGCAGTCCGCGCCGGCGAAACCGTGGGCATCGTGGGTGAATCCGGCTCTGGCAAGACAACCTTGGCGCTGGCCATCATGCGCCTGATCCAGTCCGAAGGGGAAATCACCTATCGCGGCGAGGACATCCGCCGCTGGAACACCCGCAACCTGCGGCGTCTGCGGTCGGACATGCAGATCGTGTTTCAGGACCCCTTCGGCTCGCTCAGTCCGCGGATGACCTGCGAACAGATCATCGCCGAGGGGCTTCAGGTCCACGGCGCCCCAGATGGCCGCCCGCACCGTGAGCTGGTGGCCGAGGTCATGACAGAGGTCGGGCTGGACCCGATCACGATGCACCGTTACCCGCACGAATTCTCGGGTGGTCAGCGCCAGCGCATCGCCATCGCCCGCGCGATGGTCCTGCGGCCCCGGTTGCTGGTGCTGGACGAGCCGACCTCGGCGCTGGACATGACCGTGCAGGTGCAGATCGTGAACCTGCTGCGTGATCTGCAACGCAAGTATGACCTCGCCTACCTGTTCATCTCGCATGACCTCAAGGTGATCCGCGCCATGAGCCACAAGGTCATCGTGATGAAGCAGGGCGACGTGGTCGAATACGGCGACGCGCAGCAGATCTTCGACGCGCCGCAAACTGACTACACGCGCACCCTCCTCGCGGCGGCCTTCGACATCGCGGTATAGACAGTGGGGTGACCTATCAGCCCCTTTTCAGACATGTTGAGGGTCGCTGTGCGCCAAGATGCCCCCAGTCACAAACGTTTGTCTGGTCAGCGCCTGAAATGAACCTTCGCAAGCGAAGGTACGAGAGGCGCTGCCTCTCGCGCTCTCCGAGGTATTTTCAAACCAAAGAAGAAGAAGGGTGCTTCTGCCTTCTTTGGTTTTGCAAATACCTCGGGGGGGTCCGGGGGGCAGCGCCCCCCCTGGTCGCTTGCCGCAAGGCAAGCGAAACCGCTCATCCTGAACCGTCCGTGCTTGGACTGCCTCAGATTTGCGCCTGGTACAGCTTCACCTTCAGACCGCCAAAGGCCACCGGCGGCCCGGCCTGCAGGTCCAGCCCCGTCGCCTTGGCCAGCCCCCCGTCAGAGGTCACCATGCCCAGCCGCCAGCCGCGAAACCGCTCTTTCAGAACCCCGCCAAGGCTGCCATAGAGCGCAAACAACAGCTTTCGATTGCCGATCCGCGCCCCGTAAGGCGGGTTGACCATCACCAGTCCCGGCGCGCCCTCGGGCCGCTGCAATTCGCTCACCGGCGCGCGGGTGAAACTGCACAGATCGCCCACCCCGGCCCGTTGGGCATTTGCGACGCTCATCCGGATCGCCCCGTCGTCGCGGTCCGCCCCGTGAAACCGCAGCGCGGTCTCACGCGCGGCCATCGGAGCCGCGACCGGCACATCGACCGCCAGTTGTTCAAAGGCAAAGCTGCGCGACCGCCCCGGCATGAGACCCGTGGCGATTTCGGCGGCTTCGATCACAAAGGTGCCCGACCCGCACATCGGATCGACCACGGTCTCGATGCCGTCATAGCCGCAACCCCGCAGGAACAGCGAGGCCAGGGTCTCACGCATCGGGGCCTTGCCGACCTGTTCCTTGTGCCCCCTCTTGTGCAGCGGCTGGCCCGAGGTATCGACGGAGAAAACCACCAGATCATCCTCGATCCGGACCATGATGCGCACCGCCTCGTCCGAGGCCTCGGACAGCACCGGCGCGCCCACGGTCGCGGCAATCGCCCCTTCCACCCGTTGCCGGGCCGCGCGGTCATGGTAGATCCTGGAGTTGCGGCAGGTCACTTCGACCCGCACCGGCACGTCAGGCCGCAGAACCGCCGCCCAGTCCAGCTTTTTCGACCGCTTGTCCAGTTGCGCCAGATGCATCGCCCGGAACTGTGCAAACCGCGCCAGTATCCGCCCCGCCCCGCGCAGCTCGCGGTTCGCCCGCGCCACCTCGGGCCAGCCGCCCTGAAAGGTCACGCCGCCGGGCACGGCACTGGCCTGCGCGAATCCCCCTGTCTGCACTTCGGCCAACAGAAGCTGTTCCAGCCCCGGCGGCGCGCTTGCGAATATTTCGAATGCCTGATCCATCCCGCCCTCTTAACCAAGCGCGGCACCAAACGGGAGAGATCAAAGTGCCCCCATTGCAAATTCCGGAGGCAGGCTTTAAATAGTCGGTCGAGAGGTTGTGCGGGCAAGCGCTTCGCCAACCCGGTCAGATCCGGAAGGAAGCAGCCGTAACGAAACCCGCTTGGGTCGTTGCAATCTCTCACCACTCTCCCGATTATTGCCGATTGCCCGCAAAGATCCGGGCGGAGTGTTTTCTGTCAGCAAACAGCCGCGATCTGTCTATTGCATCAGGGTTCTGACACCCAGAAGGCGCTCGCGCGCTGTCAGCCCGACCGCGCGTGCCGGACAAAAGGCACGGGCTCACGCTGCGCCTGCAGGGCCCAGTTCTGCTGTTCGTATGTCAGAAAACGTCCGCCCTGCACCGCCTCAAGCCGGGCTTCGGCTTCGTCATGTGCCTCGCCCGCCTCGATCATCAGGCGCAGGGCCAGCATACCCGACCGGCCGCGCCCTGAACGGCTGTGGATCATCACTCGCCCGCCACCCAACAGGGCCTTGCGGGCCTGTGTGCTGACCCGGGGCCACTGGTCCTTGAACGCGGCCTCCGGCACATGACCGGGGCGCATCGGCAGATGCACCCAGCGGGTGCCCTTGTCCTGAATATCCTGACCCAGGGTCTTGGCCCCGGCCTCCAGCATCTCGACATGACTTGCCAGAGAGATGACCATGGCAGGCCGCCAGTTTGCGAGGTGTTCCAGATCGCTCTTGTAGGCTCCGCCGGCGCCCGGCAGCGGCGACAGCGCAAGGATGCCGCCGCCCACGGGCAGGACGTGCAGCACGACAGGCTCAGCCGCGGAGACGCAGCTCAACTCTTCCTCGGCCATCAAAACACCCCCCAGAAACGGCAGCGCGGTGGCCCGCCCCCCTTCCCCAAGAAGCGCGGAGAACCGCCAATTAAAACAGTATACTCAAGGATGCGCTGTCCCAGCGATTCGGGTTTGCAAAATTGCGTCTACCACCACGATGCACCCGGGTTTGTGACGTTTTTCTCACGGACTGCGCTTTTTCGGTCACGCAGCCCTGACGGGCTCCGCAACCTGTGGTGGTCTCACCCGCAGGACGCGGCGCGACTCATACCACCTGCCCCGGTCGCGCCTCTGCCCAGTCTTCGAGAAAGCCACGTATGTCGTCACGCCCGGCAAAACCAATGGCCGCACGCGGCAGGGCAACACCATGTTCAAGGGCCAGTTCCAGACAGCCGACATGGTCCCGTGTGTCGGGGTCCGGGGCGTTCTCCGACCCATGCAGAATGGTCGTCAACAGCGTTCCCCCGTAGTTGTTCACATGGCTCAGGTCCGGACGCAGGCGCAGAAAATAGGCCATGATCTCTGGCAATCCTTCCCATCCTGCAACCTGCACTGGCGTCAGTCCCAAATCATCCGGCGTGTCCCAGGGCATCCCCAGCGCCACCAGCCGCTGCAGATGTGGCAGTCGGCCCGGCAGATGCAGGATCTCGCGCAGGATATGGCGATAGGCCTCCGGGAGTTTGTCCGGATCGACATATCGGCCCGGGCTGTCCTGCCCGTCGGCGGCCTGCGCCAGGAGCGTCTCTTCGGGTGTGAGAGGCCCCTTTCCGCCCCGTGCCTCAATCGCCGTGCTGACCGCGTGATTGCCGAAGACGCGGGCATAGGCGTAAGCGTTTGCGCCCTTGTAGACCCGCGCCGGGTCCGCCCCGGCCTCCATCAACAGTTCGACCATTTGCGCGTCACAGCCGCGCCGCGCCGCCTGATGCAGGGCCGGCACGACCCAGGGCTGTTCACCACCGATTTCTGCATCGTTGAAATCGTCGGCCTGCGCGCCATGCGCCAACAACATGCCCACCGCCACGTGATCGTGGAAATCCATCGCCCGGAGCAAGGCGTTGGTGCCGCGCGGATCGGCTCCCGCCTCCAGCAACATCCGCAGCCCCTCGTGATGGCCCAGTTCGGTCGCGTGATAGAGCGACTCGCCATCGTTCGGGTTGGCCCCTTTTTCCAGCAGCCAGCGGCCCAGGACCATGTTGTTGGCGTGACCGATGGCCCCGTAGAGCGCGGACAGCAGGTGATCATCCCTCTCGGCAAAGGGATAGCCGTCGTTCACATCCGCCCCATGGGCCAACAGCATGTCGGCCACGGCCAGCATGTCGGCTTCCAGTTCCGGTCGCTGATGGATCCAGCGCGAAAAGGCAAGATGCAGGATGGGTCGTTTGGGACCGAGGGTTTGCACCGCAAGACCGGGATCGCGCGCCAGCGCCGCCTCGACCGCCGCCCTGTCATAGAGCGCACATTGCAGGCCAAACAGACCCTCGGCAAGGTCCGGCGTCTCGGCCAAGAGGTGGCCAACAACCGCGTTCTGGCCATGCGCCAGCGCCAGTTTCAGACGTTGCTGCCGTGCCGCGCGGTCAAGACCCATGGTTTCGGCCGCGAGTTTCAGTTTCGGCCAACTGGCAAAGCCGTTCTCCTGCGCGACGACGAACAGGAAATCGGCGCGACGCAGGGTGGTCAGATCGGCTCTGGGTGGGTGCTGTCTGACACGCTGCACGGCGGACACATCGCGCGCGGTGTAGGCACGGTGCAACCGCTTGGCATCCAGACGCAAAGCGTCAAGAGAAAGGGAAGGACTGGACATTTCGGTTCCTCGTCACGGCCCGCGATCCGCTGCTCGGGCAAGAGAAAACCGAATTTTCGGCGAAAATTCGTTTTGACGCAGGCACAAACGCTTTCCGCGGATCAGGAGGCCCCCTGCGAGCGGCCACCTTCCAGATAGCATCGTCAAAGCGGCTGGTGCAAGCCCGTGCGTTACAGCCGGTCCGTGTCGAAGGTATCGCACCGACCGGGATCACCGCTGTCATAGCCGCGCGCAAACCAGCTTTGCCTCTGCTCGGAGGTGCCATGCGTAAAGGTATGCGGTTGCGGCACCCGGCCCGCGCGTTTTTGCAGGTAATCGTCGCCGATCCGTCGCGCCGCGTTCAGCGCCTCGCCGAGGTCGCCCTTGTCCATCAAGCCCTGCACATTGCGCGCCCAGACGCCGCTCAGGCAATCGGCCTGCAATTCCAGTCGCACGGTCAGGGCGTTGGCCTCGCGCTCGTCCGAGCGTTGGCGGGCGGCATTGACCTGCCCGAGAATGCCCAACTCGTTCTGGACATGGTGCGCCACCTCATGCGCGATGACATAGGCGGCGGCAAAATCGCCCTCGGCGCCCAGTTGATCGCGCATGGTGGCAAAGAAAGCCGTGTCCAGATAGGCCTTTTCATCCGCCGGACAGTAGAAAGGCCCCGTGGCGCCAGAGGCGCTGCCGCAGGGGCTTTGCGTGACGCCTGAGTACAGCACCATCACCGGCGGTTCATACGGCTGTCCAAAGGCCTCCGGGAACACCTCGGTCCAGACCTCTTCGGTGGTGGCCAGTACGCGGGTGCTGAAATCGCCCGCCTGGCGTTCGGCCTCTGTCAGGTCACGCGGAGCACTGTTTTGCGGCGCTGGCTGGCCTCCGGACAACAGGGGCGTGACGTCGACGCCGGTGAAATAGCTGACCGCCAGAACGATCAGTACACCGCCAATCCCCAGACCACCCAACCCGGCCGCCTTGCCACCGCCGCGCCTGCGTCGGTCCTCGACGTTTCTGCTGCTTCGCACGTTTCTCAATCGCATGTCGCCACTCCAAGACCTGTCCGCACCGGATCAACCCGGCCAACTGTGTTGCGGTTCCCCCGCTTGATCTGCTTGCGATCCCCCCGTCCGACCCGCTAGCCTCATGGCGCCGCATCAAGGACACCTCATGACCGACTCGCCCGCCTATCAGGTGCTCGCCCGCAAGTACCGCCCCGAGACCTTTGCCGATCTGGTCGGCCAGGATGCAATGGTGCGCACCCTGAAGAACGCCTTTCAGGCGGACCGCATTGCACAGGCCTTTATCATGACCGGCATCCGCGGCACGGGGAAAACCACCACCGCCCGCATCATCGCCAAAGGGATGAATTGCATCGGAGAGGACGGCACCGGCGGCCCGACGACCGACCCCTGCGGCAAGTGTGAACATTGCGTGGCGATCATGGAAGGCCGCCACGTCGACGTGATGGAGATGGACGCCGCCAGCCGCACCGGCGTCAACGACATCCGAGAGATCATCGACTCGGTACATTACCGTGCCGCCAGCGCACGCTACAAGATATACATCATCGACGAGGTTCACATGCTGTCCAAGAGCGCATTCAACGCGCTGTTGAAGACGCTGGAAGAACCCCCCGCGCATGTAAAGTTCATCTTCGCAACGACCGAAATCCGGCAGGTGCCGGTCACCGTCCTGTCACGCTGTCAGCGGTTTGACCTGCGCCGCATCGAACCCGAGGTCATGATCGCGCTGCTGCAAAAAATCGCAGCCTCGGAACAGGCCGAGATCACCGACGAGGCGCTGGCGCTGATCACCCGCGCGGCCGAGGGATCTGCCCGCGACGCGACATCGCTGCTGGATCAGGCGATCAGCCACGGCGCCGGAGAGACCACCGCCGATCAGATCCGTTCGATGTTGGGTCTGGCGGATCGTGGCCGGGTGATGGACCTGTTCGACCAGATCATGCGGGGCGATGCGGCGGGCGCGCTGACCGAACTGGCCGGGCAATATGCCGATGGCGCCGATCCGCTGGCGGTGCTGCGCGATCTGGCGGAACTGACGCATTGGATTTCCGTGGTCAAGATCACGCCGGAGGCGGCGGAAGATCCCACCGTCTCCCCGGACGAACGGGCGCGCGGACAGGCCTTTGCCGATGGATTGGGGATGCGCGCTCTTGCGCGGGCATGGCAGATGTTGCTGAAGGCGATCGAAGAGGTGGCCAACGCCCCGTCTTCCATGATGGCAGCCGAAATGGCGGTGATCCGTCTGACGCATGTGGCCGAACTGCCCTCACCCGACGAGTTGATCCGCAAACTGCAGGACAGCCCGCCACCACCCGCCCCATCGGGCGGAACGGGTGGCAACGCCCCCGGGCCAGTTCATTCCGCCCCGCAAGGCTCTGCCCCTCGCGGCTCTGCGCCCCAGGGCGGCGGACAGGTCACGGCCCTAGCGGCGCAGGCCGAAGAGGCGCTGGCCCGGTATCCGACATTTGAACATGTGCTGGACCTGATCCGCACCAATCGCGACGTCAAACTGCTTGTCGAGATCGAGGCCGGGGTGCGGCTTGCCGCCTATCAGCCCGGGCGGATCGAGTTCAGCCCCGCTGACAACGCAGCACCCGACCTTGCCCAGCGGCTTGGCACGGCGCTGCAACGCTGGACCGGCAATCGCTGGGCGGTGATCCTCGTCAACGATTGCGATGCCCCCACGGTCAACGAACGCAACAATGCGGCCAAACTGGCGCTGGAGGCAGAGGCCCGCGAACACCCGCTGGTGCAGGCGGCGCTGGCGGCCTTCCCCAAGGCAAAGATCACCGAGATCCGAACACCCGAGGCTGCCGCCAACGCAGCTTTCGAAGAGGCGCTGCCAGAGGTCGAGGATGAATGGGACCCTTTCGAAGAATGAGCGTCGTTTCGCGTGGTCGGCTGAATCGCCTGTTTGCCATCGTCACTCTCAGCCTTGCTTGCCCCTCGGTCGCCTTTGCCGAGGTTTGTGACAAGGAACGCCCTCTTTGGGACGGAACGCCGGTCAACGCTGTGCAGGAAGCCCTGTTTCTGACCGCCTCACTGCCCTCGCTGGTTCTGATCCTTGTCACCGCCCTGGCGCTGCGGTTTCGCAACCGGTGGGCCGGGCTGGCGGCGGTGTGTGGCTGGTCCGCCATGGTCTACCTTCTCACGTTCGGCGGTGATCCGACAGGCATTGGGCAATTGGCCGCCAAAGAGGGCTGCGTCGGCTCTCCCACCCTGTTCATCGCGGTCGTATTCACGATTTGCGTCGGCACCATCCTGTATACCGCACCGGCAGAGCGTCGGAACAAGGTCTGACCCGCGGGGATTCGCGGGCCGCCGGGTGGATTGGTTTGCCGGACCGGCACGGGCAATCCACCCGCTGGGACTGGCCTAAAACGTTTGCCGGTCTATCAAATCGGACCCATGCGGGGAAAAAATCAGCCTGTCCTTCAGGTTTGAATTCCGGCGCGGGACGTAAAAATAAATCGTTGTTTGAAAAAGATAAAACCCCGTTTCTCCTTCAAGGTGTGGGTTGGCACACCAGACAATTCACTGTCAGAAGACCATCTTCTTACTGCGAACCAAACGCAACCATTTGAACACCAACCCACTTAAGGAGACAGACATGACACGTATTCTTTTCACCGCTGCCGCCCTGACCCTTGCCACCCTCGCGGCAACCACTGCCTCTGCCGGCTGTAACCCGGCCTGCAAGGAAGGCGAGCAATGCCGATACAATGCCGAAGTCGGCAAACAGGACTACACCTGCGAAAAGATCAAAAGCTTTCAGTCCGGCGGCAAGGGGATCGGTGGCGGCTCGACGCTCAGCCCGTCCGCCAAGGTCCGCAGCCTGGGCAACTGACAGGCCCGCCAGGCACCATACCTGACAGGACTGGACCGCAGGCATTGCCTGCGGTCCCTTTCCCGCGAAGGGCCGTGACAAACTGTCAGCCAGACACCCGGGGGTAGGTCGTTCGCCGCCCGCACAGGGACGCCGTCCTTGTGCCTGACCGCGCCCTCCAGTAACACTTTCAACCAAGATTTCCTGTTGGAGAAAGAGACGATGCTGAAGGGTTTGGGCGGTCTTGGCGACATGGCCAAGATGATGAAACAGGCGCAGGAGATGCAGGGCAAGATGGCCCAGATGCAAGAGGACCTCGCACATATGACCGTCACCGGAGAATCCGGCGCGGGGCTTGTGAAGGCAACTGCCACCGCCAAGGGCGAGTTGACCGGGCTGGAAATCGACCCGTCGATCTTTGTGCCGTCGGAAAAGGAAGTGGCCGAGGATCTGATCCTTGCCGCCATCAAGGACGCGCAGGCCCGTGCCTCGGAACGGGCTCAGCAGGAAATGAAGGCGCTGACGGAATCGCTCGGCCTGCCGGCCGACATGAAACTGCCGTTCTGAGCCATGGTGACCCTGCGCCCGCTTCGTGTGACGGCCACCGCGATCCTCTTTTCGCTGAGCGCCTTGGCGTCGCCCGCGCTGGCGCAGCAATGGGCCACCCGCAGTTTCTGCGAGCCTGAAACCATCGCCGTGCTGGACGCGGCCTTTGCCCATGCCGACCGGGCCGAACTGGAACAGCGCGCGGCCGATATCCCCAACGGCACCGGACGGCTGTGGCGCATCACCTCGCCAGAAGGGGCGGTGTCACACCTTTGGGGCACCATGCACAGCAGTCACCGCAGCGTGCTGGACATGCCGGAACAGACGCTGGAACTGATAGATACCGCCGACCTTGTCGCGCTGGAGATCGACCCGACCTTTCCGGACCGTGACAGCCATGACCGCTACATGAGCGGTGACCGGCTGTATCGCCCGGCGCAGTCCAACTTCCGGTTCGAGGATCTGGGCCTGCCGCCCGAGTTCGAACAGCACATCGGCACCCGCTTTGAGGCCCTCGGCTGGCCCCGCACATCGGTCGATGACCTGACCTACGGCGGGCTCGTCGATTTCATGCTGTACGACCCCTGCGAGGATTTCGCCGCCGGGGTCCTGCCGACGCAGGACAGCTATATCCAGGCCCGCGCGCATATCGCGGGCACGCCGGTCCTTGCCCTAGAGCCGGTCGACCGGTTGTCTCGCAAACTCAACCAGCCGGGGAATGAGGGGCTGGCCCGCGCGCTGATCGCCACCTATGGTGTCTACCTGCTGCCCGGCAGCCCGCCCGAGGCGCGCGCCACGGCGCTGGCGCTGTACACCGAGGGCCGCATCGGTGTCATGATGGCATGGGATCAGGCCGACGTGATCGGCACGCTGGGCGCCGAAGGTCCGGATCTCTATGACAGAATGACCGAATACCTCGTGAACGAGCGCAACCGCGATTTTGTAGGTGCCGCGGGCGAAGCCCTGAAGGACGGTAATGTCTTTGTCGCGGTGGGCAGCTTTCACCTGCCCGGCGAGCGCGGCATGATCGAACTGCTGCGTGCCGAAGGATTTGAGGTCACCCGCGTTTCCCTGCCCGGTGAGGCGCCGTGACATGGCGCGCGACGCCGACCCGATCCTGACCCTGATTGACCTGATGGCCCGCCTGCCGGGGCTTGGCCCGCGCTCGGCCCGCCGCGCGGTCCTGCACCTGATCCGAAAACGTGCACTGTTGCTGACCCCTTTGGCCGACGCGATGACCGAGGTCGCCCGCACAGCCCGGGAATGCCTGAACTGCGGCAATGTCGGCACCGCTGACATCTGCCCGATCTGCGCCGACGACAGGCGCGCCAATGGCATCCTGTGCATTGTCGAAGAGGTCGCAGATCTCTGGGCGATGGAACGCTCCGGCGTATTCAAGGGCCGCTATCATGTCCTGGGCGGGACACTCTCGGCGCTGGATAGTGTGGGGCCGGAAGACCTGCGGATTCCGCAACTGCTGACCCGGATCGAAACCGAGGCCGTGTCAGAGGTGATCCTTGCGCTGAACGCCACCATCGACGGCCAGACCACCGCTCATTACATTGCCGACCAACTGGAAGACCGGGTGATCCTCACCTCTTTGGCGCAGGGCGTGCCCATCGGTGGTGAGCTTGACTATCTCGACGATGGCACCATCACCGCCGCTTTGAACGCGCGAAAAAGACTCTGAAACGGGCGCCCGCCGCGTCATACACCAATCACAAAACACAAAGCCTCCGGCGTTCCGCAGGAGGCTTTGTCGGTATTGCACGGCGTCCGAGGGACGGCGGGTGGGGCGATGTTCCGGCCCCAGGCCGGGGACGAGCGTCCGCCCCGTCCCTCCGCCTCAGCGGTCGTCTTCGTCCTCGTCGTCATCCTTGCCGCCCGGCAGGTTGAAAAAGCTGTCGGCGTCGGAATAATCGTGCTTGGTCTTGTCATCCTCGTCGTCGTCACCGCGCGGATCGGACAGGCTGAAGGTTTCCAGCCCCTCGATGGCTGTGGGCAGCCGCGGTTCCGGCTCCATTTCAAGGCTCTGCTGGGTCGAGACAAGCTTGCGGCGCTCGTCGTCGGTCATGACCTTTTCCAGTTCCTTGGCCGCCTTGGCCACCACTGCGTCCAGTTCGGTCTGCTTGCACAGGCCCAGCGCCACAGGGTCGATCGGCTGCATGTTCTGGATGTTCCAGTGGGTGCGCTCACGGATCGACAGAATCGTCGGCTTGGTGGTGCCGACCAGCTTGGAAATCTGGCCGTCCGTCAGTTCCGGGTGGAATTTCACCAGCCAGAGAATCGCATTCGGGCGGTCCTGCCGTTTGGACAGCGGGGTATAGCGCGGCCCCCGGCGCTTTTCCTCATCCCGGGCCGCCGGGTTGTGCTTGAGCTTCATCTTGTACAGCGGGTCTTTTTCGGCCTTGTCGATCTCCGGCTGTTCCAGTTGGTTGTTGGCGACCGGGTCAAAGCCCTTGACCCCGGTGGCGACGTCGCCATCGGCGATGCCCTGAATTTCCAACTCGTGGAAACTTGTGAATTCGGCGATCTGCTTGAAGCTCAGCGTGGTGTTGTCCACCAGCCAGACAGCGGTTGCCTTGGGGTGCAGAAGCTTGGACATTTATCTTCTCCTTGGTTTGACCGGCCCCGCAAGCAAGCCTCCTGCGCGACCCGCGGCGAATTCTGCCAGGGGCGGCTCCGGCGGGCGGAGCGGGTTACCGTTGTCGGGAAACTTCGGGCCTATATAGTGACCTCAAATCCAAAGGGGAAGCATAAATGCGATTGCTGAGTGTTCTGGTTCTGACTGCAACCCTGTTCGGAGCGACGCTCCACGCCGACGGCGAGAAGGCGGGAACATTTGACTATTACGTGATGGCCCTGTCTTGGTCGCCCAACTGGTGCGCGCTCGAAGGCGATGCACGTGAGGCCGAGCAATGTGAGACAGACGCCGGCTGGGTGCTGCACGGGCTGTGGCCGCAGTTTCATCGCGGCTGGCCGTCCTACTGTCCCACCGTGGAACCGGCACCCTCGCGCCGGATGACCGGTGAAATGTCAGATATCATGGGCTCGGGCGGGCTGGCATGGCATCAGTGGAAGAAACATGGCGTCTGTTCCGGGCTGTCCGCCCCGGCCTATTACGCCCTCTCGCGTCAGGCCTATGGATCGGTCACGCGACCGGCGGTCTTTCGCAAGCTGGACAAGGCCGTGACCCTGCCGGCATCGCTGGTCGAAGAGGCGTTCATCAAGGCCAACCCAAAGCTGGAGCCGGACATGATCACGATAACCTGTCTGGACGGACATATTCAGGAGGCCCGCATTTGCCTGTCCAAGGATCTGGAGCCGGTGCCCTGCGGTCAGGATGTGATCCGGGATTGCCGCATGAAAGACGCCCGGTTCGAGCCGCTGCGCTGAGGTCGCTTGAGGCGTTTACAAGCGTGGACAGTCGCGATTCGCCGGACCATACAAGCGCCGCATCCCAATGCCCATCAATCAGAACTGATAACCGAATCGCGCGATGTCTTCGGCGCAGAGTTCGGCGACCACCGCTTGCAGGTCGTCGGCGTAATAGGCGCGGTAGTCCGCCTGCCGCGATGAGCGGTTTTCATGCGGCACCTCCGGAGCAAAACCCAGATGCTCCACCAGTGGTGCCATATCCTTAGCTAGCTGTTCAAGGCGCAGGAAATGCCCCCGCTCACGCCCATCCACGTCCTGCATGTATGCGCCGTAAGGCGCGTTGCGGATCGTGGTTTGCGTATGCGGGTGGCGCAGGAACTCCGCGAAATCCAACTCCCGGGACAACGTCACCGCGAGATGGTCAAACTGCTGTTCGCGCAGCCAGTGGTAATAGCTGACCATCCGGTCCCACGGGTTCCGCACGAGGCAGAAACAGAACATCGCGCCAATCTGATCCGGCGTCAAAGCGCCGTCCAAATCCGCCAGTGTCGAATGTTTCCAGATCCGCCCCTTCGCCTGTTCGGCCAACCGTTGCGCCCGCGCACGCCGCCGCCGCGCCTTGGGCGTATCGCCGATCAGGATGTCGTCGCGGTGGGCGCGATCCTCGAGCGCCAGCGTCAGAGAGGTGCCGCCGGTCTTGGGGATATGGACAAAGATGTAGTTGCGGCCCGGCGAGATGATCATGCCGGGACGGTAGTGCAGTAAAGCGGCAGTGGGCAAGGCGGGGTTGTCTGTCGCAGAGGGTCACGGAGGTCTTTATTTGCACTGAATTCCTGCCCATAGTCGCGGTCACACCGCATGGGGAGGACGCAATGGGCTGGCTGCAAGACGAAACCGGACTGGGCAAGACCGAGGCGAATTTCGTGCCGCTGACGCCGCTGAGCTTTCTGCGTCGCGCGGTCGGCATCTGGCCCGATCAGCTTGCCGTCGTTTACGGCCCACACCGCAAGACCTATGCGCAATACACCACCCGCGTGACGCGGCTTGCCTCTGCCCTGACCAGGGCCGGGGTGCAGCCTGGCGACGTGGTTGCCACCATCCTGCCGAACATCCCGGCCCACGCCGAGGCACATTTCGGCGTGCCCGCCTGCGGCGCGGTGCTGAACGCGATCAACACCCGGCTGGATGTGGCGACGGTGTCCTACATCCTCGACCACGGCGGCGCAAAACTGGTGCTGTGCGACGCCCAGTTTCTGCCCACGCTGGCGCAGGCGGTCGAAGACATGGAAGGTCCCGCCCCAACGATCATCGAGGTGGCCGACGACCACGCCGGGGTGCACGCCTATGGCGACTACGTGGAGTACGAGGCGTTCCTCGAAACCGGTGACCCGGAGTTCGCGTGGACCATGCCGCAGGACGAATGGGAGTCGATCGCGCTCAACTACACCTCGGGCACCACCGGGCGACCCAAGGGCGTGGTCTATCACCATCGCGGCGCCTATCTGAACGCCATGGGGCAGGTTCTGTCGTGGCGCATGACCCTGCATCCGAAATACCTGACCATCGTGCCGCTGTTTCACTGCAACGGCTGGTGCCATACGTGGATGATGCCTGCGCTGGGGGGAACGGTGGTCTGCTGCCGCGACATCACCGCACCGGCGATCTTTGACGCCATCGCCGATGAGGGCGTGACCCATTTCGGCGGCGCACCCATCGTGCTGAACATGCTGGTCAACGCCCCCGCCGATCAGAAGCGGGCGTTTGATCATGTGGTCGAGGTCTTCACCGCCGGTGCCCCGCCTGCCCCCGCGACTCTGGCCAAGATCGAGCCGATGGGGTTCAACGTCACCCAGGTCTACGGGCTGACCGAGGTCTATGGCCCGGCCACCGAATGCACGTGGAAACCGGAGTGGGAGCCATTGCAGGGCGCCGACCGCGCCGCCATCAAGGCCCGGCAGGGCGTGGCGATGCCTTTCATGGAAGAGGTGGCGGTGCATGACGAGGCAGGCGCCGAGATAAGCCGCGACGGTGAGACCAAGGGCGAGATCATGTTCCGCGGAAACGGCGTGATGAAAGGCTATTACAAGAACCCCAAGGCCACGCAGGAGGCCTTTGCCCGCGGTTATTTTCATTCCGGCGACATCGCGGTGCAGCACCCGGACAGCTATGTGCAGATCGCCGATCGCGCCAAAGACATCATCATCTCGGGCGGCGAGAACATCTCTTCGGTCGAGGTCGAAGGCGTGCTGATGGGGCATGACGCGGTGATGCTGTGCGCCGTGGTGGCCAAGCCGGACGAGAAATGGGGCGAGGTGCCCTGCGCCTTTATCGAGCTGAAGCAGGGGCATGACGCGACCGAGGCCGAGATGATCGCCTACGCACGGGAGCGTCTGGCCGGTTTCAAGACGCCCAAGGCGGTGGTGTTTCAGGAACTGCCCAAGACCTCGACCGGCAAGATCCAGAAATTCGAGCTTCGGGAGTTCGCCAAAACGCTGTGATCGTGACGGGGTGCTGATCGGCCGGGGCGATCATTCCGGCGCCGGATCGCAGTTTTTCCGCCTGCAACGTCTTGATCGTCAGTTGACTGGCCGTGCGGGTCCGATTGCCGAGGGCAGGCTTGCATGATAGTTTGCCCCGGAACAGAGGCAGAGCAGCCCGCAGATGACCGCCCTGAAGCAATTTTCGCGTCTCGAAGCGACCGGCCTCTGGCGCCCCTCGCCCGAAGCGCAGAGACGTGAGGTGATCGTCTCGCTGGGCGAGGCGACCCTGACGCTGTCGGATATCAATGGCACGGCGCTGGCGCATTGGTCTCTGGGGGCGGTGAACCGCTCCAACGGCACGGCGGTTCCGGCCATCTATCATCCCGACAACGCGCCCGGCGAAACGCTGGAATTGCCGGAGAACGAGACCGAGATGATCACCGGCATCGACCGGCTGTTAAAGGCCATCGACCGGCGCCGTCCCCGTCCCGGCAAGCTGCGTTTCCTGTTCTCGGGCGGGCTTTTTGCCGGAATCGCGGCGGCGGCGGTCTTCTGGTTGCCCGATGCGCTTGAACGCTATGCCGTCACCGTGGTGCCTGCGGTCAAACGCGTCGAGATCGGCAACAGCCTGCTGGGCCATATCGAGCGCGTCTCGGGCGCGCCCTGCACCACGCGGGACGCCCGCCTGCCGCTGGAACGCTTTGGCCAGCGGCTGCTGGAGCGAGGCCGGGTCGTCATCTTGCCGGGTGGCACCCGGATGAGCGCGCATCTGCCCGGTGGGATCATCCTGCTGAACCGCGCGGTGGTCGAGGATTTCGAGGATCCGGACGTGGCCGCAGGGTTCGTGCTGTCGGAAATCGTCCGTGCGAGGGCAACCGATCCGCTGGCGGCGCTGCTGGATCATGCCGGCCTGATGGCGAGCCTGCGTCTGCTGACAACTGGTGTCCTGCCGGACAGCACACTTGCGGAATACGCCGAGACCCTGATGACAGAGCGCCCGCCCCTGCCCGCCAGCGAAAGGCTGATCGCCGCCTTTGACGCGGCAGGTGTGCGCAGTTCACCCTTTGCCTATGCGCTGGACATCACCGGGGAACGGACCCTGGGCCTGATCGAGGCGGACCCGCGCGCCGGTGAAGGCAGCCGCGTTGTGCTGAGCGATGCGGATTGGGTCCGTCTGCAAGGCATCTGCGGCGCCTGACCTGAGCAGGATCGGCACGGCGCTCGCGCCTGTTTCGGCACAAACCCCTGACCACCAACCGGAACAGAGAAAGGGGGACGAAATGCCCCCCTTCATATCGTGGCTGACCGTTCCGAATTAGCGGATGTAGGCCTGCGTGTAGCCTGTGCCGTGGACCCGGTTCAGCGCCTTGTCCAACGCATCCGGCGAAGCATAGGGACCGACGCGCAGGATGGCGAAGGTCTTGCCATTGCGGGCGTGTTTGCCCATGCGCACGGACAGTCCGGCCGAGTTCAACCGGTGCGCCGCTGCCTTGGCCTTGTGTTCGGTGCTGAAGGCGCCAACCTCGATCCAGCGGGCGTATTTGGCCTTCACATGGCCCTTGGTCGAGACAACGGGCACCAGCGCAACAGGTTCGGTCGCCTTGCCGACGATGATCGGCTGCTTGACCTCGTGGCGGCGGGCCTGCGTGACCAGTTTGCGCGGAACGGTGTTGGTCCAGACCTTCTGCGTATCCGCATGGCCCTGCACCGACTGATAGGCGCGCCACGGGTTCAGACGGTCATCGCTCCACGCCGGGCGATAGCCCTTGGGCACATGGGCGACCAGCGTGTCCCGCTGTTCGTAGACGTGATCCGGCACGATCATGGTGTCCGGCGACAGGGTCAGGTTGCTGTCGTCATAGCTGCCCCTGTTGTAATAGACATTCTTGCCCGTGGGCGCGTCGCCGCGACGGATGATCGTTGCATGGGGGGCCTTTTGCGGACCGCAACGGATCGGCGTCTTCTTCCCGGCGACGATGCGATAGGTCTTGCCGCTTTCACAGGCGATTTGCGCGGGAACCTTGATCGGCCCCATGGGCAGAACCTTGGCGCCGTTCGGAGCCGTGGCCACGGGCTTTGCCTTGGTCACGACCCGTTGTTGTGGCGCTGGCACGCGGCGCACAACGCGCGGCGGCTGGGCCGCCACCGGCTTGGACGCGGGCGCACGCACAACCCGGCGCATCGTTGCCTTGGGTGCCATTTTCGGCGCGGCCGATGTGGTTGCGGTCCGCTTGGGCGCGGTGGTCTGTTTCGGTGGCGTCGCGGTGATCTGTACGGGCCTTTGCGCCGCTTGCGGCGCGGGTGCCGGAGCGGGCGCCGGCACCGCAGGTGCCGCAACCGTCTGGCCGAAGGTCGGAGACTGACCGCAGACCTGCTGACGGCTGCGAGAGACACGCGGCACCCAGGTCACAGCCCCGTCGACGCCCGCGCGAATGTAGACACAGCCGCGGTTATCGACGAATTGTCGGCCCTGATATGAGGCCGGTGGAAAGTTGGCCGGGACTTCCCGAACCGAGGTTTGCGCGGCAGCTGGCAGAGAATAAATCCCGAATCCGGAAACCAAGAGCGCAAAAAAAGAGAAGGTTTTCAAGGTCATGTTCTGCCCCCACAGATGCGAGTCGCAGGATACCTTTTTAAGGGGCAGCCTGTAAAGGCTTGAAATTATTAACGCCTTGGCGATGTCCACAGGTCGATCTCCGGACAATCGCCAACGCACGCCGTGATTGTCGCAGCGGGCGGAACACAAGTTGCGTCTCCCGCCTCAATCCGCAGGATCCGCGCTATTTGGTGCCGAACATGCGATCCCCGGCATCGCCGAGACCGGGCACAATATAGCCCAGTTCGTTCAGACGTTCATCCAGCGACGCGGTGATGACTGGCACGTCCGGATGCGCCTCGGCCATACGCTTGACGCCTTCGGGGGCCGCCAGCAGGCAGAGAAAGCGGATGTCCTTTGCCCCCGCTTCCTTGACAAGGTCGATGGCCGCCGCCGAGGAATTGCCGGTGGCCAGCATCGGATCGACAACGATGGTCAAGCGTTCATGCATCCGGTCCGGCAGCTTGTTGTAATACTGCACGGGCTTCAGCGTCTTCTCGTCCCGGTAGAGGCCGATAAAGCCGACGCGCGCCGCCGGGACCAGTTCGAGAATCCCGTCCAGCAACCCGTTGCCCGCCCGCAGGATCGAAACCAGCGCCAGTTTCTTGCCCTCGATCACCGGGGCATCCATTTCGCACAGCGGGGTTTCGATCCGCCGTGTCGAAAGAGGCAGGTCGCGGGTGATCTCATAGGCCAGCAGCAGGCTGATCTCACGCAGCAGTCGGCGAAAGCTGGCGGTCGAGGTGTCCTTTTCCCGCATCAGGCTGAGCTTGTGTTGAACCAGCGGGTGTTCGACGACGGTGAGGGTATCGGTCATGCGGACTCCAGACGTTTTTTCACGCGCTCTTTCGTCTTCGCGTCGCAGAAGGCGGCGTCAAGCGCGGTGCGATTGATTTCTGCCAGCAGGTCTTGGTCCCAACCGAAGGTCTTGGCAAGGCCCAGGTATTCATCGCGCATCGTGGTGTGAAAGAATGGCGGATCATCGGTCGAAACGGTAACTTTCACTCCCCTTTTGCGAAGTTGGTCGATGGGGTGCTTTGCCAGCGTCGGGTAGACGCCGAGAAAGACGTTGGACCCGGGGCAGACCTCCAGCGTGATTTCGCGTTCGGCCAGCATGTCGACAACCGCCAGATCGCCGATGGCGCGCACGCCGTGGCCGATACGCTCGACGCGCAGATCTTCGACCGCCTCGCGCACCTCTTGCGGGCCGTTCCATTCGCCCGCGTGGGTGGTCAGACGCAGTCCGGCCTCGCGGGCCATGTCAAAGCTGTAGGCAAAGTCGCGCTGGCGGCCCTGTTTCTCATCCCCGCCCATGCCAAGACCAACGATCCAGTCGCCCGCAGTCTCGGCGGCACAGAGCGCGGCGCGCTTTGCCTTTTCCGGTCCGAAATGGCGGATCGGAGTGACGATGCCGCGCAGGGTGATGCCCATGTCGCGTTCCGCCGCCGCTGCGGCCTCTTGTATGGCATGCAGGTATTCGCGCCATGCCGAGACATCGCCGCCGCCGCAGAAATCCGGGCTGAGGAAGGTTTCGGAGTAGACGACGCCGTTTTTTGCGCTTTCCTCCAGCACTGCCGTGCAGAGGCGAGCAAAGTCGTCGGGTGTTTTCAGGACCGATGTAGCGGCCTCGTAGACCTCGAGGAAATGCCAGAAATCACGGTAGGCATAAGAGCCATCCTTGTTGAAGATGCCCTTGATATCGACATTCTTCTCTTTCGCCAGACCGCGGATAAAGGCTGGCGGCGCGCCGCCTTCGAAATGCAGGTGCAGTTCCACCTTGGGCATCCGCGCGATGCGGTCCAGTTGTTCTTCGTCGGTGATGGGCCGACGCTCTTCTTCTTCGCTCACAGGAATGACCTCCCCGGGCCGTGTGACGGGACGTTCAGATGCGCGGCGACAGAGGCCGCCATATCCGCGAAGGCAACCTGCCCCAGCGTCCCGGCCCCCTGCCCCGCGATCAGGACCGGCACCCGTTCGCGGGTGTGATCCGTTCCGGTCCATGTCGGGTCATTGCCGTGGTCGGCGGTGATCAGCAACAGGTCATCGGCGCGCAGGCGCGGCAGCAGGCGGCCAAGTTCGGCATCGAACCATTCCAGATGCCGCGCATAGCCCGAGACTTTGCGGCGGTGGCCGTAAAGGCTGTCGAATTCAACGAAATTGGCAAAGGTCAGGGACCCGTCCCCGGCGTTGTCGATCAGATCACCCAGATGGCCCATCAGCGTGGCGTCGTCACCTTTGCGGACTTCGTCGATGCCGCTCATCGAGAAGATGTCGCCGATCTTGCCGACCGCATAGACGCGGCGGCCCGCCTCCTGCACCCAGTTGGTCAGGATCGGCCGGGGCGGTTTGATCGCGTAGTCATGGCGGTTGCCCGTGCGGTTGAAATTGCCCGGCTCTCCGACAAAGGGGCGCGCGATGACGCGGCCAACCTTCATGGCATGCAGCGTCGGGGCCAGTCGTTCGCAAAGGTCGAGGAGCCTGTCCAACCCGAAGTGCTGCTCATGCGCGGCGATCTGAAAGACGCTGTCGGCGGAAGTGTAGCAGATCGGAAAACCGGTCCGGATGTGCGCCTCTCCAAACTCGTCCAGCATGACCGTGCCGGAGCCGTGGCAATTGGCCAGAACACCTTCGGTCCCGGCGAACTGGCAAACCTTGTCTGTCAGGTCGGCGGGAAAGGCGGGCACCTTGTCCGGAAAGTAGTGCCAGTCCCATGGCACCGGCAAACCGGCGATTTCCCAATGTCCCGAGGGTGTATCCTTGCCCCTGGACACCTCGGTTGCCGCGCCCCAGCGTCCCACCGGCGTGCCATCGGCGCGCTGTCCGCCAGAGGCCAGGTCGGCAGCGTGGAACAGCCCGAGGGACGCAAGGACCGGCAGGCGGAGCGGACCGCTGCGCCCGTCCTCGGCCTTGCCCGCCGCGCAGGCGTCGTGGATATGGCCAAGCGTGTCGGCGCCTGTATCCGGCACGCCGTCGTTGAAAAAGGCATCCGCATCCGGCGCGCCGCCGATGCCGACCGAATCCATCACCACCAGAAAGGCCCGCATCAGGTCACCCGCTCCAGCACCAGAGGGGTCTCGGCGGGGGCATCGCCAATTGTAATCGCCTTGAGCACGGTCATTGCCGCCGCCGCTGCCTGCCCTTCCCGCGCGGCATGAACCCGCAAGAGCGGTTGGCCCTCTTGTACCCTTGTGCCCAACGCCAGCACATCGGTCAGCCCCACCGCCGGATTGACCTGATCGGATTCCACTCGTCGTCCGCCGCCCAGATCAACCACCGCAAGGCCCAGCGCCTCACCGTCGATGGCCTGAACGAGTCCCGCCCTGGGCGCGGGGACCTCAAGGATCACCGTGGCCTCGGGCAGGAAGCGACGCCAGTCGTCGACAAAGGCCAGCGGCCCGCCCAACCCGTAGACCATGCGCCCAAACCGCTCCGCCGCCTCGCCCGAAGTGATCGCCTTGCGCAGTCTGGCCTCGCCATCGGCAATGCCTGCCGTCTGCAGCAGTTCGGCACCCAGGGCGATGCTGATCTCCAACAGCGGTCCCTTGTCCTGCCCGGTCAGCACCGCCATCGAGGCATCCACCTCCACCGCGTTGCCAAGCGCGGGCGCCAGCGGTTGCGACATATCGGTGATCAGCGCAGTTGTCGGGCAGCCCGCGGCGTTGGCGGTGCTGACCAGGGCCTGCGCCAGGGCGCGCGCCTCATCCCTCGATTTCATGAACGCACCGGAGCCTGTCTTGACGTCCAGAACCAGCGCCTGAAGCCCGGCGGCCAGCTTCTTGGACAGGATCGAGGCGGTGATCAGGTCCAGGCTCTCGACCGTCGCGGTCACGTCCCGGATCGCATACAGCCGCTTGTCGGCGGGCGCGATGTCGGCCGAGGCGCTGACAATGGCGCAGCCGACATCGCGTACCACATGGCGGAACAGCGCCTCATCCGGCGCGACGTTGTAACCGGGGATCGCCTCCAGCTTGTCGAGGGTGCCCCCGGTATGGCCAAGGCCCCGGCCAGAGATCATCGGCACATAGACGCCACAGGCGGCCAGCGCCGCGGCAAGGACAAGCGACACGCAATCGCCCACCCCGCCGGTCGAATGCTTGTCCACCACCGGCGCGTCCAGATCCCAGTCCAGTACACGCCCCGAATCGCGCATCGCCAGCGTCAGTGCCACCCGCCCGGCCTCGCTAAGGCCGCGCAGACAGACGCCCATGGCAAAGGCCCCGGCCTGAGCCGCACTGACCGCGCCATCGGCCAACCCCTGCGCGAACCACGCCAGTTCCTGCGCAGTGGGTTCCTGCCCGCGCCGAATCCCGGCGATTATGCTGCGGGCATCCATCAGCTATGGTCCATATGCGCCGCGCCAAAAGCCCCGGGCAAAAGGTCGGCGACGGTCATGCTCTGTTCCGCGCCGCCCAGGGTGGCCAGGGTGACGCGGGTTCCGCCCTTGGCAAATTCCATCAGCTTCTGGCGGCACCCGCCACAGGGCGGTACGGGATGCGCGCTGTCGGCGATGACATAGGCCTCGGTGATTTCGGTCTCTCCGGCGGCAATCATGGCGGCGATGGCCCCGGCCTCGGCACAGGTGCCTTCGGGGTAGGCCACGTTCTCGACGTTGCAGCCGACATATACGGTGCCAGAGGGTGCGCGCAGCGCTACGCCCACCTTGAAATGCGAGTAAGGTGCATAGGCGTTTTCACGCACCGCACGGGCGGCGGCAGCCAGATCGGCGGGGCTTTTGGACATGGCAACGACCTTCGATGATGGTGTCGTACATGTTGCGAAGCCCGCCTTCGGAATGCAAGGGTCGCGTGTTAGCGCAAAAAGGTTTCGAGGGGGTTTCGTAACGGCAGCTTTGCAATTTTCAACCATGGGGTAAACTGCTATCGGAACCGCGACTCCCCCGGCCAGACCGGGGCTGGTTTAGCGTTCAACTATTTTTTCGGGAGGGGCGACTGATGAACGACACCACCAAGGAAACGCTGCGTCAGGCGGCGCTGTTCTATCACGAAAATCCGCGTCCCGGGAAACTGGAAGTCCGCGCCACCAAGCCGCTGGCCAATGGCCGCGACCTCAGCCTCGCCTATTCGCCCGGGGTGGCCGAGGCCTGCCTTGAAATCAAGGCCGACCCGACCAACGCGGCGCGCTATACGGCGCGCGGCAACCTTGTTGCCGTGGTTTCCAATGGCACGGCAGTGCTGGGGCTGGGCAATATCGGCGCACTGGCCTCCAAGCCGGTGATGGAAGGCAAGGCCGTCCTGTTCAAGAAATTCGCCAATATCGACTGCTTTGACATCGAGGTGAACGAGCCGGACCCGGAAAAACTGGCCGAGATCGTTTGCGCCTTGGAACCCAGTTTCGGCGCGGTGAACCTCGAAGACATCAAGGCGCCCGATTGCTTTATCGTTGAACGGATTTGCCGCGAGCGGATGAACATCCCGGTGTTTCACGACGACCAGCACGGCACCGCCATCGTGGTTGGCGCGGCCGCCACCAACGCCCTGCATGTCACCGGAAAGACCTGGGCTGACATCAAGGTGGTCTCGACCGGCGGCGGGGCGGCGGGCATCGCCTGTCTGAACATGCTGCTGAAGCTGGGCGTCAAACGCGAGAACGTCTGGCTTTGCGACATTCACGGACTGGTCTATGAAGGCCGGGCCGAGGACATGAACCCGCAGAAGGCAGCCTTTGCCCAGAACTCGGACCTGCGGACCCTGGACGACGTGGTCGACGGGGCGGACCTGTTCCTTGGCCTCTCCGGCCCCGGCGTGCTGAAGCCCGAGCAGGCCAAGCGCATGGCGAAGCGGCCGATCATCTTTGCGCTGGCCAATCCGACGCCCGAAATCATGCCCGACGAAGTGCGCGAGGTTGTGCCGGATGCAATCATCGCCACCGGGCGCAGTGATTTCCCGAACCAGGTCAACAACGTCCTTTGTTTCCCCTTCATCTTTCGCGGCGCGCTGGACGTGGGCGCGACAGAGATCAACGACCAGATGCAGGTGGCCTGTGTCGAAGGCATCGCCGCCCTGGCCCGCGCCACAACCAGCGCCGAAGCGGCCGCAGCCTATCGCGGCGAGCAACTGACCTTCGGCGCGGATTACCTGATCCCCAAGCCGTTTGACCCGCGCCTGTCGGGCATCGTCTCCTCTGCCGTGGCCCGGGCCGCGATGGAGTCCGGCGTGGCCACCCGCCCGCTGGAGGATCTGGAGGCCTACAAACGGAAGCTCGACGCCTCGGTCTACAAATCCGCGCTGTTGATGCGTCCGGTCTTTCAAGCAGCCGCGACCGCCTCGCGCCGGATCGTCTTTGCCGAGGGTGAGGATGAGCGCGTGCTGCGCGCCGCACAGGCCATTCTGGAAGAAACGACAGAGCAGCCGATTCTGATCGGCCGCCCCGACGTGATCAATACACGCTGTGAGAGGCTGGGGCTGGAGATCCGGCCCGACCGCGACTTCAACATCGTGAACCCGGAAAACGACCCGCGTTATCGCGATTACTGGGGCACCTATCACGAAATCATGGCGCGGCGCGGCGTGACGCCGGACCTTGCCCGCGCGGTCATGCGCACCAACACCACCGCCATCGGTGCCATCATGGTGCATCGCGAAGAGGCTGACAGCCTGATCTGCGGTACCTTCGGCGAATACCGCTGGCATCTGAATTACGTGCGGCAACTGCTGGGCTCGCGCAAGTATCGCCCGAATGGCGCGTTGTCGCTGATGATCCTCGAAGACGGCCCGCTGTTCATCGCGGATACCCATGTCCACACTTTGCCGACACCGGAACAGATCGCAGAGGCGGCCATCGGGGCGGCACGGCATGTGCGGCGCTTCGGACTGGAGCCGAATATCGCTTTCTGCTCGCAATCCCAGTTCGGCAATCAGCAGGAGGGCTCGGGCAAGCGCCTGCGTGCGGCGCTTGAACTGCTCGACGATCAGCAGCGCGACTTCTGTTATGAAGGCGAAATGAACGTCGATGCGGCGCTGGACGAGGAATTGCGCAACCGTCTGTTCCCCGGAAACCGGATGAAGGGGGCGGCCAACGTGCTGATTTTCGGCCACGCGGATGCGGCCTCGGCCACGCGCAACATCCTCAAGATGAAGGCTGGCGGACTGGAAGTGGGCCCGATCCTGATGGGCATGGGCAACCGCGCCAATATCGTGACACCGTCGATCACGGCCCGCGGGTTGCTGAACATGGCCGCCATCGCCGGGACACCGGTGGCGCAATACGGCTGAACTGGCCGCGATACCGAGGCGGGGATGGGGGCGCTGCCCCCGTCGCCGCAGGCGGCGCCTCCCCCGAGGTATTTTTCAAACCAAAGAAAGCGGTGGCGCGCCGGGTCAGTCCGCCGGTTCGGTGGTGTCCTGCGGTTCCGGTTCCGGTTCCGGATCAGGCAGGCGGATCACATCGCCCTGCGCCACCAGCTCCTGCGCGTCGAGGACAAAGACCTGCTCACACCGCGCGCCCTCGGCCCCGCAGCGCGCGCCCGAGAAGCGCATTCTGGCCTGCCCTGCCTCATCCGGAACCACATCCTGGACGGCGTTCAGAAAAACCCGGCGATAGCGGCCGTCCTCTTGCCCGACCCAGAGCGAGGTCAGACACCCGGCCGGGCCGCAGACCAGATCCGGCGTGCTGTCGCAGACCAGTGCTCCATGGTTCACGCGCAGGTCCATCGGCTCTTGTCCATCCACGTCGAAGGGAACCACAAAGCCGCTGCCGACGGTGATTTCACCGTTCAGGACCGTACAGGCCTCGCGCATGTCCGACATGATCCTGGCGCCCGGATCGGCGAGCGTCCGGCGTTCGAGTTCGCGCGCCTCGAAGTCCGGAAGCGGGCAGTACTCCTCGACCTCGGTGATCGCGTTGTTGGATCCGATCAGGGTAAAGCGATGAATCTCCGGCGCGCCGTCATTGCTGTACCAGACATGCAACTGCGCCCGGATGCCGGCTTTCAACCGGTTGATCCCGCGCAGATGCGTCTCTTCCAGGGGCGCCTGAAAGGTTTCGAGGCCGGAATGACTGAATTCCAGCGACCCGGCCAGTTGCGATCCGACAAACAGCAGCGTGTCCAGTCGCGGCGCGGCCACCATGTCGGGGATATTGCGCGAGGTCAGACGAAAGGACAAAGGTTCGCCCGCTGAGCATCCCAATTCGAGGCAAAGCTCCTGATCGCCGCCCTTGCAGACACGGGCCACATGGGTCGATGCCTCTTCGCCGCCTTCGAAAACCCAATCAGCCCGCGCAGGCGCCCCGCAGAGAATCACGGCCCAGACAGCCGGCACGAACACCTTGACGGCCTTGAATTGCATACAGATTCTCCCTTTCGATCCAGAGAGGATGAGTCCACGGGCTGTCCGGCAGGTCAACCCACCTGACCGTTCACAAGTGCGGCAGGTGTGATCCGGACGCCGTGCAGCCCTGTTTTTCTGGCGGCGCATCCATGCAAAAGTGATACCAAACTTTGCAAATATCTGAGATCTTCAAAGCGTGCAGCAAGTATCCCGACGGTTTGCAAATCTTTGCAAGCTGTTTTCGCAAATCTCGTGCGGTAATGTGTCCTGTCCATCGGTAACAGGCTTGCCCGCTTTGCGGCGCACCGCCTAAGCCACGTGCAAAGGGATAAAGAGGAGGCACCCCATGGGTTATCAAGACGTGTATGACAGATGTCAGGCCGATCCAGAACGCTTCTGGATGGACGCGGCAGAGGCCATCGACTGGGATCAGAAACCGTCAAAGGCGCTCTTTGACCGTGGCGATAACTTGTACGAATGGTTTGCAGACGGCATGGTCAACACCTGCTGGAACGCTGTCGACCGTCATGTCGAGGCCGGACGCGGCGAACAGACCGCGATCATCTACGACAGCCCGATCACCCACACAAAGCGCGAGATTTCCTATGTGGAGCTGCGCAACCGCGTCGCCAATCTGGCAGGGGCGCTGCGGGCAAAAGGTGTCGAAAAGGGCGACCGTGTCGTCATCTACATGCCGATGATCCCCGAAGCACTGGAGGCCATGCTGGCCTGCGCCCGCCTGGGCGCCGTGCATTCGGTGGTCTTTGGCGGCTTTGCCGCGCATGAACTTGCGGTGCGCATCGACGACGCAACGCCCAAGGCGATCATCGCCGCCTCCTGCGGGATGGAGCCGGGGCGGGTCGTGCATTACAAGCCGCTGCTGGACGGCGCCATCGAGCAGGCGAAGCACAAGCCCGATTTCTGCGTGATCTTCCAGCGCGAACAGGAAGTGGCCGAGTTGATCGAGGGCCGCGACCATAACTGGCACGGTTTCCAGCACGGGGTCGAACCGGCGGACTGCGTGCCGGTCGAGGGCAACCACCCAGCCTACATCCTTTACACCTCGGGCACCACCGGCGCCCCCAAGGGCGTGGTGCGCCCCACCGGCGGGCATCTGGTGGCGCTGAACTGGACGATGAAGAACATCTACAATGTCGACCCCGGAGAGGTGTTCTGGGCAGCCTCTGACGTGGGCTGGGTCGTGGGCCATTCCTATATCTGCTACGGCCCGTTGATCCACGGCAACACCACCATCGTCTTCGAAGGCAAACCCATCGGCACCCCCGACGCGGGCACGTTCTGGCGCGTGATCTCCGAGCACAATGTGAAGTCCTTCTTCACCGCGCCCACCGCCTTCCGAGCGGTCAAGCGCGAGGATCCCAAGGGCGAGTTCGTCGGCAAGTACGACCTGAGTGGACTGCGCGCGATCTACCTCGCCGGAGAACGCGCCGACCCCGACACCATCGAGTGGACGCGCGAGAAGACCGGCAAGCCGGTCTACGACCACTGGTGGCAGACCGAGACCGGCTGGACCATCGCGGGCAACCCGGTGGGCATCGAGGTGCTGCCGGTCAAGACCGGCTCGCCCACGGTGGCGATGCCCGGCTATGACGTGCAGATCCTCGACGAGGCCGGGCACGAGGTTGCGCCCGGGGAGTTGGGCGCCATCGCCATCAAGCTGCCGCTGCCGCCGGGCACACTGCCGACGCTGTGGAACGCCGAGGACCGGTTCAGGAAATCCTATCTCGCCCACTTCCCCGGCTACTACGAGACCGGCGACGCAGGGATGAAGGACAAGGACGGCTATCTCTGGATCATGGCGCGCACTGACGACGTCATCAACGTCGCGGGCCACCGGCTGTCCACCGGCGGCATGGAAGAGGTGCTGGCCTCGCATCCCGACGTGGCCGAATGCGCGGTGATCGGCGTCAGCGATCCGCTGAAGGGCCAGGCGCCGCTGGGCTTTCTGTGCCTGTCATCAGGCGTGAACCGCCCGCACGAGGAAATCGTGAAGGAATGCGTCAAGCTGGTGCGCGATCAGATCGGCCCTGTCGCGGCGTTCAAGCTGGCCTGCGTGGTGGACCGCCTGCCCAAGACCCGCTCGGGCAAGATCCTGCGCGCCACCATGGTCAAGATCGCCGACAGTGAAGCGTTCAAGATGCCGGCGACAATCGACGATCCCGCCATTCTGGACGAGATCAAGGTCGCACTTCACGGGCTTGGCTACGCCAAAGGCTGAGCGGGCGCTCTCTGGCATCGCAGGAAAGGCCCTTCGAAGGGCCTTTCAAGCCGCTTTTTCCGTGTCACTCACTCCACGCCCGCCGGGCGAATGACGTTGTCCCACTTGCGCAGCGCCGGTACATCCACGTAACGCGCACTGGCCCAGCCGGTGACACCGCCGGACGACACCTGATACCAGACCCCCTGTCCGTCTGCCTCGACGGTGCAATCCAGTATCTGCACCGGCGTGTCCGCGTTCCAACGCGCCAGCTGGTCGCCACCGGGGGCGGTGCGGATGTTGAGATTGGCCTCCAGCCGGGCGCCGCCCCAGTCAAAGACCCTTTTGGGCACGTCCGGATCGGTTTCACCGGACCAGCGATAGGTGGCCGGTTCCTCTTCTTCCAGAAAGGCATTGCGCCAGTCCCAGCGATAATAGGCGCGGGTCATGCGGCCCAGGTGGCAGCCCAGGCTGTCGGCCAGCAAGGCGCCGGAGGCGGGCGGCAAAGGCTTGTCGAACTCTTCACGCGGCTTGGCGCACCAGCCGCCGCCAACGAAATCGCGGCCGCAGTCCCCCTGATCATCGATGCCCAACACGTCGCCGTCGAGCCATTCGATCATGCAGCCATCCACGGCCAGCCGCCGGTCGCCGAACTTGCGGAACAGGTCTGTCAGCGGCGTGGCGGCCTCGGTTTCCCCGAAAGTGTCGATCGGCCACCACTCGTATTCATCCGACGTCATCATGCGGCCCTGCGAATAGGTCAGGTACTGGCACATGTTCAGCGCGTCGCGTTCGGTCAGGTCCGACAGTGCAACCGGGGTCGCGCCGCGTGGACCGGCGACGGGCACGAAGTCCATGAACCGCGTCACCAGCCCGCCCTGCAGCATGAAAAACTCGTCCGGGCGGCGGTAATGCAGCGCGTTCTGCACCAGCGCTGTGGGCGCGATCCCGTTGCCGATCAGGCGCATGTATTCGGACATGATCTGGTAGGTCAGGTCCATCGCCTGCGCGACCTCGGTCCGGACAGCCTGCTGATCAACCGGCACAAAGGGCATGTGAAAGCCCAGCCGTGCCCCAAGCTCTACGAAACGGACGGACCGGCCCGAGTCGCGTGGTATGGCCGCCAGCGCAAAGGCCACTGCGCAGGCGGAATTGCAGCGCTCACCGGCCAGAACCACGACGCCTTGCAACGCGGGCGAGTCATTGCCACCGCGATACGGCGCCAGCACCTGACCGATCCTGACGCCTTCGAGGAAGCTGCCGCCCGGAGAGTTCAGGACCACGACAAAGGCACCGACCTCGTCCTGCGGTCCAAGCAGATCCGCCAGCTTTTGTGCGTCGCCTTCTTCGATCCGGCCGGAGATCTAAATCACCCGCAGGCCCTGCCAGTAGTCCAGACCCGGCTGGATAATCGGCCCGTATTCGAAGTTGTTGTTCCAGTCACCGTAGATCGGAACCAACTGTTCCAGCCGCGGGCGCAATTCGTTGCGCAGCCCGACATCGGCGGCATGTGCGGCCTGCCCCGCCAGCGCAAGCGCGGCGGCGGCCGCCAGTCCGGACAGTCGCATCATTCGATCATGTACGCCGTGAAGGCATAGCTGACGGTGCCGCCGGCAAGGCTCACCTCGCCGTCCATACGGCCCTGTTGCAACGCGCCGACCACTTCGCGCAGGGCGTCGCGCAGTTGCGCCGGATCGGTAAGGTCACTGGAGCCGCAAAGCGAGCCCAGCATATGTTCGCCCTTTTCGTCCTCTTCCTGCACGAAAAGCCTGTATTCGTTGGTCACCGTGATCTGGTATCGGGTCTGCTGCGGGCCAAGCACGACCTGTTCGAAAATCTCCAGCGGGATCGGCGTCAGATCCATGGACTTGGAAATATCCACGAACGCCGGTGTGCAGGTGCTGGGCACGTCCCCCACAACCGACAATTCGTCGTCGACGCCCACAGACTTGGGAAAGACCCGCGTGACCATGGGCAGTGGCTTGGGCAGCTCCGGCTTGGTGGCTTTCAGAACCTTGGAATTGTCGAGGATCAGTTTCATCGGGATGCCGAAGTTGATGCCCACGTTGTTATCACCGGAGTTGTGCAGTCCGATCACCTGCCGCCGCGAACTGTCGATGATCGGAGACCCCGAATTGCCACCGAGCGTGTCGCAGGTGTGGCGCAGGCGGTTGCCTTCGAGCGGCGGGCGGGCCGCGCGACAGCCTTCGCGGCTGATGTGCAGAGATTTGCCCAGCGGGTGCCCGATGATCCAGTATGGCATCCCTTCGGCGGGCAACTCGTCGGTCAGGGGCAGGACGGGAAACCTGTCCATCGGCACGCCGGTCACTTCGAGCACCGTGTAATCCAGCTCCTTGGAGGTTTCGATTGGCGTGATGTTGACCGGGAACTGCTCGGCCTCATCGGCGCGTCCCGGCTGGTCGAACCCGGCGAGGAAGCTGGCCGAGAATATCTCGGTGGCGCCGATTCTCGGGTCGTCCAACACGCCCGGGATGCAATGATGATTGGTCAGGATAAGACTTGGAGCGACCAGAAATGCGGTGCAGGGATTGTTACCCTTGTCGTGGGTCACGTTCAGCTTGCCCACCCCCATCCCCAGTTTCCTGAAATCCGCCGTCGCCGAATAGATGTTGATCGGTTCGTTGTTGTAACCCTCTACAGCCACTTCATTTTCGACCCCCGCCTGAAAATTCTGGGCCAATGGTCCGCTGCCGATAGATGCGGCGCAGACGAGGGCAAAGAGGCGGTGAAAACGATACATGGCAATCCCCGGTCAAAACAATCCTGTGCAGATCATAACAAAAGCGTTGCGGAAGGCCCGGAAAAAATGCGCAAGCTGGAAAAAGCGCCCGCTCTGGTCTATCCTGCGCGCAGCATTTTTTGGAGGCCGATATGACAAAACACATTCTGATCGCCTGCGCCGCGCTCTGGCTGCCGGCCATGGCCGTGGCGCAATCCACCGTCACGCTTGATTCATTCAATCTTAACGACACCCCCAAGGTGGAAAACCGCCCCAAGGCGGACGGGGCCGCGTCGGAAATGCGCGACTGCCTGCTGGATCCCTCCACCTGCGAAAGCGCGGAATTCGATGCCGGCGCGACCTTTACGCTTGATGACGTGCAGAACCTTGGCGTGGCCAAGCGTGTCACGGCCACCCCGCGTCCGAACACCGGCCCGAACACTGGCCCGACCGCCCAACTGGCCGTCGGTCCACGCCCCGATCCCAAGCCGCTGCCGACGATCGACCTTGAGGTGCTGTTTGCCTACAACTCGGATGCTCTGACACCGCAGGCAATGGCAAAGCTGTCCAACCTGTCCAGCGCGCTGAATGACCCGCGCCTGCAAGGCCGCACGCTGATCTTTATCGGGCACACCGATGCAGTCGGCAGTGCCGCCTACAACAATCAACTGTCACTGCGCCGCGCGCGATCCGTCGCCAATTACGTGCAGACGACCATGGGCCTGCCCACCAGCCAGATCGAGGCGCTTGGGGTCGGTTTCAGCCGCCTCAAGAACACCTGGGATCCTGCCTCGGCGCAAAACCGGCGGGTGCAATTGGTCCTTGCCCCCGGCACCTGATAGCAGCGGCAGACCTTGATGCATTGAAGGCGGAAGTGATTGACCGTCCGCCTTCTTTCGCCAGCATTGCCGGACAGTTGCCACCCATGTGCGCCGGACTTTGGGTCTGCCCGCTGGCCAAACAGAAGCTTTAGGCATGGGCTTTCGGCAACTCAAGAACCAGGCCGGTCCGGAGTCGGGACAGAACCGGCGGCTTCAACTGGTCGTCATTCCGAACGCGTGACGACCAACGCACAAGATGACCGCAAGTCGCCTCTGGGCCTTTTTTGCTACATCTGCCGTGAAGGCAGGCAGAGGGCCGGAAAATCTGCATGAAGGTGGTCGGATTAAATTTTACCGTTTGATAAAATTCTGAACTGTGGCACGCTGTTTCTTGCACAACGCAAAAAGAACAGGGAGAGGCCATGACCAGCCCGCAGACCCCCGGCATCGCACCCGGGCGCCTCAGCCAGGAACAGATGGCGCGAAACTTCGAAGATCTGCACGCCGCCTATGACAGTCACGAGGCGTCGGTGGCAGCGGATCGCTGCTATTTCTGCCATGACGCGCCCTGCGTCAACGCCTGCCCCACCGACATCGACATCCCTCTGTTCATTCGGCAGATCGCGACCGGAATGCCCGAGGCTGCGGCCCGCACGATCTTTGAACAGAATATCCTTGGCGGCATGTGCGCGCGGGTCTGCCCGACAGAGACCCTGTGCGAAGAGGCCTGTGTGCGCGAGGCGGCAGAGGGCAAACCGGTCGAGATCGGCCGACTTCAACGTCATGCCACGGACAGCCTGATGGCGCGGCAGGGGCATCCGTTCCAGCGCGCGGAATCGACCGGGAAACGCGTGGCGGTTGTCGGTGCCGGTCCAGCCGGTCTGTCCTGTGCGCACCGGCTGGCGATGAAAGGCCATGACGTCACGATTTACGAGGCCAAGGCCAAGCCCGGCGGTCTGAACGAATATGGCATCGCCGCCTACAAGACCGCCGATGAATTCGCCGCGCGTGAAGTCGGGTGGCTGTTGGGTGTCGGCGGCATCACCATCGAATATTGCCATGCATTGGGCGCCGAGGTCACCCTCGACAATCTGCGCGAAAATTTCGACGCCGTCTTTCTTGGGATCGGCCTGTCCGGAGTGAACACGATGGAGGTCGACGGAGGCGAACGTGCCGGTGTTGAGGATGCGGTCAGCTTTATCTCTGCCCTGCGGCAGTCCGACGATCTGACCGCCCTGCCTGTCGGCCGCAACGTCGTGGTGATCGGCGGCGGGATGACCGCCATCGACGCGGCGGTGCAGTCGAAACTGCTGGGCGCGGAAAGCGTGACCGTGGCCTATCGCAGGTCACAGGCGCAGATGGGCGCAAGCCGGTTCGAACAGGATCTGGCAACCTCCAAGGGCGTGCGTCTGCTGACCAACGTGGCCCCGGTCACCGTGCATGGCAACGGCGCCGCGGTCGAGATCGAATTGGAGTACATGTCCGAAGAAGAGGGCAAGCTGACCGGCACCGGCGAGACCTTTCGCCTGCCCGCTGACCAGGTTTTCCGCGCCATTGGCCAGACGCTTTCGCCGGTCGAAGGTCTGGAAAAGGACGGTCGCAAGATCAAGGTGGACGCCGCCGGGCGCACCTCTGTCGCCGGCCTCTGGGCCGGGGGTGACTGCACACCCGGCGAAGATCTGACCGTGGTGGCCGTGGCCGAGGGCCGCGATGCCGCCGAAGACATTCACGCGGCCTTGACGGGTGCGGCGGGGTAAACCCCGCCTTACCCCTGCGCTACAGGGAGACAAGCAATGGCTGACCTGACAACCGACTTCGTGGGCATCAAGAGCCCGAACCCCTTCTGGCTGGCCTCGGCGCCGCCGACCGACAAGGAATACAACGTCCGCCGCGCCTTTGACGCGGGCTGGGGCGGTGTCGTCTGGAAAACGCTGGGCGAACAGGGCCCGCCCGTCGTGAACGTCAACGGCCCGCGTTATGGCGTGGTCTACGGCGCCGACCGCAGGGTGCTGGGCATCAACAACATCGAGTTGATCACCGACCGCCCGCTGGAGGTGAACCTCGAGGAAATGGCGCGGGTCAAGGCGGATTACCCCGGCCACGCGCTGATCGCCTCGATCATGGTGCCCTGCGAAGAAGCGGCGTGGAAGGCGATCCTGCCGCGCGTGGCAGAAACCGGCTGTGACGGGATCGAGCTGAACTTTGGCTGCCCGCACGGGATGAGCGAACGCGGCATGGGCTCTGCCGTGGGTCAGGTGCCGGAATACATCGAAATGGTCACCCGCTGGTGCAAGCAGCATTACGACAAGCCGGTAATCGTGAAACTGACACCCAACATCACCGATATCCGCAAGCCCGCCGCCGCGGCGCGGAATGGCGGCGCGGACGCGGTGTCGCTGATCAACACGATCAACTCCATCACCTCGGTCGATCTGGACAATTTCGCGCCCGAGCCGACCATCGACGGCAAGGGCTCACACGGCGGATACTGCGGCCCGGCGGTGAAACCCATCGCCCTGTCAATGGTGTCCGAGATCGCCCGCGCGCCGGAGACGCGTGGCATGCCGATTTCCGGCATCGGCGGTGTGACCACGTGGCGCGACGCGGCGGAGTTCATGGCGCTGGGATGTGGCAATGTGCAGGTCTGCACGGCGGCAATGACCTATGGGTTCAAGATCGTCGAGGAAATGAAGCGCGGCCTGTCCGCCTGGATGGACGAGAAAGGCTATCACAACGTCTCGGAGATTGTCGGTCGCGCGGTGCCGAATGTCACCGACTGGCAGTATCTGAACCTGAACTACGTCACCAAGGCGCGCATTGACCAAGACGCCTGCATCAAGTGCGGCCGCTGTTATGCCGCCTGCGAAGACACCTCGCATCAGGCGATCTGGATGAAGGAAGGCCGGGTCTTCGAAGTGAATGACGCCGAATGCGTGGCCTGCAACCTGTGCATCGACGTTTGCCCGGTCGAGGATTGCATCACGATGGAGCGGCTGGAGGCCGGAACAGTGGACCCGCGCACCGGCAAGACGGTGTCGGACGACTACGCCAACTGGACGACACATCCCAACAACCCCATGGCGAAAGCGGCGGAGTAAGGCGCAGGAGGCGCCGCCCCTCTGGTCCTGCGGACCATTCACCCCGAGGGTATTTCGGTCCGAAGAAACGAAAAAGGCGCGGCTCATTGGGGGGCGTCTTTTTCCTGTGAGAGGGTCTTCTTGATCTACCAAGAGCTTGCGGGGCTGCGCGCCGCTTGGCATCCTGCTAACGGGAGGAGGACCATGCGTCTGTTCAATCTCACCCGCTGGCCGACGCTGGCGGTGTTTTTCCTGGCCGGTTGCGCCGCCGCCTGCTTTGCCTTTGTCACCGTGAACCTGTTTTCGCAGGCCATGGCGGGCCTTGCCTTCATCCGCAAATTCGGTTGGGAGGCGATCCGCCACGGCGCTTTGTGGCAGATCGCCGAACTGGCGTTTTGGGGGGCGTTGTCACTGTCTTGCTGGCTGGTGTTCAAGATCTGCGAACATATTCTGGAAGACCGTTACATCGCGTGGGCCCGCCGAAACCGCGACGGAGACTAAAGCGTTGTCCGAAAAGCATGAATCACATAACGCTGCCTGAAATCAGAGATTTCAACGCCTTATGTGATGCTCGATGCCTCAGGTATTTCGCGAAACGCATTAGGCAGGTGTCAACATGCGCCGGAAGAGCGTTTCGAGATGCGCCTCCGCCCCGGGAAAGGGATCGTCTTCCTGTAGCACAGCACGTACCTGCACGTCGAAATCGGCGTAGTGCTGGGTCAATGACCAGACCGAGAACAGCAGGTGTTTCGGATCGACCGTCGCCAACCGCCCCTCGGCAATCCAGCCGTCGATCACGCGTGCGACTTCTTCGACCTTGCGGCGCAACTCACCCTGGAGAACCGGCAGAATGCGCGGGGCGCCTTGCACGATCTCATTGGCGAACAGGCGGCTTTCGCGCGGAAAATCCCGTGACATCTGAAGCTTGCGCCGCACGTAGGCAAGGATTTCCTCCACCGGTTCGCCCTGCGCGTCCAGGGCGTGCAACGGGTCCAGCCAGGTCTCCAGTAGATCCTGCAGCAGGGCGTCGTAGATCGCCTCCTTGGAGGGGTAATAATAAAGCAGGTTGGGCTTTGACAGGTCCGCCTCACTGGCAATCCGGTCCAGTGTCGCGCCTTTGAATCCCGCCTCGGAAAAGACCGTCAGGCCCGCTTCGAGGATGGCCTGACGCTTGGCGCGCTGAATGCGCGTCTGCGTGCGTGCGGCGCCCTCCTGGCCCTGTGCTGATTTTCCACTCATGCCGACCTGCCCTGCGCCTCGTTTCCGTGCACCTGCCAAAAGAGGCGGCAGGATGCTTGACTGACAATGCGCCTCTGGTAGCGTGGTTTTGACCGATTGGTCAAATCGGAAAGCCCGCACATGAGACGGGATGACACGGGGAGTACCGCAATGGCTCTGGCTGCCAACATGACCATCAATGCCGACAGGCTGTGGGACAGCCTGATGGAAATGGCCAGGATCGGCCCCGGGGTTGCGGGCGGGAACAATCGCCAGACCCTGACTGACGAGGATGGCGAAGGTCGCGCCCTTTTTCAACGCTGGTGTGAAGCGGCGGGCTGTACCATGGGTCTCGACACCATGGGCAACATGTTCGCGCGGCGGGACGGGACGGACCCCGATGCGCTGCCGGTCTACGTGGGGTCGCATCTGGATACGCAGCCGACAGGCGGCAAATATGACGGCGTGCTCGGGGTTCTGGGCGGGCTGGAGATCATCCGGTCTCTGAATGACCTTGGCATCAAGACGAAACACCCGATCGTTGTCACCAACTGGACCAACGAGGAAGGCACGCGTTATGCGCCCGCCATGCTGTCATCCGGCGTCTTTGCCGGGGTGCATGACCAGGACTGGGCCTATGACCGGGTCGATGCGGAGGGCAAGTCATTCGGCGAGGAATTGGAGCGGATCGGCTGGAAGGGTGACGAAGAGGTTGGCGCCCGCAAGATGCACGCCTTTTTCGAACTGCACATCGAACAGGGACCGATCCTTGAGGCCGAAGGCGTGGAGATTGGCGTTGTCACCCACGGGCAGGGCCTGTCGTGGACGCAGGTGACGGTGACGGGCAAGGAATCGCACACCGGGTCGACCCCGATGCCGATGCGCAAGAACGCCGGTCTGGGCATGGCCCGCATCCTTGAAAAGGTCGAAGAGATCGCGCTGAGCCATGCGCCCCATGCGGTGGGCGCGGCGGGGCATATCGATATCCATCCCAACTCGCGCAACGTGATCCCCGGCAAGGCAGTGTTCACCGTGGACCTCCGGTCGCCGGAACTGGCCGTGATCAAGGACATGGAGGCGCGGATGCAGGCGGCAGCCGAAGAGATCTGTCGCGACATGGGGCTGTCGGTCGAATTCGAAAAGGTTGGCGGGTTCGACCCGGTGGACTTCGACGAAGGCTGTGTGACCGCGATCCGAAATGCCGCCGAGCGTCTGGGCTATTCGCATCGCAACCTCATCTCGGGAGCGGGGCATGACGCCTGCTGGATCAACCGGGTTGCGCCGACGGCGATGGTGATGTGCCCCTGTGTGGACGGATTGAGCCACAACGAGGCCGAGGAGATTTCCAGGGACTGGGCCAAGGCCGGGGCGGATGTGTTGTTCCACGCGGTGGTGGAGACGGCGGGGATCGTGGAGTGAAAGCCGAATCGCGACACCTCTCTAGGGATTTGTCATGTCCGGACTGCTGACTTTCGGTAGTATCGCCTCGGCGGTCGGCTGCCTCGCCGCTGGTTTCGCGCTGGGTCAGGCTCTGACCGGAACCGCTCGCTACGAAGAAGGTGTCTCGGACGGGCGCGCTCAACTCTCGGCGGCCGAGGATGCCCTCAGCAAACTAAACGAGGTGATTGCAGACCCGGCAGTTACAGCGGTCTATACGGTCGAAACCCGGGAGAGATTGGGAACCTTGTCCGACGCCGTTGCGACACGTGACTACGAACGGATCGACATGCTTCTGCCCTTCGAACTCGCGCTTGTCGATGATGCGGGGTGCCTGCCGAATGGCAAGGCCGTAGCCGTTACTCCGCAAGACAACGTCAAGGTGAACTGTGAAACCGGCCTGACGGCCGTGTTCGTCGTCATGAACCCGAACCGGATCGACACCACGCTGGGGACGGTAATGAAGTCCCTGACACAGGGGCAGCCGGGAACCTGGAAACTGCCGAACGGTCGGGAATGCAGCGTTCTGGTGTCTCACGCATCAATTTCCGGGGATAGCCCGACCGCAAATATTCTATTTCAAGACTGCAAGGGGAGTTGAGCCAATGACCACAGTCATCAAGAACGGCACCATCGTCACGGCGGACCTCAGCTGGAAGGCCGATGTTCTGGTCGATGGCGGCAAGATCGTCGAGATCGGCGATAACCTGAGTGGCGACGAGGAGTTGGACGCCACCGGCTGTTACGTCATGCCGGGCGGGATCGACCCGCATACGCATCTGGAAATGCCCTTCATGGGGACCTATTCCACCGATGATTTTGACTCCGGCACCCGCGCGGCGCTGGCGGGCGGGACCACGATGGTGGTGGATTTCGCCCTGCCCTCCCCCGGTCAGGGGCTGCTGGACGCCCTGCAGATGTGGGACAACAAATCGACCCGTGCCCATTGCGATTACTCGTTCCACATGGCGGTGACATGGTGGGGGGAGCAGGTCTTCAACGAGATGAAGACCGTGGTCGAGGACCGCGGCATCACCACCTTCAAGCATTTCATGGCCTACAAGGGCGCGCTGATGGTGCAGGACGACGAGATGTATGCCAGCTTCCAGCGCATTGGCGAACTGGGCGGGATCGCCATGGTCCATGCAGAAAATGGCGACGTGGTGGCCGACCTGCAGCAGAAACTGCTGGCCGAGGGCAATACCGGCCCCGAAGCCCATGCCTATTCCCGTCCCCCGCAAGTCGAGGGTGAGGCCGCCAACCGCGCGATCATGATCGCCGACATGGCGGGTGTGCCTTTATATGTCGTGCATGTCTCCTGCGAAGAGGCGCACGAGGCGATCCGGCGCGCCCGCCAGCAGGGCAAGCGCGTCTGGGGCGAGCCGCTGATCCAGCACCTGACCCTGGACGAAAGCGAATATGCACATCCCGACTGGGATCACGCCGCGCGCCGGGTCATGTCGCCACCGTTCCGCAACGCCAAACATCAGGAAAGCCTCTGGGCCGGTTTGCAAGCCGGTTCCCTGTCTGTCGTGGCCACCGACCATTGTGCCTTTACAACCGAGCAGAAACGCTATGGCCTCGGCGATTTCACCAAGATCCCGAATGGGACCGGCGGATTGGAAGATCGTTTGCCGATGCTCTGGACCCATGGGGTCGAGACGGGGCGCCTGACGAAAGAGGAATTCGTCGCCATGACCTCGACCAATATCGCCAAGATACTGAATTGCTACCCGCGCAAGGGGGCGATCCGGGTCGGTTCCGACGCCGATATCGTGGTCTGGGATCCGGCCAGGACCAAGACCATCACCGCCTCGAAACAGGTTTCGGCCATTGATTACAACGTCTTCGAGGGCAAGGAAGTCAAGGGCCTGCCGCGCTTCACCCTGACGCGCGGACAGGTGGCGGTGACGGATGGCGTCCTGACATCCCAGGAAGGCCACGGCAAGTTCGTGGAGCGCAAGGGCGTCACGCCGACCAACACCGCCCTCAGCAAATGGAAGGAACTGACCGCGCCGCGCCCGGTGCAGCGCACGGGCATCCCGGCGAGCGGGGTGTAATGCTTGGTGCGATGCTCATATCCCTAGTGGTCATGCTGGAACTTTATGTCGGCTTGGTATGGGCCTTGATGTGGGCATCGCATCTCTGGTTGCATGTCTGGGTGTCGATTGGCCTTGCCGTTCTGGCGGCGGGTTACCTTGTTCAGAACATCATTTCCGGCTCGATCCACTGCAGCCAACCGCCAACGTTCGTCCCGCCGGAACTTGGTTCGGATAGTGAAGGGCAAATGGTTTTCAATTGTGACTCTGCGGGGGGAATAATTGACAGGTTTTACCTGTACTTTCTTGGACCAGTGGCCGTCGCGGCCATTGTGTGGTTGGCTTGGCGGTTTTGGACACGCCGAGATCTCCTTTCGCCGAAGGAAGCCCGATGACCGCCCCCGCCCTCTCTGGCGTCCTCGAGGCGGCCATCTATGTCGATGACCTCGACCAGACCGAGACGTTTTACGGTACGCTATTGGGTCTGGAAAGGATCATCCGCGTGGACGGTCGACATGTGTTCTTTCGCTGCGGCGCAACGGTGGTTCTGGGCTTCATCGCCGAGGCGACAGAACAGCCGTCCCGGGACGCTGCCCTGCCCGTCCCGCCGCATGGCGCGCGGGGCCCGGGACACATCTGTTTCTCGGTTCCGGGGGCGAAACTGGACGCGCTTGTGACACATCTGATCAAGGCTGGTGTCGAGATCGAAAGCGATTTCCATTGGCCGCATGGGCCGCGCTCGGTCTATGTGCGTGATCCGGCGGGAAACAGCGTGGAATTCGCCGACCCGGCCCTTTGGGCCCTCGGGGAATGAAAGCGGAAGACAGCGCGTGGCACGCGGCCACCAAGCGCCTGAAGGCAGGTTGATGTTGAACGACGAAGAAATCACAAACTGGGCCGACAAACACGCCGGGACAGCGGCGGCTCCGGTCATTCAGGCAAGGTCGCTGGATCTGACGTTCCAGACAGCGGACGGGCCGGTGCATGCGCTGAAGGACGTGACGCTGGACATTGCCAAGGGCAGTTTGGTCAGCTTCATCGGCCCGTCGGGCTGTGGCAAGACAACGTTTCTGCGTTGCATCGCGGCGCTGGAGCATCCCACCGGCGGCAACCTCTCCGTCAACGGGATGACACCGGATCAGGCGCGTCGTGCGCGGGCCTATGGCTATGTCTTTCAGGCGGCGGGTCTCTATCCGTGGCGCACCATTGGCCGCAACATCGCACTGCCGCTGGAGATCATGGGATTTTCCAGGGCCGAACAGCAAGAGCGTATCGCGCGGGTGCTGGACCTTGTCGAACTGTCTGGGTTTGAGAAGAAATTCCCGTGGCAATTGTCCGGCGGGATGCAGCAACGCGCCTCGATCGCCCGCGCCTTGGCCTTTGACGCCGATATCCTGTTGATGGACGAACCCTTTGGCGCATTGGACGAAATCGTGCGCGACCGGTTGAACGAGGAACTGCTGAAACTCTGGAAAAAGACCGCAAAGACCATCGCATTTGTCACCCACTCGATCCCCGAGGCGGTCTACCTGTCGACCCATATCGTGGTCATGTCGCCCCGCCCCGGCCGGATCACAGATGTGATCGAAAGCCCCTTGCCACGGGAACGCCCGCTGGACATCCGCGACACGCCGGAATTCATCGAGGTGGCCCACCGGGTACGCGAGGGGCTGCGCGCGGGGTATCAGGAATGACCCTGCCCATTCGCCGCGCCACCTTCGAGGATCTGCCCGCCTGCGCACGGATCGTCTGCACCTGGGACCGCGAGACGCCCTACATGCCCGGCCATGCCACCGAGGACGTGGTGCTGCCCCTCATGCAAGAGGCCTTTGCCGCGCGCGAGATATGGGTCGCCGGGGATCCGGTCGAGGGCTACCTGTCAGTCGATCCGGCGGAGCGCAAGATCGGCGCGATCTACCTTGAACGGCGCGGCACGGGAACAGGGCACGCGTTCATTGAGACTGCCAAGGCGGGACGCGATTTTCTCTGGCTGACAGTCTACCTTCCGAATACCCGGGCGCAGGCCTTCTACCGTCGCGAAGGGTTTGAGGTGGCCGCCACATTGCCGCCTCCGGACGAGGGCGAGCCGGAGATGCTGCGCATGGAGTGGCGACGCGCGCGGGGTTCGGCATGAGCACGGGAGTTGACACGAGGTCCCGGGTCAGGCCCGGGACGGGCTGGCCCCGCTGGCTGCGCTTGCCGCCCGTGATGGGCGTGGTCCTGGCCTTCCTGGCGCTCTGGTATGTGGCCGTTGTGCCGATGAACGTGAAGGAAGTGCTGACACAGGCCGGGCGGGCCGATGTGGTGATTTCACCGGCCTCCGCAGTCGAGCGGCGGGACATGTCGAATTGGGCGCTGGTGTTTCGCAACACCCATGCGCTGGGCGAAAGCTGGAACCTCGATCGCCCACGCCTGCCCGCGCCCCATCAGGTGCTGATCGAACTCTACGACTCGACCATCGACGAAGAATTGAACGGCCGCCGCGGCATCGTTCAATCCGGCACGCTGAGCAACCGGTCACTGGTCTACCATGCGATGGTGACACTGAACGCCACCTTTGTCGGTTTCCTGATCGGCACCGGGCTGGGTATCCTCCTGGCTGTGGGGATCGTGCATTCCCGCGTCATGGACATGAGTGTGATGCCATGGGCGATTGTCTCGCAGACCATCCCCATCGTCGCGCTGGCGCCGATGATCATCGTGGTCCTCTACTCCGTCGGTGTGCAGGGCCTGCTCCCCAAGGCGGTGATCTCGGCCTACCTGTCTTTCTTTCCCGTGGTCGTGGGCATGGTGAAGGGGCTGCGCAGCCCGGACGCGATGCAGATGGACCTGATGCGCACCTATAGCGCGCCGACCACGTCCGTGCTGCTGAAACTGCGCTTGCCGTCGTCGATCCCTTACCTGTTTGCCTCGCTCAAGATCGCCATCGCGGCCAGCCTTGTCGGAGCCATCGTCGGCGAACTGCCGGTGCAGAAAGGCGGCCTTGGCGCGCGCATGCTGGCAGGCAGCTACTATGGCCAGACCGCGCAGATCTGGGCGGCACTGCTGGTCGCGGCGGCGCTGGCCGCCCTGCTGGTTTACGCAACGGCCTGGATCGAGCGCCGGACCCTGCGCAAGATGGGGATGACCCCATGACTCTTGTGGTCTTTGCCTTCCTGCTCTGGATCGCGGGGTTTGCCCTGAACATCGTGCTGGCCAACGGGCCGGCTCGTGACACCGGCGCGGTGCGTCTGGCGGTGCCGCTGATCTTTGGTGCGACCGTGCTGGGCATATGGGAGCTGGTGGTGCGCGGCCTGGCTGTGCCCACGGTGATCCTGCCGCCGCCCTCGCTGATCGCGGTCAGCTTTGCCGGCAACCTCGGGACGCTTTGGGGCGACTTCACCCAGACCATCCTGAAAGGCGCGCTGTCCGGTTACATCATCGGCTGCGGCGCGGCCTTTCTGACGGCTCTGCTGGTGGACCGGTCAGACTACCTGCGGCGCGGGTTGCTGCCGCTGGGCAACTTCATGGCCGCCCTGCCCATCGTCGGCACCGCGCCGATCCTGGTGATGTGGTTCGGCTTTGGCTGGCAAAGCAAGGCCGCCGTCGTCGTCCTGATGGTCTATTTCCCGATGCTGGTGAACACCGTGGCGGGCCTGTCGGAAACCACCGCCATGCAGCGCGACCTGATGCGCACCTATGCGGCCACCTGGGGCCAGACGCTTTGGACGCTGCGCCTGCCTGCCGCCTTGCCGTTCATCTTCAACGGGCTCAAGATTTCCTCGACGCTGGCGCTGATCGGGGCCATCGTTGCCGAGTTCTTTGGCAGCCCGACGCTGGGACTTGGCTTTCGCATCTCGACCAGCATCGGCCAGCTTGACCTTGGCATGGTCTGGTCGGCCATCCTCGTGTCGGCTCTGTCGGGGACGGTATTCTACGGCCTCGTCGCCCTGGCCGAGCGCCGCATGACATTCTGGCACGCCTCGTATCGGGGCGGCCGATAACCGGACCGGGAAAACCGGCCACAAGACTTAAGGCACCAAGGAGGTACTACGGATGAAACAGACATGGATCACCGCCGTTGCGGCAATGGGGCTGGCCAGCCCTGCGCTGGCCGCGGATGAGGTCACGTTGCAATTGAAATGGGTCACGCAGGCGCAGTTCGCGGGCTACTACGTGGCGCTGGAGAACGGCTATTACGAAGAGGCCGATCTGGACGTCACGATCCTGCCGGGCGGGCCGGACATCGCGCCGACGCAGGTGATCGCCGGTGGCGGCGCCGATGTGGTGGTCGAATGGATGCCCGCCGCACTGGCCGCGCGCGAGAACGGCCTGCCGCTGGTGAACATCGCGCAGCCGTTCAAATCCTCTGGCATGATGCTGACATGCTGGAAAGACGCAGGGATCTCAGAGCCCGCCGACCTGGACAACCGCACGTTGGGGGTCTGGTTCTTCGGCAACGAATACCCCTTCCTGTCGTGGATGAGCCAGCTGGGCATTGAAACCGACGGCAAGGCCGAAGGCTCGGTCGAGGTGCTCAAACAGGGCTTCAACGTCGATCCACTGCTGCAGCGTCAGGCCGATTGCATCAGCACGATGACCTACAATGAATACTGGCAGGTGATCGACGCGGGCGTGACGCCCGAAGAACTGGTGACCTTCAAGTATCAGGATCAAGGCGTGGCGACGATGGAGGACGGGCTTTACGTTCTCGAAGAGAACCTCACTGACGAGGCCTTTGTCGACAAGATGAGCCGCTTTGTCGCCGCCTCGATGCAGGGCTGGAAGTGGGCAGAGGAAAACCCCGAAGACGCCGCGATGATCGTGCTGGACTATGACGAGACCGGCGCCCAGACCGAGGCACACCAGATCCGCATGATGGGCGAAGTGGCCAAGCTGACCGCAGGTTCGAACGGCGCGCTGGATCCGGCGGACTATCAGCGCACGGTAGACACTCTGCTGGCCGGTGGGTCTGACCCGGTGATCACCAAAGAGCCTGAGGGGGCCTGGACGCATGCGATCTCGGATGCTGCCCTGAACTGAGCCTCTGACACGACAGGCGCGAGGCTCTGAGGGGCCTCGCGCATTTACTCAGACGGGGTGCGTGCGGCTCAGCCGCCCTTCACACCCGCGACGTTCACATAAAGCGCATAGAGCGACTGCGACGCCGCCATGAACAGCCGGCTGTTCGCGCGCCCGCCAAAACAGACATTCGCGCAGCGTTCCGGCAAGGCGATGCGCCCGATGGGCCGCCCGTCGGGTGCAAAGACCATGACCCCGTCAAGCTCCGGGTCGCCCATGCCCCAGCCGCACCACAGGTTGCCCTCCACGTCACAGCGCATCCCGTCCGGCGTGCCCGGCCCGGCATCGATCTGAACGCGCCGGTTCGACAGGCTGCGCCGGTCTGTGCCGACGTCGTAGGCGAGGATCTTGCGGGTCGGCGCACCGCGCGATTCAACGATGTAGAGGATGTTTTCATCCGGTGAAAAGCACAGGCCGTTGGGGCCGAGGATGCCATCGGCGACGGCAGTGGCCTCCCCCGTTTCGGGATCGAGGCAATAGACGGCCTCGTTCAGCTCCGGCTCTGACCGGTGCCCCTCATAGTTGCCGAGAATCCCGAAGACCGGGTCCGAGAACCAGACGGTGCCGTCGGATTTGACGATGATGTCATTGGGCGAATTCAGGCGCTTGCCCTCAAAGCTGTCCATCAGGACGGTGATCGTCCCGTCATGTTCGGTCCGGGTGATCCGCCGCCCGCCATGTTCGCAGGACACCAGACGCCCCTGCCTGTCCCGCGTGTGGCCATTGGCGAAAGTCGAGGGCGCGCGAAACTCGCTGACCTCGCCGGTCTCTTCGGTCCAGCGCATGATCCGGTTGTTGGGAATGTCGCTCCACAGCAGGTGACGGGCATCACCGAACCAGACCGGCCCTTCCGACCAGCGCATCCCGGTGGCCAGTCGTTCGACCCCCGCCAAGGGCAGGCGATACTTGTCGAAGACGGGATCAAGCGATTGCACCGCCGGGTCCGGATAACGCGTCGTCGGGCTCCAGCCGTTCGGGAATAGGTCCTTTGCGCTCACCTTGTGTCTCCTCCTGCCGGGTTGGGTGTGGCTTGGGTGCAGGGTCTGACCGGCGACGGGAATTGTAAACCCTTACCGTTTTGCCAGCGCGATCCCCTGCCCGGCCTGCACGGGCCGTTGCAGCCCGGCATGTGCGCTCAGAACCTGCGCCAACCGGTCCGCCACCGTCGGCTGCCATCCTTCCGCGCGGCGGGTTTCCAGATTGAAGCCAAGGAATTTGACCTCATTCGTGGCACTGAGATTGTCGTCCGCGTCCATGACACGGTGAAAGAGGACAAGCCGTTTGGTGTCCAGGTCCAAAAGCCGGGTCTCGATGGAAAACGCAGCCCCTTCGGCCAGTTCGCCGCTATAGGTCACGTGGTTTTCGACGATGGCGTATTCGTGGCCAAGACGCGCCTCGATGGTCTGGACCGGATGATTGACCCAGTTCCAGAACGCCCAGTTTGCCTGATCGCAGATCGTCAGGTAGTGGGCCATGTTCAGGTGGCGGTATTCATCAACCCAGTCCGGTTTGACCGTATTGCGCACCAGCACCAGCGGGCTGGTAATCTCACCGGTCCAGTCGTGCAGGAAAGTCTCCGTCACCAGCATCAGCGGCCCTTCCAGACCGGCGCGCGTTTCGCGGACACGGCGGCGATGCCTTCGGCGGCGTCCGCACTGTCATACACGCGCCCGTATATCGGCAGGTCGCCCGCCCGCATCCGGGCAAAGGCGGCCTCTTCGCCAATCCCCTGCGTGGCGCGGTCGATCTCCTTGATCGCTTGCAGGGACAGCGGCGCCGAGGTGGCGACCCGCTCGGCCAAGGCCAGCGCGGCCGCCATCAGGTGTTCCGCTGGCACAACTTCGTTCACCACACCCCAGCGCGCCAGTTCATCTGCCTTCGCCCGGCGCCCCGTCATCAGCATTTCCATGGCGACAGCACGGGGCAGGACGCGCGGCAAGCGGATCACACCGCCCGAATCCGGCACCACGCCGATCGTCGCCTCCGGCAGCCCGAATTCTGCGTGGTCAGCGGCCACAATCATGTCTGCCGCCAGTGCCAACTCGAACCCGCCGCCCAGCGCCATGCCGTTGACCGCGGCAATCACCGGCTTTTTCAAATCCCAGTATTCGGTCAGCCCGGCAAAACCGCCGACCCCCTGCCAGGCATCTGAGGCCTCTCCCTCTGCCGCCGCTTTCAGGTCCCATCCGGCGGAGAAGAACCGCTCGCCGCCGCCGGTGATCATGCCGACGGACAGCCCGTCATCCTCTTGCAGCGTTCGGAATGCCTCGCCCAGCGCGATGCTGGTGGCCGCGTCAATGGCATTGGCCTTGGGCCGGTCCAGCGTGATGATGACGACGCGCCCGCGCCGTTCCGTCCTGACGTCACTCATGCCCTGCCCCTGTTCCCTCGGCCTTGGCGCCTTTGCCAAACCCCGTGATAGGCCAAGGCTCCGGCAAGGCCAAGCGCCGGGACCGCCCCCGGCGCAATCCCAATTTCGCCTGTTTTCTGCGCAACTGCCGAAAACTCGCGCGTGCGGCGGCTTGCGTCTCTTTCCTGTTCACCGCTGCATTGACTATACAGGATAAAGGACCAACGCCGGACCCGAATACATGAAATCTCCCACTCAACTGACCAGCCGCCTGCGCGCCCTTCTCATGCGCCTCTATCCCGATCTCGATGCCGACGACCTGACGGCACAGGTGATCGAGGCCTTCTGGCCCGAGGAGAAACACAGCCGCCGACGGTCCCGTGTGCCGGGCAATTCGCTGTGGTCGCAAAAAGACGCCCTGCTGATCACCTATGGCGACAGCCTGATCGACGGCGTTTACAAACCGCTGGACCTGTTGCGAGATTTCCTGTCGCGCTACATGACCGGCGTGGTGAACGGCGTGCATATCCTGCCGTTCTTTCCCTTCACCTCGGACGATGGCTTTGCCGTCACCGATTACCGCAAGGTGAACCCGACACTGGGCGACTGGCCGGACATCAGCCGGATCGGCAGCGAGTGGCATCTGATGTCAGACCTTGTGCTGAACCACGTTTCCTCGCAGGGGACATGGTTCAACGCCTACCGGCAGGGGCAGGCACCCTACGACAAGTTCTTTTACGAAGCCTCCCCCGAGGACGACCTGTCGATGGTGGTCCGCCCGCGCACCACGCCCCTGTTGCAGGAGGTCGAAACCTCGAACGGGACCAAGCATGTCTGGTGCACCTTCAGCCATGACCAGGTGGATCTTGATTTCCGCAACCCGGAGGTTCTGCTGGAGATCATCCGCATCATCCGACTGCACGTGGATGCGGGGGTCAAGATTGTCCGGCTGGACGCGGTGGCCTTTGTCTGGAAGGAACCGGGCACGCCCTCGATCCACCTGCCCAAGACACATGCCATCGTTCAACTTCTGCGGGTTCTGGCGGATTTCGCGGCGGAACCGATTGTCCTGCTGACCGAGACCAACGTGCCCAAGGCCGAGAATCTCAGCTATTTCGGACAGTTGAACGAAGCGCACTGGATCTACAACTTTCCGCTGCCGCCGCTGATCATGCATGCCATGTTGTCTGGTGATGCCCGATCGCTGTCGAACTGGCAGCGGGCCATGCCACCCGCACCCTATGGCTGCGCCTATCTGAACTTTTCCTCCAGCCACGATGGCATCGGCATGCGGCCCGCCGAAGGGCTGCTGGCGGACGAGGAGATCGCCCGGATGATCAAGACGGTGCAGGCAGGCGGCGGGCTGGCCTCGATGCGGGCGCTGCCGGGGGGGGGCACCTCTGTCTATGAGCTGAACACCACGTTTTTCTCTGCCATGAAAAGGACTTACCGTGGCGAGGACGGACAACAGATAGACCGTTTCGTCTGTTCACAAACCATCGTCATGTCGCTGGAGGGCATTCCGGCCTTCTACATTCACGGCATGCTGGCGACCGAAAACGATCTGGACGGCGTGGCCAAACGCGCCATGAACCGTGCCATCAACCGGCATCGGTGGGACTATCCGGACCTGCAAGAAAAATTGGCCGATCCCGAGAGCGATCAGGCGCGGGTCTTGGCAGCCCTGTCCGACCGGCTGAAGCTGCGGTCGAGACAACCTGCGTTCCATCCCAATGCGACGAATTTCACCCTGGCGGTGGACGACCGGGTGTTCGTGGTCTGGCGGCAGGCGCTGGACCGCAGCCAGTCGATCTTTGCCCTGCACAATGTCAGCGCGGAAGAGGTCAACCTGCCGCCGCGCGCGTTGAACCTGATCGCGGACGAGGATTGGGTGGACCTGTTGTCCGGCGACGTTCTGCACCCCGAGGAAGACGGGGTAACGCTTGCGCCTTATCAGTGTCGCTGGATCACCAACCGTCGGTTTTGAGCGCCGCGCGGCGGGTCTGACAGGCTGAAGTATCCACGCCTGCGGCCGTCCCGGCGATCGCCCGAGCCGGGGGCAAATCCCCGCGTTCCCATTCCGCGTTCTTCCTCAGAACGCCATCGGTGCAAATTCCGCCTGATCGGCCGCCACCGCCGCGCGCAACTCTCCGACAAGGCCCGGATCGGCGGCATTGACGCGGCTCCAGTTCGGGACAAAGGGGGTTTCATTGGGCTTTTCCAGAAAGACCTGCCCGGCCCCCATGATGTTGTTGGCAAAGAGTTCGACGGTCCGCTCCTCGCGGTGTCGGTCGATGCTCAGCCCGTTCATCTTGGCGTCGTTGTCGTAGAATTCGATCAGATCCAGCGCAACGCGGTAATACGTGGCCTTGAGCGCGCGAAAGACGTTGGGGGTAAAGACGGTGCCATCCGCCGCCAGCTTGCGGAAGATCGCCTTGCAGATGTCCATCGACATGCGGTTGAGGCCGGTCTTCGCGTCCTCTTCGCTGACCTGCTGGTGTTTGTGGTCATAGGCGTCGGCAATTTCGACCTGACAGACCGAATGCCGGCCAAGGTTGCGCCAGACCTCTGACAGCACGCCGATCTCCAGCCCCCAGTCCGAGGGAATGCGCAGATCCGGCAGCAGCGAGGTGCGCATGGCGAACTCACCGGACAGCGGATACCGAAAGGCGCGCAGGTAGTCGATGTAATCGCGGTCGCCGATGACCCGTTTCAAGGCGATCAAGAGAGGCGAGACAAGCAGGCGGGTGACCCGTCCGTTCAATTTGCCGTCGCCGATCCGGGGATAATAGCCCTTGGACAGTTGATAGCGGAAATTGGGGTTCACCACCGGGTAAACGAGGCGATCCAGCAGCTCGCGTTCATAGGTCACGATATCGCAATCGTGCAGCGCCATGACAGCGGTATCGGCACAGGAAATCAGGTAGCCCATGCAGGTCCACAGGTTCTTGCCCTTGCCCTGCTCCTCTGGCCCCAGCCCCATATCGGACAGTTTGTCGTCCAGCGCGCGCATCCGCGGGCTGTCGTTCCAGAGCACCACATGGTCTTGCGGCAGGCGAGAGAAGAAATCGCGCGCCCGTCGGAACTGCGTCTCGTCAGCCCGGTCCAGACCGATGATGATACGGTGCAGGTAGCTGACCTTGGACAGCTCGTCGAGGATGTTGCCCATCGCCGGGCCCTCAAGCTCGGAATAAAGGCAGGGCAGAACCAGCGAGATCTTGCGGGACTGGGCGTAGGCCTCGATCTCGTAGATCAGCTCTTCCAGCGGGCGCGAGCGCAGGTTGTGGAACTGCGCGATATTGCCGTTCTGGTGAAAGTCAGCCATGGGCTTTGCCTCTTGTCTTCAGTTGATGTCTTGCAGGATGCCGAGAACCGCGTCGGCCCAGCCTTCGGGGCCGGGGCGTGTGGTGCGACGGATCGCGCCTGTCGCCTCTCCCGGCAGTTTCGGCACGCCGGGTCCGTGATCGTTGCGCACGATCACACCGATGTCGGCGGCCTGCAGCAATTCGATGTCGTTGGGCGCGTCGCCCAGCGCGAGGGTCAGACGCGCGTCGTATTCGCCCGCGATGCGGCGCAGGCCATCCGCCTTGGTGCGCCCATGGGACAGGGTCAGGAACCGCCCGCCAGAGCGTGCAGAGACACCCACCTGTTTCAACGCGGAAAGAAAGGCGGCACGGTCCTCATCAGTGCCGGACCAGATGCCCGGTTCCGAGTGTTGGCGGCGACGGGCCAACGCGGCGGCCTCCGGGCTCAGGCCGGTGATCTGGGCGATCTCTTGCCCGGTCATGTCACCGAAGCCGCGAAACGGCCCGCGCAGGTCAGCGGGCAGCGTGTCCAGCGTATTGCGGAGGGCATGGTAGGCGCTTTCGTCCTGCGCATCATTACCGGGACGATAGAGGCCCGCGCCGTTTTCGACAATCGCCGGGGCAGTTCCAAGCTTCATTTGCTCATGCAGGACGGCGACCTCGGCGGCGGTCTTTGACGTTGCAAGGACGAGAGGGATCCTGAGGTCCGCCAAGGCCTCAAGCGCGGGCAGCGCCGGGGCGAAAGAGTAGCTGTCATGATCCAGAAGGGTCCCGTCCAGATCGCTGAATACGACGAGGTCAGTCACATTGGAGCCCTTGTGTTCAGTGCCCTCCAGTTATCGCGACCCTCTCCCCAGACCGCCAGTGTTGCGGCCAAAACCACGGAAAAACCGCTCACCGAATGGGCATACGCCCTCATTGCGGGCAATTTGCTCGAAAGATAGGCAGATCAATCCCAGGGCAGGACAAGGTCGACCGCGGCGCGCCCTCTCGCCACCCGTCGGGCGTTAGGAATGTCATTGGACAGCGCCTTGGCCTGTGCCTCCCGAGGCGAGTAGCCGTAGCCAAGCCAGCGCGCCACGAGGCGGCGTTCCAGTTCCGTCTCGGGCACGTCGAGAAAGACGGAATAGTCCCAGACCGGCGCAAGGCCGTTCCACGGCGCCTCGGCAAAACAGAGGTAGTTGCCCTCTGCCACGACGATCTGCGTCCGGTCGGTGATTTCCTGTGCCCCGGCAATGGCGATTTCGCGTGAGCGGTCAAAGACCGGCAGGACAACCGATGGGTCCGAGGCGACGCGCTGCAGCGCGGCCTTCAACCCGTCGAAATCAAAGGTCTCCGGCGCGCCCTTGCGCGGCAGCATCCCGCGCGGCTCCAACAGGCGGTTGTCGAGGTGAAAACCGTCCATCGGCAACAGCGCCGCTCCGGGGCCAAGTTCCTCGACCAGCGCCTCGGCCAGTGTGGATTTCCCCGACCCGGGCGCGCCTGCGATGGCGACCATCAGGCGGCGGTTCCGCGCGGTCAGCGCCTTGATCTGCGGGACGATTTGGGCGGCGTGTTCCTGCGGGGTCATCAAAAGGCCTGCGCTGCTGTGACGGCACGTTTCCAAGCGGCGTATTTCGTGTCCCGCTCTTCGGCGGCCATCGCCGGGTCAAAGCGCCGTTCCAGCGCCCAAGTCTCGGCAAATCCTGCCTGATCCGGGTAGAGCCCCGCGCGTTGACCTGCCAGCCACGCCGCCCCCATCGCCGTGGTTTCGAGGATTTCGGGACGATCCACTGGCGCGCCGAGGATATCGGCCAGGAACTGCATCGCCCAGTCCGACGCGCTCATCCCGCCGTCAATGCGCAGCGCAGTCTCGCCCGAATTTCCCCAATCCGCCTGCATTGCCTCCAGCAGATCGCGGGTCTGGTAGCCCACGGATTCCAGCGCGGCGCGCGCCATTTCTGCGGGGCCGGTGTTGCGGGTCAGACCAAAGATCGCACCCCGGCAATCGGGCTGCCAATAGGGCGCCCCAAGGCCGGTGAACGCCGGAACAAGTACGACGTTTTGCCCAGCGTCGGCGGTTTCGGCCAGCGGCTGGGTTTCGCGCGCCTCAGAGATGATCTTCAGCCCGTCGCGCAGCCATTGTACCACTGCCCCGGCAACAAAGATCGACCCTTCGAGTGCATAGGTGGGTTTGCCGTCCAACTGGTAGGCGATGGTGGTCAGCAGACGATTGCTGCTGGTCACCGGCGTGTCGCCCGTATTGAGCAGCGCAAAACACCCTGTGCCATAAGTGGACTTGAGCATTCCCGGCTTGAAACACGCCTGCCCGACAGTTGCGGCCTGCTGGTCGCCCGCGACGCCGAAGATGGGAATGGCATGCCCCAGGTGCCCGGGCTCTGTGGTGCCGAAATCGGCGGCGCAGTCCAGAACCTCGGGCAGCATGGACATGGGGATGTTCAGCATGGCGCACATCTCGGGTGACCATATCCCGCGCCGGATATCGTAGAGCATGGTGCGTGCGGCATTGGTAGCGTCGGTGACATGGCGCGTGCCGCCCGTCAGCTTCCAGATCAGCCAGCTGTCGACGGTGCCAAAGATCAGCTCCCCCGCCTCGGCCCGGTGTCGCGCGCCATCAACGTTGTCCAGCAGCCAGGCCAGTTTCGTGCCCGAGAAATAGGGATCCAGCAGCAGGCCGGTCTGTTCGGTTACCTGATCCGCATGGCCCGTGTCGCGCAATTTCTGGCACATCGGCGCGGTACGGCGGTCCTGCCAGACGATGGCGTTGTGAATTGGCCTGCCGGTTTCGCGATCCCAGACCAGCGTCGTTTCGCGCTGATTGGTGATGCCGATGGCGGTGATTGCATCGGCCGCTATTCCGGCCTTGTCCAGCACGGCACGGCAGGTGGACAGGGTGGTTGTCCATAGGTCGTCAGGATTGTGCTCGACCCATCCCGAGGACGGGAAATGCTGGGTGAATTCCTCTTGCGCGGTGGCCGTGATGCGCAGGTCACCGTCAAAGACGATGGCACGGGTCGAGGTGGTGCCCTGGTCGATGGCAAGGATATAGCCCATGTCGGGTCCTCCCTTGGTTGCCCCGTTCTGATGCGGGGCCCTGCTTTTTGAGTAGCCTTGCTGTTCGCGAGTGGCAAATTGAAACTGGCGAATCGGACCTGGCCGCCCCGCGCCTGCGCCCCAGGGTACGGAACCGGCCCGACCGTCCCGGCGTTTTCCATTTGTGCTATACTCCGCGCCCCGCGCCCTTGCGGCGGCCAAAAGGCGAAAGGACACGCCCATGTTGTACAATCTTTCTGAACTGATCGGCGCCCCGCTGGACTTTCAAACAGGCCGGGCGTTCCTGCGTGAGTTGTATTTCGAACCGTCCTCGGGGCAAATCCGGCTTGTGGCAGTCGAGACCGGCCACCCGGACCGTTTCGAGGCCCTTGTCGATGCCGCCCGCCTGTCGACACCGGTGCGCGAGGGCGGGCCGTGGACATTGCAGGTCACCGCCGCAGAGTTGGAGAACGCGCCGAACTGGCCCGACGCGCTGGAGCGCGGCTGGCTGGACCCGGCCAACTGGCCCCTGATCGTGACCGGCCCGTTCGGCGGCCCCTTGGCGCCCGCGATGGTGCTGGCGGGCCTGTCGGCGTCCCGAGATGCGGACGGCGACACCGAAGTTGACCGGGACCTGTCGGACCGGATGGTGGCCCCGCTGGACAGTGTCAGCGACTGGCAAGGTGCATCGGTCTTTGGCTGGGATGGCGAATTGGGAACGCTGGACCACCTGCGGTTTGAACCTGCGACACGCACGGTCCGCGAACTGTCCTTGCACGTGGCCGGACAGCGCGATCCGGTCATCCTGCCCTATGGCTGCTTTCGCCACCGGGCGGAAAATGGCGAACACATTGTGTTGGATGCACACCGGGCAGATGTTTCGCAACCCGCGTGACCTCGCCTGGATCCTGAAAGACAAAAAAGCCCCCGTCGGTTCGACCGGCGGGGGCTAATGCTGCACACGGAGCTTCGTGTCAGCGTCGCAGTTCTGCGTGCAGGGAAACCGGCGCGCCATGCATGTCTTCGTGCTTGAGCGCATCGCGCGCCTGCAGGATGTCATGAATTTCGAACACCTTGGCCGAATGCGAAGCCTTGGGGTGGTCGGCGACATAACGCAGCCTTTCCAGAACCGCGGGGGGCAGTCCCGACAGGTCGAAGGTTTCGACATATTCCGTCAACTCAACCTTCAGGCTTTGCGCGCTTTCCGCACCCGCGGCGCAGGGCATAAGCGTTGCTGCGAAGAGGAATGCGGACAAGCGAAGCATGATGTGACCTTTCTGTGGCAACTGGTCTTTCGTGCGGACCAAACTTTCTCTCCCCGCCGCTGAGGGTGCGGCGGGAGGATTTCTCGGTCCTGTCGAGTTGGCTTCGGGTGTGCGCCCGAACGGTTGTCTTCGGCGCTATTCCGTCGTTGCGGTGGACCTTGCGGCCCGGACAAAACGGATGTGATCGCTGGACGGGGTATGACCCCAGGTTCTGGCAACTATCCGGTCGGTCTGCATTCTGCGCGTCTCCCGTTTACACTGGCGCGGCGTTCGGTTTGAACGCCCCGGCGTAGGGTCTCTGGATCCGGGCGCCTTGCGACAACCCTTGGGGAACCTCCATCCGCCGGCTTCGAAAGGTTAACGCCGGTCTGACGAAAAAGTTCCGCAGTTCAGAGCCACCACGCGCGACGCGGGAACCTGATCGCAATCCCGGTGTTGATCTTGTGACTGGCCGTGCCCTCCGCACGAGAAGACAGATATATGAATGCATTGATCGACCCTCCCGACATGCCCCGCGCGCCCCGCGCGGACGCGAAGCCTGCGCCGCCACGGCTGGTCTTTCTGCCCGGTCTTTTCATGACGCAAGCCGCCTGGGAGCCGTTGTGCCGCCAATTGGGCCTGTCCCATCGCCTGATGCTGGACCTGCCCGGGCACCGCCCCGGCGACAGCGCCGCCGAGGTGGCACGATCCTTGCAATCCGGATCATGGCTGGACGAGATGGCCGCGCAGATCGCCGGTTTTTCCGACGGCCGGGGCGTTCATCTGGTCGGCCATTCCACCGGCGGGCTGGTCAGCCTGCTGTTGGCAAGGCGGATGCCGGATCTGGTGCGCTCGATGATCCTGATCGGCGCCCCGGTCACCGGCAAACGGGACCGCCCCCGCGACATGAGCGCAACGCTTTTTTGCACATGATCGTGCCGGGCGTCTGGCCTGGCCGCTGGTCTGGCCGCTGTGGCTGTCGACACGGACTGCGTTTGAGCGTGGATTGGCGAGCGTGACAACGGCACAGGCGGCAAAGCGCGCTCCGGACGTCATGCGCAGGGACCTCCGCCGCTGCGACCCGGAGGCGATCCGCCAGTTTGGCAAATGGGTTCTGGCCCAGGATGTGACCGGGATCATGTCAGGGATCCAGACTCCAAGCCTTGCGATCATCGGGCGCAAGGATACCGTGGTTCCGGCGCTGCATCAGCTGAAACTGTTGCGACACCTGCCCAAGGCTCAGGCGCAGCTGGTTCCCGGTGGGCACATGCCCTTTCTCGAAGACCCGCTGCACATGGGCCTCACATTGCGTGGGTGGCTGACGCTCTGGCAGGCGGCTTGAAAATGCTACTCCGCCGGTTGTGGCGAGGACACGCCGCGGTTCGGTGGTGCCAGCATGTCCGGCTGCAGCAGGACCCCGATCCAGAGCGACACCGGCAAGGCGACAATCGCCCCGACCGGCCCCCAGAGCCAGAGACCGAAGACGATGGCGATGAACACACCCAGAGGATTCAACGCAAGGCGTTGCCCGACGACCCAGGGGGTGACGAAATTCGCTTCGACAAAGTTGAGCAGCAGGTAAAGCGCGGGCGGCAAAAGCGAGCTTGCGCCGTGAAACTGCAGCAACCCGGCGACGGTCAGCCCGCCTATGACCAGTAGCGGGCCAAGGTAGAGCATGTAATTCAAGACCGCAGCCGCAAGCCCCCAGAGCATCGGGTACTCCACGCCGATCGCCAGCATGACAAGCGCGGTCAGGGTTCCCAGCCCGGTGTTCACAAGCGTCACAGCGGCAAAGTAGCGGGCAACGGCCCGGTCGGCCTTGCGCAGCTTGTGCTGCAGTGGCCCCGCCGCAGCGTAGAGTTCGTTTCGGGTCAGAACAAAGAAGAACAGCGTCCCGACGAAGATAAAGAACTGTGCGCCAAAGTTGGGCGCCATCCAGAGCGCGTCGCTCACCGATGGCAAGGCACTGACGTCGTCAGAGGAGGCGTCACCGTCTCGCTTGCCCCCGACCGAGTCCTCAATCTCTTCGCTGATGGTTTCAATCCCCTGCAACAGCTCGGACGCCATAGCGATCCAGCGCCGCGCGGCAGCCTTGAGCCGCGGCAACTGGTCGATCAGCAAGTCCAGCAGCGGTTGCACCAGCAACACGAGGAGCGAGATCAGCACCGTCGTCGTCAGCAGCAACAGGATCGCGACCGCGACACGGGGCACGCCATGATCGGTAAGCCTGTCGGCCAGAGGGGAGGCCACCACACCGACGACCAGCGCGAAAACGATGGGCGCCAGCACCGGCTTGCCCAGGCTCAACGCAGCGACCGTCAATATGACGGTGACGATCAGCAAGAACACGCGCGCGGCGTGCTCGCTGAGGACGGTGGTCAGCATTATTTACCCCTGATCATCTGCGTGTTGCAGCAGCGCGTACGGCAGCCCCATTCAGGCGGCCGAATTCCTCTTCATAAAGCGTCGCCGCCTCGGCGATGCGGGCGTCCCGTTCGGCCCAGAGCGTGGCATCCTTGTCGCGGCGGCCACGACCGGACAGCAGGGCGACCGCAGCGGCCCCTGCCCCAAGTGCGAGCGCGCCGATTGTCAGGGCGCGTCCGGTGCCAGAGCGCCGCGCGACCCTTGTGGCGCGCGCCTCCAACCGGACCTGCGCGTGGATTGCATCGTCGCGCGCCTCCAGAACCCGCAGGCGGGCGGCGGCGGGCAGGCCTTCGAGGCCCGCATCGCGCGCAGCACGCAGTTGTGCGGCGGTGAATTCCTCACCGGCATCGGCAAGCCGCTTTTCAACCTTGCCCCGGCGGGCGCCGGTTCCTGTCACCAGCAACCCCAGACCAAGGCCAAGAACGCCAAAGGCAAGCGGATTGCGACGGGCGGCGTCGACAGTCTTGCGTCCAAGGACCCGGCCCCCGGCCTGTGCGATCCCGCCCAGATGTGTCATCGCGGACAACGAGCCGCTGCGTTGGCGCAGCTCGCCAAGGGCCAGTTGCAGTCGGGCGCGCTCTTCGGCGGCCTGTGCTTCGATACGGTCGATGTCAGCCATGGATCAACTCCTTCAGGCTCTCGAGGTCACGTTTCAGATTGCCGAGGCTGCGCGTTGGCGCGAGACGGCCAAAATCCAGCCGGGCACGGGCGGCAAGGGCGCAGACGAGGGCCAGCAGCAGTTGCCCGCCACCGACCCATGCAGCCGCCTGCCAGAGCGCCATGCCTTGTTCGGCGACCAGCCAGGCAATCAGAGCGGCCGACAATAGGCCGAGCGCCAGCAGCACCAGCACCACTGTCAGGGCCGCGAGGGCAATCCCGACACCGATCCGACGCGCGCCCTGCGCAACCTCGGCCCGTGCAAGGCGGAACTCGCTCTTTGCAAGGGCGGCAAGGTGGTGCGATGCGGCGGCGACACTGTCGTCAGGCGCGGGGTCATCCATAGAGGCGACCCTGTGTCACCCTAAGATCTGACCTCTCGCGCTCTGGGCGCGAAACGAAGCGGACCTGCTCGCGGTTGGTTCGATTGGATGTCGTTGACATGGTCCTGCGTCCTTTGCCGAGGTCTGTGTGTAAGCAACCACCGGAAGGGTCACTTGGTTCCCACGAAGCACACCTCTTGCCAACTTTGTCGGGTGCGTGCGCCAAACGAACCGCCGGACAGGCAAAAGGCGCCGCCGAGGCGACGCCTTTTGTAATCAAGCCTTTGGATCGGTCAGCGCGACTTGCGCAGGGCCAAGCCCAGCAGGAGGCCTGCACCAACCGCGCCGGCAATGGCCAGACCGGGATTGTCCCGCACAAATTTGGCGGATTCCCCGGTGAGGCGCTCGGCCTCTGCCCGGCCATGCGCGATGCCTTCATCGACACGCGCGCGGGCCTCTTCGTAGGTTTCTTCCAAACGCTCCTTGGCATCATCCGCCAAGGCCGTCACACGCTCTTCGGCGTCGCGCAGGTGCGCTTTGGAAAAGGGGTCATTTCTCGCTGTCTTAGCCATTTTTTCCTCCTGGGCCTATGTCCGGATCCCGGGGTTGGTCATCCCCTGACGGCGCGCGCAATCAGCGACACGACGAAGAGAACGATGAAGACGAAAAACAGGATCTGAGCGATCCCGGCAGATGCGCCAGCGATACCACCAAAGCCAAGAACAGCAGCGATCACCGCGACGACAAGAAACGTAAGTGCCCAGCCAAGCATGGGATTTCTCCTTTTCGGATCTGTTGTGCGCCGTCTCGGGCGCTCTGAGCAGACAACGTGATCCCTGCAGGATGGTTCCGGAATAATTTTGCGGACGGCGGTTCTCAGATCAGCGGACGGGGCCGTGGCGCAACCGGTGCGGCGGCCGCAAGCTGGTTCAGGCGCGGCAGATCATGCACCGTCAACGCGCCCTGCGCCCAGGTCGCAACCCCGTCATTTCGCAGCCGGGCGAGCGACTTGTTGGTGTGCACCAGCGAAAGGCCCAGCGCGTCTGCCAGATCCTGCTGCCGGTACGGCAGACGCACCCGGTCATTGTGGTTTTCCCCCAGTGCCGTCAGGCGGTGATAGAACCGCAGCAAGAGCCATGCCACCTTGGCCACGCCGTCCATCTGGCCGATCGCGACCAGCGCCTCGCACAAGAGGTGTTCTTCGATCGCGGCAAGGTGGGTGAGATCAAACGCTCTCTGCGGATGGCTCTGAAACAGGCTCCACAATTCGGATCGGTTGAACACGCACAGGTGCATTTCGGTCGTGGCCTCGACCGAATGCCCCATCTCGTTCATCACGCCGGTTTGCAATCCGATGAAATCGCCCGGCATGACAAAGCCGATCACCTGGCGCTGGCCATCGGCGAGTGTCTTGTATCGCAACCCCATCCCGCTGAGCGCGGTATAGAGTTGTGCCGACGAGTTTCCCTCGCACAGGATTTCAGTGCCCGGATCGGCGACCAGTTCGCCGGTCTTGAACCGCTTCATGAAGGACACCTCATCAGCCGAAAGCGGTTCGAAGATATCAAGCAGCCGAAGCGGACAGGTATCGCAGTTGATCGTCATTTTTTTCGCCATTCATGTCATAGTTTAATGCAGCATTGGCGGCGGCATGTCACGTACACTGTCATGAAACATAACCACAGCCCAGAGGACTGCACCGTGGCGGTGCTGTCCAAAAACATGCTGGAAGCCACCGATCTTTGCGAATTCTTCGAGCATCGTGTTGCAGGGCCCGTTCTTGTCCTTGGCGATCCGGATCAGGCAACCCCCTGGCTTCGCGAAGGCCGACTGCGGCCAAAACTGGCCATTTTCGGCTATGCCCTGCACGAAGCCCGGTCAGTGGCCTGCTGGCAAAGCCTGCGGCGGTTGCACCTGCCGACCATTCTGCTGGACGGCGCGATTGGCCTGCGCGACCAGTGCGGCGACATCTGGTCGCTTTCGAGACCGTTCACGACGGCGGATCTGGAAACCGCCCTGGCACGGACCGGGCTGCCAGACCGCACCCATGTGTTGAGTTGAAAAAGTTTGCGCGCTTCTGGGGCATCAAAAGATGCAAACCAGTTGCGCCTAATCTGGTATCGTTCAATAATTCTCTCAGTTACCCTTGAGTCCAATAAGATTGACCTAGCGTCGAAGCTTTCGATTCTAGTATTATCTTGGACGCTTCCATGAAAGACACTCCTGACGCGGGATTTGAGGTCCAAGACACGATGGACAGCACCTTCAGTGGCGACAGCCGTTTGAAAGACAGAGAGCGCCTTCAGGCGCTTGAACGGACGGGCATCATGGATGCCGCGCCGCCCTCTTCGCATATGCGCGCAGCACGGCTTGCCGGACGCCTGCTCAAGGTTCCGGTCAGCCTTGTGTCCTTTGTGGATGACACGCGTCAGTATTTCTCGGCTCAGACCGGGCTTGACTCACCGTTGTCGGAAACGCGGACCACGCCGCTGTCGCATTCGCTGTGCCAACATGTGGTGACAGCCGAAGACGCGTTGGTAGTCGAGGACGCACGGGAAAACCCGCTTGTCTGCAGCAATGGCGCGGTGACGGACATGAACGTGATCGCCTATCTGGGAGTGCCGATTCGGTCGCCCGACGGATACGTGCTGGGCTCGTTCTGCGCGATCGACAAGAAACCCCGCAAATGGACCGAAGACGACGTTTCGCACATGCGCGATTTCGCGGCCATGATCGAATCCGACCTGCGGTTGCGTGAGACGCTGGAAGAGCGGGACATCGTCCTGCAGGAAATGAACCACCGGATCAAGAACCTCTTTACCATCATCAACAGCATCCTGCGCATGGAACGGCGGTCGCACGACACCGCCGAGGCGCTGGCCGAGAGCGTCGGCAACCGTTTGAAGGCGCTGGCGGATGCGCAACAGATGATCGTGCCGGTGATCCACGCCCGCCAAAGCGAAGGCGCGACCACGACGCTGGATGCGCTTACGCGCAAGCTGTTGTCTCCCCACGGCAGTGCGCATGACACGAGGATTGTCATCCGGGGCGATCATGTCCCGGTGGGGCCCAAAGCGGCGGTCTATCTTGCGCTGGCTTTGCACGAACTTGCCACCAACGCCGCGAAATATGGCGGCCTGTCACAGGACGGCGGGAACCTCTCGATCACATGGAGCCGGTCAGACGACAATACCGTGGTCATGATCTGGGAAGAAACCGGCCTCACCTGGGAGCGCGAGAAACCGACGCGCAGCGGTTTCGGCTCGCGGCTGCTGTCCATCGCCGTTGAAGGACAGTTGGCCGGGCAGATCGAAACCGAAGTCTCGGTCGAGCGATTTGTGCGCACCCTGAGAATGCCTGCTTCGCGCCTCCAGTATTGAGCCGACACGGTCCGCGCGCGTCAGTTGGACCGCCCCGGCCCTTGAGGCCGTGTCACAACTTGCTGCATTTTTTTGCTGTTGTGAGGGAACCATTGCCGAACGCACGCATTGAGTTTGCGGAAATTCCGAACTCTGCCGATTTGCGGCTTGGCGCGGTCACCTCCAGAAAACGACAAAAAACACAGCAAAAACAGGCGCGTGCGCTCAAGCGCAAACGAGGATACCGAGAGGGGCAAGGTACACAAAAGCCCCCGGTAAGGTCACGCCCGCAGTTGAGCAGAAGGACGCGATGCCGACACGACTGAAAGCCATGGTGCGCTGGACACGGACTCTGCCCGCAAGAATTGTCGGGCTGATGACGATTGCCATGCTGCCTGTCGGTCTGATCGCGATCTACCAGACACAAGTGGTGATCGACAGCGCGCGCACGATCAAGCGCGGCGCATTGATGTCACAGATCGACTCCGAAGCCGCCAAGGAGCGGGAGCTGATCGAGAACGCATTGGCCGCCTCACGCGGGCTGTCGGTGCTGATCTCGCGGCTGGGTGTCGCCAATTGCGACGATCTGCTGCGCGGTTTTGTCGATGGCAATACAACGTATATCTTTGCCGGCTTTGTGCAAACCTCCGGTCTGATGGAGTGCAGTTCAAACGGCGAAGTCCGCGATCTGTCGGACCGCGTGACCTTTCGCACTGCGATAGACCGCGATGGCCCGACCGTCCAGTTCGTCGCCCAGGGGGCCGTGACCGGTCGAACCATCGTTATCGTCACCCAGCCTGTCCGGGATGGTGACCGAACGCTTGGCTTTGTGACCCTGTCGATCCCACACGCCATCGTTGTGGGCCAACTGGACGGTCCTCTCCCGGAAAACGGCTTGCGTCTGGCCGCCATTGACCCGTCGGGCTCTATCCTCGCGGCCACCGGTGGGGTGGAAGGCGCATCCGGGTTTCTGCCAACTGACGAGAGGCTGGAGGAGCTGGTTGAACGCGAAGGGGAGACCTTTCGTGCGCGAACCCGGGATGGCGGCGAAAGGTTCTTCGCTGTCAGCTCAATGGTTCCCGACACCGTCCTGCTGCTTGGCAGCTGGCCGTTGTCCGCGGTGTCGGAAGCCGGCGGGGCATCGCAGGTCTGGCTTGCCACCTCTTTGCCTGTCCTGATGTGGCTGGCCGGGGTCGGTGTGGCCCTGTTCGGAATGGAACGTCTGGTGGTGCGCCACGTGGCACAACTTCGGTCGGCCATGCGGCGCTTTGCGCTGGGCGACCGCAGCAGCAGCTCTCTGGAACTGCGCGATCCCCCCTCTGAACTGGAAGAGGCGCAGCGGGCGTTCAACCGAATGGCGCTGCTGATCGCCGACAGCGAGGTGCGGCGCGAACAGGACCTCAAGGACAAGGAAGTGCTGTTGCGAGAGGTGCATCACCGGGTCAAGAACAACCTGCAGCTGATCGCCTCGATCATGAACATGCAGGCCCGCGACCTTGAAACCGAAGAGTCAAAGCACGTCGTCGCCGAATTGCAGCGCCGGGTGCGTGGCATGGCCGTGCTGCACAAGGCGCTGTACAATACGCCTGCCTCGACGATGGTGGACGCCGCCGATCTGGTCAACGCCGTGGTTCAGGACGCCAATGACAATCCCGGCAGCCGCGTCGTGCCGGGGATCGACTCTAAATTGCAGTCGGTCGACCTCTATCCCGACCAGGCGGTGCCTCTGTCGCTGCTGGTGGCCGAGACCCTGAACGAGGCGATCCGACGCGAAAACGGCAGCGGCGGACGGATCGACGTGGATCTGTCCGCATCGGAAGACGGCGAGGTGACCCTGTCGATCGGCGCACATGAGGCGCATGAGGTGCAGACGCCCCGCCCCGGCAACCTCGACGGCCTCGCGCACAAGATGATCACCGCCTTTTTGCGCCAGTTGGACGGAAAGATGGAAACATCCTCGGATCACGGGTGTTACAGGATCAAGGTAAAATTCCCGCGCGCCATCTACGGCGCCTGACCGGAGAGCCAGATGCCACGCGATTTCGAAGTGCTGATCACCGCAGAAGAGGCTTGGCCAGAGCTGGAACGCACGGTGTTGAATGCGCGGCAGCAAATCACCGCGGGTTTCCGCATCTTCGACATGCGCACCAAACTGCGCAGCGCAGAGGCGCGCGCGATTGGTGAGGACTGGTTTGACCTGCTGCTGCATGCCGCCCGCCGAGGGGTGCGCATTGACCTGACTGTCAGCGATTTCGATCCGGTCATGGCGACCCCGTTGCACGAACTCAGCTGGACCACCGTCCGGCAGGGCGCCGCCTTGGCCGTCGCCGCAGGACCGAATGCCGCCGAGGTGCGGGTTCGCGCGCACATGCATCCGGCGCAGGCCGGTGCGCTGCCCTGGCTCGCCTTTCTTCCTGCCGTCCTGCGCAAGAAATGGGACTCTCTGAAATCAGTGGACGAGGACCGCCGCGAATATTCAGCGGTGGGACTGGACCGGCAATGGCTGCCAAGTCTCAACACCGTTTCGCATCACCAGAAGGTCGCCGTGATTGACGACGAATGGCTTTTTATCGGTGGGCTTGACCTGAACGAACGCCGCCATGACACGCCGGAGCATGACTTGCCCGCACGGTTGACGTGGTCTGACGTGCAGGTGATGCTGCGCGGACCAGAGGCAAAGGCCGCGCGCCTCCACCTGGAAACGCTGGAAGATGTGACCTCTGGCCGGCAAGCGCCGCCCGACGTGCCGGGCCTCAAACGCACTCTTTCGGCCCCGCGCCGCCTGCAACTGGCTTATCTTTCGCCCCGGACACTGGTCAGCGAGATCGAAGAGGCGCATCTGAATGCCTTTCGCACCGCGCGCCACCTGATCTACATTGAAACGCAATTCATCCGTTCCAGTCGGATCGCCGAGGCTTTGGCCGAAGCAGCCGTGCGCAATCCCTCTCTGACCGCGGTTATCGTGACGCCCGGGCTGCCCGAGGAAGTGGCCTTTGACAGTTCGGACAGTCTTGATGCGCGCTATGGTCTGGCCTTGAAACAACAGGCAATTGGCACGTTGGAGCAGGGATTTGGCCAGCGTCTGACCATTGGGACCCCCGTCCGGTCCGTCATGGCGGCGCGGTCGACCTCCGAGACTCTGGCAGGCTCACCGCTGATCCACGTGCACAACAAAGTGCTGATCCGCGATGATGACATGGTTCTGATCGGCTCGGCCAATCTTAACGGGCGCTCCATGCGCTGGGATACGGAACTGGCGGTCGAGGTCACGCAGGCCGACCGCGTCGCCCACGCACGCCAGAGATTGATGGCGCATTGGTGGCACGCCCCCCTTCCCGACGTGGCGCGCGCGCCGGAAACGCTGCAGGGATGGTGGCAGCATGAAATTGCCAGAAACGGCGTTTGCCGCCCGGAAAACCGTCTGGGGCTGTTGGTGCCGCATGACGCGGAGGCGGGCGCCGCGATGGCGACCCCCCTGCCCGGCGTGACCGAAGACATCGTCTGAACCCTTCTCCGACGGAACGCCGGGTACAACCTGCGCGTTGATACTTTCAGAGGGACGCCACGGGCGTTCCACCCCGAAAGGAGAACAATCATGGCCGAGAGGAAGAGATCCAAGGACGGTGTCCGGGAAACCGACGGCATCCTGGGCGAACGCGGCACGGTCGATCAGGCCGGGCGCAAGGGTGGCCGTCTGAGCCGCCGTGTCGGCAGCCGCGACGAGTTGAAACGCGCGGTTGAACGCCCCGCGGGCGCGACGCGCGTGACGAAATCCATGGAAGACGAGGGAGGCGACAATGAGGCTTGAAGGATTGCCACAAAACGCCTGGGTGTTGATTGCCGATGGCGAAAAAGCCCTGTTTCTTGTCAATATCGGTGACGATAAGGACATGCATCTTGTCGTGCGCGACAAGGAAGAGCAGGACAACCCCAAGGCGCAGGATTGGGCCGCCAACCGCCCCGGACGCTTCAACGACGGTCCGAGCGTTCAGCGCTCTGCCGTCGATGACACCGACTGGCACCAGTTGGAGAAAGCGCGCTTTGCCGGGGACCTTGCCGACATGCTTTACAAGGACGCGCACAAGGGCAAGTTCGACACGCTTGTGATCGCCGCCAGCCGCCCGGTGCTGAGCGAATTGCGCAATGAAATGCACCAGGAAGTCGCCCGGCGGGTCAAGCTGGACATGCCCAAGGTGCTGACCAACCACCCGATCGACGAAATCGAGCAATTGATCGCGCGGGAATTGGCAGAGGCCGCGTGAATCATCCGGAACGTTGTCAGAGCTGAGGCGTTTGTTCAGCAGACGTTACGGAGGGGGCGAAACCTTCCGTAACACCATAAATGAAAGGGAGTTTCCCAATGGATCGCGATATCATCGAAGGCAAATGGAGCCAGATCAAAGGCCGCCTGCGCGAAGCATACGGCGTTTTGTCGGATGACGAACTGGAAGAGGCACGCGGCGACCGCGAGCAACTGGAAGGCAAGCTGCAGGAACGCCTTGGTCAGTCCAAGGACGAGGCGCGCCAGACGCTGGACAGGATCCTCGAAAAGGTCTGATCGCCTGACTGTAAATGAATTTGGGCCCGCCGGTTTCGGCGGGCCTTTTACTTTGGTGAGTTCTGTTCAACTGGCCAGCGCAGGCACCTGCCGCCGCCCCTCGGCATAGGCGGCCGCAGCCGCGGCAAGGCTGCGAAAGATGGCCCTCTGGCGACGCGCGTAGAACAGATGTTCCGGGTGCCATTGCACTCCCAGCGCAAAGGGATCGCGGCAACGCTCGACGGCCTGGATCATGCCGTTCGTGTCCCGTGCGGCAACGCGGAAGTCCCGGCCCAGACGATCGACCGCCTGTGAATGCAGCGCGTTGACCACCATTGGGTCGGTGCCCACGCGTTCGGCCAGCAGTGAGGCCTGTTCAAGGCAAATGGTGCGACGCGGCAGGATGGTGCGGATTGGTTTGGCATCCGGATACAGAGACCATGCGTCCTGATGCAGGGTGCCACCGGCGGCGATATTCAGCATCTGTGCCCCACGGCAGATGCCCAGCACGGGAATATCCTCTGCAAGGGCCTCGGCGGCAATGTCATGCTCCATTTCGTCCCGTGCGGGGTCCAACCGCGCGGAGATCTCCAGCTTGGCTCCATAGAGTTCGGGCGAAATATCGTCACCACCACCGATGATGACACCGTCGACCGCGTCGAGGTCGATATCGCGCCCGGCGGTCCAGCGCACGGCGCGCGCGCCTGCCAGCCACAGATTGAAGCGGACCAGCGGAAAAATCCGCCAGCCGGATCGTGTCGAGGTGGTCACTCCGATCAGCGGACGGCGGCTCATTTGAACAGCCTTTCTCCCTGCGACCCAATGACGTTTCCAACGGTCTGGTTCCAGCGCAGGCCCAGCCCCCGTTGACGCCAGAGCCCGCGCAGTTCCTCCAGCTTGTCGGTGTCGGCGGCCAATTGTTCGATCAGCCACCAGCGGTCCCATTCGACGGTCAGGGACCAGTCCGGCTCATCAATCCGGCAGTCGGGCATCCGAAAATGAAACGCAGGCCGTCCGCCGCTGGACTCCGCGCCGAAGGTGCGTACAAACGCCTCTTCGTCATAAGCGCGCAGCAGGGGCAACAGATCGAGCCCGTAATTTCGGCCGTTCAGATGCTTGGCACAGAGCTGTCGCATCTGGTCCAGCGTCAAGGCGTCGGCACGGATCACCGCGTCACGAAACTTATCGGGCCAGGGATCGACAAACGGCAGCATCCGACGCGCAAAGTCCAGCGGCCTCCATGCCCGGATCCATTGTTCGATCAGGGCATAGGCCTTGATGCAGTTCAGCGTGTGCGGATGATCAAAGCCAGGCACCTCGGGATTGAAATGGACTCCGAATCCGGCCAACAGGCTGTCCGAGGTGCCCTTGGCCCCCGCCTCGCGCAAATGGCGCATCAGAGGCAGCAGCCGGTCCATGTCTTCGGGTGTCAGCGGCGGCGTGACGATCTCGACCGGAACAACAGGACGCGCCGCATCCAGCACTTCCTCCGGTACGGCTTCGTACCCCGGCTTGGCAAAGCGGGTATCCAATTCCACGCAGAGCGTGCCGATGGACGTCTCTTCGATCACCTGAAGGTGCGGGCCGCGCGCACTTGCCCGCCCCCCAAGACTGGACGCGATCAGTTGCGCGGTGGCTGTCTCGGTCAGCCCCGCAAATTCGGTTTCAATTCCGCAACGGCGGGGCGATCCCTTCCCGGTCAACGGGACGGGCAAGGCGCGAAAGCCGCGCAGGCTCACTGTCTGTTCCATGAATTCAGAACGCACCAACGGTAAACGAGGTTCCCTAGTGTCCTGCCAGGACCTGCATTGCTACTTTTGAAACGGGGAAGGCCCGCTCCATTCGGAGCGGGCCGTTGGATTGATTGGCGGTCTGCCTGCTCAGGCATAGCTGCGGCGGCTGCGCGGCCCGGCGATCAGCCAGACGATAAAGCCGAGGATCGGGAGAATGATCACAAACAGTGTCCACAGAACCTTGGCCCCGGTGCTGGCACCCGAACCGACGATGTTGACGATGGCCCAGATCGAGAGGCCCAGTACGATTAGGCCTCCAAGGCCTGCAATTTCGATACCCATTGGAATAGTCCTTTCTTTTTTCCTGCGCGCTCGGTTGCGCGTGCCTGCCCAGCGCGTTCAACGGCGCAAGGCGGCGATCAACTCATCTTTGGTCATGTCCGACCGCCCCTCGATGTCGAGGTCCTGCGCACGGTCGTAAAGCTCATCCTTGGTCCACTCCTCATAGGGTGGCGCTTTGCCACCTTTCCGAGACGGGGACATGTCATCATTGGCCTGCGCATTGGCGATGGCCGCGGCCTTGGACTTGTCATAGCCCTTGTCCCGCAGCGCCTGATACGTCTCCTCGTCCTTGATCGAGGATTGCGAATTGTCTGCCATGACCTTTCCTTTCGTCTGCAAATCAAACGCACGGAGTCGTCCGGAGTTCCCTCAGACGCCGGGTAAATGATTGTGGAACATTTGGCGCCGCCCGCCCGTTGACGCTTTAACCGAGGTATAAAGGAGATTCCGATGACCGATGCACTCCAAGTCGTCCCGAGCGCCGACCCCGTCTCGACCGGTGTCCGCAATACCGGAACGCTGGCCGATGCCATCGCCAACGTGTTGGCCGACACCTACCGGCTGGTGTTCAAGACGCACGCCTATCACTGGAATATCGAAGGACCGCTGTTCTTTTCCGTCCACAATCTGACAGAGGCACAATATCAGAACCTGTTCGCCGCCGCAGATGACCTGGCAGAGCGCATCCGCGCGCTGGGGCATCTGGCGCCCTCGCGGCTGGAGGACATTACCAAGCGCGCGCGTGTGGACGACCTGACAAGCCAGCCCAGCGCCGTCGAGATGATCGAGGACCTTGCCAGCGATCACGAAAAGCTGGCCCATCGCCTGCATGCTCTGGTCGAACTGTCCGGCACCCACAAAGACCCGGTGACCGAAGACCTGGCGACGGCCCGCAGCGCCTTTCACGAAAAGGCCGCATGGATGCTGCGCGCACTTGCCAAGAGCTGACTGCCGGAGGCACCGGTCCGCAGCTGCCGCCCCAACAAGCGACAATAGTACAAGCACGCCCCGCAGGTATCTGCGCGGGCGTGCTTTTCTGGCCCCGAAACTCTTTCAGGTTCCGACGCCGAAGCGCCCTGCCACCCGGCGAAACCGCTGGCTTTTGCCTGCACGTCGACCAAGGCCAGAACAAGAAAAAGGCCCCCTGACTGGCAGGAGGCCGTTTCATCCGTTGCACATGGCGCGTCAGCGTCAGGGCATCAGGGTCTCGGTCGAGGCAAAGAAGAGGGCCTGACTGACCGCCGAGCGCACCTGATCTTCGGTATAGGGTTTGGAAATGAGAAAAGCCGGTTCCGGTCCTTCCCCGGTCAACAGCCGTTCGGGGAAGGCGGTGATAAAGATCACCGGACTGTCGCCATCGCGCGCAAGGATTCCGTTCACCGCATCGACGCCCGAGGAATTGTCGGCCAACTGGATGTCCGACAGGATCAGGTCGGGGGCTTCCTTGCCCGCCAGGTCCATCGCGGCCGCCTCTGTCCGGGCAACGCCGGTGACACGGTGGCCCATGTCGATCACGATGCTTTCGAGGTCCATGGCGATCACCGCCTCGTCCTCGATGATCATGATCTTGCCGGAAATCGCATCGCGCATTTCTAGGAAAGCCGTATCGACGTGTTGCGAAGCGTCTTCAGGGGTGATCTGCATGATCTCCGCCACATCTTCGATCGAGAATTCTTCGATGGTGTGCAGTAACAGCGCCTCCCGGGTGTTTTCCGTCAAGCGCGCGAGGTGTTTTTGTGCTCTTGCGGCCAGCCCGGTTTCGCCGGTCACTTCGACCGGCATCCCCGAGGAACTCCAGATTGCGTGGAATACGCGAAACAGCGCCACCTTGCCGGAAAGCGCGCTGTCGTACTGACCCGGATCGGCCAGAATAGCTTCGAGCGTGGCAGCCGCATACCGGTCGCCGCTGTCCTGCTGGCCGGTCAGAGCGCGGGCGTAGCGGCGCAGGTAGGGAAGATTGGCGCCAATTGCGGTTGTCATGTCCGTCGTGGTAGGACCGTTCATTCTTGTCGCTCCAGTTATTTTAGCCTGCTTACTGGAACCAAACGCGCCGGACAGCGTTTTGGTTCCATACCGAGGCGTTGCGAGATACTTATGACAAACCAGATGACGCGTAAAAAGCTGAATTCAAGAATTGCGGATGAGATCGACCGCAACCTGAGACAGGCATTTGACGACACCGTGAAAGAGCCGGTCCCGAACCGGTTCACCGACCTGCTGTCGCAGCTCAAGGCTGCCGAAGAGTCGCAAGGAAAAGGGGCAGATGATGCCTGATCCCCGTGACGAACTGACGGACCATATCGGGTCCTTGCGCGCCTTTGCGCTCAGCCTGACGCGCAATGGTGCGACGGCGGACGACCTTGTTCAGGAAACACTGGTCAAGGCCTGGACCAATATCGACAAGTTCGAGGAAGGCACCAACATGCGTGCCTGGCTGTTCACGATCCTGCGCAACACTTTCTACTCTCTGCGCCGCAAGCGCAAGCGCGAGGTCGAGGACACGGATGGCAGCATGGGGGAAAGCCTTGCCGCCAAGCCCGATCACGATGGTCGCCTGACGCTGAGGGATTTCCGGGTTGCCTTTGACAAATTGCCGGACAGCCAGCGCGAGGCACTGATGCTGGTCGGCGCACAGGGCCTATCCTACGAAGAGGCGGCGGAGGTCTGTGCCGTTGCCGTCGGCACCATCAAGAGCCGCGTCGGTCGTGCCCGGGCCCGACTGGCGGAACTGATGCATCTCTCCGACGATGAATGTCTGGAGATGACAGACTCCGTGACCGTCGGAGTGGTCGGGTCCAGACCCGCCGCCTGACACTCTCTCTCGCAACGTCCTTGAACGGGTCCTCCCAGCGCGGGCCCGTTTTCCGTCGTTACGCGTTGAAAGAGCCAGGGTGGGACGGCGGGCGGGGCGATGTTACGGCCATAGGCCGGAACGAGCGGCGCCCCCGTCATCCTTCGGCCCGTGCTCCCATCCGTGACCGGTGCGGGCCAAAGACACAGGCCAGCGCAAGGATGAGGCCGGAGACTGTGGCGATCATGCCCGCTGCGCTGACCGCGTTCTCCGCCCCCAACCAGAGCGGCCCGTAGCCCGCCAGCACATATCCCAGCACCGCCGAGATCACGGCAAACAGAACGGACCACCAGACTTGCCGCTCCAGCCCGTTGGTCATCAGCCGCGCCGCGGCGGGCGGGCAGATGAACATGGCGATCACGATGATAGAGCCGACCGCGTCAAAGGCCGCCACCGCCGCCACCGCCGCCGTGATCACCAGCCCCAGCCCGATGGCCGAGACCGGCAGACCCAGGGTCCGGGCGAACCCCTCGTCAAAGGTCGAGATCTTCAGCCAGCGCCAGAACACCAGCGTCAGCAGGATCACTCCCGCACAAACCACGGCAATGCGCGGCAATTCCTCCGGCATCCCGGCCAGCGCCCATGGATCGAACAGGGACCACCAGTCCGTCGCCCGCAGCCAGACCAGCGACTCGAGGTTGCCCATCAACGCGTGCTCCACGTCCAGATGCACCTCGGAGGTGTCGCTTTGTTCCAGCAACAGCACGCCACCCGCAAAGAGCGTGGTAAAGGTCACACCCATGGCGGCACCCGGCTCAATCCGGCCCAGCCGTTTGATCGCCTCGATCAGGATGACCGCCACAACCGCCGCCCCGGCCGCCCCCAAGAGCATCGGCACCGCCGCGACCACGCCGGTCAGCAGAAAGGCCACGACGATCCCCGGCAGTACCACGTGACTGATCGCGTCACCAATCAGCGCCTGCCGCCGCAGAATGAGGAAATTCCCCGGCAAGGCGCAGGCGATAGAGGCCAGCACACCGATCATCATCGGCGTCAGCGAGAACATGACAAAATCCGCGCCCATCAGGTCGCCTCCCCTACCGGGCGCGGCCCGCCGATGCGGCGGTCGAACTCGGCGATTTCATCCGGGGCAAAGACCTCTTCGATCGGGGTCAGCCCGTCATAGCGCCCGGTCAGGCCGGTGTCCTGATGAATTTCGCGCGCGACGTCCCAGCGGTGTTCGTCCCGAGCAATCTTGGCCGCAGTGGCGCGCCCATGTTCCGTGGCGACCCCGTCGGCGCGGATCAACCCTTCGGACTTCAGCACTTTCAGGGTGAATTCGTCATGGATCGGCTCATGCCGCGCCAAGGCCAGCAGGCCCTGCCGCCGGTGCACGCGCCTCTGAAAGCGCCGGTGCCGGAGCACCGCCGCCGCCACGCCCCGCGCCGGGGCAAAAAACAGCGACAACAGGAACAGCACGGCCGAGACCAGCACGATGATCGGCCCCGTGGGCAGATCCGGGGCCGAGGCGGACAGCGCCGCGCCGACATAGCCCGCCACCCCACCAAGGGCGCCGGCCATCCAGACCACGCCCTCGGCCCGTTCGGTCCAGAAACGGGCCGTCACCGGCGGGATGATCAGCATGGCGACGATCAGGATCAGCCCCACCAGTTTCAGGCCGATCACCGTCACCGCCATGACCAGACCCATCATTGCAAGGTCGATCCGCGCCACGTTTACCCCGTTCGACGCCGCATATTCTGCATCAAAGGCCACCATGGTCATCGGCCTGCGCAACAGCCATGTGGCGAGCACTGCCAGTGAACCACCCACGGCGATCACCACCGCATCCTGAAACAGCATCCCGGCGGTCGACCCCAGCAGAAAACTTTCAAGCCCCGCCTGGCGTCCCGAACTCATGGTTTGAATAATGGTCAGGATCACGATGCCAAGGCCGAAGAACACGGACAGGACCGCACCGATCGCCGCATCCTCGGACAGGCGCGTGCGGCGCGACATCCATTCGACGGCCAGCAGCCCGCATCCCGCTGTCAGGGCAGATCCGAAAAGCAGCCCCAGCAGGTTGCGCCCGTCACCGCCAAGGGCGACCATAACGATAAAGGCCAGCCCGACACCCGGCAGCGTCGCATGGGCCACCGCGTCAGAGACCAGCGCCCGCTTGCGCAGGAACAGGAATGTGCCCGCCGCCCCTGAGGCAAACCCCAGCAGCGCCGCTCCCACGGCCACCAGCGCCGCGTTGTAGCCCGCCTGCAGCAGCAAAGCCTCGATAATGGGGGTCACGCGCCGCCTGTCAGCTGCAACTGGTCAATATGCGTCGCCGCCAGCCGACCTCCGTAGGTTGCGTTCAACGCCTCGGGGGTAAAAGTTGTCTCGACCGGTCCCTCGGCAATCCGGCGCACGTTGATCATGAAGACATGGTCAAAGTAATCGCGCACCGTGGCAAGGTCATGGTGGACGCAGACCACCGCCTTGCCTTCGGCTTTCAGGCCTTTCAGGACGTCGATGATCGCGCGCTCGGTCGCGGCGTCGACACCGGCAAAGGGTTCGTCCAGCAGGTAGAGATCCGCGTCCTGCGCCAATGCACGGGCCAGAAAGACACGCTGTTGCTGACCGCCCGACAACTGACCGATCTGGCGGTCGGCAAAGCCGCCCATCCCGACCCGTTCAAGGCATTCGGTGGCGTGCAGCTTCAGCGCCCCGGTAAAGCGACCCAGCAGACCGACACGGCGGTACAGGCCCATCATCACCACGTCGATCACAGTGGTCGGGAAGTCCCAGTCAACGCTGGCCCGCTGCGGCACATAGGCGATCCGCCCGCGCGCTTCCTCCAACGGCTGACCATAGACCGACACATCGCCCGACAGGCGCGGGATGACCCCCAGCGCCGCCTTGAGCAGGGTCGATTTGCCCGCCCCGTTGGGACCGATTATCGCCGTCATCGCTCCGGGTCGAAAGTTCGCGTCGACGGAAAAGACGGCCGGTTTCTCACCGTAGGACACGGTCACACCGCGCAGCGCCAGCGGCAGGTCGGCAACAGCCGTCACAACCGGCTTGCCATCCCGTGCGGCAAGGGAAATCTGTGTCTCGCTCATCCGTTCAACAGCCCTTTCATGCCCGCTTCCGGCCCATCGCCGCCCAAGGCCAGCGCGATCACCGTTGCATTGTGGTCGATCATGCCAAGGTAGGTGCCCTCGTAGGTGCCCGGCTCTCCCATCGCGTCGGAAAACAGCTCGCCGCCGATGATCACTTCATGCCCCTTGGACGCCGCGCCTTCGATCAGGGCGCGGATGTTCCTGTCCGACACCGAGGATTCGACAAAGACCGCGCTGATCTGGCGGTCCACCAGCACATCCACCAGTTCCGCGATCCTCTGCAGCCCGGCTTCGGACTGCGTCGAAATTCCCTGAATGCCCAACACCTCGAACCCGTAGGCGTTCCCGAAATAGTTGAAGGCATCATGCGCGGTGACCAGCATCCGCCGCTCTGCGGGTACAGTGGCCAGAGTGCCCGCGACGTAGTCTTCCAGCGCGGCAAGCTCTGCCAGATGCGCCTCGGCATTGGCGCGGAATGTCTGTTCGGCGTCAGGACGCGCAGCGATCAAGGCGTCGCGCACGTTCTCGACCACCAGCACCCAGAGTTTGGGTGTCATCCAGACATGCGGATCGAACTTGTCTTGGTAGTCCTCATGCGCCAGCAGCACCTCGCGCGGCAGCCCTTCGGCCACGGCGGTCACGGTGCCCCGCTCTTCCAGTTCGCGCAGAAAATCCTCCATCTGCGCCTCTAGGTAGAGGCCATGCCAGAGAACCACATCGGCCTTGGCCAGCGCGACGATATCGCTGCGGGTCTGGCGATAGCTGTGCGGGTCCACACCGGCGCCCATCAGCGCCCGGACTTCGACATTGTCACCGCCCACCTGCCGTGCCGCATCGGCAATCATGCCGGTGGTGGCCACAACCGTCAGCGCGCCTTCGGCAAGAGCGCGAGCCGCCGGCCATACCAGCGCCGAAGCGCCCAGCCCTGTCAGAAAGTCCCGTTTCGTCAGCATCCGTTGCAACACCCCACAAATGAGGCGCTCTCCAGCGACGCAGCGCGGGAAGAGCGCCTTCTTCTCGTTACCTATATTGCGACCAATTCGCAAAAGTCAACGCTATTGCGAGGCATTCGCAGGTAAACGGCGGTCAGCCGCGTCAATCAAAGGGCGTCTGCCTAATATTTGCGCACTTTCAAGCCCCAACCTTTGCGGCCGGACCAAAGCTGTCCGGAACAGGCAAACCGCTTCACCTGCGACTGCTCAAAAGGAGAAGAAAAACTGCGCGTTGGCGGATCGAGCCCCGGCAGCCAACCGAGTGTTTCCAGCTGGCGGCCCCCGGAGGTCAGCCGCCCTGCGCCACCGGTTTGACCGGCCAGGTGCGCCTGATGTCCCATCCCAGCCGCTGTGCTGTCTCGACCCGCGCGCCACCGCCGCGCGTGGCCACCACGTAGCCGACCACGCCAAAGGGCAGATCGCCCGTCAGGACATTGGCAACAATGGCGTCTGGCAGGATCGTTTCCCGCCCCGGCACCGGGGTGCGCGGGAACGTCGCCTCTGCAAACATCAGTGCGATGAGTTCCGCACAGAACAGCGCCGAGGCATCCGAGGAATCAAATCGCATGTCAAAGGGCGTGCCCATGGCCGCAAGACCGCGCCGCAGCGCTCCCGCCCGGTCCGGCCCGCGCGGGCGCAGGGCGACCACGGCGTCCGTATTCAGAACCACGTCCGGCCCGATCAACCGCACGCCGCCATCTACCGCCTCCAGATAGATATTCCCGGCCCGGATATGCACCCGCCACGGGTCCAGCGCGGGCAGATGCCAAAGACCCGCCTGCCGCAACTGGGCTTCTGTCCCAAGGTAGATCGCCCCATGGGTGAACTGGCCGGGGATCAACAGGCCGGACACCCGGTTCCGGGAATGAAAGAAGAGGACGTCCATGGGCCGCAGTGCGTCTTTCAACAGGGCCACGGCCGCAGGCTGTCGGGTCATCCGCCCCGGGCGCAACTGGATCAGGCCGACACGGCGCAGGGGTTCCACATTGGCGTCGGCCAGTCGGATCAGCCAGTCGGGATAAGTGTCGCCCGCATCGCAGCAACCCGCGACGACCTCAGTTGCGGGAAGGCCGGTCAAAGCCCTGTCCACCGATGGCTGCGCGGCACAGCCGGCCAGGGCACAGGCCACGACCGCCGCCGCGCAACTGGGCCGGGCCGCCCGCAGACTGTCACGCCATCCTGTCATTCCGCTCACGCCTCCGTCCAGTCAGGATGCTTCCCCTTTTGCCCCGGGTTTGGCAAGCGCCCCGGCGACAGTGGGCGCAACCTTGCGCGTCCGTCCACGCGCGTCTGGCCGCTTGACGATACCGGCCAGAGCGCCGATGCATCCCAGACCCCTGACCTTGACCAACGGTGCCAGCCCGATGACCACGCCCGACCATATCTCGACCCATGACGCCGCCGAGGATACACGCAACGCCGACATCCTGATTCACGTCAACGGAGAATTGAAACACCGCGACGCGGCGCTGGTCTCGGTCTACGATTCCGGGTTCCTGCTGGGCGATGGCATCTGGGAAGGTCTGCGCCTCTACGACGGGCATATCCCCTTTCTGGACAACCACTTGGACCGGTTGTATGAGGCCGCCCTCTATGTCGATATGGACATCGGCAAGACGCGGGCCGAGATGACGCAGGCGATCCGGGACCTGTTGGCCGCCAATAACATGACAACGGATGTGCATATCCGCCTGATGGTCACACGCGGGCGCAAGAAAAAGCCGTTCCAGCACCCGCACCTCAGCGTTTACGGCCCCACAATTGTCATCATCGCCGAACACTCGCGCCCGGATGAGCGCATCCTGGACCGCGGCGTCAAGCTGGTGACCGTGCCGCATCACCGGGGTTTGCCGCTGACCCAGGACCCCAAGCTGAATTCGCATTCCAAGCTGAACTGCATCATCGCGCTGAACCACGCGGTGCGCGCGGGCGGGGACGAGGCGCTGATGCTGGACCCATTCGGGTTCGTGAACACGACCAATGCCTGCAACTTCTTCATCGTCAAACAGGGCGCGGTCTGGACCTCGACCGGGGACCACTGCATGAACGGCATCACCCGGCAAAAGGTCATCGACCTGTGCCGCGCCAACAAGATCCCGGTATGTGAACGCAACTATTCGCTGGTCGATACATACAGCGCCGATGAGGCCTTTCTGACCGGCACCTTCGGCGCGCAGACCCCGGTGTTCGACATCGACGGGCGCGTGATCGGCGAGGGCCGGCCCGGCCCGGTCTTCCTGCGGCTGCGCCAACTCTACAAGGCCATGATCCGCGCAGAGGCCTGACCCCCGGTCCGCAAGAGCGACCTTCAGACCGGCAGCGGCACCAGATGGTTGTCCCAGTGCAGCCCATGCGTCGCCGCCGGTTTTCGCGCCTCTTCGTGCCAGACCTCACCAATCCCGGTGGTCAGGACAAAGCCGCCCCCGGCCCATGCCACACCGCAGACATCGCGTTGCGCACTTTCACGCTTTAGCGCGCCGGTGACTGCGTCGAAGACCTGCACTTGCCCGCCAACAGGTGAGGTGATCGCCACCTCTCCGTCCGGTGACATGGCGACGCTGCCCGCATAGCCCCGCATCCGCGCCTGCGCCGCAAGGCCTGGCTCGGCAAGGGTCAGCTTTTTGTCTGGAGAGACAAGGCCCAACAACGGCGGTGCTTCGACCACATCGCCTTGCCATTGCATCGCGAACCCCACGCGCCCCTCCGGGGCCACCGCCAGATGCCGGATCGAGTTCCTGTGCATCTCGGCATCCAGTTCGACACGGTGCAGCACCTTGCCGTCGAGCGACAGGAAACGCAGGTTCGGGCGCATGGTCGGCAGGTTCAGCTTGCTGCGCCCTGTATCTGGATGGGTCTCGATCCCGCCGTTCGCCACGACCAGCGACAGACCGTCCGGCATCAGCCGGATCTCATGCGGCCCCACCCCGTCCGAGGCAAACTCCCCGATCCTCCGATAGCCGCGCCGCGCATCCCAGATGCCGATGATACCGCGCGCGGCCTCAAAATCGTTTTCCGTGGTGAACAGCAGCGCGCCATCGGCGGAAAAGGCCCCGTGGCCGTAGAAATGCCGCCCCGCGGGCGCGTCCAGCCGGGCGGTTTCCTGCCCGCTCACGCAATCGATCACCAGCGCAAACCGACCCGGACGACGGGCAAAAGCCACGGCCACGGCCAAGTCGGGATGCGCCGCCGCCGCATGGCCCCGCTCCGGCAAGGGCAGCTCGAACAGCACACGCCCCGCGCCATCCAGCCCGCAGAGCACGTAGTCGCCACCCATGGTCTGCGCGGCAGAAAGCAGGGCCGGGCTGCCCGCCTCGGCCCATGTCGGGCGGGGGCAAAACCCGGCGGCCATCAGCCCCACCAGAAACGCGCGCCGGCCCGTCATCAGTCGCCATCCATCGAATTGAACCCGGCGGCAATGCCCAGCCGTGGCCCAAGATCCTCGGACACCAGGGTGCGAATGTCGTTGATCGCCTGTTGCAGCACCTCGACCCGCAGACGCCCCTGCGGCTCGGCCACCCCTGCAAAGACCGGATCGTCCAGCGTCTCGGCCCGCTCCAGCGCACGGCCAAAGGCGCGGTCGAGGGCCTCGTCCTGTTCGGACAGCCGCGCGCCCAGGTCGCGCAGCGCCTTCAGCGACAGGATCACATGCCGCAAGGACCGGCCCGACCGGCGCGCCTCGGCACGCATCGGGCGCGGTTTGTCAAAGGTGCCGAGCGGTCGGCCCAGCCGCGTGTCGGAGGTGAATTCCAGCCCCGTGGACAGCGCCGTGAACATCTGGCGCAGGGCCTCGTCCCGGGTGCGGTAGGTGTCGTTCTGCCCGGCCTCGCGCATCAGGTCGGCATAGCCCTCTTGCCAGCCCTCAAGGATCGCCGCAGAGGTCTGCGCCATGTCCGCGGCCATGACCCGCGTCAGGGCACAGCGGTAATCCGCACTTTCTGGCGTCTGCAGAGCAGGCTCATACAACAGGAATTCCATCGCGTAGAAGCCGCGCGCCGCGATCGAGACCTGCGCGTAGCTGTCCACGCTGTCGGCCACCGGGTCCGCGTCCCGGATCAGCGCGCCCAGTGCCTTGGGGCTGGAACCTCGCGGGTCCGGCCAGAAGGCCAGCGCAAAGGCGAGATCCCCCTCTTCGGACGGGCCAAAGCGCAGGTGACTGACGCCCACCCATGCGTCAAAGGCCGCGCCACAGGCCTCGCGCAGGGCGGCGCTGTCCGCCGAGCAGTTCGCCTCTGCCGCGCCTGCCAAGGCCGCGGATTCCGCCGCCAGCGCCTGGTATCGCGGCAGGACGTGCCCGTCGACGATCCCGCCAAGGTCCACCTCGGCCGCCAGGGGCGTCGCCGCCAGGGCCAGGGCTGCAATCATCATCCGCATGTCAAAGACTCTCCAGGAATCGGATCAAGGCCGCGCGATCCTCGGGCGGCATGTCGACCACCGCATCCCGATGCCGCTCGGCCTCTCCACCATGCCACAAAACCGCCTCCAACAGCGAGCGCGCGCGCCCGTCATGCAGGAAATAGCTGTGCCCCGACACCTGTCGGGTCAAGCCGATCCCCCACAGCGGCGGCGTCCGCCATTCGCGCCCCGTCGCCCGCGCCTCTGGCCGGTTATCCGCCAACCCCGGCCCCATGTCATGCAGCAGCATGTCGGTATAGGGCCAGATCAGCTGGAAACTCTGTTCCGGCTGATCCTTCAGGCGATGCGTCACGAACGACGGATTGTGGCAGTCCGTGCAGCTGGTGTCATAAAACACTGACTTGCCGCGCAGCACTTCCGGATTTCCCACGTCGCGCCGCCCCGGCACGCCCAGGTTGCGGCTGTAGAAGGTGACAAGGTCCAGCCCCTCGGCGTCGATCTCATACAGCCGCTCATCGCCATCGCCATGCGGCGCGGCGCGGCAGTCGGCCTGCAGATCGGTGCACTCCCCTGACCCGGCAGTGAACAGCGGGTTGGAAATCCCGATATCGCCCACAAAGGCCGCCGCCCCTTGTTCGCGCACCGTGGGATTGCCCGCCTTGTGCCCGAACCTGCCCAGCATCGGCATATCGAATTCCTGCGACCAGACCACGTTCACCCGGCCTGACACCCCGTTCCCATCCGCATCCTCGGGATCGGCCAGCGCAAGGATATTCGCCGCAGGGATCGCCTCCAGCAGGCCCAGCCCGATCATCTGCTGCGCCACACGTGGGCTCAGCATCGCGTCAGGGTGCAAGGGACCGTACCCCGGGTCGGCGGCGGTATAGGTCGGCACCCGCAGATGCGCGATCTCGCCCCCGGACAAAGGCACCGCGCGCTCGGCATAGTCGATCTGCAACCGGTATTCCGCCGCCAGTCCCGGCAGGGCAAAATCCTGCAACTGGGTGCCATAGGAGGGCTCTGGCTGCGAGGCGATATAGCCTTCGATTTCTGCCGGAGTCGGGCCGCCGGGAATCGAGACGCGCAGGAAAATCGACACCGCGTTGTCATCCCCCGCCTCGGGCGGATGACCGCGCCCGTCCTTGATGTGGCACCGCTGGCAGGAGCGCGCGTTGAACAGCGGCCCCAGCCCGTCAGAGGCCAGCGTCGAGGACGGCGAAGACACCCAGATCTTGCGGAACAGCCCGTTGCCGACCTTGAAATTCAACTCACCGTCAAAGGTGATATTGCCCGAGGGCAGCGAAAACGCATTGGCGTCCGGCGCAACCCGCACCGTCGCGGCACCCGCCGATTTCTCCTCGAACCGCTGTGGCGCGTCGAATGTGGTTGCCAAGGCGGTCACTGCGCTGATCCGCGCGGCCTCTGCCGCCGTGCGGGGCACGATATTCAGATGTGGCTCGTCAAAAGGGCCCGCGGCTGCCGCGGCCCCCATCAGAACGGCAGTCAGGAACGGTTTACTCCGCCTCGTCCATTTTCGACGCATTGAGGTGCGCATAGTTCTCGGCTCCGACGCGGTCATGCAGGTCAATCTGGGTTTCGAGAAAGTCGATATGTCCTTCCTCATCCGCCAGCAACGCGTCAAACAGATGTTTGGTCACATGGTCGCCGACCTCATGGCAGTATTCGCGCGCTTCCTTGTACATGGCCCGCGCTTCCTGTTCCGCCGCCAGGTCACATTCCAGCGTTTCCCTGGGCGTCTGGCCTATGCGCAGCGGATCCAGTTTCTGCAGGTTCGGATGGCCCCTCAGAAAGATGATCCGCTCGATCAGCTTGTCCGCGTGGTTCATCTCTTCGATGCTTTCCTCGCGGCTTTTCTTGGCCATGTGGCCAAGGCCCCAGTCCTCTTGCAGCTTGTAATGCACCCAGTACTGGCTGATGGCCGTCAGCTCGCTGCGCAGGGCACGGTTCAGATAGTCGATGACTTTTTCATCGCCTTGCATGGTCGGTTTTCCTGTGTTGCTCCGGCCTTCAGGTTACGGAGTTCCATGGGGACTTCCAAGTTCGAGTTCTTGCGCATGGTGCCAAGGAAAAGCGGCATGCAACCGCCGCAATCGGCGGCCTTGCCCAGCGCATGATAGATCTTGCCCGGAGTGATAAGTGTCGTGGCGTCCGCCGCCCGCATCCAGTCGACGGCGGCGTGAATGTCGTCATCGGTGATGTTCTGGCAATGGCAGACGATCATGGCGGCGGACCCTCTTGATTTCAGTTACTGGAAAACGGCGTCGGGATCGTCGAGACTGTCCGACCCCTCAAAGGCGATGGAGTCCACGCCAAGCGCCACAACCACACGTTCGATGGTCCGGGTCTGGTCGATCAGCCCGTTGACCCCGCCCATGACCAACGCCTCACCGGCAGCATTGCCGCGGTCCAGCATCATGTCATAGGCGAACCCGGCCTCGGCGGCGGTCTTGATGCGGCCCAGCGCCATCATGGTCTGTGCCAGCTTGCCGGTCATCTCGGTGTCCAGCCCCGGATCGGTGGCGGCCACGAGGTCAGAGAGCGACGGGCCGGACACCAGCCTGCCGTCAACCCCAACGTATTCCCCCAGATAGACATTCTGCACGCCCAGACCGTCGTAATAGTGGCTGTTGTGGGTGTTGTCAGAGAAACAGTCGTGCTCTTCCTCGGGATCATTCAGCATCAGGCCAAGGCGCATCCGCTCGCCTGCCTGTTCGCCGTAGGACAACGACCCCATGCCGGTCAGCATGGCAGCGATGCCCGCGCCCTCATCGGCGGTCAGTTCCGAGCGTGCCGCGCCGCCGTCGGCCCATTGCGCGGTCATCCAGTCAAGGTCTGACACCAGCAGCTCTGTCGCCGCCTGCAGGTAGTCCCCGCGACGGTCGCAGTTGCCGCCGGTACAGGCATCTCCCTTGGCGTAATCGGTCCAGGGGCGTGCGCCTGCGCCGGGTGCATGTCCGTTCAGATCCTGCCCCCACAGCAGGAATTCGATCGCGTGATAGCCGGTGGCGACATTGGCCTCGACCCCGTCCGCCTCTTGCAAGGTCCCTTCCAGCAGCGCGGGCGTGATGTCGCCTGCATCCACGGTTTCCCCCGACAGGGTGAAGCTGGGATTGGCAACCACGTTCAGCGCGGCAAAGGCGTTTTCGTCGGTCGCGCCGCCATAGGCCATGTCGACATAGTCGATCAGCCCTTCGTCCAGCGGCCAGGCATTCACCTTGCCTTCCCAGTCGTCGACGATGGCGTTGCCAAAGCGGAACACCTCTGTCTGCTGATAGGGCACGCGCGCCGCCAGCCATGCCGCCTTGGCAGCCTGCAGGGCCTCTGCCGATGGCTCTGAGACAAGAGCGTTCACCGCCACTTGCAGCGCGCGGGAGGTGGACAGGCTGTCGCTGTATCCAGCCTCGGCGATGTCCGCGTAGGTGTCCAGAATGGCGGCCTTCGACGGGGCGTCTTGCGCCATGGCCGGTGCGCCAAGCGCCAGGCAGAGGGCACTGGTCATCAGGTGGCTTTTGGTCTTCACGTTCACTGTCCTCTTGGTCGTGTTCTTAATGGAGTGTCATTTCGGTCGGAGTATGGTCGTGGCCCGCCGTTCTCAGGGTCATCCGACGCAGGGCCAGCCCGACCTCTTCGGCCAGACCGGCCAGTACACCCGCCATGTCGGGCCGCACCAGCGTCATGGCGATCAACAGCGCATCCTCGCGCGCGCCTTCGCTGGCGTAGCCGATCAGCGTGGCGAAACAGGATTCATCCGCGCCAAGGCATTTGCAGGTCACCTGATGCCGCATCAAAGGGCGGCGCCCATGGCGGGCGCAAAGATCGCAGAGCGATTCAAAGGATTCCAGCGCCCGGCGCCCCTCATCCACGCCCAGCACGCGGGCGAAATCGGTCCAGACCTGCTGTTTGGTCCCAAGGCTGTCGCACCACAGCCGCAGGTACAGGACGGCTTCAGCCTCTATCGGGGCCAGATCGGTGATCTGGCCGACAGGCACGCCGCCGCGATGTCGGAATGGCGCGGTCATTTCGTCAGGATCAGCTTGCCCGCGCGGGTAATACGCAGGATGTACATCTGGTCGTCCAGACGGATGCGCGCCAGTTGCCCGCCCTGCGTCAGATCCTGCGCCTGATACTGCGGCACCTGAAAGACGCCCGCGCTGCCGCAGGCTTCGGCCTCTGCGGAAACGGTCATCCCTGCTCTCCTTCGCGCCATCCGGCGCCGCCGATCCGCTCGAGCAACCGCTCAAGATCGGGAAATGTGGGCATGTCGAGGTCCAGTGCCGCCAGCAGGCTTTCCTCATGCGATCCGCGCGCCGTCCGCACCGCTTCGGGTCGTGCAGTATTGTTCTGCATGTGCCGTCTCCGTTCAGGATGGTTTGTCGGCTGGCCCGGGCCGGGCTGGCTGTTGCGGTTAAGATGACTAAACCACTCAGGTATGTCAATCCGATTATTTTAGTCGGATATTATGGCGAGGCACACAGTCCAGCACTTTTTGAGAAGTGCTGCCAACGTCAATAGTCATCCGGAAGCAAAGGTGCCTCTGGAAGCGATTGATTTCATGAGAGAGATATGCCCCGTCCACGCGCGGACAGCCGGTTGTTACCCCTGCGGCGCGAAGGCCGACCAGCCGGTGAAATCCGCGATTCTCTCGGCCAGCCAGGTCCCGACCTTGGAATTCCCGTACTCGTCCAGTCCCGGCGACCAGACCGCGATCGAGGCCTTGCCCGGCACCACCATCAGAATGCCGCCGCCGACGCCGCTCTTGCCCGGCAGGCCCACCCGGAAGGCAAAATTGCCCGACCCGTCATATTGCCCGCAGGTCATCATCAGCGCATTGATCCGCCGCGCCCGCAGGGGCGAGATCATCACCGGTGTCCCCGGCATCATCGCCAACATCCGCCCCGCCCGCGCCAACTGCCGACAGTTCATCTCGATGGCGCATTGATGCACATAGGTCCCCAGCACCATCTCTGGCGGGTTGATCAGGTTGCCATGCGATTTCATGTAATACAGCAGCGCCGTGTTCCGGTCCGCCGTCGCCTTTTCCGACTCGGCGACATCCTTGTCGATGTGGATGTCCTCGTCCTCTGCCGCTGCCCTGAGCAAGCCCACAATCTCGGACAGCGACTGACGCGGTTCGCGCCCGCTCAACAGCACGTCTGTCGTCACCAGCGCGCCTGCATTGATGAAGGGATTGCGCGGCCTGCCGCCTTCCTGCTCAAGCAGAAAGATGCTGTCAAAGGCATCGCCCGATGGCTCTCGCCCGACCCGCCGCCACAGATCGTCCCCGACCCGGCCCAAAACAGCGGCCAGGGCAAAGACCTTGGAGATGCTCTGGATCGAAAACCGCTGATCCGCCGCCCCTGCGCTGATTTCCTGCCCGTCGGCCAGCGTGATGCAGACCCCCACCTGCGCCGGGTCCACCTTGGCCAGTTCCGGGATGTAGTCGGCGGGCTTGCCCCAGTCCCCCGCCTCATGCGCAAGTGCTATAAGGCGGTGCAGTTCCTGGGCCAGCCCTTCCATGCCGCCTCTCAGCGTGCCAGATCGCGGGCGATGCTTTCGGACAGTTGCGTCAGTGCCGTTGCCTGCGCCGCGGCAATGGCACCCGGGCTGCGGTCAGCCAGCGGGATCACGATGTCAAACAGCCGCGCCCTGTCAGGCAGCGGCGCGGGCAGCTTCTTGGGCGGCTTGTCAAAGTCCGGATCCTCGATCGGTTCGGGGATCTCGGAGCCCATGAAATACTGGCCGGCCATGCGAAAGGCGACGCCATTGGTGGCGATGAAGGTCTCGAACCGCACATCGACGACGCCCAGCGCAGGCTCCGGAAACGGCCAGGGCTCCGGAGCGACCCGGGCCGAGGTCATCCTGTTCAGGTGGCGGCTGATCTGCAGTGTGGTCGCACGCTCGGGCTCATCCGCCCAGAGACCGAAATCCGCCGCGCGCACCACGCCTGATTCATCGCGAATGGCGATCTTTTCGTCCGCCGCATAGGTCGGCAGCGACACGGTCTGCACCAGGATCGAGCTGACCCTTGCCCGCACCTTCAGGTCCGATTGCGTGCTCTCGACGATGTATTGCGGGCCGCCGTCTCCGCAGGCTGTCAGGGCCAGTACGGCCAGTGCAGCCGCCAGTGTTTTCAAACTCATGTCACCGTCCCATCAACAGAGAATTCGGATTGCGTTGCAACGTGCGGGCGAGTGTTCGCATGGCGTCCGCAGCTTCGCTGATATCACGCAGGGTCGACAGCGCGCCAGTGATCAGGCGCGAATTGTCGTCATAGGCACTGAGCACGGCCTCTGTGCGCCCGGCCAGCGTGTTGAGCCGCCCGGTCAGTTTCGGCAGTTCCTCTGCGGCCTTTTCCACCGCATCCGCAGCGGCGGCGGCGGAGCCAAAGACCTTGTTCACGCTGGTGGTGACGCCGCTTTCGCGGAGGCTGACCGCGATCAGGCGCACCTCTTCCAGCGTCTCCTCGGTCTTGGCCAGCGTAGTGTTCAGATCTGGTGCAAGGGTGCGAAAATCGGCGAGGGCCGAGTTGATACCGGGCACCAGGGCGCGGGTATCGTCAGAGGATACGATGGTATTGGCCGAATCGATCAACCCCTGCACAGAGGCGAGCAGTTCCTCCACCGGCAGATTGTTGATCCGTTGAAAGACGCCTTCGGCGGTGGCGTTCAGATTGGCCACGTCTGCCTCGATCGTGGGCAGTTGCGGCAGTTTTCCCTCAGCGGCGATCACCTGAGCCGGCTCGGCATCGGGCAGCTCCACCAGGTCTACGACCAGTTCGCCGGACAGCAGGCTGGCCGTGGCAAGGCGTACCCGCAGGCCCTGGGTCACGTAGCCGCGGAGGAACTCCAGCGCCTCGTCCGAACTTGCGCCTTCGCCCAATCCCAATCGCGCCGGATTGATCGCCAGTGTCGCGTGCAGTTGCACAACCTTGCGCGACCCGACGTCCGAGGCAATCATCGCCACGTTTTCGACCACGCCCACCTGAACGCCCCGGAACCGCACGCTGGCCCCGTCGGTCAGGCCGCCCACGGTGCCATCAAAAACCGCCAGCACCTTGAGGCTGTCCAGCGAGGGATCATCCAGCAGGCTGGCCCGCGCTGCCGACTGATCGTCATAGAGCGGGTAGATGTGGCCATTTTCAATCGCTTCACCCCCGGCAACCAGGGTGTCAAAACTGATCCCCCCCTGCACCAGCGAAGCGACAGAAGAAAAATTGAGCGACACCCCCCCGGGGCCGAGCGAAACAGAGACCCCGGAGATGTCCCAAAACCGCGTGTTGGTTGTCAGGATGCGGTCATAGGGCGCCTCGACAAAGCCGCGGATCACGACGCTGTCGCCGGATTCGGTCAGTTCCGGCGCCTCGACCGAGCCGACCGGAATGCCCTTGTACAGGATGGGCGCGCCCGCAACGATGGAGTTGCCGTCCTTTGCGCTGAGTTGAATCGTCGTACCGGCGCGTGTCGGATCGGACAGCGGCGCACGATCCAGACCTGTGAATTCCGTCTGCGGCGTCCCCGTGTTCGAATCCCAGCGCGCTTCGATATAGACGCCGGACAGCACCGTGTTCAGCCCGCTGATGCCCTGTGCAGAGACCTCTGGCCGCACCACCCAGAACCGCGCATCCTCATCCAGAAAGGGCGCGAGTGTCCGGTCCACACGCACGCCGACCAGAACCTGCGACAGGTCATCGGTAAAGCTGACTTCCTCGACGACCCCGACAGTGACTTCGCGATACTTCAGTTCTGTCTTGTCGGCGGTCACGCCGGAGGCACTGTCAAAGGCGATCTCGATCAGCACGCCACGTTCGGCATAGCTTTGCCACGCGATGCCAAGCGACACGACCAGCGCCAGCACGGGCACCAGCCAGACAAAGGAAAACCGGGCAAAAAACCCGCGCCGTGCCGGTCCCACGGTCGGATGAGCCGGAGCGGGGTCTGTCATTGCAACTCCTCGTCAGCATCCCAGATCAACCTCGGATCAAGGCTCTGCGCTGACAACATGGTAAAGGCCACCGAGAGCGCAAAACTGACCGCCGCGATCCCGGGATTAATGATAGCGACTGTGCCAAGCTGGACAAGGGCGGACAGGATCGCGACGACAAAGACGTCGATCATCGACCAACGGCCGATGAATTCGACGACTTCATACAGCATGTGCCGATGGTGGGCCGACATGCCGGATCGGCGGCCCAGCCCCAGCGCCAGAAAGCCGATGGCAAGAAACTTGCCGACAGGGATCAGGATGCTGGCAACAAAGACAATGGCCGCAACTCCGTAAGATCCGTGGTGAAACAGGTCGATCGCCCCGCCGACGATGGTGCTTTCCGAGCGTTCCAGCAGGGTCGAGGTGCGCAGCATCGGATAGATATTGGCGGGGATATAGACGATCATGCCGGCCATCAGCCACGCCCAGACGGCCTGCAGGGAACCCCGCCCGTCCGGGTCCAGCGCAGCGCCGCACCGCTGGCAATGGCTCGTCCCTGCGTCATTCACCCTTCCGCAATGATCGCAGGCCAGCACCCCTGCCGCGCGCGCCGTTGTCATGGCTGCGCCTTTTCCAGCGATTTCCAGATCGTGTACCGGCACATGGTGTTGTCCTGCAGGACGGTGATGACGACCAGCGCGGCAAAGGCCCAGAACGCCGGGCCAAGGCTGACCGTTGCAAGGCCCGACACCTTGACCAGCGCCACAGCCACCCCCAGCACAAAAATTTCGGCCATGGACCACGGGCGCAACTGTTCAGCCAGCCTGAATGCCCGTGGCGCCATCGGGTAGGGTGCGCGGCCCCGGACCAGCGGCAAAAGCGTGTAGATTATCGCGGCCAGCCGCGCCGTGGGGATCAGGACGATCAGCAAGGCGACCGCAATGGCAAGCGGCGCCATCAAACCCTGGGAAAATGCCAGCGCGGCGTCAATGACAGAGGCGCGGTTATGCAGGCCCGCCGCCTGCAATTCGATGAACGGGAAAAACACCGCCCCGACCATCAGGATCGTCGAAGTGACCGCCAGCGCGAGCACATTCGCAAAGGCATTGTCGCGCGGCGACGCCAGGACGCGCCCACAGCGAACGCAGCGCGCGGTATGGTTGGCGGGAACCTCGGGTTCCACATGCAGGGTATCGCAGGTCGGACAAGCGATCAGCGGCTTGCCTGCAAAACCTTCCGGCAGATCCGACATTCTTGCTGATCCTCTCGCCTGCGGACTGTGGACGGACGCGATGCCCCGCCTCCGTTCCTGCCCAAGAACATGGTGCAGACCCCATGCCAAGTCCAGTTCGGGCGTAATCCGGAACCATTGACCGGTGGTTTGCGTCGATGTCACGGCTCAAACGCCCCGCTCAAACGATCCAGCAGGAAATCCATGAACACCCGCGTCTTGGGGGTCAGCACGTTGGACTTGGGGTAGATCAGCCACAGCACGGAGCGGTCATTCAGCCGCCAATCCGGCAGAATTCGGACCAACCGGCCCGCCGCGATCTCATGCGCCACGTTCCACAGCGAATTGATCGAGACACCGGCTCCGGCAACCTTCGACTCGCGCAGAGACGCGCAATCGTCAAAGATGGCCCGGCAACCAAGTGCCGCAGGATCGAGCGTCCAGGTCGCCCGCGTCCCGTTCACCAGTTCCCGCGGCGACAGGTCGGACCATGACAGAAATCGAAGCCCCTGCAGGTCGTCCGGGGTTTCCGGCTGGCCGTGCCGCCCCAGGTACGCGGGCGACGCACACAGCACTCTGACATCCTCTGCCAGTTTGCGCCCTTTCAGGCTGCTGTCTGTCAGCGGCGCGCTGCGCAGGGCCAGATCGAAACTGCCGTCGATCAGGTCAAACCGCGTGTCCGACAGACGCAGATCCAGCGTGATGCCCGGATGCAGCGCGTGAAACTCAGGCAACAGCGGCATGACATGCAACTGCGCAAAGCTGCTGGGCGCGGCAAAGCGCAGCGTGCCCACCGGCTCTGCCTGCCCATGACCCAGCACCGCGCGCCCTGCCTCGGCCTGCGCCAGGATCTCGCGGGCATAGGGCAGAAACGCCTCGCCCTCCTGCGCCAGCGCCACCTTGCGCGTGGTGCGGTGCAACAGTTCCACCCCCAGTTCATGTTCGAGTTTCGCCAGCCGCGCACTCGCAACCTCGGGGGCCAGACCAAGACTGCGGCCCTCTGCGCTGATGTTCAGACGCTCTGCCGTCAGTACAAACAGGCGCAGGCTTTCCGTGTCCATGATTATCCACAATATCGGAAAACTGAACTCCGCTATCCGGCGTTTATCCTGAAACTTCAGCGCATAACTTGCGCTCAGACGAAAACGCGAAGGAGCGGAACACAGAAGAAAGCGATCGGATACAGCCAGACGGGCCCGGTAAAGGGCGCGGGCGCCCTGCGCCTGTTCGGAACCGCCCGGCCGGAAATCGGCCCGCGCGACCTGTTGGTCGAGGTGCGCGGCGTGTCGCTGAACCCGGTGGATGTGAAACTGCGGGCGGCGCGGGCACCGCTGAACGGCACCGATATTCTGGGCTTCGACGCTGCGGGCGTGGTTTTGGAAACCGGCGCGCAGGTGACAGGCCACGCGGCAGGTGACCAGGTGTTCTATGCAGGCGACGTTACCCGCCCCGGATCCAACGCCGAATTGCAGGCGGTGGATGAGCGGATCGTGGGGCGCAAACCGCAGAACCTCGATTTTGCCGAAGCGGCGGGGATGCCGCTGACCGCGATCACAGCCTGGGAAATCCTCTTTGACAGCTTCCGCCTGACCGAAGGCAGCGGCGCGGGTCAAAGCCTGCTGGTGATCGGCGGCGCAGGTGGCGTGGGGTCGGTCCTGATCCAGCTGGCAAAAAAACTGACCGGTTTGACCGTCATCGCAACGGCCTCACGTCCCGAAACGCAGGATTGGCTGCGCAGGATGGGTGCGGATCACGTGATCGACCACCGGGCCGACATGGCCGCGCAACTGCAGGGGCTGAACCTGACACCGACCCATGTGGCCGCGCTGACCGCCACAGATCAGCTTTGGCCCGCCATTGTCGAGGTGATCGCACCGCGCGGTCAGATCGCCATGATCGACGACCCCCGGGGCGCTGGACATCGCGCCGGCCAAGCCCAAGGCACTGTCGATCCATTGGGAATTCATGTTCGCCCGCTCAATGTTTGCAACCGAAGACATGACAGCCCAGCCCGACCTGCTGAACCGGGTCTCGGCGATGCTGGACGATGGGACGCTGCTGTCCACCGTCACGGAAAATGCCGGGCCAATGAACGTCGACACCTTGACGACCGCCCATCTGCGGCAGGAAAGCGGCCGCGTGATCGGAAAGCAGGTCCTCTGTGGCCTTGAAACCTGAACAAAAAGAACACTGACAATGACTTATTACTCCGTTCTCGACGTCACTCCAGAACAACAGGATTGGATTCCGGACGACCTGCCACGAGCAGGTCGAAGGCAAGGACGACCTTGCCCAGTATGACGGGCCGCTCCGTGGCGGGTGGCCCACTTTGAAGGATGGCGTATTGCGCCACCTGGCTCAGCACGACATTCTGCCGGGTTTCATCCAAGGATAGCCACATGACCAAGACCATCCTCATCACCGGCGCCACTGACGGGATCGGCCACGCCACCGCCCTGCGCTTGGCCACCGCAGGTCACCGCCTGCTGATCCACGGGCGCAATCCCGACAAACTGGTCGCCACCGCTCAGGCTCTTCGCAAGTCAGGCAGCCCGGTTGCGACCTATTGCGCGGACCTGTCAGACCTTGCCGCAGTCGCCGCCATGGCCCGGAACATCCGTGCCAACGAGACAGGGATCGACGTGCTGATCAACAACGCCGGCGTCTTCAAGAGCGCCGCGCCGCTGTTGGCGGACGGGCAGGACATCCGCTTTGTGGTCAATACCCTGGCCCCTGCCCTGCTGACACGTGCGCTGCTGCCGATCCTGTCAGAGGGCGCGCGGGTCCTGCACCTGTCCTCCGCCGCACAGGCCCCCGTGGACCTGCAGGCACTTGCTGGTGCGCACCACTTGCAAGACATGGAGGCCTACGCCCAGAGCAAGCTGGCCCTGACCATGTGGAGCCAGTCCTTTGCCGCAGACCATCCGCAGGGACCGGTCTCTGTCGCGATCAATCCCGGTTCGCTTCTGGCCACCAACATGGTGCGCGACCCCTTCGGCATGGCCGGCAACGACATCCAGATCGGCGCCGATGTCCTGTCGCGCGCAGCTTTGTCGGACGAGTTTGCGCAGGCCTCGGGCCGCTATTTCGACAATGATTCCGGTCGCTTTGCCGCACCCCAGGCCGATGCGGGCAATCCGGATTGCGTTGCGGCGGTTGTTGCCGCGATCGAGGTGAAGATCGCGCCGTATCTGACGGATCCGAGCGACTGATTTTGTTGCGTTGCCGCCCTTAACAAAGGTCCATACGCGCCAAGCCCCAGGCTGCAACCATATGTGTGATCGCAAACCCGCCGTTTTGCATCGCATCGTCCAGTTCGGGGGCGGAAAAATACTCCGCTTGCATGTCCTCAAGGTCCCCCGATTGCGGCGCTTGCACAAGGCGGCATCCCCTGGCGAGGAAGAAGTTGCCACGACACCCGTGCTGGTTGCCATTGTCGACAAAACTGCCAAGCGCCATCAGTGTCCCGGCCTTGCACCCGGTCTCTTCCACCAACTCGCGCAAGGCCGCGTCATAGGGCGTCTCTTCGGGGTCGACAAATCCGGCCGGGAATGTGATCGAACTGCGCCGCGGCCCGTGCTTGTATTGACGGATCACGAGGATCCGGCCATCTTCCATGACCGGCACAACCAGCGAAAACTCGCGAAGTTTGACCTGGTAGAAATCGTCGACCACCCGCCCGTCGGGCAATTCGACGGAGTCGACCGAAATGCGGACATAGGGGTCGGCCTTGAAAACCGTTCGGCTGGTCAGCGTTTTCCAGGACTCCATGCGCCCCTCTCTTGCAAAAGCTCTGAACAAATCCGCCCGGGGGGTGAGCCAGCTACGGCTTCCAAAGCGTTGTCTGGTTTCCACCAAGTTTCGAATAGGACAAAGGCCGGCGCGCCCTGGCAATCCCCCGCGCCAAGGGATCGTCAACCAACAAGAGATAGGCTTCCAGCCATGCAATCTGAAAGTCCTCGACACCGGCCCCCTCTTCGAACAGGCTCTGCACCTCTCCCGTGATCGACTGCGCCGCACGTCCATTGTCCAGATCGTTGAGCGCAAAACTCGCGGACCGGGCCAAGGCATCGTCACAAACGTTCTTGATCGCAACATCCTGCCGTTCCAGCAGCAGAACGGCGGTCACAAGCGCCGAAAGCGCGTGAAGCTGGTAGTGAAGCGCCAGCCGTCCGCGCCGCATCTCCTGTGGCAAGCTGCCATCGGGTTCTGCAGTACACAGAACATAGGCAACCGACCAGGTGGCCCAACTGCGCAGAATGACATCGTTTGTCAGCCCCGCCGTGGCCGCTCCGGCCAGACCGGCCCAGGCCCGCAGGTTGCCTTGTGCGGCGCCCCGGGGCGCGCGCTCCCAGAACACCATCTGTTCGGCCATGCGCTCTGCCAGCCATGTTCGCACGTCGGCGAGACCGGCGAAATTATTTGTGTGCGGGGCCGCCGCATGGGCCATCACGCCGAAGGACGCCAATCGGGAGCCAACCGTCAATTGGGCCGTTTCCGTTCCAAGATCGTTGAGCGCATCCGCCCGCGCCCAGACCGCGATCCGTTCGATCAAGCAGTCCGCCAGCATGGCGCGCTCCTCCGCCTCTGCCTTCAACATGGCATTGGTATCCTGGGCCAGATCGCGCAGGAATTCATCCAAGGGATCCAGCGCGGCCTTGGCCGCCGCCTCTGCCGCGGCATCTATGACAGAGCGCGAGTCATCCGTTTCGGAATAGCGGCTTACGATGTCGAGACGCAGAACCGGTGCCGGGCTTGGCTTGCAAGTCTGTGCCGCCGTTTCCGTGCTGACGCAGCACAGGCAGGCAAGAATGGGAATGAGCTTTGATCGCATGGGAACCTTTCAGTCGGATGACGCACGGATCAGCGTCGCAAGGCTGGCGGTGCCTGTGTTGCCGGCGGCCCGCGCCCTCTGAAGCCAACGCAGGGCTTCGGTCTTGTTTTTGGGCACGCCAAGGCCAAGCCCAAGCGCGCGCGCCAGTTCGACCATCGCGCCATCGTGCCCGGACAGCGCGGCCTTGCGGAGCCAGTCGGAGGATTGCTGCAATTCTTCGGCGGTCAGCGCATTGTCACGCAGCAACATGCCAAGTTCGAACTGGGCGAATGTGTCCCCCGCCTCGGCGACCGAGGCAAAGACGGGGCGCATGTCCAACCGGGTTTCCACGGCCTCACGGACCGGCGCATCTGATCGGCGATACTGCCGCATGACCCAGACGACCTGCTGCGCATCGGCGGTCTTGTCGGTGAGAATCGACGCCAGATGCCCGGCTGCGGCGGGCGGGTCATAGCTGGGCAGATCGGGATTGGCGGTCAGAACGTACAACCGACGCCGCGCGGTGAAATCGCCATCGGCCAGTGCCTGCGTTTCCATGTCCAGCGCCGAGGGCGCCTTGCCCGTGTTGAATTGCGCCATCTGTGGGTCAGACAGCCGCAGTTTCGACAGCACATGCCCGCCGTCCATCATCAGTCCGACCTGACGCCAATGATAAGCCATCGGCATGTCACCGCGCAGGGCATAGGCGTCGCCGAGTTCAGTGGCGTCCTTGATCGAACAATTCATGACCGAGACCGCGCGGTCGACATAGTCGTCGATCCTGTCTTCCGGCACGAATGGCAGGGCGGAGACCAGCGCAAGGAAATCGCCCCGCGCTTCGATGGCCTCGGCAAATTCTGCATACACGGCCCTGGCGCTACGGGCATAGGCGTCTGCGGTCAGATCATCCGCCAGCAACCGCGACTTCAGCCGGATCGCTGCGCCTTCGCCACGGTTGCCCGCCATGGTCAGCAAATGCAGGATCTCCTCGACCAGTTCCGGATTGCGGCCATCTTGCTCGACAAGGGCAACCGCAAGATCGAGCGCGGTCGTGACTCCGTTGTTCAGATAGACCCGACGAAAGAATTCGATCGCCTGATCCCGCTGACGAGGGGTTACGGCAAGGTCGAATTCAAATTCAGCAAATGCCTCAAGCGCCTGATCGGAGCGGTTCATCCGGCTTGCCCAGAACTCCAGCGCGGGGTTCGGGACAATCGGATTGGCCTGAACCCGCTGCGCCTGCCCTGCCAGTGCCGAAGTGCGCCCGCGCAGGGCTTGCGTCTGGATCATGGCGATGGTTTCCGGCGATCTGTGCGGATCAAGCGCCAGAAGGTCGGTCGAAGAGAGCGGTATCGTGGTGTGCCCTGTCGCGGCATAGGCCTCTGCCCAATGGCGGGCTTCGGACAAGCGCGGCGCATCGTTTCGCTGGCATCGATACAGCGCGTCAAGCCGCGACAGTGACGAGACAAGGCCAAACCGGTCGACACTGTCCAACAGCAGGTTTTCGGCCTTGTTCACCTGCAGCGGATCGTCGCGATAGCGCAGCAGGATTTCGGACAGCAACTGCATCCCGTCTTCGTCATCCCGACGCACCGCCTCTTCCAGCAGGGATATGGCTTCGGCTTCGCCGCTCCAACGCCCGTTCTGAACCATCACCTCGCGCGCGAGCCTTGTGAACACAAGGCCGGGCGCTTCGGGCATCCGGGCCAGTTCCCGCAGGAACTGCATGTAGATCCCCTCCTTGTCCGGCTCCAATCCGTCGACATTGATGGCCAGTGACAGCTTGGGGATGATCGAGCGCCGGTTGCGCCGCCCGTCTTCGGACACATTGAACCCAAGCAACGCTTCCAGTTCATCCGGGGTCAATGCACCGCTGGACACAAGGCGACCGCTTTGCCGCGAATCCAGATTGAGCCCAAGTTCGACGGCGCGTTTCAGGTAGCGGCGCATTTCCGCGTTGTTCTTGCGGTCTCCTTCGGCGTTCAGATGGATTTCGACCACCGACCAGGCGGCCTCTGCCCCGCCCAGGTCGGCGGCGAATTTGAGCCAGGCCAGGGCAATGGCCGGGTTGCGCTGCACCACCTCTCCCCTGACGTACTCCTGCGCAATCGTTTCGGCGCGTCGGCAGACCCCCGGGTTCAGCTCCCCCAGGATCCCGCCGAAAGCCAATGTCACGGTCAGGTCCAAGGGCGCGTCCCAGCCCTCGATCAACTCACCGGCGATCTGAGCGCGGGCGATTTCCATCAGGGCCCTGGCGTTGCCGCCGTAGGCGGCCTCCCGCGTCAAGTCTTGCGCATCTGCCACGTCCTTGGGGACACCGACGCCGTTGCGGTAGTATTGCGCCAGTTCCAGCCGCTGATTGTTTGTCATGTCCCCCGAAAGGGCCCGCAAACGGGGCAATAACGCCCGTGCCTGCAGCGAACGAAGGCGATCCGCGCGCAAGTGCAAGGTTACACGCTCCAGCGTGGCGTCGATTTCGGAATAGTCCGGATCAATTGCCGTCCTGCGCGCGATGAGTGCGTCGATGAAGTCGAAAAACCGATCCGCATCGCGCCGCATGTAGGTACGGATTTCACTGTTCAGAAACCGGATACGCTGAACGTCTGTCAGGGTATCCTCGCCTTCATCGACGGCCAGGTCATCCGGTGCCGCCGGTTCAGGCGGCGCGGCGCAGATGTTTCGTTCGCCCAGTTCCGGCGGAAGAAATTCGAGGTTCAAAGGCTGTGCCAGCGCCGGCAGCGCGGCCACTATCAGGCCTGCGGAAATCAACGCGCGGGCAATCCGGACACTGGTCAAGATCATCTGCCGCCCTCCCCGGAGCAGGCAAAGACCCGTGGCGCAATCCGCAACGTAGCGTCGACAGTGATGTCCACTGCGACCGGCGGTTCCGAGCCGAAACCTTGCATGGGCATGAAGAACCTTTTTGACCCAGAGCTTTCGGCGCGCGTCAATGTCCGGCTGCGCACCAGACCCTCCCGCGATTCAAAGCTGAACCGGGCGCGACGAACCCGCGCGTCGGTGTCAAACATGATGCCCTGCAACTGACCGGCAGCGTTGTCGGCAAACTCGATGCGAATGCTGTCTTGCCCTGATCCGGGTTTGACATTGAGTTCAGCGTCACATTTCCCGCCCGCAGCGAGGGTCAATTCCGCCAGCGGCAGCGGGCCGAGATCGCCCAGGCCAAACCAGACCGGGTTTTCCCAGACCAGAAACCCCGGCGGGGAAGATTGGAAATCATCCGACGTCAGATAGTCAGCCATGGCGGCAAAGGCGTTCTCGGACCGTATCCCCTGTCCGAATTGTGTTACCCCCACCCCGGATTGCGCCCGCAGGAAACCCGCCACATGTGCCACGTCATGACCGCTGATCTGCGACCCTATGAAGACGACAGGGGCGGACGACTGCGTTGAGCCGGAAAGAAGACCTGCGTTCGAGGCAGCGCGGTAATTGGCGGCTTTCAGGTCCGGAAGATCTCTCCGGCAGGACTGCTGAAGCTGCAACCGGACCAGCGAGTCGACGTCGACGTCATCGGCTTCCCGGATCACGATTGCCGAGGTCGCAGGTGCGTTCGGCGCAATCCCGGTTGCCGCAATCTGCTGGGAAATCGCCGTCGCCAGCGCCTGCCCGCCCTCCGGGGTCAATCGCGGATCGGGTCCGAAATATGTCGACGCACCGCCCAGATGCGCAGTGCGCAAGGCCCTGCGGGCGTCAACAGCCAGCACATTGGCCGAGGACAGACGCGCAAAGGCCCGTTCATACACGGCCAAGGCAAGGTTCGGGTCAAATTGAAGGTGAGCGGCGATCTCTGGCAATGCGTCGGGCAAGACCGTCGACTTGGTCGGCATGGGCACATAAATCAGGCGCGTGCCGCGGGCGGCCAGGGTCTCTGACAGCTTGGCCAGGGCGGCAATGCTTTCTTCCGAAATGTCGTGAAAGCTCATCAGGTCGGGATCGACCAGAAAGAACTGCCCGTCGCGCCCCTCGACCGCAGGCAGAACCTCGGAGGCCAACAAGTCTGCGCAGCCATATGCGCTCTCGGCATGTGCCGGACCGCAGAAGACCGCAGCCAGAAGCGCGCATGCCCCCAGCCATCCCTGTTTTCCGCCCCGTCTCTTCGCCATCGGATCAGCCCCCACCGGCCTCTGGCACACGGCGTCCTAGCCGTCTGCCGTTTCCTCGTACTCGATCAATCGTCTCAGGTTCTGCGCGGTCGTGCGGACCCCCAGATGGCCAGAGGCAATCGCCGCGTCAAGATAGCCGACCACTCGCCCGCGCTCTGCCCGGTCCAGGTCCCCACGTTCGAGCAGCTTTACTGCCATTTGCAATTCAACAAGACCATCACCGCGTTGTTTCGCCTGATCGAGGATCTTGTCCCGCGTCTTGTCGCTCAGTTCACCAAATAGCTGGTCCTTGCCGTTGAAGGCCACGACCGCGGCAAGTGCGTCCGGGTTCCCGGCCCATGCCTGCGGATAGAGCGCGCGAATATGCGCGCGAATACGGGCGCGGGGTTCGGTTTCCGGGTCCAGTGTTCCCATGGCACGAACCATGTCCGAAAGCGTCGCGATCCGGCCCCGTTGCACAGCCAAAGCACTATAATAGGCGATGTCAGAGGCATGGCTTGTGCGTTTGCCCTCGTCGATCAGGTGGCGCACCAACCGCTGCGCCGCAAGGCTGTCGCCACTCTCGGCCAGTTGCCGAAGATCCGCTTCGGAAACGTCCAGTCCGTCGTGCATTGCCTGCCGCGCGGTTTGCAGGGGCGCCGACAACCCGGACATGGACGTGCGTGCGGCGACCGCGCTGACCGCGATCTTGCGCGCATCGCTTTCGCTGCCGAACGGCAGCGGTATCTGTTGGGCCAAAGCAGGTACAGCCAGACCGCATGCGCCACTGATCACGATAGCCAGAAGACGTCTCATGGCCGGCGCCTTTCGTTGCAAAGGTCCAGGGGAGCGGTCGCCGGTCCGGTTCCGGACGCGGTTATCGTGACAGGTTGCTGCCCCGTCAGATCGGTCAGGATGGCGCGCGTCTGCAGCGCGATGTCCCCGTCAAGAAGCCGTGGAAACTGCTTTCGCAGATCATTGCCCGCAAGCACGACCTGCGCGCCGACAGCGGTCGAAACGCCCGCCGAATTGCCGAAAAAGCTGTTGTCTGTCACATGGGTCACCGCCCCTGCGGGCTGGGCCGAAATCCAGACGCCGGCGCTCAGGCTGCCAACGATGGTATTGTTGCGCACCGTTGACCCGTTGCTCTTGCGGACTTCGATACCCTTCTGGCTGGTGTCGAGCACCAGATTACCGGCGGCCAGGCTGCATTCGGTCTTGAGGAACTTGATGGCGCTGCCGCCCCGCCGCCACACGACGTTGTCCGTGACCGCCACGCGATCAGAGCGCCCCTGAACAAGGATGCCCGCCCGCTCTCCGGATAGCAGGATGTTCCCGAAGACCTTCGTGTCGTCGGAATTGTCGAGAACGCGGATGGCATTGGTTGGCGCCGATCCGAAAAAGAGATTGCCCGAGATCTCTGTCCCGGGGGCGCCCGCAAGGCCCAGCGCGTTGTGGCGCATGTCCTCGAACGTGTTGCCGGTGATACGGGCATCATTTCGACCGGCGATCGACAGGGTGAAAACATCGTTGAATTCGGTGTCGGCGATCACCGTGTTGCCGAGCGGAGGCATCAGGGTGTGGCCCGCGACGCTGACGCCGGAGAATTTGGGAGTCTTGCCAAACCCCAGCCCGTTCACCCGGGCGCCAACCATCTTGAGCGATCCGCCGCCCGCCACCGTCAAGAACGGCACGAACTCGGGCGCATGAGGGTTTTCGCCGCCGGTCACGGAGAGGTCGCTGCCTTCGATCTCGACACGGCCCAGGCTGATGATGAAGGCGCCGTCCGGTCGCGAAAACCGCAGGTTGTCAGCGGGCGTCAGCCTCAGGATCGTATCTTCCCAGAGCACGACGGGACGGCGCAAGACCGGGGCGCCTTGAGAAAACTCGGGATCCTGTCCGCTGGATCGCATCGCCGCGCGAATGTCGTCCAGCGTCACCTCGCCCTCACGAAACAGCAAAGTATCGAAACCCCGATCACCCTGCGCCATCGTCACGTCGAGGTTGTCCTTGTTTCCATAGCTTTGCGAGAGGATTGCCAGCACTAGCCGAAAGTTCGACACCTCCGCCCGCGCCTTTGGCAGCCCTGCCCAGCGGTCGGTGTCCAAAGAGTCCTCTTGGTCAAACCGACGCGGGGCAGGAAGCAGTCCCTCACCCACCAGCGCCCCGAACAGTTTCTCGGCCCCGGTAGATCGATCCGTTTTCAGACCCTCCGCCAGCGACGCAATCCGGTTCGACAGGTCACGCCATGCAAGATCGGGCGCGGCATCGCTGGGCGCAGGCAACAACGAACAGGCCAGAAACAGGACAAATCCCGCAATCAGCCCGGCCCGTCTTTGCTGCATCTTAGCCATTGCTTGCCAGAACTTTGGTTTGCTGCATTTCGAGCTTTTCTAGTTTCAGGAACAAGAGCTCGGCGGTCTCGTCCCCATTGTTCACGATCCGCACCGGCCCTTTTTCATCGGCGTAGACGCGTCCACCCTCGACCTTTTCCTTGGACCAGCCCGGGCCGGAGGCATTGACCACACCCTGCACGACCAGCACCTGCCGCGTGCGCGGCCCGGGTTCCAAGGTCATGGTGCGACCCACCGCAAGCTGCGCTGTCCCCATCTCGAAGCGGTCGGTGTCCACCAGCTTGGCGACCTCACGCTGCTTTTGATAAGGCACCATCGCCGGTTTGGCATCCGCGTGCACCTCGATCTCGGAGCGGTGCACCTTCTTGAGTTCTTCGACGACCTTCTTGACGTCCTGCGTATTGTCCATCCGGGCGACAAGCAGGGCATCCGGGGTGTCGACAACGATGATGTCCGACAAACCCACAACGCTGACAAGACGGCTGTCGGCCCGCACCATCGTGTTCGTGGCATCAAGGGCGATCACATCGCCCTGCAGGACATTGCCGCTCTTGTCCTGCGGTGAAATGCTGTACATCGCCAGCCAGCTGCCAACGTCGTTCCAGCTGATGTCCAGCAGGGCCAACGCGATCTTGTCGGTTTGCTGGAAAACGACGCCTTCGGTCGGCTCTGCCTTGGTCTGCGCAAAGCTTTCGGCCTCAAGGTACAGGGCATCTTCGGACGGCTTGGAAAACGCAACGGAATCGGCCACCAGGGCCTCTGTCCTGGCGTCGAACCGGCTGTATTCGTCGATGATGGTCTGCGCGCTGAACATCGACAGACCAGAGGCCCAATAGGCCGAATTGCTGTCGATCAGCGCCTGGGCTTCGGCCTCTGGCGGCTTTTCGACAAAACCGCCGACACGCCGAATGGAGTCATATCCCGGCATCGGTCCGGCGTCCGTAATATAGCCGAAACCGGTTTCCGCGTACTTCGGCGGGATTCCGAATGTGATGATGTGGCCCGCCTGAGCCGCAGGCAAACAGGCCTCGATCGACTTGTTAAGGTCGCCTTCGATGATGTGATCGGCAGGTATCACGACGAAGATCGCATCGGGATCCGTCCGCCGGATGGTATGCGCCGCCGCCAGAACCGCAGGTCCGGTGTTCCGGCCCAGGGGTTCACAGATGATCTGCCCCCGCGCCTGCACCTCCCGCAACTGTTTCTGAACCGTTCCGCGGTGCGTTATGCCGGTGACAATCACCGGATCGTGGTAAAGGGCACCGCGATGGCGCTGCACCGCCAGTTGAAAGAACGTCAGCGAATCCGGTCCGCTGATCTTCTGGAACTGTTTCGGGCTCTGAGTACGCGAGAGCGGCCACAGACGTGTGCCTTTGCCGCCGCAGATGATAAGGGGATAAATCCGGGTCACGTCACTCTTGCCTCGCTCCAACAATGTCCAAAAGAGGCTTTGACAAGCGCAAGCGCGCGGATTTGCCAATATCCTCGGAAGTCAGAGTGCCTTCCGAAACACCCAGATCGACCGGAACATAAAGATCGCCCCGAAGGTTGGCCGCGATGCTCGTGTCGCCGGGCTTGACCGTCACAGGGATCAGGCGACCGTCGCTCATGTCAAGATGAACCCTGTCTCCTCTCATCGCCCTGGCCAGCCCTTCCACGCTCATCAATGTTTGCACTCTGATTTCGACGCTATTGTCGAAAATTGTCAGAATTAAGTCTGTTGGAAGGACAGTTGAGCCCTCGGAAAAGTTTTTAGATACAGCAACTTCACAGTCACATGGCATCTGAAAGCTGAGCACGTCTCCGGTGTTCGAATTGATCGAATAGACCACCTCTCCACGGCCCGCCGCCGGGTTAAGGTAAGACAACTGGCCCGCCGTCGTCGCGCGCATCTGCTGACCCGCGCGATCCACGAAGACAGGATGCATTTCAAAGCTGGTTGTGTAGCGTGTATAGACCACAAACGCCGCCGCCAGAGCGAGGCAGGCAGAGAGGAGCGAGACGGCAATCGAGCGGACACGCTCCATCACCGAAGTCTTGGCCGCGTCTTTCGCCTTTTTGGGTTCCGTCGGCCCGGTGTAACTGACCAACCCGTCGAGAGAGACAAAATCCCCTGAAATCATGTTGTTCAGAATGTAACGCAACTGCGGCAGGTGATCGCCGGTCGGATCCGTGAACTGGAACACCACCTGTCCGGCGCCCACTTTCTGCACGGTGACCAGAGGATGCAAGGTGATGCTGAAGCTCTTGAACGAGATCTTCAGAACCGCCGCGTGGCGGGTGCCTGCGGCAATTTCGGGCGCGTCTGTCGTGGTGGCATAGATATGGGTCACAGACAGGCTGGATCCGCTGAACCGCTGGCCGTCCACGATCAGCACGAACGGCAGTTTGACCGCCGGGTGCTCATCGTCAAAACCGAAATCGGGCTCGACCTTGCGTCCGTGTTCCGAAGTCGGGTCGATTGGCCAGGCGTCGGCACCCGGTGAATGCACTGCCGCAGGATCAGGGGCCTGTGTCACAACATCTTTCAGGTCCTCGGGCCGTGCCGGGCTGAAAGCATCCAGTTTCAAGGGATCAATCGGATCTTGCCGTGTCATAATAACCTCGTATTGCCCCTACTCGAGTGTATTCAGAAAAAGGATGGCCACAGTCAGCCAGCCGATGGCCAAGGCATGGTGCGCGGTGCTTTCCAACGCTTTCACTCGCTCGAAAACCGATGCTTTTGCCTTGGAATTGCCGCCGCCCTGACGCGTCCACTTCTGCCGGTCGAGCCGGAAAAGAACGAACGTCTTGATGATCGCCCCGACAATCTGACCAAAGTACAGGATCGGAGGGTGGGTCACCGGGAACCACTCCCCATTGAATACGGCGATGATGGTGCAGAAAATGTAACGCGTGATCAGAACCCACGCGATGTAGAGCGGGATCACCACGGGTGTGTAGATCAAGGCTGTCAGCAGAACCGAGATCGGCCCCACCAGCGTCGTCCACATCGACACGCGCTGGTCGAGAATGGACCACCAAGTAAAATAACCGACGCGCCGTGGCGCGAGGCGCAGGGCCCGGCCATTGGTGCGCATCATGTTGCCGAACCAGCGCACCATCAGCGTCTTGGCGCTGTCGTAAAAGGTGTCACGCGGCTGTGTCTCGACCGATTGCGACTGGACGTCCGGCAGGTACAGCATGTCATAGCCGTTGCGCAGCAGCCAGTACCACGTCGACTTGTCATCACCGGTCAGAAAGTCGACGCGGCCCAGCCGCCAATGGTCTAGGAAGTCATGGCCGACACCGCGAATGAATCCCGGATTGGTCGCCAGGCAGGCACGAAACACCGACATACGACCCGTCAGGGTCAGGACACGGCGCGACAGACCCATCGAGCACATCATGACCTGCCGTTGGTTGAAACGCAGGATGAACCAGTCCTTGAACAGGTTCTCCTCTTCGATCAGGGCGGCCTCATCCGTGGTCAGCGCACCGACTTTCGGGTTGGAAAACCAGGGGGCGGATTGCGCCCAGACATCCCGCGGCACAACCGTGTCTCCGTCGACGAAGATCATGATGTCATGTTTGGTCGGCGCTTTTTCCGCCAGGATGCGGAGCGCCTTGTCCATCGCGTCGCGTTTGCCCTTGGACTTGATGCGGTCGATCACCAGCGCCACGTTCGACATGTCGAAAGGGCTGGTGTCGAACAGCTGCCGGATCAGTCGGGCGTCTTTGCCATCCACCACAGAGGCAACAATGGTTGCGCCATCGCGGGCATTTGCGGCGGCCTCGAACAGGCGGCGGTAGACCATGATGGTGGTCTCCACATCCACCATGTAGGTGGTCACCATGAAATAGCAGTGGGACCTTGCCCCGCCCGACGCAAACCGCGCAAAGGCGCGGCGCTTGCGTAGTGGATAGCTGAACCGCCGAAACAGGATCGCGCGTGTAAAATTGGTCAGCGCCCAAGTGTAACGCCACATGCCGAGGAACCCCACGACAAGCAGGGCATTTCCGGCGTTTTGCACATCCCCCAGGTAGCCCTGAGGGATGCTTGCGATCAAAAGGAAGATCACCGAAACATAGGCAATATGTGTGAGCGCCAGACGCATCGGCTTTACCAGCAGATGCCCTCGTAGGTCTCGTCCGAGACGAGGTCGCGATGCAGACGGGTCAGGTCGACGACTTTGGACGACCGTGCGGCGCCGCGCAGTCTTTCGACCGTTTCACTGTAGTAGTTGCCCACAAGGACCGCGCCGGCGTCGTTGATCAGCTGATCGAGGTCATCGACCAGGCGGTCCTGCAGGTCGGGCACGCTTTCGTTGCCGCGCCCTGCCCCGGGGGTTCCGGCGTCAAAGGCCTCTTTCACGAAGGGGTCGTAGATATTGACGTCGACGCCTTTGGCGATCAGCCGCGCCGCCAGCGAAATCAACGGGCTTTCCCGCAGGTCGTCGGTGCCGGGTTTGAAACTGATCCCGACAAAGCCGACCTTGTTGGCGCCGCTCTTGTGAACAAGATCCTCGGCCCGGGCGATCTGTGCTTCGTTGGCCGTAAGAACCGCGTTTAGCAAATGCGCCGGGGCGCCCTTGGATTCCGCCAGATGACGCAGCGCGCGCACGTCCTTGGGCAGGCAGGAGCCGCCAAAGGCAAAGCCGGGACGCATGAAATACGGCGACATCGCCATCTTGTCGTCGGAGCAGAGGATTTCCATCACGCTCTGCCCGTCGATCCCGCATGCCTTTGCGATATTGCCGATTTCATTGGCGAAGGTGACCTTGACCGCCCGCCAGGTGTTTGAAGTGTATTTGACCAGTTCCGCCGTGCGGATATCCACACGGTGAATCTCGCAAGGCAGGTCCTTGTTCAGGTCGTGCAGCCTGTCACCTGTCGGCTCGTCCATGAAGCCGAAAACGATCAGACCCGGATCATAGTAATCCTTGATCGCCGTGCTTTCACGCAGGAACTCCGGGTAATAGCCGACACCGAACCCCGTGCCTGCCATCTTGCCCGAGGTCTCTTCGAGAACCGGGATGCAGGCCGCTTCGGTGCTGCCGGGCACGATGGTCGACCGGATGACGACCGAATGATAGCTGTCTTTGTCCTTCAGCGCGGCGCCGATGGTCTGGCACACATCTGTGACATAGACCAACCCAACTGACCCATCCTCGGCAGAGGGCGTGCCGACACAGACAAACGACAGATCCGTTTCGCGGATCGCCTTTGCCACGTCACTGGTGGCAGAGAGCTTGCCCGCCTTGACGACGTCCCTGACCAGTTCGTCTATCCCCTCTTCGACGATCGGGGATTTGCCAAGGTTGATTGCATCGATCTTGCCGGGATCCACGTCGACCGCGATCACGTCATGCCCGTCTCGGGCCAGACATGCCGCAGACACGACTCCCACGTACCCAATGCCGAAAACACTGATTCTTGCCATTGCTTTGCCTCACGAAGTGGCGTTGTCTTTTTGCAACACCTTATTGAGGGTGAGTATGGTGACACGAATCCGCGGGGCAACTGTTCCGTGTAAGCGGGGTTAACCTTTTGCAAATCTGTGCTCCAAGAGTCACATTTTCTTGTGATTTCTTTGGGGTTTATTCAACCAAGTTAACCTAAACAGCAGGTGCGGTCGCCTGCTTGGCCGGGCGGAAAGCCGCTCATATCGTTCTTGATCCGCCTTTTTCGCGTGAACAACATCCCGGCGCACTGGATCTGTCTTGCCCCCGACATTGCGAGTGGCGCGACCATACCGGGGCCATCATGACAGCACGTCTACACACCCTTGTGTGCTTGCGCGCGATTGCACCCTCCATTTAGACTTCCCCCGATATGTCGTGGATGTTATCCTTTACTGACCGACAACATGAGGCAGGCGGTTCGTAGGTCGATGATCAATCGGTTCTTGTTGGTGACTTCGGCATGTCTTCTCTTTGGCTGCCTGCCGTTTCCGCCGGCTGGCCTGTCGCCGGCATCGGCTGTCGACGAGCCCCACGCCCCGTTTGAACGATTTTACAGTCCGGCCCCGCACAATTTCCGATCAGTACGCGCCCGTGACGGTGCGCCGGTCCGGCGCGGCAAACGTGCGCAGCGGTTCGAACTGCGGCACAGCGATTGCGGCGGCAGCGACTGCGGCAATCCACGTTCCCGTGCCGAGGTTCAACAGACCGGAGACCGCGACACTGCCAGCGTGGGCGAAGAAATCTGGTACGGCTGGAGTTTCTTCAACGAAAGCGTTCCCGGATTTACCCGCGACGACTCTCTGCGCCTCGTCTTTGGCCAATGGACGGTTGGAGGAGATGCCGCCCCGGCGGTCCGCCTGATCCAGCTGGGAGAGGGCGAAGGGAACTTCCAGGAGTGCAGCGCGGCCATCTGCACCGGACCCGAACTTGTGAACGGTGACGTTGTCGTACAACTGGAAGATATGCGCCGCGTCATGGGCTGGGGCGATAACCGGAACAACGGCTATATCTGCCGCCTGTTCGACATGGCCCAAAACCGGGGAAGATGGGTCGATATCACGATGACCACGAACTTTGGCCAGTCGCCGGAGGGATACCTCAGGGTCTGGGTCAACGGAGAGTTGAAGTGCGACTATCGCGGGCCGGTGATCTCGGTCAAAAGCCTGTTGGAGGACGCCAGCCCCGAAATGAGATACGGGATCTTTTCCAGCTACAACAAGCGTTGGAAAGACGCGCACCCCAACCGGCCCCGCCCCACTTTGGTCGCTTACTACGATGAATTGCGTATTGGTCGCAGCCGGGCCGATGTGGATGTCGCACTGAGAGAGAACGCCCGGAAACGCCCGCGGGATTAAGCCCGACTGTGTTGGATCAGATGTTGGTGAGCGCTACGCTGGTCCCGTCCGGGTAGCTCAACGTCAGCATGCCGTCCTCTGCAGAGAAGAACAGATCTCCGGCAAAGCACTCACCCGGGTCCTTCGGCGTGATCTTCAGAAATCCGCTTTGTCCAATGCTCAGCACATTGTGGCGTTTCTTCGCGATCCTGAGAACTTCGGTACGCATGGTGAGCAGCTCCTGGCGGTCTTTCTTAACGTAAGATGATTGAGAAAGGTTTACGAAGTCGTAAGGCGGCAGTTCTCTTCAGTCATCAGTGCCAAATCCGGACAGGACAACGCAGTCGACGGTACACAGCGCTGGCCAAGTGATCGGATCCCCCAAGATCCTCTTTCCAGCCCTTAAGCCGGATCGGGCTGCGTCAGTATAGGAATGATGGCGAAAAAGTGGAAGAGAAACCCGCAAATCTGGGCATGAAAGGGTCAGATTCTGGGCAAAGCGTTTCCCAGACCCTCACAAACCGGTTTCCATCGGGACATTGTGCAGGGGCAAGGCCGTTCACTCCCGGAATCGGGTGGAGCACCGCGCGAACATGTCACTCCAGGAATGGGTGAAACATGGTCGTTCCTCACCGCTGTCGCGGGGCTCTCACAACATTTTGTCAGATACCAGACGCATGCCAAGATGGGCGGGCGGCGTACCGACGGCGCACCCTCCTCTAGCGGGATCGCGCACAAGATGGGACATCGCGGTCATAACGCTGCCGTCCAGATCAGCGATCCCTTCCGGCGACACGGAAAAGCTGCCCTGCGGCCTGATCGCGCGGGGCGCGAGGCCTCCGGTGAGATAGGCAGAGGCCCAGGACAACGAAGTATCGGAAAAAATCGGGTCAGGTTTGTCGGGCAAGACCGAGGCCGCCATGGACTCCCATTCTGACGCCGTCGGTGTTCCACTCGCCTTCGCCCTCGACCTTGATCCCCGTGCTATCGATCAGCAGGTGCAACGGACCGTTGGAGCCCCGATACGGGATGTTCACGGCCAGCGTCTTCTGACGACGCGATAACGTGCTGAAGTCGGGCACCGCCCGATTCAGGCCGATCAGACGCAACAGGCTCTGGACGAACCCCGTCGTCTGACGCAGCGCCATGCCGAACATGCCCGGGGCTCCGCCCGTTCAGGGCTGAAACAGGCTACAGGCCTGTTTCCGTGACGCCCTTCACCCTTCATCGTCTGACATGTTTGGGTGGCGGTATCGCTGTAGGTCTGCTGGCGGCCACGCTTGTTGGCACGGCCTCCCAACTCATCTCGGGGTCGAACCAGATCGTCAGCGGCCTCGGCGCTTGAGCGCTGCATGATAGGCCGGCCAGTTTCTGGTCTTGTAGGTTGGGGGTGTCGGTCTGCTCATGCAGCCCAGCTACCACGCTGGATTCAAACCGTGAATCCCTCATGGAATTTATGCAACATGTATAACCGCCCCTTGCGCAAGGGGAATCTTCAGAGCTGATTTTGACGCGTCATCGGGTGCTGACACGTATCCGGCCTCATGATGCGGCGCCCAGATGCCGCGGGCCTGTATGGTGTTCGATGGTCGGGTCCAGATCAAAGCCGCGTGCTCGATGGCACTCTGTTGCACACTGGTTCTCCCGACCTCGGCTCACGACCGTTGCGCATACTTCTCCGTGCCCTCTTCCGCTCCGACGTCCTCGCGACCTAAAGCGGGCTTATGCCGCCGCGGCCGGAGACTTGTAGACGCCGCCCGGGGCCATCAGGGCCCAGACGATCCGCGCCATCCACTGCGCGGCAACATATGCGCAGCATGTGTAAGAGGGAAGTTCGCGAGCGCCACCCGCACCAGCATTGGTGGCTTGCGTGACAGCATATCGCCCAGCATGGGTGTGCCGTTTGATGGTGACGCTGTTGGCGCCAATGATCAGCAGGGACCGCTCGCCCATCCATTGCCCGGCAGTGCATCACGAAGTGATGTCACGAGAGGGTTGCCTCGCTCTTCACCGGAACGAAGCGCGTTCTACGCCTTTGAACGATCCCCCGGATCGTTTTCCGGCCCGTCTCACTCTGACGCTTCACGGAGGGTTTCACGTCGGCGGGCGGGATCGGCGTGAACGTGTTCTTCGCCGCGCTGATCTTCAGTTGGGCCGGCGGGCCGGTCCTGTCGACCGGCTGGGCCATCGCCACCGGCTGGGTGATCGGCGTTCCGGCGACATGGGCCTTTGCCCGCCGCATCCGCCACCTGACGGATGTGGCCGACGCACAAGCGGCTGACTGAAAGGAGCCTGAGATGGCACAGAGTTCCGCCGAACAGTTGCGCGCCTCGCAGGGACCGGCGCTGTTCGGTTTCGGCTTTCGCCCCTTCTTCCTTGGCGGCGCGCTCTGGGCGGCGGTGGCCATGGTCCTGTGGATCATGGCGCTGTCCGGTGTGCTGGACCTGCCGACGCGGTTTGACCCTGCGTCCTTGCAAGCGCATGAATTCCTGTTCGGATACCTGAGTGCGGTTCTGGCGGGCTTTCTGCTGACCGCGGTGCCGAACTGGACCCGGCGCCTGCCGCTGGTGGGCAAACCCTCACTGCGCTCTTTGCGCTGTGGTGTGCGGCGCGGATTGCGGTGGAGTTCTCGGCCCACCTGACGCAAGAGGGGGGCAGCGGTCATCGACCTTGCCTTTCCGCTGGTCCTCGGGGCGGTGATCCTGCGAGAGATCGTGGCGGGCAGGAACTGGCGCAACCTGATGGTGCTGGGCCTGCTGGCGGTGTTCACGCTGGCAAATGCCCTTTTTCACGTTGAGGCCGCGCGCGGCGGCTTAGCGGCCCAGGGCCTGCGACTTGGCCTTTCCACCGCGATCTTGATGATCGCTGTCATCGGCAGGCGCATCATCCCCTCGTTCACCCGCAACTGGCTGGTCCGCAAGGGCCACGACGCCCGTCCCAGGCCGCCGATGCAGCGCTTCGACAAGGCCGTGCTGCTGGTCAGCATCGCCGGACTGCTGCTCTGGGTGGCGCTGCCCTCTGCCCCGTCAACGGCGATCATCCTGCTGGCGTTCGGGGGTTTGCACCTTTTGCGGCTGTCGCGTTGACCGGGGCATAACACCGGGGCAGAGCCGCTGGTCTGGGTCCTTCACATCTCCTACGGCTTCATCCCGCTGGGCGCGATTGTGCTGGGGCTCGCCGGTCTGACCGGCACCGGCAGCGCCGCCGCCCAACACCTGTGGATGGCGGGGGCCATCGGGTCGATGACGCTGGTCCGAACGGAGACCTTGCCCATGTGATCCTCTTCGGCGTGCTGGGGAGTTTTGCTGTCGCGGGGCGCGCGATCATCGACCGCCGCAACCGCCGCCTGATGGGGCCTGAAGCCTGGGAAGGCCTGCACGCGCAACTGACGGAGGGGCCGCGCTTTCATGCGCCGCGCTCATGGCCGGGTCTTGCGCTGCGGCTGGCCCTGGGCATCACCGTATTCGCCGCCTTGCTGCTGGCGCATCCCATCGTGATCGGCGTCCCCGCCTTCTGAACAGACCGCATTGCAACGCGCCGGGCCAAAATTGCGGCTTCGGATGTAAACGTGGCCCTCCACGCACTCCGCGACGCGTTGCACGCCCCATTCTCCCGGAAAAGCGCGCTTCGCTCCTCCGTTCCTTGCAACCAGACGACGGTCCGACAGTTCAAACCATCGGCGCAAACGAAAGGTGCACCTTGACAGCCCGCGTGCGGTTCGCAGCGACAGCAAAGGCTTCCACCGCATCTTCCATCGGGTAGCGCTGGGTAATGATCGGGCGGACGTCTATGCGACCGGAAACGATTGCCGCGACGGCTTCGGCAAATTCCTCGTGAAAGCGGTGCGAACCCTGCAGCCGGATTTCCTTTGCAACAAGCGCGTTGACGGGCATGGCGGTATCGCCCGCCACTCCCACCTGCACAAGGGTGCCGCGCGGTCTGAGGGCGGCGACGGCCGACTTGATCGCAGGGGCCGCAGCCGAGCATTCGAAGGCAAGATGAAAATACCCCTTGTCCGCGGCATAAGTCTCCAGCGCCTCGGGCGAGGTGAGCACATTGATCGTGCGGGTTGCGCCCATGTCCTCGGCGACTTTCAAGGTGGCGTCCTGCAAATCGGAGACAACGATTTCCGCCGCCCCGGCCTCGGCCGCCGCCGCGACGCAAAGGCTGCCGATCGGCCCGGCACCGGTGACCAGCACGCGCTTGCCCTTGATTTCGCCGGCCATGCGCGCGGCATGCAGGCAGACCGCGAGCGGTTCGGCGCAGGCCACCGCGCCAAGATCGGCGCCTTCGGGCAGGCGGATGCATTGGGCCGCCTCCACAACGATCAGGTCACGAAACAGCCCCTGTTCATGCGGCAGACGCATCGCCGAGCCGTTGAACCGCATGTTCATGCAGTGCATCGGCAGGCCCTCCTGGCAATACGCGCACTGGCCGCAGGGGCGGCTTGGATTCAGCGCCACCGGATCGCCGGGCGCCAGTCCGGTCACACCCTCGCCGACCGTTACCACCCGGCCCGACGCCTCGTGCCCAAGGATGATCGGCTCTCGCACCCGGATCGAGCCGATGCCACCATCCGAAAGGTAATGCATGTCGGACCCGCAGATCCCCCCGGCCGCCACGGCGACCAGAACTTGCCCGGCCGCGGGTGCGGTCACGTCCTCTGTTTCGATACGCAGGTCATTCTGGCCGTACAGGCGGCAAACTCGGGTTTGCATCTTCGATCCTCCTAATCCGTCAGGACAGATGGCAGCCAGGTGGCCAGCGGTGCGTAATACGACACCGCCAGCAGCACGAGGATGTTGGTGAACAGAAACGGCAGGATCGCCCGCACGACCGGTGCCAGAGGCAACCGGGCAATATTGGCGCAGACAAAGAGGCACACACCCACCGGAGGGGTGGTCAGCCCGATCATCAGGTTCAGCACCGCGAAGGTGGCGAAATGCAAGGGGTCGATGCCCACCGCGTTCGACAGCGACAACAGCGGCACGAAGAGGATGATCAGCGCGGCAATCGTTTCCATGAACATGCCGACGAACAGCAACAGCAGGTTGATCAGCAGGATCACCAGAAACTTGTTGTCGGTCAGCGAAAGCACGGAGTCGGCGATGGCCTGCGGGATGCGCTCGGACACGAGAATCCAGCCGAAGACATTGGCGAACCCGACCAGGGCCAGGATGCCGGCGGCCGATACGGCGCTGTCGGCGACGATGCCCGGCAACTTGCGGACCGGCAACTCGCGGTAGATGAAGGCGCCGACGATGAAGGCGTAGACCGAGGCGACCACAGCGGTTTCGGTCGGCGTGGCGTAGCCCGACAGCAGCCCGTAGATGATGAGAAAGGTCATTGCGATGGCCCAGATCGCGCCGCCAAAGGACCGGACGACCTCGCCAAAGCCTTGCCAGGGTTGGTGCGGAAAGCCGCGCCGGACCGAGATGATGTAGCAGGTCACCATCATGGCGACGCCCATCAGGATGCCCGGTATCGCGCCCGCAAGGAACATCTTGCCGACAGAGATGCCAGACAACGCGCCCACGATGATCATCGGCACAGAGGGTGGAATGATCGGACCGACGGTCGAGGAGGCCGCGGTCACGGCGGCTGAGAAATCGGCCGGATAGCCTGCTTTCTTCATCCCCGGGATCAGCACGCCGCCCAGCGACGCGGCATCGGCCACGGCGGTCCCTGTGATCCCGCCAAACAGCATCGACGCGGCGATATTGGTCAGACCAAGGCCGCCCCTGATCCATCCCACGATGGCGTTGGCAAAGCGGATGATACGGTGCGTGATCCCGCCCTGGTTCATCAGGTTGCCCGCCAGGATGAAGCCCGGGATCGAGAGCAGGACAAAGACATCCATCCCGGCATACATCTTTTGCGGCAACACAACCGGCGGCATTCCCGCGTAGAGCAGGTAAGCCAGAGATGACAGTCCCAGCGTGATCGCCACGGGGATGCCCAGCATCAGCCCGATAACGAAAACCGTGAACAGAATTGTGACGTCCACGACTTATTCCTCCTCGGGTCGTTGTGGTTTGCCGTCATCGGTGCCGGTCAGCATCCCGATAACGCGCAGAACGGCGAAGATCGCCAGCCCGGCGAGCATCAGCCAGACAGTCAGGTGCACATTGGTCATTCGGATCCCAAGCGCCGGAGCGGTCTGCATCTTGCCGATGGCGACGAATTTCCAGGCATGCGGCAACAGGTAGAGCGCCAGCCCCCCCGTCGCGAGGGCCGCCAGCAGGCGCAGGATCCAGGGCAAGGGCTGCGGCAGCGACTCGGAGATGACATCCACGTTCACAAGATCCCCGGTCCGAAAGGCAACCCCTGCACCAAAAGCCACCATATAGAGCAGTGCATAACGGGTCAGTTCCTCGGACCAGACCGGTGAATACCCGGTCAGACGTCCGACGACCTGGATCAGCACCGCGCCCATCAGCACCGCAAAGGCAAGCCCCGCGCCGAGTTTGGCAAGCAGGACAAAGGCATCGATCAATCGTCTGGCAATGTTCATGCCGTTGCTCCTGGTCGAGGTTTGCGACGTCGCGCCCCGGGCTTGACCCGGGGCCTCCGCCGAGTGGTGGAGAGGTCCCGGGTCAAGCCCGGGACGCGATTACGTTATTGTGGCGTTTACTGCCCGAAGAGGCTTTCAACGATCGGCTTGATCTCGTCGTTGACGTTGGCCAGCACGGCGTCCTTTGCAGCGGCCTGAAAGGCGGCGGCGTCCACATCGACAAAGGTCATGCCCTGCGCCTCGAGATAGGCGCGGTCGTCGGCGAGGCTTTGTTCGAACAGTTCGCGCTCATAAGCCTGCGCACGGGCAGCCGCTTCCATGACTGCGGCCTTGTCGTCGTCCGAGAGGTTGTTCCAGGTCGATTCGGCGATGGTCAGGTAGATCCAGGACCGCACATGATCGGTCAGGTTCACATGGCTCTGCACCTCGGAGAAGGACGCCGAGCGGATCAGTGCCAGCGGGTTTTCCTGCGCCTCGATGGTGCCGTTCTGCAGCGAGGTGAAGACCTCGGAAAAGGCCATCGGGCCAGGGTTGGCGCCCAGCGCCTTCCAGACGTCGACAAACAGCGGCACGTTCGGCACGCGCATCTTGAGACCGTTCAGGTCGGCGGGTGACGTGATCGGGCGGTTCGAGGTCAGATCACGCGCGCCACGGGCGAAATAGGCGATTGGACGGATCTGTGCGTTGGCGACGATCTGCGCCTTGATGTCCTCACCCACCGGACCGGCGGCAAAGGCGTCCATGTCCTCGATGGTTTGAAACGCGTAGGGAACCGCCAGCAACGCCGCCATCGGGGCCCAGTTCTGCAGGCTCTCGCCGGTGATCGTCATGTCGACCGTCCCCAGCTGCATGCCGTTGATCAGGTCGATTTCCTTGCCAAGCGACTCGTTCGGAAAAACCTCGACGGCAATCCGTCCATCGGTCAGCGCCGAGAGTTCTTCGCCGAACTTGACCGAAGCCTTGTGCCAGGAGTTTTCCTCATTCGCGAGATGGCCCAGCTTGAGCGTCATCTCCTGTGCAGTCAGCGGGGCCGCGACCAGCGTTGCCACGGCTGCGGCGATAGCCGTCATCTTGATACCAAAATTCATCATAGTTCTCCTCCTTGGATGGGTGCATTGACCGGCTGGGGCAGCGCCCCGTCCGGCAATTCGAAATAGGCGGCATTTGCCGCCACGATCTGTGGCAGATCGGAAAGCACTTCGCGCAGGTGCAGCCGAACGGCCTCGTTGGCCCCGGCGATTGCACCGCGCCCGATCTGGTCGACGATGTTGCTGTGCTGGGCGATCAGTTTGCGCAAGGGGAAGTGCCCGAGAGACAGGAAACGGACGCGGTCCATCTGCGACTTCAACCCCTCGATCTGCTTCCATGCCCCCGCCTTGCCGGCGGCGTCAGCCAGCGTGCGATGAAACAGGTCGTCGAGTTCGATGAAAGCCTCGGGGGGGCCGCAGGTGGCGTCCTCTTGTTTTGCAAGCTGGGCGCGCAACTCCGTGACCAGCGCGGGATCAGGGGATTGCGCAAGGATCTTGGCGATGTCGGCCTCGATGGCCTCACGCAGAAAGCGCGCGTCCAGCACGTCGGAATAGCTGATGCGGCTGACGATCGTCCCGCGCTGCGGCAGGACCGCCAGCAGGCCCTGATCGGCCAGCCGGATAAAGGCCTCGCGCACCGGTTGGCGGCTGACGTCATAGCCACGCGCCACCTCGGATTCCGAGAGGCGGTCGCCCGGTTTCAGGTCATTGCGGATAATTCGCTCGCGCAGGCTGCGCGCGATCTGCGGCGTGATCGGCGTCACAGGATCCAGTGACCATTTCGTTTTGCGCTCAGCCGTCATGATTCGCAGCCCTCCCATCGGTCAGATACCATACTTCCATACTTCCATACTAGCCAACAATCCTGCAGAATGCTAAAAGATACCGGAAGCTTCGACTCGGAGAGGACATCATGAAACAAACTTGGCGCTGGTTCGGGCCGAAAGACCTCGTAACCACTGACGACGTGGCCCAGGCGGGTGCCGAGGGGATCGTATCGGCCCTGCACCATGTGCCAACCGGCGCGGTCTGGACTCCCGAAGAGATTTCCCGCCGGCAGGCAGAGATCGCCCGGATGCGGGACGGCTCGCCCTCGGGGCTGGAGTGGTCGGTGGTCGAGAGCCTGCCGGTCTCCGAGGATATCAAGAAACAGCAGGGTGCCTGGCGCGACCACATCTCCAACTACAAGATCAGCCTGAAGAACCTCGCCGCAGCGGGGATCGAGGTGATCTGCTACAATTTCATGCCGGTGCTCGACTGGACCCGCACGGACCTTGCCTGGCGTTTGCCGAACGGCGCGGCCTGCATGCGGTTCGACCTGATCGACTTCGTCGCATTCGATGTTCACATCCTGCAGCGCAAGGGTGCTGAAGAAGACTACGACGACGCGTTGCGCGAGCAGGCCGCACACCGCTTTGCGGGGATGACATCCGAGGCGCGCGAAGCGCTGGCCGGAAACGTCGTCTTCGGCCTGCCCGGCGCGGCGGAGCGGTTCACGCTGGAAGATGTCCGCGCACATCTGGCGCAATACGCTGAAATGTCCGAGGCAACCCTGCGCGGCCACCTGATCGACTTCCTGACCGAGGTCGCGCCGGTGGCGCAGGATCTTGGCCTGCGGCTCTGCTGTCACCCCGACGACCCGCCCTTCCCTCTGCTTGGCCTGCCCCGCATCATGTCAACCGAGGCGCATTACCGCGCGGTCATGCAGGCGGTGGACATTCCGGCCAGCGGGATAACCCTCTGTTCCGGCTCGCTTGGCGCGCGACCGGACAACGACCTGCCCGGCATGATGACGCGTCTTGGCGACAGGGTGCATTTCCTGCACCTGCGCAACGTCAAGCGTGAGACGCCGGACATCCGCGGTTCCTTCTACGAGGCAGAACACCTTGGCGGCGATACTGACATGGTCGCCCTGGTCGAGGCTGCCCTGAAGGAAGAGGCACGCCGCAAGGCCGGGGGGCGCGCCGACTGGTCGATCCCTTTCCGCCCCGACCATGGGCAGGACATCCTCGACGACCTGAACCGCAAGGCGCAACCGGGCTACCCGTCGATCGGGCGGTTGAAGGGGCTGGCCGAACTACGCGGCATAATCGCAGCCCTGTCGCCCCGGATCACCGCATGACCAATCGTCTGACGGCCAGCGCAGCTTTGCCGGAGGGCGTGTCGCGCCCCTCCTACGATCCGCCTGCGCATGGCGAGGGGATCGTGCATATCGGTCTTGGTGCCTTCCACAAGGCGCATGAGGCGGTCTATACCGACGACGCCCTTGCGGCGGAGGGCGGTGACTGGCGTATTGTCGGCGTGAGCCTGCGCAGCGCCGCGTCCGCAGAGGAACTCTTGCACCAGGATGGTTTGTACACCGTCATCGAGCGCAGCGTCGCAGGCAGCCGGGCCCGCGTCGTCGGGTCGATATCCCGGGCCCTTTGTCTGACAACGGATCGCCCGGCGGTCCTCGAGGCGCTTTGTGCGCCCTCGACGCGGATCGTCTCGATCACCGTGACCGAAAAGGGCTATGGCCTCGACCGCACCACCGGCGGGATCGACCGCTCCCACCCGGCCATCGCCGCCGACCTCGCGCACCCATCAGATCCGCAGGGTCTGGCCGGTCTGCTGGTCTGGTCCCTTGCCGAGCGCCGCCGCAGCGGCACAGCGCCCTTTACCGTCCTCTGCTGCGACAACCTGCCGGAGAACGGCCATCTCGTCCGGTCCCTCCTGATCGACATGGCCCGCGAAAGCGCGCCGGATCTTGTGGATCACATTTCTGACGACGTCGCCTTTCCCAGCACCATGGTCGACCGGATCACGCCCGCGCGCACGCCGGACACCCTTGCCTTGGCCAAAACCATGACCGGCCACGATGACCATGCACCGGTCGAGTCCGAGGCCTTTCGGCAATGGGTGATCGAGGATCACTTCCCCGCCGGCCGCCCCGCCTGGGAAGCGGGTGGCGCGCTCTTCGTCAAGGATGTCCGGCCATTCGAGGAGATGAAACTGCGGATGCTGAACGGGTCGCATTCGATGCTGGCTTACACGGGCTTTCTCGCCGGGCACAAGTACGTGCGCGACGTCATGGCGGATCCGGCGCTCTCGCGCCTCGTCGCCCGGCATCTACCGGCGGCAGCCGCCACACTCGATCCACTGCCGGAAGTCGATTTGGCGTCCTACGCGCACGATCTGGCGGCGCGCTTTGCCAATCCGCACCTCGGGCACGAAACCTACCAGATCGCCATGGACGGCTCGGAAAAGATGCGTCAGCGGATCTTTGCGCCTGCAATTGATGCCCTCGACAAGGGCCAGCCACCAGACGCCTTTGCCTTCGCGACGGCAGCCTGGATGCGCTACACGATTGGCCGGTCGGATCAGGGAGAGGAATATGACCTGCGCGACCCGCTGAGTGAAAAGCTGGCCCCTCCGCCCCATTCTCCTGAAACCGCGGCAACGGTCTACGACCGGATCGCAGGACTTCAGGGACTGTTCCCGGCCCCCCTTCGCGCGTCAACCCTCTGGCGGACTGCGGTGGTTGATCGCCTCGAACGCATGCTGTCCGAGGGTATGCAGTCCGCAATTAGATCTGAGGCCGCGTAGTGCCGGGATTGAAAGCCGAATGCGGACGACCAAAGCCACAGCTCGCGCGCGAGGACGGCACCAGTTAAGCGGCAGGGCCAGACGTCCAGACCTGCCGCGGAACACTATTGGCAGAGTATCAAACTTCGTGATCCGCCATGATCTCCAGCGCGCGAACCATGCCCGAGTGGTCCCAAGCCGCGCCGCCGTGGGCGTTGCAGGTGTTGAACAGTTCCTGTGCCGTCGCGGTGTTGGGCAGGCTCAGCCCGATCGCGCGGGCGGTGTCGAGCGCGAGATTCAGGTCCTTCTGATGCAATTCTATGCGGAAACCGGGATCAAACGTCCGCTTGATCATCCGCTCGCCATGGACCTCGAGGATCTTGGATGACGCAAAGCCCCCCATCAACGCCTGCCGCACCTTGGCCGGATCGGCCCCTGCCTTGGACGCGAAGACAAGCGCCTCGGCCACGGCTTCGATATTGAGCGCGACGATGATCTGATTTGCCACCTTGCAGGTCTGGCCGTCGCCGACGCCCCCGACCAGCGTGATGTTCTTGCCCATCAGCGCAAAGAACGGTTCCGCCCGTGCAAACGCCGCATCGGTGCCACCGCACATGATCGTCAGGCTGGCGGCCTTGGCGCCCACCTCACCGCCCGAGACGGGCGCATCCACGTAATCGCAGCCAAGCTCTGCAACTCGGGCCGCGAAATCTTTGGTCGCAATGGGCGAGATCGAACTCATGTCGACCACGGTCTTTCCCGCGCTCAGCCCTTCGGCGATGCCGCCTTCTGCGAACAGCACCGCTTCGACATGCGGTGTGTCCGGCACCATCAGAAAGACGATATCGGCCTGCTCTGCGACCGCTTTCGGGTTTTCACAGGCGATGCCACCGGCATCGGTATAGGTCGCGGGCACGCCGCTGCGCGAGTGCAGATAGACCTCGTTCCCCGCCGCGATCAGGTGGCCCGCCATGGGGCCGCCCATGATGCCAAGTCCGATGAATCCAAGTTTGCTCATGTCTGTTTTCCTTTCGTTCAATAGCCATCCGAAGCAGACACCGGCATGCTGTCGCGCATTTTCGACAGGATCTGTTGTGACCCTGCCGCCATGATGCGCGCATCTGACGAGACGGTGACCAGCCGGTAACCCATTTCGATCCGCTTCAGCGCATATTCCGGGGTGCCGTTGTGAATGCCGGCGAACTTGCCGTGTTCCTTGGCCTTGGCCGCGATCATCTCGATGGCTTCGGCCACCGGCGGATCGACGTCGTCGAAGGTCGGCTTGCACCCCAATGCCAGCGAAAGGTCCGACGGGCCGACATAAACTGCGTCGAGGCCCGGGACCGACAGGATTTCTTCGAGGTTGTCGAGCCCTTGCCGGGTTTCGATCATGGCGAAGATCACCACCGTTTCATCCGCCTTTTGCGGGTAGTCCGGGCCGCCATACAGCAACCCTCGGATAGGACCGAAGCTGCGCGTCCCAATCGGCGGATAATGCGTCCAGGCGACAAGGTTTTCGGCGTCCTCACGGGTGCTTACCATCGGGCAGATGATCCCGTAGGCCCCGGCGTCGAGCGCTTTCATCAGATGCGCCGGATCAAGCCATGGCACACGGACCATGGGGACCGTGTCGGTGGTCGAAATCGCGGTCATCATGGTCACCGCCGCCTGGTAATCGACCACACCGTGCTGAATATCGACGGTCAGGGTATCCCATCCCTGATGCGCCATTGTCTCGGCCGAAAAGCCGTTTGGCACGGCGAGCCAGCCATTGACAGCGGCGCCGCCGGACGCCCAGATCTTTCGCAACTTGTTTTCACGCATGATGGTTCCTCGAGTGTTGGTCCTGCACAGGCAACTGCGCGGCAAGGACTGTGTCGTTCCGGGCAAATGCGGTCTCGTATATGGCGAGGAACGGTCCGGGGGCCTGCCCGGTCAGGTTGAGGGTCGGCAAATCGGGCCACCCGGCAAGGTATCGGGTGACATCGGAAAGGTCGTACTGAACGGGCCGGTATCGCGCGTTCCAACGCACCGGGCGGAATATCCCGTCAGGCGCATATTGGCCGCCTTTCCAGTCGTCCCAAGGATGCTGCGGGTCGATATGCGCACCAACCCGCGAGTGCAGGATCAGGCATTTTCCCACAGCCAGCAGGGTCTCGGGGCTGATCGTCCCGTGGGGCGGGTCGTAGGCCGAGGTATCGCCCAGACGACAAGTGTAGCCGGGCACGGTTGGCGCGCCATATGGCGTGGCGCGCACCCCGCAGAACCATTGCCGCCCCAGACGGAACCGCCCTGCCCGCGCGTTCGGGCTGTCGTCATGGGTGAAATCGCAGTTGATAAAAACAAAGCCATATGGCCGGTCGAGCGGTGTCGAGGGGGCCGTGGCCCAGGAATTGGCTGATCGGCTGCCCCGCGATCGGATCTCGCAGCGTTCAAAGACTGCCGTGGCCGGTCCAAAGATGAAATCGACATCCCCTTCGATGATGCAACCGGTCAGATGCGCCCCCTCCGCCCCGCCAGCGAGGTAGAGCGTGTCCTGAAAGCTTTTCAGCGCGATGTTGCGCAACCGCGACTGCGCCCCGTGCAGGGTCAGGGCAAAGGCCTGATGGGTTTCGTCCGACCATTGCCCGGCGGCGTTGCGGATGGCCCCCGGCTCCAGCGGCGCGCCAGTGGTCCTGTCGCAGTTGTAGCGGTTTTCGATGGCGAACCCGCTGGCCTCAAAACCCGCGCTGCACGCCGTCAGAACCGCGCAGTGCGTGTTGCCAATGGTGTTGGATGCCGCGAGAGCGTCGAACAGCGCGCGCACCTCGGGCGGGCTGTTGGCGAATGACGCGCCGTACCGCGTGCGGTATTCGGAGCCGGTCATCCGGATGTGCGTCGCCGCCGCAAGTGTTGTGTGCCGCGCGCCGACTCCGAGGATGGACACCGGGACAGCACGCCCGCCGACATGCAGATCCGGGACAATGACCGGCCCCTCGTAATGACCGGGGTCGAGCGCGATCACGATCCTCTCGGCGCTGTCCGTGGTCCGCGCGTCGCGGATCGCCGCGTTCAGCACCCGTTGCACGCTCTGGCCCGGCGAGACGCGCCATCTGGCCTGCCGGTTCGCGAAATCCGCCGCCGCCCATGCGCCGAGGACGGATTCGGGCGAAATACCTTCCGCCTGCTCTTGGGTAAGCTCCGGCCCTGTCATGTTACCGGGGCCGGATTGAAAAGTGCCAGCGCGTTGTGAATGCCGTGCCGTTCGGCCCATGTTTTCTGCCCCGAGGCAGTGGCGATGATGGTCTCGAACATCTCTGCGCCCATCTGTTCCAGCGTCACCTCGCCCGTCGTGACCCTGCCTGCATCAATGTCGATCAGGTCGGGCCAGCGTCGCGCCAGATTGCTGCGGGTCGCGACCTTGAGCGTCGGCATCGCTTCGAGGCTGTAGGGCGTGCCGCGCCCCGTCGTAAAGACATGCACCGTCGCCCCGGCGGCCAGTTGCAGTGTTCCGCAGATGAAATCGCTGGCAGGGGTGGCGGCGAAGTTCAGCCCGCGCACCGTTACCCGATCCCCCGGCGACACCACGGCATTGATCGGGGCCGAGCCTGATTTGACGATGGAGCCAAGCGCCTTTTCCACGATGTTTGAAAGTCCGCCCGCCTTGTTGCCGGGGGTTGTGTTGGCCGACCGGTCGACCCCGCCCTTGGCAAGATAGGCGTCGTACCATGAAAGCTCTCGAATGATGTCCTGCGCCACATCTGCCGTTGCCGCACGGGCCGTCAGTTGGGCAATCCCGTCACGCACCTCGGTCACCTCGGAAAACAGGACCGTGGCCCCGGCCCGGACCAGCATGTCGCTGGCGATACCCAGCGCCGGGTTCGCCGTCACACCTGAGAATGCATCCGAGCCACCGCATTGCAGCCCGACGACAAGGTCCGCCACCGGGCAGGCCTCGCGCTTGCGGGCGTTCAGACGCTCCAGATGCGGCACGGCCGTTTTCATGATCTGGCGGACCATCGCATCGAACCCGGTTTCGTCCTGAAGCCGCACGATGTCGGGAAGGTCACCATCCGGGAAAAGCCTGTCGGGCTGCATCTTTTCACAGCCCAGACTGACCGTCATGACCTCGCCGCCAAAGTTCGGATTGGCCGCGATGTTGCGCAGCGTCCGGATCGGGATTTCGGCCCCCGGCGCGTCGATGGCAACACCGCAACCATAGGTGTGCTCCAGCGGCAGCACGCCATCGACATTCGGATAGCGCGGCAGAAGTTCCGCGCGGATGCGGTCTGCGGCGTGGCCGACGATGCCTGACACGCATTGCACCGTTGTGGTGATGGCCAGCAGGTTGCGCGTGCCGACGGTCCCGTCGGCGTTGCGATACCCCATGAAGGTACGGCCCTCGATGGCGGGGCCTGTGGTGCCCGCGACCGTCGCGATGGGCAACGCGTCCATGTCCGGCGCGGCGGGCATCGTGATGCGGTTCTCGTTGACCCAGGACCCGGCGGGCAGATCTTGCGCCGCGTGACCGATCACAACGCCATAGCGGACGATCTCTGCGCCCTGCGGGATGTCATGCAGCGCCACCTTGTGACCTTCGGGAATGCGCTCCACCAGTTGCGGACCATCCGGCAAACGGGCGCCCTCGGGCAGGCCCAAGGCGTTGGCGACGATGGCCACGGTGTCGTCTGCATGCATGCGAATGGCGCGAGGCCGATCAGGAGACATCAGAATTTCGGCCTTTCAAAGGTCCAGTCGGGCCAGAACTTGCGCAACTCGCTTTCGTCGTCGCGTTCGGTGATCCCGGCGTCGACATAGTTCCGGTGCAGCCGCGCAAGCGCCTCACGATCCAGCGTCACGCCTAGTCCCGGCCCTTCGGGTACACCCAGAGACCCGCCAGCGAAGGTCAGCTTGCCGCCCTCGATCACCTCGTCGGTCTGCCAGGGATAATGTGTGTCGCAATCATAGGTCAGGTTCGGCGTGGCGGCCGCCAGATGGGTCATCGCGGCAAGGCTGATGCCCATGTGCGAGTTGGAATGCATCGAAAGGCCGAGGCCCCAGATCTCGCAGATCTTCGCCAGATCGCGGCTGGCCTTGAGCCCGCCCCAATAGTGATGGTCCGACAGGATCACCCGGAAGGCATCCTGCGCCATGTTCGGCGGCAAGTGTTCGTCTGCCACAACATACATATTGGTCGCGAGGGGAATATCCGTCGCCGCCTGAACCTGCGCGTTGCCCTCGATGCCAACGGTCGGATCTTCGAGATATTCGATCAGCCCGTCCAGTTGCGGCAACAGGCGCAAGGTGGTTTCGACCGTCCAGCCGCCGTTCGGGTCAATCCTGAGCGGCGCGTCGGGAAAGGCCTCGCGCAGGGCACGCAGGCCGGCAATCTCCTCCTCGGGGGGCAGGATGCCGGCCTTGAGCTTGATCGCACGAAAGCCGTGCGCATCGATCATGCGCTGCGCCTCTCCCACCAGTTGCTCGGGCGTCAGAACCTCGCCCCAGGGATCGGCTTCGGCCCCGTGATGGCCCGCGAACTTGTAGAAGAGATAGGCCGAAAACGGCACCGTCTCGCGCACCTGCCCGCCCAACAGATCGCAGACCCGCCTGTCAGTGGCCTTGCCGAAGGCGTCCCACATCGCCACTTCGACAGCGCTGACAAGACGCGGCACCAGACGACCGGCGCCGGTCCGGTAACCCGCCACCCGATCGCCGACTTCATCGCGCGCCCGCGCCCAGAGCGCGTTCAGATCGGTCACGTCGATCCCGACCAACTGTGGCGCCAGCGCCTGAAGCCCTTCGATCACCGACCGGTTGCCATAGCTTTCGCCAAGCCCCACAACGCCGCCCTCGGTCTCGACCTCGATGATCGACCGCAGGGCAAAGGGTTGATGGCACCCGGAATTATTCAAAAGCGGCGGATCGTAGAACGCGATCGGTGTGACACGCACATCTGCAATACGGGTATCAGGCATTGACCAGATTCCCCTCGATGTACTCCATGTTCAGATCCTGACCGAGGCCCGGCGCCTCACGCCCGTGAACGTATCCGTCCGCATCCATCTCGTCGTCGATCCTGTTCTGGAACTCCTTGGGTTTGTCATAGTCAACGAAGGGATGCAGCAGGCCGCGCTCGTAAAAGCTGGTGTTCGGGATCGCCAGCGCAACCGACAGATTGCCTGCGCCCGTTCCGTGCATCTCGCAGGACATATGAAAACATTCGGCCATATGCGCCGTGCGCATCGCGGGCGTGATGCCGCCAAGATCCGACACACCGGCCCGCACGATGTCACAGGCGTCATGCTTGACCCATTCGGCGCGGGTCCAGTGTTTGCCGGTCATGGTTTCGGGGCCGAGGATGTTCAGCGGCGTGTTGGAGGTGAGCCATTTGTACGAGGACATTGACGCCTCCTCCATCGGCTCTTCCATCCAGCGGAAATCCAGTTCCGCCAGCTTGTTGGCAAGCCAAAGCGTATCGGTGCGGGAGTAGAAATGGTGCGGGTCCAGCATCAGGGGGATCTCTGGCCCCACCGCCTCGCGCACCGCGGCGCAGGCCTGGTAATCCTTGCGCACATCGGGTGCACCGGGCACCGGGGGCATCCAGCCATGCAGCTTGACCGCCTTGTAGCCACGGGTGTTCACCATCCAGTCGGCAAAGCGGGCGTAATCCTCGGGCGTGGCGAGACCGTTTTCCAGATCGTCACCACACATGGTCGACCCATAGGCCAGAATCTTGGGCCGGTGTCCGCCCAGCAGTTTCCAGACCGGCTGCCCCGTCACCTTGCCCTTGAGATCCCACAACGCCAGGTCAATGGTGGACAGGATGCGGTCGGTCAGCAGACCGCCGCCCAACCGCTGCCACTTGTAGACCTTGTACCAGAGCCGGTCGGTCAGCATCGCATCCTCACCGATCAGGTTTGGTCGGACAAACCGGTCCAGCAGCGCCTCGGCCACATCAGGTGTGCGCGTGATGACATGCCCGCTGTCGCCTGTATCCGTAGTGATGGTCAAAAGCGCGCTTTGGGTTGTGCTTTCGGGGCCGGGGTGGCCATGCCCGTCGCTGTCACGCACTGTATTGCTGGTGTGGCGAAAGGTCTTGGCGGTAACGGATTCAATCTTCATGTCAGGCTTTCCAGATAATTGGCCGCACGGGCAAGGCAGGCATCGGCGGCGGGGATCAGACGGCCGCGATTGATGAAACCGTGGGTCACCCCCGGTTCGATATGCATGTCCACGGTCACGCCCGCGTCCTTCAAACGTGCGGCCATGTTGCGGCTGTCGTCGGCCAGCACGTCGCATTCGGCGGAGATGATCGCCGTCGGCGGGAGCGCGGCTGCGCGAATGGTTTCAACCGGTGTCGAAAGCGGCGTGATCGCCGGATCCGTGGCGCGCAGGTTGCCGGGATCATAATGGCTGAACAGTTCTTTCATGCGCGCACGACCAAGGCCAAAACCTTCTGCGTATTGCGCATAGCTGTCTGTTTCGAAATCGTCAGATGTGACCGGGTAGAACAGCAGAAGGCCCGAAACCGGTTCATCAAGTGACAATGCAAGCGACAACGCCAGGTTGCCGCCCGCGGACGCGCCGCCCAGCGCTATGCGTTCAGTGGCCAACCCATGTCCGGCGCCTTCGGCCAAGAGGCAACGGTATGCGGCGCGGCAATCGTCCAGCCCGGCAGGATAGGGATGCTCTGGTGCCAGCCGATAGGAGATCGAAAGAACATTCCACCCGCTTTGTGCCGATAGCAAACGGCATGCCCTGTGATTGAGCGGGACCGACCCGCCGGTCCAGCCACCGCCGTGTATGTAGAGCAGAGTCCCGGAATACGCCGCCTCACCCCGTGGCCTGGCACCGGGATATAGCCGCGCCTCCCGCTGGGCTCCATCGGCACCGACAAAACTCAGCGCCCGTTCACCGGTGTCCCTTGTCCCTTCGGCCCAGAATTCCGCCGCCGCTTCGGGCGAGACGAAACCCGCGTTGATCTGTTGGGCCTCGATCACCCCCTCGGCCAACATCACGCGACCTCTGGGCGGTAACGATGGCGCTGGCGGGTGCCGCGCAGGGCCGGGTCAGCCAGCGGCACCGACGACAGCAGCGCCTTGGTATAGGGATGCTGCGGAGCACCGATGACCTGTTCGGTCTCGCCGATTTCGACGATACGACCCTGGTACATCACCGCCACCCGATCACAGAAATACCGGATCACCGCCATGTCGTGACTGATGAAGATAAAGCTGAGGCCCATCTCGGCCTGCAGGCGCAGCAGCAGGTCCAGAACCTGCGTCCGGATCGACACGTCCAGCGCCGAGGTCGGCTCATCTGCGATCACCACGCGCGGTTCCAGCGCGATGGCGCGGGCGACGACGATACGCTGACGCTGGCCGCCCGAGAACGCGTGCGGATACCGTTCCATCATGCCCGGATCCAGCCCGACCTCGCGCAACAGGCCCGCGACCCGATCCTCGAGTTCGCTGCCAGAGCAGATGCGATTGGTAATCAGGGGTTCGGATATGATCTGTTTGACCGTCATGCGCGGATTGAGCGATGCAAAGGGATCCTGAAAGATCATCCGGATCTGCTGTCGGCTGTCGCGCAGTTCGCGCGCATCCAGATGCGCCAGATCCTTGCCGCCATAGACGATCTTGCCGCCCGTCGGATCGTAGACCCGAGAGATGCAGCGTCCCACGGTGGTCTTGCCCGATCCGCTTTCGCCGACGATGCCCAGCGCCTCACCCTCGCGCAGCGAAAAGCTGACGCCGTCGACCGCTTTCGTCACATCGGTGACGCGCTGGAAAAAGCCCTCTTTCTTTTCGAAATGCAGGCTCAGGTTCTCAACGTTCAGAACCGGCTTCGCATCGTGCAATGCGCGCACCTTGGCCGGCGCCGGTTCTTCCAGCACCTTGACCGCCCGTAACAACTTTTGCGTGTAGGGATGGCGCGGCGCGGTGAAGATCTGGTCCACGTCGCCCTGTTCGACGACATGGCCCTTTTCCATCACCACCACGTGGTCGGCAATCTCGGCCACCACGCCCATGTCATGGGTGATGAACATCACCGCCATGCCGACATCGCGTTGCAGATTCTTGATCAGGTCGAGGATCTCGGCCTGCGTGGTCACGTCAAGCGCCGTCGTCGGCTCATCCGCGATCAACACGTCGGGCTGGCACGACAGCGCCATGGCGATCATCGCCCGTTGCCGCATACCGCCTGAGAATTCAAAGGAATACTTGTCGACGGCCTTGTCCGGGTTCGGAATTTCGACCTGTGCCAACAAGTCCACCGCCAGCTTGCGCGCGGCCTTCTTGTCCATGTCGCGATGCAACCGGATCGCCTCGACGATCTGGCTGCCGATGGTGTGCACCGGCGACAGCGAGGACATCGGCTCCTGAAAGATCATGCCGATGCGCCCGCCACGAATGTCGCGGATCTCGCGGCCGCGCGGGTCGAGCGCGGTCAGGTTGATCGTCCCGGTGCCATCCGGGTCGAACAGGATCCGTCCGCCGTTGATGACACCTGGGCGCGGCACCATGTTCAGGATCGTCCGCGCAGTGACAGATTTGCCAGACCCGGATTCACCGACAACGCAGGTTGTCCGCCCCCGGTGCAGGTCAAAGCTGACGCTGTGCAGGACATCAAGAACCCCTTGACGCATCGAAAATCCAACCGTCAGATCCTGGATCTGGATGATCGGTTTGCTCATGTCATTGTCCATATGGATCCGCGGCGTCACGCATGCCGTCCCCCAGGAAGTTGAATGCAAGAACGGCGATCACGACAAAGCCGCCGGGAATGAACAGCCAGGGGGCCTGGCTGATCGACAGGATGTTCTGCGCCTCTTTCAGCAGGACGCCCCAGGAAATTGCCGGCGGCTGCAGGCCAAGACCAAGAAAGCTGAGGCCCGTTTCCGCCAGGATCATCAGCGGCACCGCCAGCGTCAGCGACGCGATGATGTGGCTGGTGAGCGAGGGCAGCATGTGGCGGAAAATGATCCGTGGCTCCGACGCCCCGTCCAGACGTGCCGCAATCACGAAGTCATCGTTTTTCATGGCCAGGAAACGGCCTCGTACCACGCGCCCCAATTCGGTCCAGCCGACAAGGCTGACGATCAGGGTGATCACGAAGTACTGCTGATAGATCGGCCAGGAAGGTGGCAAGGCCGCGGCCAGCGCCAGCCAGATCGGAATCGTCGGCAGGCTCAGCACGAACTCGATCAGCCGCTGGATCGCCATGTCGATGCGCCCGCCGTAGTATCCCGAAAGCCCGCCCAGCACGATGCCGAGGACCAGACTGATCGCAACACCGACAAGGCCGATGGACATGGAAATGCGCGTGCCATAGGCAATGCGGCTGAACATGTCCCGCCCCAGCCTGTCCGCCCCGAAGATAAAAAACTTCTCGCGCGGGTTCACCGTGGCGAACAGGTGCACGTTTGTCGTCCAGAGCCCCCAGAACTTGTACTCCGGCCCCGACCCGAACATCCGAAGGTAGATCTTTTCGCCGGATTTCGTGTACGTGATGGCCAGCGTTTCGGGGTCGCGCTGGCGGTCCATTTCCCACACGTAGGGGCGCAACGAAGTCCCTTCGTCGGTCCGGTCGATGAAGTGGATCATCTGCGGCGGGTGAAACACCGCGCGGCGGTTCTGTTTGAAGGGATCGTCCGGTGCGATGAACTCGGAAAAGATCGCGATCAGATACAGCAGCCCGATCACCCACAGCCCCAGCATGGCCAGACGGTGTCGTTTGAAGGCCCACCAGGTCAGCTGCCATTGCGAGGCGATGGCCACCTTGTCGGGTGCCGCGTCCGCAGGCATCGCGTCCGCTCCGGCATCGCTGATGTCCAGCCGCGTCGTCGCACCGTCGCCGGTGCCGCGCAGCGGGGGATGGGCGGTGTCGTCGGGGCCGATGGATTTGTCACTCATAGCGTACCCTTGGATCGAGCAGGACAAGAAGGATGTCCGAGATCAGCATTCCGATCACGGTCAGCGAAGACAGCAGCAGGACGAAGGCTCCGGCCAGGTACATGTCCTGGCTCAGCAACGCCTGCAGCATCAGCGGCCCGGCCGTCGGAAGGCTGAGAACGATGGCCGTGACAACCGCGCCGGAGACAAGGTTGGGCAGCACCCAGCCGATGGTCGAGACAAACGGGTTCAGCGCAACCCGGACCGGGTACTTCATGATCAGCGCCCATTCGGACAGCCCCTTGGCGCGGGCGGTGTCAACGTAGGGCCGGTTCAGCTCGTCCAGCAGGTTGGCGCGCATGATGCGGATCAAGCTCGCGGTCGCACCGGTGCCCAGCACGATCACCGGCAGCCACAGATGTTCGATCAGGTTGACGACCTTGGCCCAGGACCAGTCCGCGTTCTTGTACTCGGGCGAGAACAACCCGCCCACATCCGCCCCGAAATGCACCACGCCGATATACATCAGGATCAGCGCCAGCAGAAAGTTGGGGGTGGCCAGACCGATGAAGCCGATGGTGGTGATGATGTAGTCGCCGATCGTGTACTTGCGCACTGCCGAATAAATGCCGATCGGCATGGCCAGCGCCCAGGTGAACAGCAATGTTGCAAAAGACAGGCAGACGGTCAGGCCCATGCGTTCCCAGACCAGATCCGAAACCGGCTGCCGCCACTCAAAGGACATGCCGAAATCGCCCTGCAGCAGATTGCCGACCCATTTGAAATACTGGACGTACATCGGCTGATCGAGACCGAAGCGGGCGCGCAGGTTGTTGATTGACGCCTGGTCGAGGACCTCGTTCGATTCCCCCAGCTTGGCGATATAGGTGGTCAGGTAGTCGCCCGGCGGCGCCTGTATCAGCAGGAAGGACACAATTGAGACCGCAAAGAGAAACGGAATCATGAACAGCAGCCGTTTCAGGAGGAAGCGCCAGATCATGGGACAATCCAGTCAGTTTCAGGGTGAGCAAGGCGGGGTGGTGCGCCGGCCTGACCTTGCCGGCCGGCGCATGCAGTCCCTCGGGTGGAGTTACTCTGCGTAGTAGTAGGTCTGCGGCAGGGTCGGACCGGGATCGGGATACATCCACGCCCCCGGCATGCTTTCCGGCACATTGCGCAGGGTGTTCTTCACGACGCCGAACTGGCTGGGCGACGTCGAGATCCCGATGATCTCGAACTCATCCGCGGCGATCTGGTGGATTTCGCGGAAGATGTCCAACGCCTTGTCCTGATCGGCCTCTGCCTTGAAGGCATCGTACAGCTCAAGCCGCTTCTTCATCGTGTCCGTGGGTTCCTCGCCGTCGGAGCCGCCCGACAGATACCAGCGTGTCCACGGGATCGCGAACCAGCTGGCTTGCGGATGCACCGCCAGCACGTCACGCGGGGACAGTGTCGGGTCAAGCCCGCCGGGCGCGCCCCAGACCATGAAGTCATGCTCGTTGGCCTCGCCACGCGAATAGTAGATCGACCGCTCGACCGAAGAGATGTTGAGGTTGATGCCCAACTCGCTCCACTGTTCGCGGATGATTTCCAGCGCGTCGCCCCATTGCGGCTGCTCGACACCGGTGAAGTTCACGTTGAACTCGAACCGGCTGCCATCGGACAACAGGCGGAAGCCTTCGCTGTCACGCTCGGTAAAGCCTTGCTCATCAAGGATTTGATTTGCGCGGTCCGGGTCGAATTCGGTGTGCTGTGTGCCCAGTTGCTCATTGTACAGAACATGCGACTTGGACGGCCCGATCTGCCAGGGTTCACCCTGCCCCTGCCACACGATGTCGATGATCTCTTCGCGGTCGATGCCCAGGGACAGCGCGATGCGCACGTCCTTGTTCCGCATCAGTTCGCGCATCACCGGATCCTTGTGGGTGTGGTTGAAGTGGATCGCCATGATGTTGGAGTTGCTGTCCTTGCGCTCGAACAGCTTGTAACCGCCGCGCTCCATGTTCTGCGACAGGATCGGCTTGTTCGTCACCGCCGAGATGCGCCGCGCCTGCATGTCGATGTTGCCTGCGATCGCTTCGAGGAGGATGGCCTGACTGTCCTGTGCGACACCCATCTGCACCTTGTCGACGTAGGGCAGCTGATTGCCGTCGGTATCGACCTGCCAGAAGTACGGGTTGCGTTCGAACACCACCTGCGTGGTGCCCGCGGAGTAGCCGTCGCCGGTCACGACCCAGGGGTCCAGCGTCGGACGATCGGGATTGGCCCAACGGTTGGGCGCTTCGACCTCGCCGCAGTTGAGGCGGAACAGGGCGGCCCAGTCCTCGACAGCTTCGGTCGCATCGACCAATTGCTGCACGTTTTCATTGTACGTCGGGTGGTACTGCTGGCAGAAGTGCTTGGCCCAGAGTACGGGCTCCTGCGCCAGAGGTGTCGCCAGCTCGGTCAGGAAGGTCCCGTAGGGGGCCGCGAAGATCAGTTTGACGGTGTAATCGTCGATCTTTTCCGCCTGCATCGTCTCGCCGGCGACCACAAAGCGCGCGGGCGCCGTGGGATAGAATTCCGGGTTGTTCAGCAAATCGTTGACGAAAAAAAGAATGTCATCTGCCGTAAAAGGCGCGCCATCGGACCACTTCATGCCTTCGCGCAGGTGAAAGGTGAATTCCGAGCCTTCTTCATTGACCTCCCAGCTTTCGGCGACGTTCGGCACGACGCCGGAGAAGTCCGGCTTCCAGCGGGTCAAACCCTGCGGTGACAAGAACTTCAGGATCGAGTTGTGATCGTTCGAACCGCTGAGCATCCGGCGGATCGTTCCGCCGTAGTTGCCGACAGTATCCAGCGGTGTGATCACTTCCGGCTCATCGGGCAGCCGTTCGTCCACCGGGGGCAGATCCATTGCCTCCAGCATCGGGGCCTGTTGATACGCCCAAGCCGCAAACGGGCTCATGATCGCGCCGACAAAGGCCGAAGCCATAGCCGTTCTTCGCCAAGTGATTGTCATTTTTTTCTCCCATCGGAACGACAGCCTCCCGCTGCCGAAACACGCCCAGTCTGGTTTCGCCAGAACAACTTGTCAAACAAATTAATTCCACTTGTAAGGTTCGAAAGCTTCTTGCTATGATTTCAACATGCAAGACCCTGACCCCAACACTTCGGAGCGATCCGGCACTCGGCCGGCAAGACTCGAGGATCGCGTTTTTTCTGGACTGCTGGACGATATTCGGTTGGGAAAACTCACCTTGGGTGAGAGATTGCCAAGCGAATCGGAGCTTGCCTCGCAGTACGGTTGCTCGCGCCCGGTTATCCGCTCAGCCCTTGCAAAACTTAGGGAAAGTGGGCTTATCGTATCGCGACAGGGGGCCGGGTCCTTTGTCAGCCGCGGGCACGATGACCGCGCGTCCGGTTATGGCGCGCTCGATTCGATTTCGGATATCGCCGGCTATTTCTCGTTCCGAAAAACCATCGAGGCAGAAAGCGTCGCGCGCGCTGCCCTGAACGTGAAACCCGGTGATATCGACAGGCTCAGGGCGCTCGTCGAAAGGATCGAGGCGTTCATAGAGGCAGGCGAACCGACCGTGGAAGTGGACATCGAATTTCACAACCTGATCGCCGAGTTGTCAGACAACCGCTTCCTGTCCGAGACACTTGTCATGCTGGAGCCGAACTGGCTTTTCATCGGAAAATTCGTGCGGTCGCTGGGGCGGACAGGCTACCGCCTTGGCGGTCAGCACATGAATTCGGAACACCGGACGATCCTCGCCGCGCTCGAAGCGCGCGATCCCAAAGCCGCCCGCGCGGCAATGATTGCCCATATCGACGGCTCGGAACGGCGCGTCTTCAAGGGGGAAAAATGAGCATCGAAATCACCTGTGTCGCCCCCACCCGCGGCCGGATCGGCGAAGGTGCGGTGTGGGATGACCGGGGCCAATGCCTGTGGTGGGTCGATATACCCGCAGGCCTGATATACCGGTTCGATCCCGAGACCGGCGAAAACCGTGGATATGATTTCGGCGAACCGGTCGGGTGCCTTGCCGTGCGGGAAAGCGGCGGACTTGTCGTCGCCGCCAAGTCCGGCTTCTGGTTCTACGATCCCGACACGGGTGCGCGCACCCACATCTCGGACCCCGAGGCACATCTGCCGAACAATCGTTTCAACGACGGCGGCACCGATCTGCAAGGCCGCTTCTGGGCCGGGAGCATGAAGGACGGCGGCGACGCAGAGGCCATGGGCACGTTTTACCGGCTGGACCCGGATCTGACCGTAACCGCCTGGAAAGACGGGTTCTGGACGACCAACGGCATGGCCTTCGCACCCGACGGCCGCCGCATGTACTGGTCCGACAGCAACCCGCGTGTCCGCACCATCTACGCCGCCGCGTACGACCCGGTAACCGGCACCCCCGGCGCACCAGAGGTGTTTTTCGACACGCGCAACATGCCGGGCCGTCCTGACGGTGGGACGGTGGATGCGGAAGGCCATTACTGGCAGGCCGGGATCGAAGGCTGGCAGCTCTATCGCATCGCCCCGACCGGCGAGGTGGTTCAAACCATCGACCTGCCCGTCGAGAAGCCGACCAAACCGCAATTCGGCGGCCGCGACTTGGGGACCCTCTTTTTCACCTCGCTCAGCCTCGGTCTGGATGCTGATCGTTCGCAGCCAGAGGCGGGTAGCCTCTTCGCAATCACGGGTCTCGGCGTCCACGGCGTGCCGCAGGCGCGGTTTCAGGGATAAAGCATATGAAAATCACCGGCCTGCGCAGTTTCATGGCCCGCGACGGCAACCGGCCCCGGGTCATCGTTGCGATTGATACCGACGAAGGCATCACTGGCTGGGGGGAGTGCTACAACCACGGCCCCGATCGCGCTTTGCCGCCCCTTCTGGAGTATCTTTACCTGCAGATCGAGGGCGAAGATCCGCGCCGGATCGAGCGCATCGTTCTGAAACTGCTGCAACAATCGCGGTTTCCTCCCGGGGCGCTGGGACTGGCCGCGATCTCGGCCATTGATCACGCTCTCTGGGACATCTCCGCCAAGGCGGTCGATCTGCCCGTCTACATGCTGCTGGGCGGGCATGTTCGTGACCGTGTGCGGGTGTATCTGGGTGTCTATTCCGCGCCAGATGCCGAAGCCGGTCGCGACCACTGCGCCGCGATGAACGCCGAGCATGGATTCACGGCGTTCAAGATGTCGCCTTATCGGGGCGACATTCATGCCGACCCATGGAGCAAGACAATTGCCACGACCACCGAATGGGTGGCGGAACTGACCGAACTGTGCCCGGACTGGGAGTTTGCCTTCGACGCCCATGCCCGCCTGTTCGAACCATGGCAGGCGGTGTCACTCGGCAATGCGCTGGCCCCGTTTCATCCGCTGTTCTTCGAAGAACCGATGCGGCCCGAAAACGTCGAGGCCTGGGGGCCGCTCAAATCCGCGCTGACCTGCCCGCTCGCCACGGGCGAAAGCCTGTACTCCCGGTTTGAGTTCCTGCGTCTCTTGCAATGCGGCGGCGCCGACATCATCCAGCCGGACATCTGCGCGGTCGGCGGGCTCTTGGAGATGCGCAAGATCGCCGCCATTGCCGAGGCCTTTTACGTGACCGTCGCGCCGCATAACCCGATGGGGCCGCTGGCGACCGCGGTGAACCTGCATTTCGCGGCCGCCTGCCCCAACTTCAAGATCCTCGAATACCGGCTTCCGGGCACATCGGCGTTTCTGGGAAAGGACCTGACCGATCCGGACGTTGCGGCCGGATATGTGCTTGATCCCTATTTGCCAAAGGACGGCTATCTCGAACTGCGCCCGGATCGTCCCGGCTGGGGCGTGGAGATCGACGAGGCGTATCTTTCCACCGACCGTTACATCCACTGGGAGCGCAAGCTGCCCATGCGGCCGGACGGGTCTACCGGCTACACCTGATGGCCGACCTGCGCGACCAGTTGCGCGGCCTTCTGGGCCTCGGCTCTCCATCCACCCTGCCCGAGGCCCATACCTATCTGTGCCCGGATGGCCCCGGCCCGCACCCGGCGGTGCTCTATTGCCATGCGCATGGCGGAGACTATGGCCTGGGACGCCGCGAACTGACCGACGGAGCGCGCTGGCTTGCCGCGCCTTATGCGCCGGACCTGCTGGCTGCGGGTTGGGCCGTGCTCTGTATCGACATGCCGGGTTTTGGCGACCGCAGGGATCTGGGCAGCGAAAACGCACTGGTCAAAGCCGGACTGTGGCGGGGCCAGCCGCTTTTCGGATGGATGGTGGCCGAACAGATCGCGGGCGTGCAGTGGCTTGCCGCACGGCCCGAGATCGACGCAACCCGAATCCTGACGCTTGGCATGTCGATGGGGGGGGCGCTGTCGCTCTGGACCGCGGCGCTCGAACCGCGCGTCGCCGCCTGTGTGCATTTGTGCATCCTCGCCGATATTGCCCCCATGATCGCGGCGGGCGCCCATGATCGGCACGGACATTACCTGACCGTTCCCGGGTTGTTGCCGGTTGCCGAGGCAGGAGATGTCGCCGCCCTGATCGCGCCACGCCCGCAATTCGTGGGCCATGGCAGCGCGGACGCCTTGACGCCTGCCCCGGCGCGCGATGCCGCAATCGCGCGCCTGCAACCGGCTTATCAGGGCGATTTGCTCCGGACATTCATGGCCGACGGGTCGGCTCATCTGGAAACTCCGGAGATGCGCAAGGCCGTACTCGATTTCATGCATCACATATGACCTGCACTCGACATGAGGACACCATGCTGAAGAAACTGTTGATCACCGGCGCGTCCGGAAAGCTCGGCGCCCAGTGCCGCGCAGGGTTGAAGCCGATTGCCGAAACGATCCGGCTCAGCGACCGCAGCGGGGTGACGGATGCGGCACCGCACGAAGAGATTGTCCACTGCGATCTCGGCGACAAGGACGCGGTCGAGGCGATGGTGGACGGCTGTGACGGGATTGTCCATCTTGGCGGCCAGTCGAACGAGGCGGCGTGGGACATCGTCCGCAACGCCAATATCGACGGTGTTTTCAACCTCTACGAGGCCGCGCGCAAATCCTCCGTTACGCCCCGGATCATCTTTGCCAGTTCCAACCATGCAATCGGTTTTCACAAACAGACCGAACGGCTCGACGCCAACGCCCGGACCAGACCCGACGGACTTTATGGCGTGTCAAAGGTCTTTGGCGAAGCCATCGCCAGCATGTATCATGACAAGTTCGGAATCGAGACCGCCTGCGTGCGCATCGGCTCTTGTTTTCCTGAGCCGCGCAACCACCGAATGCTGGCGTCCTGGCTGAGCCATGCAGATTTCCTTGCTCTGATCGAGCGCGTTTTCCTTGTCCCCCGGCTGGGTTGCCCGATCATCTACGGTGCCTCTGCCAACAGCGGATCCTGGTGGGACAACCGCGAGGTCGCTTACCTGGGCTGGCATCCGAAAGACAATGGCGAATCTTACCGTGAAAAGATCGAAGCCCAAATGGACGCGCCGCCTGCGGACGATGTGAACGCGGTTTATCAGGGCGGTGGATTATGTGGCGTAGGTGTCCACGAAACGTGACGGCGGAGGGTTGGGGGCCTCAACGGAAAGCGCGTCTGTTGGAACACCCTGCTCGTTCAGATGGTGCTCGCCACATATTCGAGGCAAGTCCAGTCCTGCCATGGGCACCCTCATCACACCCGGTCCGATAACGCCAATCTAAGTGTCGATGACGTCCATTCCTTGATTGTCGCGTGGCGCACCGAGGCGGGTCAGCCCTTTGACCAGAGGTCTTCTTTGCGGATCCGGTTGAGCATCTCCTGCCCGGTCCGGTATCGTTCCACGTTGTCCAGGATCGTGACCAGCGAGCGTTCGGATCTGTCCGGCAAGGCGGCCGTGAAATGCGGTGTGATCAGCAGGTTGGGCGTGTCCCAGAGGGGATGATCGGCGGGCAGCGGCTCGGGCGTCGTCACGTCGATCCCGGCGCCCGCGATGCGCCCTTCGGTCAGCGCCGCGACCAGCGCGTCCTGATCGACCACTGCCCCACGCGCGAGGTTCACGAGAATGGCCGAATGCTTCATCCGAGCGAATTGATCAGGCCCGATCAGATGATGCGTGGCGTCGGACAGGTTGACGACGAGGGCGACGATATCGGCCTGCTCCAGTATTTCGTCGATGCCCTCGCCCAGATCGCTGCAATACATCCGGTCGACGCCTTCGGGCGCTGCCGCGTCGCGGCGCCGGTAACCCAGAACCCGCATATCGAAGGCCTTTGCCCGCACGGCCAGCGCCTTGCCGGTGTGACCCATGCCGATGATCCCCATCGTGCGGCCCGAAAGCGCGCGCAGGTCCGCCATCTCCGGCACACGGCGCCATTCGTGCCGCTTCTGGGCTTCGTAGAAATCCGGGTAGCGCGCGCACAACATCAGCGAGAACATCATGACGTGCTCTGCCAGAGCCGGACCGGAGCGCCCGGCAGAACCGGTCACGATCAGGCCTTTCTCGAAGACTTCCGGCCGCGCGGATTTGGTCAGGCCGGCATGGTCGCAATGGATCCATCTCAGCCGGGGGGCGTCGAGGAAGCGCTGGTCGAGATCGCCTTTCAGGATGGCGACCTCTGCCTGTTCAAGGGCTTCGGCGAGTGCCACGTCGTCACCTGTGTCGATCTTGATGACTCTTCCGGGCGCGAGAGCAGCTTCCAGCCGCGACCACTGGTCGGCGTCGAAGGGAAGATCGCTTGAAACGAGTGTTGCGGCGGCTGTCATGTCGTTTTCCGTCCTGTCCTGCGCGGCGTATTGAAAGGAGTAATTGATGTTCCGAAGCGACGTCGGCGTGTCTGACCCGTTCCGCGCAAGCACGGTGCGACGGGCCTGGATAACCGGTGTCGCGCAGCCCTTACACACCAAACGCCAAAAATAGTGTGCTATATTGATGCGAAACGCCAAGCTGATCCGCGACCTGTTCAGCCGGCGCGCAACCAGATGGCTTTTCAGTCGGGCTTCTTGAGACGCTTTCTGCGCAGGCGATCTTGGAAGGTCGCCTGAGCGTTGTTGAGATGTTCCTCAATGGCACTCACAGCTTCGTCCGTCTCGCCCTTCTCGACCGCCTCGACAATGCGCCAATGTTCGGCAATCGACCGGCGCATCTGCACGAGATTCAGGGGTTCGGACTTGGACAGCGCCTGCAGCCACCGGTCATGTTTGCGGATGATCGCAACCGCCTCGCTGTTGAAATGGTGGTCAACGAACAGGTCGTGGAAGGCGACGTTGGCGCGATGATAGGCGGCGTAGTCACCCTCATCGACCGCCTTCGCGCAGTCTTCCTGAACCCTACGCAGTTCCGCGATGTCATCCGGAGAGGCAGATTCGACAAACGACTTGACGATATAGGCCCACAGGATGGTCCGCAGATCAAAGACGTTCTGAAGCATGTCTTCGCTGATCTCGCGCACGCTGGCACCGCGATTGGGCATGATGGTGACCAGTCCCTCGCCCTCGAGCACCTGAAGTGCCTCTCGCGCCGGATTGGTGCTTGTGCCAAAACGCTTGGCGATTTCCGAGACTTTGAGCCGAGCCCCGGCTTTGAGCCGCCCGTCAAAAATCTCTTCCCGGATCTCATGGGCCAGGCGGCTGTACCCCGGTTCGCGAACCTTTCCGGGCTTTTTTCGCGCTGGAGCACTCGCCCCCGAGTTCCTGACCACTTGATCCATCGTCGTCCTCTTACTTTCCGCATACGACGCAGGTTCGCGCCGCCTTCGGCCCTTCACCCCTGACAGGGCACTCTGATCTTAGCACTCGTCCGACCCACACCCAATAAACTTCGTATGCCATTCCGGGCGATTCACACATAATGCCACGCGTTGCCCATGTCCCGGTCGCTGCATCCGGGACTTTATTGCGGCATCAATCCGGCGCTCCTATCTTTGATCCCCGGGTATCACGACGGTGCCGTCAGGACCCAGCTGTGCACGTCACTGACATCGCGCCGGTGGCGCGGCCAACTCGCTCAGCGAGAGAGCCGCATCGCCTGCCGGAGAGACCACAAAGAGACTGAGCACCGGCGCGCGCGTGCTCTGCGGGGCATCGGCCATCCTTTCTCAGGACTTGTCCGACCGCTTGAGCCGCAGGCGTGCACTACGGCGCAAACGGGGCTGGAAGTAGACGCACTCGCCGAACGTGCCCGGCTCATACGCGCCTTCGTTTTCCGGCATGTCCGTCACGTTGCGGCTGCTTGGGTATTTCTCGATCTCCTCCTCGACCAGTTCCACGCCCAGCCCCGGCGCGTCGGGCACGCGCAGGGCGCCGTTTTCGGATTTCAGGGCCGGAGTCACCACGTCGTAGCGGCCCGTCCAGTCGAACTCGACCCGTTCCAGCATCAGGATGTTCGGGATCGTGGCCATGACATGCAGGGCCGCGAACTCAGCCACCGGGCCGAGCGAGCCGGAATGCGGTGCCATCGTGATGTAGTGGGCTTCCGCCATCGCCGCCATCTTGCGCATCTGGGTGATGCCCCCTGCCCGGCCCGTATCGGGCTGGATCACGTCAACAAGGTCGCGCTCGATGTAAGGGCGGATGCCCCAGATCGTGCTGACGCGTTCGCCCGCCGCCAAGGGAATGTCCACCGCATCGCGCACCCGTTGCAGGGCGTCGAGGTTCTCCGGCGCGACCGGATCTTCGTAGAACAGCAGGTCGAGCTGTTCCAGTTCCCGCCCGACGGCAATGGCATCGGCGGCGGTCATCCACGACGGCCCATGCGCGTCGACCATAACGTCTACATCCGCGCCGACAGTGTCGCGGATCGACGCCACCAGATCGAGGTTCACGGCGCCGGTAAAGCCGACCTTCACCGCGCTGTAACCACGGTCCATCAGTTCCCGCGCCCGCTCCGGCGTCTTGGCATGACCGTAGACGGGGATCGTGTCGCGGAACTTGCCACCCAGCAGGTTCCAGACTGGTTGGCCCAACACCTTGCCCTTGATGTCCCAGAGCGCCATCTCGATGCCGGTCAGGGCACCGCCACCGACGGTGCCGGTCATGCCGTGGCCCATCGTCGCCACGTAAAGCCGTTGCCAAAGCCGGTCGATATCACGCGGGTCCTCGCCGATCAGGATGGTCGCAAGATCCTGCACTGCGCGTTCGATCACGCGCGGCCAGCCGGAACATTCGCCGATGCCGTAGAAACCTTCGTCGGTTTCCACCTTGACGAAAAGCCAGTTGCGCGAGCCACGGAACGAGCCGTCCCCGGCAGGCATGCCCGGCCGCGATCCGACCTGCATCAGAAAAGTCTTGATGTCTGTTATCTTCATGTCAGGTCCTTCAGGCGGTCTCGCGGTAACGGACGCGTTGTTTCTGGCCGCGCACGCGCGGGTCGGCCACCGGCACGGCAGAGAGCAAAGATTGCGTATAGGCGTGCTGCGGGTTCTGGCAGACGGTCTCGGTCTCGCCCGTCTCCACGATCTGGCCGCGATACATGACGGCGATCCGGTCACAGAAGTAACGGATCACCGCGATATCATGGCTGATCAGGATAAAGCTGAGGTCCAGCCGTTCCTGCAGGTCGAGCAGCAGGTCGAGGATCTGCGTCCGCAGGCTCACGTCCAGTGCCGAGGTCGCCTCATCCGCGATGATGACACGCGGGTTGGGTGCGATGGCCCGGGCGATGGACACGCGCTGCCGCTGCCCGCCCGAGAAGGCGTGCGGATAGCGCATGTAGGCACTGTTCGGCAGCCCGACGAGGTCGAGCAACTCGAAGACGCGGTCGCGGATCTCCTGGCCCGAAAGCTTGCCTTCGACGACCAGTGGTTCGGCGATGATCTGGCCGATGGTCATCCGTGGGTTGAGCGACGAAAACGGATCCTGGAACACGGTCCGGATGTCGCGCCAGGGCTGCGCCAACTGGTCTTCGGTCAGGCCGGCCAGGTCGCGTTCCTGTCCGGCGTCGTTGGTGTAAAGGATGCGACCCGACGTGACCTCATGCACACGTTGCAAACAGCGCCCGAGCGTGGTCTTGCCCGAGCCGCTTTCGCCCACTATCCCGAGGTTTTCACCCTTTCGAAGTTCAAGCATGGCCTCGTTGACCGCGTAGAGGCCGCGTTTCTCCTTGCCCCACCATTTCTTGCTGGCGCCGAAGACCTTGCTGACACCGTCTGACACCAGAATAGGCGAACCGACCGGGCGGGTTTCACGCATGGCCAGCCGCCGTTCCGAAGGATGATCCAGCTCGCGGACCGAGTTCAGCAGCCGCTGGGTGTAGGGATGCTGCGGGTTCTCGAAGATCTCGTAGACATTCCCGGTCTCCACCACCTTGCCAAAGCGCATCACGGCGATTTCATCCGCGATTTCCGCCACCACGCCCATGTCATGGGTGATGAACAGAACCGCCATGTCGCTTTCGTCCTGGATCGAACGGATCAGGTCGAGGATCTCGGCCTGAATCGTCACGTCCAGCGCCGTGGTCGGCTCGTCTGCGATCAGCACCGTCGGGTTGCAGGCCAAGGCCATGGCGATCATCGCGCGTTGCCGCATGCCGCCCGAAAACTCGAAGGGGAACTGGTCGATGGCCTTGCCCGGATTGGGGATTTCCACCTTGCGCAGCAATTCCAGAGTGCGCTCGCGCGCCTCTTTCTTTGACACGGCTTCGTGCAGGCGGATCGCCTCGCCGACCTGATCACCGATCCGGTGCACCGGCGAGAGCGAACTCATCGGCTCCTGAAAGATCATGGCAATGTCGCGGCCGCGCAGATTGCGGATGGCCTTGGACTTGGGGTCAAGTTGCAAGAGGTCGACCGTTTCGTCAAAGCCCCCGGTGCGCGCCGTGCGGTGCCGGTGCAACAGCGCCTGCCCGCCGGTCACCCGGCCGGGCGGGTCGACAATCTGCAGGATCGAGCGCGACATCACGCTCTTGCCAGATCCGCTCTCCCCGACAACGCAGAGCGTCTTGCCTGCGTGCAGTTCGAGCGAGACATCGTCGACCGCACGAAAGGCGCCGCGCTTGGTCACGAATTCGGTGGTCAGGTTCTTGAGTTCCAGAACCGTCGTATTGGCGTCTGTGTTCATGGCCGTCTCGTTCATCAGTTGCTGTCCTGGGCATAGGGGTCGGCCGCATCCCGCAGACCATCACCGAGAAAGTTCAAAGCGAGGACCGCAAGGAAGACCGCCGCGCCCGGAGCGAAGAGCCAGGGGGCCTGGGCAATGGATCGGACGTTCTGCGCCTCTTTCAGCAACACGCCCCAGGAGATGATCGGCGGCGTCAGGCCCAGTCCCAGGAACGACAGGGACGTCTCTGCGATAATCATCACCGGGATCGCAAGCGTCACCGAAGCAATGATGTGGCTGACCATCGATGGCATCATGTGGCGAAAGATCACGCGGCGTCTCGTGCAGCCATCCAGCCGGGCCGCGGTGACAAATTCCTCTGTGCGCAAGGCCAGGAACCGACCCCGGACCACCCGCGCAAGCTCTGTCCAGGCGACAAGCGACAGGATGACGGTGATCGCGAAGTAGCGCGTCAGCGGCGACCAGTCCTGAGGCAGCGCGGCACTCAACCCCAGCCAGATCGGGATCGTTGGCAGCGAAATCACCAGTTCCACAATCCTTTGGATGAACATATCGACCCGACCGCCATAGTAGCCGGAAATCCCGCCAAGGATCAGGCCCAGTGCAAGGCTGAGTGTGACACCAATCAGGCCGATCGACATGGAAACCCGCGTGCCGTAGATCGTCCGGCTGAGCATGTCGCGCCCCAATCTGTCGGCGCCGATCAGGAAGAAACGCTCATCAGGATTTTCGGTCGTCAGGAAATGGCGCTCCATCGGTATGACACCCCACAGCTTGTAGGGATCGCCCCTGCCGAAGAACTCCAGGTAGATCTTCTTGTCCGGGTTCACGGTATAGGTCGTCTGGAGCGTGAACTTGTCACGCTCAAGGGTCATTGCGGCGACGTGGGGTCTGATTGACCAGCCGCCTTCGGCGTCGCGGTCAATCAAGCGCACCATCTGGGGCGGATGGTAGACATGCGGCGCCGAACTCACGTTTGGATCGAACGGTGCGAGGAATTCGGAAAATGCCGCGACCACGTAAAGCAGAAGGACTACGATCAGGCCGGTCATGGCAAGGCGGTGCCGACGGAAGGCTATCCAGATCAACCGCCACTGGGACGCAAAGTCTTCGGGCGATTGGTCGAGGGCACGCGGGTCGATTTCGGTTTCAGTCGTCATATGGGTCACCTGAAGCGAATGCGCGGATCAATCACCGCAAGAAGGATGTCGGAGACCAGCATCCCGATGATTGACAGGCAGCAAAGCAAGAGGATGAAGGCACCGGCCAGGTACATGTCCTGTGCCAGGAGCGCCTGCAGCATCAGCGGACCTGCCGTCGGCAGCGACAGCACGACAGCTGTGATGACAGCCCCCGAAATCAGCTGCGGGAAGGCCCAGCCGATGGTCGAGACAAAGGGGTTGATGGCGATCCGCACCGGGTATTTCATGATCAGCCGGAATTCGGACAGCCCCTTGGCGCGCGCGGTTGTCACGTAAGGGCGGTACAATTCGTCCAGCAAATTGGCCCGCATGATACGCACGAGGCTCGCTGTTGCGCTGGTGCCGAGGATGACAACCGGGATCCAGATGTGCTTGGCCAGGTCGACAAATTTTGCCCAGGACCATGGCGCGTCCTGATACTCTTGGGAAAACAAGCCCGAAACATCGGCCCCGAAGTGCACGACGGCGATATACATCAGGACCAGCGCAAAGAGGAAGTTCGGTGTTGCGAGGCCGATAAAGCCAATCGTTGTGAAAAAGTAGTCACCCAAGGAGTACTTTCGCACCGCCGAATAGATGCCGATTGGCAAGGCCAGCGCCCAGGTGAACATCAGGGTAGAGAGCGCCAGAGTCACCGACAGCGACATGCGTTCCCATATCAGCGTCGAAACGGGCTGTTGCCACTCGAACGATATGCCGAAGTCACCCCGGATGGCACCGCTGATCCAATACCAGTACTGAACGATAAAAGGCCGATCCAGACCATAGCGTTCGCGCATGGCTTCGAGCCGGGCTTGATCGACGACGTCGCCGGATTCAGACAGGGTTGCCGCGAAACTGGTGATGTAATCCCCGGGAGGCGCGGAAATCAGCGCGAAGGCGATGAGGGACACGGCAAACAGCAGCGGGACAGACCACACGATACGGCGCAGGATATAGAGTATCAGCATCGGTTCAGGTACCATGGATGAAGCGTTTTGAAATGCAATGCCGCGAGGTGCGCGGCACTGCGGTGCGCTTGATGGTGTTGACCTATTCCGCCCAATACCAGGTTTGGAGCAGGGTCGGCGACGGCGTCGGGTAGGACCAGGAACTCGGCATGGATTCCGGAACGTTCCTCAGGCCGTTCTTGACGATGCCATAGGTCGGCAAGGCTTTGGACAGTCCGATAACTTCGAACTCTTCCGCCGCGATGGCTGCAATTTCCTTCATCAACGCCAGGCGCTTGTCAGGATCGGCGACACCACGGGCCTGATCGTAGAGCTTCAGGCGCTCCTTGATGCTTGCCGGCGGTTCTTCGCCCTTTTCACCGTTGCTTTCGTACCATTGCACCCACGGAATACCGTACCGGCTGTCGTGGCTGACCGGCACGATCTGGTGCGGCAACTGACCAGAAACCCAGCTTTGCTTGCCGTTCCAGACCGCTGCGTCGTGGTCGTTGCTTTCCGACGTGCGCTGATAGAAGAAGGTGCGTTCCATGGCATTGATCTCCATGTCAACGCCGATCTCGGCCCATTGTTGCTCGATCAGTTGCAGCGAGTCGACCCAGGTCGGATCGAAGGTCGGGATCACATCGACCTTGAACACAAGCGGATCTCCGTTCGGGAGCAGACGCATGTCGTTCGAACCACGCTTATCAAGCCCGATCCCGTCCAGCAGCGCGTTCGCCTTTTCCGGATCGTGTTCGAGAAACTGCGTCGCGGTCTTCTCGTCATAGTAGGGGTGACCCTCGAACGGGCCTTGTTGCCAAGGCTCACCGTCACCCAACATCACCGTGTCGATGATCGCCTGACGATCCATACCGAGGGACAGCGCGACGCGGAAATCCTTCTGGTTGAAGACATTGCGCAGCTCGGGGTTCTTGTCGGTCAGGTTAAGATTGATGACCATGCTGGTGCCGCCCGGAGGCGCGGCTTCGAAGAACCGGTAATCACCCTTTTCACGGTTTTCCGCGATGACCGGCCGGTTGTCAGGCGTATCGATGTGGCGCAAACCATAGTCGATACGACCGCCAATAACTGCCAGGATCAGGCTCTCGGTATCCGCGCCGATCGGCATGACAAGCTTGTCGATGTAAGGCAGTTGATTGCCCTGGGTATCGATCTGCCAGAAATAGGGGTTCCGTTCCATCACCACACGGGTTGCGCCGCCTGTGTAGGGTTCCGTCACGATCCATGGGTCGAGCGTCGGCCGCTCGGGGTTGCCCCAGCGGGCCGGGATCTCGAGGTCACCGCATTTCTGCAGGAACAGGTTCTGCCAATCGGCGGCGTTCGCCTCCTGGACCAGTGCATCAACGTTGTCGTTGTAGGACGGCATGAACTGGCTGCAGTAGTTCTTGGAGTACAGCACGGGGTTCTGGCCAAGCGGCGCGGCAAGCTCTGCAAGGAAATCGCCATAAGGCTGGGTGAAGGTAATTGTGACGGTGTAGTCGTCGACCTTCGTCGCCTGCATCGGCTCACCGCCGGTGGTATAGCGGGCGGGCGTCGGCGCGAAGTCATTGTTCAGGATCACGTCGTTCACGTTGAACATGACGTCGTCGGCTGTGAACGGGGTTCCGTCCGACCATTTCATGCCTTCGCGAAGGTGGAACGTGAAGACCTTGCCCGCGCCGTCGACCTCGAAACTCTCGGCGACGTTCGGAACGACCTGGGTATATTGCGGATCCCACCGGACGAGACCCTGGGGACCGACAACACGCAAAATGCCGTTGTGATCCGAACTGCCCCGCAGACCGGTGCGCAGCTCTCCGCCATAGGCTCCGATAGCCTCCAGCGGCTCTACAACGGCCGGCTCGACACCGATGCGTTCGGCCACTGGCGGCAGAGTACCGGCCTTGACCATTGCCTCAAGCGAAGGCGCCTGGCCAGTGGCCTCTTGCGCCGCCAATGGAAGCGCCATCAGCGGCAAGATCGCCACCCCCAGCATCAGGCGGCCAATCGGACGCAAGCCCGACCCGGACGCGCATTTAGAAGAGTTTCGTAACATTTCTGTCCTCCCTGTCATCAAAGGCTATCCACCGACGGTCTCCACTCCCCCGTCGCCGATAGCGCTCCCCAATGTCGTACATACTAAATTTACATTTTTCAATGTGGATTGTACATTTTTTTTTTAGGATATCACGCCAGAGACGGTGTTCACTGCCATGTTCCTCGTCGGCGTGAATCTCCAAGCAACTGTTGGGAAAAACAAAAATGATCAGGGGTCAAAAACCACGCGAGAAACGCAGGACCGTTTCGTACACTATTTCAAGCCACCGGGGCGCTGGCGTGATGCAGAACCATGGCAATATCGCACGGCAGCAAGTTTTCGGAGGCGCCAACACATGGCCGACCTGAACCTATCCGCCGAGGGTTCGCGGGCAGAGGCCGCGATTCGATCCAGCCATCGGTCCGGCAAGCGGATCGCGCTCACCGGCGGTTCCGGCAGGGTCGGGGCGGCCCTGCGGCAAGCCCTCGCCGGCAAGGTGGCCAGTATCAAGATCGTGGACACAGCAGAACCGGGCACATTGGGCGCAAATGAAACATGGGACCGAGTCGACATATCCGATGGCGCTGCGCTTTCGACAAGCCTTACGGATGTGGATGCGATCGTCCACCTCGCCGGATATCCAAGCGAACGACCGGTCGAAGACATTCTTCGCGTCAACGTTGTGGGCACGCATAATGTGCTCGAGGCGGCGCGGCGCAACGGGATCGAACGCGTGGTCTTTGGCTCGTCAAACCACGTGGTTGGCTTTTACCCGCGTGAAACGCGGGTGTCCGAGGCGGACCCCATGCGACCCGATACGCTGTACGGGTTGAGCAAATGCTGGGGCGAGTTGGAAGCGGGCCTCTACTTCGACAAATTCGGGATCCGGACGTTGAACATCCGCATCGGAAATGCCGGAGAACGGCCCACGGACGCGCGGGCGCTCAGGATCTGGGTCAGCCCCCGGGACCTGGCCCAACTCGTCGTCATCGGGCTCGAACATCCCGAAATCACCTGCACCACGGTCTTCGGAGTGTCGCAGGTGCAATCCGGCTGGCTCGACAACAGCACCGCCACTGCCCTCGGCTATTCACCTGACGACATCGCCCAAAAGGTTGCCGGTCCGGAGTCCGAGACCGAGCGCCCATCGCCTATGCCGCACATTGCGGAGTTCTTTCAGGGCGGTCGCTTTTGCGTTATTGAACATGACGGAACGCTTCGGGGACGACTGTGATGAAAGAACAAGAACCGCAGAATGCGAGGGCGTTCCGGGATCCAGATTCCACCCGCCATGTGATCCGAAACGATTGGTTCGAGGCGACATTCCAACCGTTGGCGGGGGGGCGCATGCTGGAATTGCAGCATGTCGAGCACGGAGACATTCTGGTACCGCTGCAGGACGCGGCTTTTGATCCCGCCAATTGGCCGAAAGCCGGGGCGTATCCGCTGTTTCCGTTCCACAACCGGCTGAATGATGCCAAATTCTGGCACGACGGGGAACTGATCCGGCTGCGACCGAACTCGGCGAGCGGGTCGGACGTGATGCATGGCCCGGCACACCGAAGGCCCTGGGACATGACCGACACTGGACCGCACCATGTCGAGATGGCGCTGACCTACGAGGCCGACGAAGACTGGCCCTTCGACTTTACGGCGACGCAGCGTTTCGCGCTGGATGGGGACGCATTGACCGTCGATCTGACCCTCACGAATTCCGGGGCCGTCACGATGCCCGGCGGTGTCGGCTGGCACCCCTATTTCAAGGCGCAGGACGGAAATGTCCTGACCGACGCTGCCAGCCATTGGACTCCGCTTGGCCCCAAGGGGCTGCCGGAACGACGGGTCCACCCGAACGGCTCGGGTATCATCTCGATCCAATACGGCACAACCGAGCATTTTGCCGATTGGACCTATGCGACATGCCTGACCCCGGATGGTGCCCGGATTACCCTCTGCGCCGACGCGCCACTGCCACACCTCGTTCTTCACGCTCAGCCTGGCTACCAGTGCATCGAACCAGCCTCACATGTCGCGGGGGCGTTTGTTGGCTTGCCGGGATCATCCGCTGAAACCGGACTGCGCCTGCTGGAACCCGGCGAAAGCCTTGCCGGCCAAGTGACCCTGCGCGTCGACAGGCCATGACGGGTCCGGCTCAAACCGCTGCACCCGCTGCGCCGGTTCCCTGCTGCCGCGCAGTCGGTCGATCAGGATCATCTGCGCCGAGCTGTCGATGACAGCTTTGGGTTGGCCCGATTGAATGTCTGATTTGAGGCTCACGGCGAAGGCTCACCCAAGCGCAAAGATCACCGTGGCACGGTTCGGCACCGACCTGTCGGAGCCTGATTCGCCCTCTGTCTCAACACGTCATCGCGACCGCGATGCCCTCCTCTGCCGTCACGGGATGCCGACGTCGGGATCGTGAGAAAGTTTCCGACCCGGGCAGGGCTTTTCGGACCGTGGAGGACATGCGGGAATTTCCCAACATTTGCGTCACTTTATCCAAACGACGCCGAAGATGTGACCGCCCAGAGCGGCGTCCGGTTGTTGACAATTCCAAATTTTATCTTCCTGCATATGAGATTACATGCTAGCCTGATCGTCGAGTAGAAGCGAACTTGGCCCTCCGGGACTTTGGTAATTGCTCTGTATTCGTACAGTTTGCCAGGGGACGCATGTTGAAGGGGTATCCAACGCAAGTGCTCAGCAATCCCCGGGGAAGTCTGTTTCAAATCGGCTCAAGGCAGTTGCGGTTCGCACCCGCTGCAAGCCACGACAGGGAGAAAAACTATGAAGGCAATGATAACAGCAACCGCGTTGATCCTGGGCAGTGCGGCAACTGCTCAGGCCGCCGACAAGGTCACGTTTCAGATGGACTGGCTGCCCGGCGGCGACAAGGCAGCCATATTCGTCTGCCTGGAGCGTGGCTTCTGCGAAAAAGCCGGATTGGACCTGAAACTTGAATCGGGTCGCGGATCTTCGGAATCCCTGACCAAGCTGGCAACCGGCAGCTCGGATATCGGCAATGCCGATATCGGTGCCCTGATGGCGGCCCGCGTCACCGAGAACCTGCCGGTGACCGCCGTGATGTCCTACTACAACGAGGGCCCGCACGCGTTCTTCACGCTGGATGGCAATGGCATCGACAGCTTTGCCGATGTGAAGGGCAAGAATATCGTGACCTCGCCCTTCACCTCTTCGAATGTCTACCTGCCGCTGGTGCTGAACGACAACGGCCTGACGATAGACGACGTCACCCTGACCAAATCCGATCCTGGCGCGCTGAACCCGATGCTGGTGACCGGCCAGACCGACGCGGTGATTTCCTGGATCACGGATGTGACCCGCTACTCGCAGCAAGCCACGGATGCAGGGCGCGAGATGATCGTCCTGCCTTGGGCCGATGCCGGTCTGGTGATGTATTCCGGTTCCATCGTCGCCTCTGACAGGTTCCTGAGCGAACGCCCCGACGTGGCCCGCCGCTTCATCGGCGCGCTGCTTGAATCAGTGGAATACATGCGGGAGAATCCCGAAGATGCCGCCAAGGCCGTGACCGATGCAGTACCGGAATTGGACCAGGAGACCGCGATGGGGTCGCTGACCGACGCGCTGGGGCTGATTTTCAACGAAGTGACGGAACGGGACGGGCTGGGCGCGCTTGAGCCCGAGCGCCTGAAAGCCACCTGGGAACGCGTTGCCGTGGCCCAGGGCATGGACGTGGATGCGCTCGATCCCGAAGATGTGGTTGATCGCAGCTTCATGCCGGAGAAATGATCATGGCCCAGGCAACGAATGTGACTCCGGCCGTCCAGTTCACCGATGTCGAGATGAAATTCGACACAAGAGCCGGCGAGTTGGTCGCCCTGCAACATGTCAACCTGGCGATCAACGATCACGAGTTTCTCGCCGTGCTGGGACCGTCGGGCTGCGGCAAGTCCACTCTGATGCGGATCGTCGCCGGGCTGCTCAAACCGAGCACCGGCACCGTATCGGTCCACGGTGAACCCGTGATCGAGCCGCGCGATGACATCGGTATCGTGTTCCAGAAGCCGACCCTGCTGCCCTGGGCCACGCTCGAGGACAACGTGGTCTTTCCGATGAAGCACAAATACGGCCGGGTTACGCCGGAACAGCGTGAACGGGCGCATGAGCTGCTGAAACTGGTCGGACTGGCCAAGCTGGAGAACCGCCGCCCCGGCCGTTTGTCCGGCGGGATGCAGCAGCGCGTCGGCATTGCCCGCGCGCTGCTGCACAACCCCGACATCCTGCTGATGGACGAGCCGTTTTCGGCGCTCGACGCCCTGACCCGCGAGGAGATGGGCTATGAGTTGCAGACCATCTGGCAGGAGCACCGGAAGACCGTGATGTTCATCACCCATTCCATCGTCGAGGCCGTTCTTCTGGCCGACCGGATCATCGTGATGAGCCACGGACCCGGCGCCCATGTCGCCGAAGACCTGCGGGTTCCCGCCCCGCGTCCGCGGTCCGGCGACTCCATGCGGCTGAGCGAGATGCAGGACCTGGTGTCACATCTGCGCGACATCCTGATGACCAGAAAGGTGGCCTGACATGACCGCAACATTGACGCGTGTGAACCGTGTTCCCGGACTGCTTCCCGGACTTACCTTCCTGATCATCCTTGTGTTGTGGGAAACCTCGACGCGGCTCTTCACCATCCCGTCCTTCCTTCTGCCGGCGCCCAGCCGGATTCTCGAAGGTTTCGACGCGGTGAACGCCTCGCGCTGGCTGGCCCATGTCTGGGCGACCTTGCGGGTGGCGATGCTGGGCTTCGTGGCCGCCATCGTCGTGTCGCTGCCGCTGGCGGTGCTGCTGACGCGGTTCAAGCTGGTCTCCAGCGGCATCTATCCGCTGCTGGTGGTGATCCAGTCGACACCGATCGTCGCGGTGGCGCCGATCATCGTCGTGACGATGGGGTCGGGTGACCTGTCGCGCGTGCTGATCACCTTCATGATCTCGTTCTTCCCGCTGGTCGTGTCGATGACCACCGGCATGAAGGCGACACCGGAGGAACTGATCGAGCTCAGCCATTCGCTGAAAGCGCCCGCGATCCGCGAATTCACCCAGATCCGCATTCCTTATGCGATCCCCTACATCTTCTCGGGGCTGAGAATCTCGGTGACGTTGTCGGTGATCGGGGCCGTGGTGGCCGAGTTCGTGGCCGCCGAGAAGGGACTGGGCTATTTCATCCAGTTCTCGACCTCGCTGTTCAAGATCCCGCAGGCCTGGGCCGGTCTGGGCATCCTGGTGGTGATGTCGCTGACGCTGTTCCAGATCATCGCCCAGACGCAGCGCTACTTCTTCCCGTGGAGCCTCCCGCGCGAGTCCAACTGACGCGCGACCGCCCCAACTCGCGAATCAGTCCCGACCGGTTCGCCCGGTCGGGACTTTCCATTTTCGACGGCACCACCCGACGCCCGCACCGGCCGGGTCTGCGCCCTCCCCCGCGACCTGTTTCGACGGATGTCCACCCATGCCGCACCTGACACGCCTTATCCCGCTCATCTTCGTGCTGATCTGGAGCACCGGTTTCATCGGTGCGAAATTTGGCCTGCCCCATATGGAGCCGTTCTTCCTGCTGGTCTCCCGCTATGTGCTGGTGCTGCTGCTGTTCGCGGGCGGGCTGCTCCTCTGGCGCAAGCGCCTGCTGGCGGCGCGCGACGTCCCGTCCCAGTTGCTCGTGGGCAGTCTGATCCATGGCGCCTATCTGGGCGGCGTGTTCTACAGCATCTCGCGCGGCATCCCCGCCGGGCTGGTTGCGATCATCGTCGGCATGCAGCCGATCCTGACCGCAGTTCTGGGATGGCTCTGGCTGGGTGAACGCCTGGCGCGCGCGACAGCCGCCGGGTTGGTTCTGGGCTTTGCCGGTATTCTGCTGGTCTTGTCAGGCGCCGGGGCGTTGCCGGGACGTGGCGCACTGGACAACGCCGGTCTGGCGGCGACGCTCGTGGCACTTCTGGGCATTTCACTGGGCACCGTGCTGCAAAAGCGCCTGGGCGGCGACGTGCCGGTGCTGGCGGGAACCACGGTGCAATATGCCGGCGCGCTGGCCGTCACCCTGCCGCTGACACTGGTCCTCGAAACCCGACAGGTGACGCTGAGCTGGCCACTGGTGTTGACCATGGGCTGGCTGGTGCTGGGGATCTCTGTCCTTGCGATCAGCCTGTTGATGGTGATGATCCGCCGAGATCAGGTCGCGCGGGTGGCCAGCTGTTTCTACCTGGTGCCGCCGTTGGCAATGTTGCAGGCATGGCTGTTCTTCGGCGAAACGATTTCGACCCTGTCGGCGCTTGGCACGCTCCTGGTCATTTCCGGCGTTTACATGGTGATAGGCAAGACCCGGCGCGATGCCGGGATCAACGCGCCTCTGGCCAGACGCGGTTGAGGTGTGATGCAGCCCGTTCCTTCGTGACCGGCTTTTCGCCAGTCCAACGCTTTACCGTACCTGCGTCCAGATCGAACAGGTCCAGCACCCGCCCGACAGTGTGATCGACCATGTCGTCCAGACTCTGCGGCCGGGTATAGAAGGCGGGCACCGGGGGATAGATGATCGCCCCCATTTCGGTGACCGCCGACATGTTGCGCAGATGGCCCAGGTGCAGCGGCGTCTCACGCAACATCAACACCAGCCGCCGCCGTTCCTTCAGAACCACATCCGCCGCGCGCGACAACAGGTTCGAGGTGGTGCCATTGGCAATCTCGGCCATGGTTTTCACCGAACAGGGGGCGACAACCATCCCCATCGTTCGGAACGACCCCGAAGAACACCCTGCGCCGATATCCTTGTTGGAATGGGAGTGATCTGCCAGAGCCTCCAGATCCGCCGGTGTGAAATCGCATTCATGCGCCATGGTGATGCGTGCGGCGTTGGACATGACCAGATGGGTCTCGATCTCCAGCTCGTGCAGCACTTCGAGCATCCGTTTGCCATAGATCACCCCGGAGGCTCCGGAAATTCCAACGATCATGCGTCTTGGCTGTGTCATGTCCGGTCCTCTCTGTGTTGCGGGCCGATTATTTGCCGAGATCCTTCAAAAGCTCCGCTGCGCGGGCCTGCGCCTCGGCGCTGATCCGGGCGCGGGTGCCGTGGAAATCCGGGCCGCGCGTCGCATCCAGCCCCATGCGCGAGGTGGTTCCGATCCCACTGGCCGAAGGATCGAGCGCGTTGCCCGGCAGGCCTTCGATGATCACCACATCCCGGTGCGGCTGGAAGTGGCTGGACACGGCCCAAAGCACTTCCTCGTCCCGGGTGATGTCCACGTCGGCATCCACCACGATCACGTTCTTCAGGTATTGATCCCATCCCAGAAGCCCCAGCATGACCTGCCGGGCCTCGCCCTCGCGGCTCTGGTTCATGGCCACATAGGCGTGGAAATGCGTCCCCGACGCCGGGTAATGTACCGCAGTCACAGAGGGGAAACGCGCCTTCAGCTTCTCGACCATCTCGGCCTCGCGCGGGATGCGCCCGAGGTTCAGATGCTCGGCGGAGTTGCCGCCCGCCACGCTGACCAGGATCGGGGCCTCGCGGCGCAGGATGGTTTCGACGGTGAACAGGTTGTTGGTCGACCGGTCCGAGGAATAGCCGGTGAATTCGCCAAACGGCCCTTCCTCGACCGTGGCCTCATGGTCGATCACGCCTTCCAGCACAATCTCGGCATGGGCCGGAACGCGAATGCCGTATTTCGGAGTCTCGACCACCTCCAGCGGGGCGCACATCAGCCCGCCGGCGATGTCGCGTTCGTCTTCTTCAAAGGCCAGCCGGGCCGATGCCGCCAGCATGAACAGGGGGTGGCCGCCGATGATCATCGCCACCGGCATCGGTTTGCCCAGTTCCTTGGACATGTTCAGCAGCCGCCAGAGATGGCCGCGCGAATGCAGCGAGGTCGCCAGCTGGTTCTTCGAGTGGATCATGGCCCGGTGGTAGGACAGGTTGCCGATCCCGCTGTCCGGGTCCTCGCCGAGGATGATGCCGGACGTGATGTATTTTTTTCTGTCGGTTTCGAAATGTTTCAGCATCGGCAACAGGTTCAGGTCGACATCCTTGCCCGAGATCACCCGTTCCATGACCGGGCCATGCTCGACGGTTTTCGATGGCGCCGACGCGCGAGACCGTCGCTGGTAGGCTGCGTGAAGACCCGGTTCATCCGTGCCGAACAGCCGGGCAATCCGCTGCCGCGATCCGAAAACGTTGCACAGAACCGGCGCGTCGAGATGCGCCACTTTGTTGAGTCGCAGCAGAGGCTGGCGACCCTGAGCGGCCAGCGCCCAGATCAGCGCGGTCGCGTCCTGATCATCGGACACCTGCCGGTCGATTTCGATCACGTCGCCGGGATGCGCCGCAGCATAGTCGGCCAGGAAATGACGAACGTCCTGCGGATGAAAGCTTTGGGTTTTGGTCATGAGCATGGCAAACGTCCCTGGATCGGTATGGTCCAAAAGTGTCGGTTAGGCTGGGTGGCGGCGCCGGAATTCCGGCGCCGCCCGGTCCAGGATCAGGCCGGTTCCAGCAATTTGCCGGTGGCGCGATCGACCCCCGCATAGGTATCCGCAAGACGGGCCTCTGCGTCCTTGGCGTCGCGCGGCGGCGGCGTCGGGTCGATCCCCACCAGCTTGGCGATATTGTTGCCAAGATAGCCTTCGAGATCATCCTCGGACAGGTTCATCCCATGTGGCGGCGCGTGGCACAGCACCTCCAGCTCGCGCAGCCACATGCCGGGATCGTTGGGCGGGCTGTCGGTGCCAAAGACAATCTTGTCCTTCGGCAGTTGCTGGGCGAATTCGACGATCCGCGACTGGAAGCACCATCCGCTTTCGCAATAGACATTGGGCGTGTCCATCGCCATCCAGAAGGCCTCGAAACTGTAGTTGCCGCCGGTCTGGATGCCGAAGTGACCGATGATGAAGTTGACCATCGGGAATTCGCGGATGATCGGGTAGAACATCGTCGGAATGGTGTAAGGTCCGTCACCGGTATGGATCAGCACCACGATATTGTACTTGGCGCACATTTCCATTGCCGGACGCAGCCATTCCAACGCCCGGTCAGGCCGGTAACCATGCATGTTGGCATGCAGCTTGATCATCTTGAAACCGTATTCCTTGTGGTGGAATTCGATCTCCTTGGCGCCGTTCTCGGGGCCCCAACGCGGGTTGTAGTTGAAGTTGCCGATGAACCGGTCGGGGTATTTCTGGCACAGCTCGGACACATAGGCCATGTAATCGCGAATGCCTTCGCGGCCCATGCGGTTGCCGTCACGATAGCCGGTATTGCCCGGGGGCGGCTGGATAAACCCCATGTCGATCCGGCGCGGTTTGCCGTTGATCATGTAGGGGCCGTCCATCATTTTCAGCATCCGCTCGCCGGTGAACGGCTCGCCGGTGTGGCGCCACGCCTCGTCCACCAGGTTGGTCGGATGAAGATGGGTGTCGATAATCATCTTGTTCTCCTTCGGAATTTCATTCGGGCGCTTACTCTGCCGGTTCCAGCGCGACGCCGTTGGACCGCAGATAAGCTTCGGCCTCAGCCACGGTTTTCGGCGGCGCGGTCGGCTCCAGCCCGATCATCCGTGCGGTGTTGTTGCCCAGGTAATCCTCGAGCGTGTCCTCATCGAGGTTCAGGCCCTGAGGCGGCTCGTGGCACAGCACTTCCAGCAGGTTGATCCACATGCCCGGTTCGTTGGGCGGTGTGTCGGTGCCGAACAGGATCTTGTGCTTGGGCAGTTCCTTGGCGAATTCGACAATCCGCGACTGCAGGCACCAGCCGCTTTCGGCGTAGACATTGGGCTCGTCCATCGCCATCTGGAACGGCTCGAACGTATAGACGCCGCCGGTTTGCACACCGAAATGCGCGAGGATGAAGTTCACCTCGGGGAATTCCCGGATGATCGGCACGAATTCGGTCGGGATCGAATAGGGCCCGTCACCGGTATGCAGCTTGACCATGATACCGAGGTCCGCGCAGACACGCATCGCCGGGCGCAACCAGTCCATCGCGCGGTCGGGGCGATAGGCATGCATGTTGGCCTGCAATTGCACCATCTTGAAATCGAACTCCTTGACGTAGCGTTCGATTTCTTCGGCGCCGTTCTGGGTGCCGTAGCGCGGGTTGTACACAAAGCAGCCGATGAAACGGTCCGGGTGTTCGCAGACCATCTTTTCGGTATAGCCCATGTACTCCCGGATCGCCGCCTTGCCTTCCTTTTCGTGGATGCCGTGCGTGTAGATCGTGTTGCCTTGCGGCGGCTGAATGAACGCCTTGTCGACGCGACGGGGTTTGCCGTTCACATGGAACGGCCCGTCCATCATTTTCAGCAGCCGCTCTCCGGTGAAGGGCTCGCCGTCGTGGCGCCAGGCCAGATCGACGAGATCCGTCGGATAGCAACTCAGGTCGATAATCATGAGGAACCTCCTGGATTGGGGTGCAGGGGTGCAATGCCGTTCCCGCCCGCAAACGGCGCGAACGCCGCAGTGCAGGAGACGGCCCCGCAGGGGCGCATCCGGGTCGGGAAAGTGGGGAATTTCGACATCGCAGCCTCACCTCTCAATGGGTTGGTGAGCAATTGGCTGCGCTTCTACTCTGGTTCGAGGTTATACCGGGGCGCTGAAGGGGTCAATAGAAAATTTCGCTTAACCTATTGTTTTAATTATATTTCAAGGCAACACGAACGGCCCGTGCGCGGGGCGCGCGGGCCGTTCACCTACCTGGAACCGGGGGAGAGGGAGGAGTCAGTCAACCAGGCAGGAAGAGAGTTTCCGCGCGATGTCATCACGGTCGAGATCACGCCCGATGAACACGATCTTCGAGCGGCGCTGTTCGTCCTGCCAGGGATGATCCGGGCGCAGGTCAAAAAGCTGGTGCACCGCCTGCAGGACATAGAACCGCGCATCGCCGGCCACCGACAGGATGCCCTTGGTGCGAAACACCGCCGGTCCCTTTTCATCGAGGTAGGCGGTCAGAACCGCGTGCAGCTTTTCCAGCACAAAGGGCTGGTCGAAGGTCATGCTGACCGAGGACACGGTTTCGTCGTGCAGATGGCCGTGATGGTGATGATGGTGGTGTTCGTGATCGTGATCACCCTCGGCCTCCATGTCGATCTGCAGGATCTCGGCGCGCTCCTTGACGTATGAAGGCTGGAAGCCGTTGACGTTGAGGATATTGTTCAGATCTACCACCCCGAATTCCGAGCGCATGATCTCGGCCGTCTGGTTCAGCCCCCGCAGGTCGCCTTCCAGCTTGGCCAGACCGCTCTCGTCGGCCAGATCGACCTTGTTCACGATGATCCGGTCCGCTGCCACGATCTGATCGACCGCCTGGTTGTCGCGCCCGTCCAGCACCGGGTCATACAGGTGCTGGTCGATGTGCTTGGCATCCACCAGCGTCACGATGGCATCCAGGTTGACCTCGTCCGCAACGCTGCGATCGGCAAAGAACGCTGTCGCCACCGGTGTCGGATCGGCAAGGCCCGAGGTCTCGACGATGATATGGTCGAACTTGTCCTTCTGGGCGAGGAGCTTTTTCATCACGTCGATCAGATCGTTGCGCACATCGACGAAACAGCAGATGCAGCCGTTCTGCATCTGGTAAATCTCTTCGTCCGAGGCCAGCACAAGATCGCTGTCCACGTCCACCTCGCCGAACTCGTTCTCGATCACTGCGATGCGATAACCGTGTCTCTCGGTCAGGATGTAGTTGAGCAGGGTGGTCTTTCCCGACCCCAGAAAGCCGGTCAGGATGGTGATCGGCAGCTTCTCCTTGGGAATCTCGTGAACGTTCATCATGATTTGCGCTCCTTCTCGTTCAGGGCTTTCAGAATGTCTTCGGGGGTGATCGGGTAGTGCCGGAACCGCACCCCGATCGCGTCGAAGATCGCGTTGGAAATGGCGGGTCCGATCGCGATGATCGGGTCTTCGCCGACCCCTTTGGCGCCCCAGGGGCCGCCGGGATCGGGCGCCGCCTCCAGGATCACGGTGTCGATATCGGGCATGTCCATTGAGAGCGGCATCTTGTAGTCCACCAGCCCGGCATTCAGCGACCGGCCCGTCTTCGTGTCGATGATGTAATCCTCGGTCAGGGTATGCCCGATGCCTTGCTGGATGCCGCCCTCGATCTGGCCGGCGGCGGCGATCGGGTGGATCACCTTGCCGACATCATGCACCGGCACAACCCTGTCCACCGTCACCAGTCCGGTTTCGGTATCCACCGTCACCTCGACGAAATGCGCGGCAAAGGAATAGGACTTGGTCGGCTCATAGGTGCCCCGGCCCAGGATATTGGCCGCCGGGATGCCTGGGGTCGGACCCATCGTCTCGGCCACGGTCAATCCGCTATCGGGAATGGCGCGCAGGAAGATGCGGCCCTCGACGATATCGAGCTCATCCACCGTGGTCTGCAGCCTTTCGGCGGCGCGTTCCAGAATACCGGCGCGCGCCTCGGCGGCGGCCATCCGGGTGGCGCTGCCCACAAGATAGGTGGTGTGGCTGGCAAAGGCGCCGATATCCCACGGCACCGCATCGGTATCGCCATGCACCACCGACACGGTTTCAAAGGGCATGTTCAACTCTTCGGCGGCGATCTGCGCCAGTGCGGTATGGGCCCCTGTGCCCAGACCCGCCGCGCCGGTCATCAGCGTCACCGAGCCGTCTTCGTTGACCTTGACGATGGCGTTGCCCTGTTCCTTGATCCCCGGATAGGCCGAGGAGCCGTGCATTTCACACCCAAGGCCCCAGCCCTTTCGGATATGCGGCGTCGCCGGGTCCGGGCAGCGCGTGCCCTGTCGCAGCCCCTGCCAGTCGAAGGCCCTGATGCCGTGCTCGATGCAGGCTTCCAATCCGTGCCCGATGATCGCATGGCCGGAGGGCGCGATATCGCCTTCGCGCACGGCATTCTTCAGCTTCAGCTCCGCCGGGTCTCGCCCAAGCCGTTCCGCCGCCTCGTCCATCTGGATATCGAGTGCATAATATGTCTGGACCACGCCATAACCGCGGAACGCGCCCGCAATCGGGGTATTGGTATAGACCGCCCGCCCGTTCAGCCGGACGTTTTCGCATCGATAGAGTGAAGTGGCCGAATTGGTCCCGACCGTGGTGACGCCCGGGCTGTGCGACCCATAGGCACCGGAATCGAACACGATCCGCATGTCCCGCGCGGTGATCGTGCCGTCGTTGCGGAACCCCTGTTTCAGCCACAGCTTGAACGGGTGGCGGGACCGTCCGGCCAGGAAGGTTTCGCGCCGGGTGAATTCCATTCGCACCGGCTTGCGCGTCGCCCGAGCCAGCAGGGCGCAAAGGAATTCATGCTGGAAACAATCCTGCTTGGCGCCAAAACCGCCGCCCATGTGATCGACCAGCACCCGCACCTTGGTCCGTGGCAGGCCCAGCACCTCGGCCAGGATGCCCCGCACCATGAATGAGCTCTGGGTCGAGGTCCAGAAGGTCAGTTTTCCCGATCCGTCCCAATCGGCCAGGCAGACATTGGGTTCCATGTAGCCAGGCACCGGCCGTCCGCCGGAATACTCGCCTTCGAGAATGAAATCCGCCTCGGCAAAGCCCTTTTCGACATCGCCGCGTTCCACATGCACGGGGTTGAGCACGAGATTTCCGCCGGGTCCGACATCGTGGATCTGCGGCGCACCTGGTTTCATCGCCTCTTCCGGCGTGAAGACAGCAGGCAACGCCTCGTATTCGACCTCGATCAGGTCAAGCGCCTCGTCGGCGATCTCTTCACTGATCGCGGCGACCGCGGCCACACCCTCGCCCCAGTAGCGCACCCTGTCGTCGAGGATGTACTGGTCCTTGGTGCAGGAGATAGAGCGCGGATGCGGCGAGCCGTAATGCAGCACGCGCGGAACATCCGCATGGGTCAGCACCGCCTTGACGCCCGGATAGGCCAACGCCTTCGATACGTCGATCCGCTTGATCCGGGCATGGGCCACGTCAGAGCGTTTCATCTTGCCGTAGAGCATGCCGACCGGCTTGAGATCGGCGACATAGGTGCCTTCGCCGGTGACCTTCTCGATCACGTCCTCGCGCTTGACGCTCTTGCCGATGACGCTGAAATCGTTCTTCAGGTTTCCTGTGGGCTTGTTCATGCCGTCCCCTCCAGTTCGCGCGCGTTGCGGATATCGGCCGCCGCGCTGCGCACTGCGTCGAAAATCTTGGTGTAGCCGGTGCAGCGGCAGATATTGCCGCTCAGGCCAAAGCGGATCTCGTCATCCGTGGGGTCGGGGTTCTCCTCGAGCAACTGGCGCGCCATCATCAGGATGCCCGGCGTGCAGAAGCCGCATTGCGAGGCGCCGTGGCGCATGAACGCATCCTGAAGCGGGTGCAGGATGTCGATGCTCTTCTGCATTCCCTCGACGGTCTCGACCGAGCGGCCCTGCGCCTCGACCGCCAGCATCAGGCAGGCATTGACGGGCTGGCCGTCGACGATCACCGTGCAGGCACCGCAATCGCCCACGTCGCAGCCTTTCTTGCTGCCAGTCAGCCCGATCTCTTCGCGCAGGGTGTCCAACAGCGAACGATGCCCGTCCACGGCCAGGCTGTGGGGTTCCCCGTTGATGGTCAGTTCCACGATCTGTTTCATTGGCTCGCCTCCATTGCGTTCCTGACGGCACGGCGAGTCAGCACCCCGACCATGCTGCGGCGGTAATCTGCGCTGGCGCGCACGTTGCTGATGGGGGAGCATTCGGCCATCGCCTGCTCCCCGGCCTGCGCGATCAGTTCATCGGTGATCCTGGCCCCTTTCAGCAACGCCTCGGCGGCCGAAGCGCGCAGGACCGTCGGCCCCACAGCGCCAAGCGCGATCCGGGCATCGGTGCAGAGATCGCCGTCGCGGTCCAGGCTGACCGCGACGCCCACCGTGGCCAGTTCCATCGCCTTGCGGCGACCATGCTTGAGATAGCTGCGTCCGCTGTCCGGGGCGGGGGCCGGCACCACGATGCCGGTGGCGATATCGCCACGCTCCAGCCGAGTGCGCCCGGGACCGGTGAAGAACTCGGCCAGCGGCATCCGGCGCATGCCCCTGGGTGTATAGATATGGATGACGGCGCCATCGGCGATCAGTGGCGGAATGGTATCTGCCGAAGGCGAGGCGCGGCAAAGATTGCCAACCACGGTTGCCCGGTTGCGCACCTGGATCGAGGCCAGCAGGCGCAGCGCCTCGGTAAAATTGGGATAGGTCTGCTGCACCCCCGGCAGGACTTCCAGCTGCCGCGCGGTAACCAACGCGCCGAACGTCAGCCCGGTATTGGGATCCCAGGTGATATCGTTCATGCCCGGGATCTGCTTGATGTTCACCACATCGGAAACATCCCGCAGCCGTTCGCGGATCTCGACAAACAGGTCGGTGCCGCCGGCAAGGACATGGGCCTTTTCGCCCAGCTCGACCAGCAGCCGCGAGGCCTCTTCCAGAGTCGAGGGTTCATGATAGGCAAAGCGTCGCATCTGGCCTCCTTCAGATCGCAGCGGAACTCTTCATGCCGCTGGCGTTTGAGTGGTGGCCGCTAATCCTGCAAAGGGGCTTCGCCGGGGTTATTCGGTCAGGCCGTGGGCGGCCCTTCCTGATCTTCTGTTGCCCTGATATCGAGCAGCATTTCCGATTTGAGCGCGGTCAGAAGCTGGTTGTTGTAATGCACCGCCTCTTCCGCGTCGCCGCGGGCCAAAGCGGCCAGCGTCTTGATGTGCAGGTTGTGGCCCGAAAATTCTGATGGCCGTCCGCGCCGATGCGACATCAGCAGCGGCTGACAATTGATCAGATCATCCAGCAGCCGCGACAGGTGCTTGTTCCCGGCAAGGCGGCCCATCTCCATGTGGAAGCGGCGCGCATTGTGCCGGGCCTCGACCACATTGCCCTCGTCATAGGCCGCCCCTTCGGCGCGAAGGATATCCTGCAACGCGCCGCCGGCCTCGGCTGTGTAGTGCCGTGCCAGACGCTGCAGCAGGCCGGTTTCGACCGTCATGCGCGCCTCGAAGACCAGCTCGGCCTCAGCCGCGCTGAGCCGGACGATGCGGGCGCCCTTGTTGCGGCTGGTCTCGACCAGGCCGGCATTGACCAGCCGCAACAGGCCGTTGCGGATCGCCTGCCGGTTGGCGCCGGCCGCCTCTGCCAGTTCGCGTTCGACCAGCCGGTCTCCGGCCTGCAGCCGATGATCCTGCACAGCCTCGACCACCAGCGAAAACACGCGCTCTTCCGCGGCAAGGCCGCTTTTGAGTTCGGCTTTCGCAGCCGCCTTTCTGCGGAATTGGGGATTCGTCACAGCAACCTCATCTGTCGTTGTGAACAGGCTAGACCGCAGCCCTACTTATTGTCAACAATACAAAAATTTATCATATTTATCAAATTATTACCACCTTTTTCACCAAACAGATCGCCATCGCAGAGTGGAACCCTTTCCGAGACAGGCGTCGCGAATCAGCCAAAGGGCCGCCCCGGATGCATGCAATCCCCGGCCCCGAAAGGGTCCGGGGCCGGGGACGATCCGGGATTCGATTGTGGCGGGCTCGCTTGCGTGCCGGGCCGCGGTTTCAAGCGGGCTATCCGGCGAGGCCACCGGTTAACCTGCGGGCTGGTCCTGCGGCATTGATGGCGCCGCGGGGAAGGCCGCCAGGATGATCTGTTTCAACTGTTCGGCAGGCGGCGACAGGCTTCGCCATTTATGCTGCATGACGCAGATATCGCGGGTTATGACCGGATCGGTCAGCGCCACGTTGCACACCTGCGCGGTCGCGCTCAGCTCCATCGCGTTTTCGGGCAGGACCGTCACTCCAAGACCGGCCGCAACCATGCCGATCGCCGTGGTCGAGAAGCGCACATCATAGGCCGGTAGAAAATCCGGAGCGATGCCTATCATGGTCCGCTCGACGATCTGGCGCAACGGATTGTCCTGGGCCAACACGATCAACTTCTGATCCGTCAGGTCTTTCCAGCCAATCGCCTCACGCATGGCCAAGGGATGATCGGCGCGGCAGGTCAGTGTTAGCCGGTCCTGTCCGATCGTCTGCGCCTGGATTTCGGGATCATCGTCCAGCAACGTCCCCAACGCGATATCGGCTTCGTTGCGGGTCAGCGCCGGTCGGATCTCTTCCTCGGGCATGTCGCGCAGTTCGACCGAGATACCCGGATGCAAATCTAGAAACCGGGCAATCAGTTCGGGGATGGTCGCCGCCGAAAAGATGATCGAACTGGCGATGATCACCTTACCCTTTTTCAGCTGCGCGCGTTCGCGGACGTTGCGGGTGGCAATGTCCAGATCCTCCATTGCCTTGCGCGCCTGCGGCAGGAAATCAGCGCCGATATCGGTCAACTGCACCTTGCGCGTATGGCGGTCGAACAACCGGACGCCCAGCACCTGTTCCAGATCCTTGATCAGCAGGCTGACCGCCGCCTGGGTCAACCCCAGCGAACTGGCCGCCAGGTTGAAGCGGCCCAGCTCGGCCACCGCAAGAAAGGCGCGGATCTGGCGCAGCGTGACATTCATGATCCCTCGATCCGCCCCCCCCTGCCCCGGCTACGTGGTTTCAGCCAGGCTCTGCGGCAACACCGTCGCGGTTTCCGAGACCAGCCGCCCGCGCGCCAGAACCCGAGACTGAACCGGCCCGCCGGCCACCAGCGTAGCGGTATCCTCGCAATCGGTCAGCACCAGGTCGGCCCAGGCCCCGGCGCGGATGCCATAATCCTCGCCCAGCCCCATCAGCCCGGCCGGAATATCGGTAATCATCCGATGCACATCGCGCAACTCGTCCGCCATCAGATTGCCGGCCAGCAGGGTCCAGCGGGCAATTTCGAGCATGTCGCCCGATCCGGTCGGCACAAACGGGTCCTGGATATTGTCGGATGCGGTTGCGATCTTGGCGCCGCTGCGCAGCAGCTCGGCCACCCGCGTCAACCCGCGCGGTGGCAGCTTCGTGCGGTCGCGGGCCTGAAGGTAAAGATTGGCCGCCGGCAACGTCACCGCCCCGACGTCCAGCGCAATCATCCGGTCCATGACCGCGCGCGCCGCCTCCGGCTCCATCGCGCTCAGCACCGAAATATGGCTGAACACCGTGCGCCCCTGCAGACCGAACCGCTCCACCCGGTCGAGCGCCGCGTGCAAGTGCAGATTGTCGGGGTCAAGATGTTCGTCCAGATGCAGGTCGACCGGCTTGCCAGCGCGGGCGGCGGCCTCGAACAGGATGTCCATATAGCGCTCGGGGTCTTCACTGACGGCCGGTGTGCCGCCCACCGCATCGGCGAACCCGACCGCCGGGTCGATATTCGCGCGCAGCCAGTCAAGATCCTGGCCCGGATGTGGCGTCATGAATGCCACCAGTTGCAGCGTCATCCGGTCAGCCCAGGCCTGCCGGAGCCGCGCCAGCGCCTCGATCCCGTTGAATCCGGCATCCTTGTCGACATTGACATGGCTGCGGATCGCAGTGGTGCCGCGCGACAGGCAGCGTGCCATGGTCCGCGAGGCGCGCAGGGTAATATCCTCGGGGCCCGCGGTTCTGGCATAGGCCGCGAAAGCCTCACGCGCGCCTTGCAGGGTGCCGGAAGGGTTCGGCGTGAAACGCAGCACCCCGGTCTTGTCCAGATGCTGATGCATGTCGACGAAGCCGGGCGAAATCAGGTTGGATGAGGCGTCGATACGCACCGCATCCTGTTGAGGCGTCAGGCCGGGACCCACCGCCGCGATCCGGCCATCGGTGCCGACCAGGATATCGGCCCGGTCCGCCTGCCCGCCCGCGCCGACGATCCGACCGCCGGCAAGCAGGATCGGCCGCTTGGGGTCGGCCGCAAAGTTTGAAAGCTGGTCGCAGACGGTGTTCATTGGTTGGTCCCTTATGTTGGAATCTCTCAGGGAAACTAGAGCAAGCCCCACTCTTTCTGCAAATTAATTAAACTTCACTACTGATAAGAAATTCATATCAATGGTCATCGCCGCGATTGCTGGCGTCTGGTGTCAACGGTTTTCGACGCCGGACTCCACCCCGAAATCTCCGCGTCTCGATTATCGAGTTCGGCCGCAACGAATGATCAGTTTGCAAACAGCTATGAGCTCTGGTTGGCGCGATCGGTTCGTGGTCATGGAAGATTCGTTTGGCTCTGAAAAATCGCCCAGACCAAACCGCCACTTGCGGAAGATGACCAAGGCCACATCCCAACACGCTGATCTTACTTATTTTTTTGATCAAAAGAATACTCTTTTCGGATCTTTCGCAATATGATATTCATTTGTATACGAACAAATTTCCGACGGAGAACAACATGACTGGCATCGACACCGTAGACATTGCCGTGATCGGAGCAGGCCTTGGTGGCGCTGCTGCAACCGCACTCCTTCTCGACGCGGGCTTCGAGGTGCATTGCTTCGAGCAAGCGCCCGAATTTACCCGCCTGGGTGCGGGTATCCACATCGGCCCCAACGTGATGAAGATCTTCAGAAAGATCGGCCTCGAAGACCGCCTCGCGAATATCGGAGCGCATCCCGACTTCTGGTTTTCCCGCGATGGCATGACAGGTGAATATCTCTCGCGTATCCCTCTCGGCGACCATGCCAAGAAGGAATACGGTGCCCCTTACATCACCATCCACCGCGGCGACCTTCACGCCGAGCAAATCGATGCACTGCCGAAAAAACGCGTGCATTTCGACCACCGGCTGACAGACATCGAAGAACGTGAAAATGACGTGTTGGTGACCTTTGCCAACGGTCGACAAGTCGCGGCGCGGCTCGTCATCGGCGCCGACGGCATCAACTCGTTCCTGCGTGAGAAGCTCCTGGGCAAGGAACGTCCGCGCTACAGCGGCTGGATCGGCCACCGGGCGCTTGTCAACATGGACAAGCTCAGCGCCAGCGGACTTGAGTTCGAGACCTGCGTGAAATGGTGGTGGGAACAGTCGCGGCATGTCATGGCCTATGCCACAAAGGGCGACGGTTCTGAGTACTATTACGTCACTGGTGTCCCGGTCGACAGCTGGCCGCACGAGGCAGGATTTGTCGACAGCTCACGCGAGGAAATGGAGGCAATTTTCGGTGGCGGGCACCCGATGGTGCAGGCCCTGATCGACGCCACCGAGACCGTCACCAAGTGGCCGTTCTGGAACCGCGACCCGCTCAACCTCTGGAGCCGCGGCCGGATGTGCCTGCTCGGCGACGCCTGCCATCCGATGCGCCCGCATATGGCGCAGGGTGCCTGCATGGCGATCGAGGACGCTGCCGTGCTGACTCGCTGTCTGTCGGAAACCGGCATTGGCGATTATTCCAGCGCCTTCGACGTTTACGAGAACACACGGCGCGACCGGGCGACAAAGGTTCAGACGATCTCCAACGCCAACACCTGGCTGAAGGAGCCCGAAGATCCGTCTTGGGTTTATGCCTACGATCCGATGACGGCGGCTCTGGGCTGACCCAGACAGTCCGACAGGACGGCCCCGCAACCCGGGGCCGTCTTCTTTTTTGGGCCGGGCGGGACGTCATCTGGCAACAATAGAGGGCGCGGATTGCGCCCCATTAGAGTTCAGCCCCCCGGCCAAGCTGACGGGGCTTTCGTTTGGTTGCAGGTACTTCACGAGATTGAGCCGAGGTCATGCAGTTCGACCCCGCCATTGCATTTTCTGGATGTTCAGGGCTTTGGGGGGATGAGCGGCGGCCATTGGACGCGTTTGAGCCCGCTGTACCGGGCGTCGCGGTGGCCGACGCACTGTATTGCCTCGGCGAAGGGTCTCTCGATTGTCTATTTTCGGCGCGCCGAAACCCCACACAATCAAGGGTCTCCGCACATGGCGAAGACCTTGCCGGCAATTTTGAGGGACCTGATTGCCCCCATGACTTTGTTGTGCCGCTCGGGCTCAAGCGGCGAGAGAGTGCAGCCAGGCGAGAATGTCGTCGGCGTCCGTCACGTCGGAATATTTCTGGTCCATGTCGTAGAGGCTGGCCTCATGCGGGGCGGCAGCGCGGTCTGCGCAACAATCGCGCGGGACCAGCACGTTGAACCCCGATTGAACCGCGTCCACCACAGTTGCCCGCACGCAACCCGAGGTCGTTGCCCCGGTCACGACAACCGTATCCACGTTCGCCCCCGCCAGCAGCGCGGCAAGCGTTGAGCCAAAGAAGGATGAGGCCCCTTTTTTCACCACCAGCGCGTCCTCCGGCTGGATGCCCGTGGCCGAGTCGATCTCTACCAACCGCGTGCCTTCCAGAAGGGCCGCCATGCCGGCCGCCTTTTTCAGCCAGGGCAACTTGCCGATTTCACCGGGATGGTAGGCGATGGTTGTGTAAATCACCGGAAACCCGGCGGCGCGCGCAGCATCGGTCAGCCGGCGCGTCGCCGCGATTTCGGCGCTCATATCCGCTGCGGTTGGATATTGCGTGTCGGTGAAGCCGTAGGAGAAATCCACCACCACGATGGCCGGACGGGTGCCCCGGGGCACCTTCTGGCCGAAACCGGCGTCGGAATAAACTTGTTCCTGGGACATCTCATGTGCTCCGTTGTGGCGCAACCGCCGCCGCCGGGACGCTTGGACCCGGACAGCGACTGCGTTAGATAATTGGGACGAACCGCCTTCAGTGGCGCGCGATCTGCATTTCCTTCACCACGAGGTCGCCGTCGATCACAATCGGCTCTTCGTCGAGGAACAGCGAACAGCCGCGCATCGGGATGTCGAGGTGGCAGGCGGTGTCGTTCGGGCCGCCCAACTCGTTGTTGGGGCCGGTGGAGAACATCACGTTGCCGTAGAAACTGCGCGGCTCCATGCCCATGCCGCCCGGGAACTCGCCCGGGGTCATGCCGTGCCAATGTGCGTCGCGGTTCATGCCCCAGCCGACATGGCTCATGCCCATGCCACGCGGATCGTTGAAGCCCTCCATGTAGGACTTTACCAGTTCGGCATCCAACCCGCCGCGGATGTCGGTGATCCAGCCCTTTTCGATCGTGTAGATGATCGGGTCGCGCACATACATGTTCTGCGGCAAGAGTACATCGCCCGGCGCCACCACGATCTGGCCGTTGACACCGTCATCGTCACCGCCGGTGAAGACGAAACCCGAGGGCCAGTGGTCCCAGCGGCCCGGCTCGTCGGTGCAGGCGTATTCGGCCACGGTGGGATAGGTGTTCAGCTTATAGGTGACATCGGTGCCATGCGGAGAGGTGATGCGCATCACTTTCGCCTTTGCAAGGTATTCCGCGCCGATCTCGACCTTCTCGCGCAGCTCCTGGCTGGGCAGCATCCGGGCCAGCAGTTCCGGCGGCTCGACCGCCGTCAGGATCCGGGTGCCCGCGTCCTGGATGGCGAACTGTTCCGGGCTGAACAGCAGGAACACGCAGTCGATCAGCATGTCGCAGTTCTTCAGCGCCTCGACCGCGTCGGGCATCGCGGCGAGACCTGTCTGACCCACCGCCCAGGCCCCGGCAACGGGCGGCGCAGGAAGACGCATGTGGTACATGTTGGCGCCAAGACTGCGGCCAGCGGCCAGGAAGGCATCGGCGTAATCCAGACGTTCGTTGCCCTGGGTCAGCACGACCAGGCGTTCGTCCTTGCGTACGCCGGACATCTTCAGCTGGTGCAGGCAAATATCTGTAAAGCTTGCGTGATCCATGACGGATCCTCCATGTGTTCGGTTTATTGGGCGTCGAAGTCCATGACCGCGTCCAGGAACCCTTCGAGATTGTCCCAGGGGATCATGTGGCCGGCCTCCGGCACTGTTCGCTGCTCGATCTTCGGGTTCAGTTGCGCGACTTCAGCATGATCGGCCTCATCGACCACGGCGGCGCCACCGGCGATGACCAGCCGCGCTGGCTTGTCAATCTTTGGCAGGTCCTGATGAATGTCGTCGGTGTGGAACCCGTCGAAGGCGATGCGGATCGCTCCCCAGTGGCAGGTGTGCAGCCATTCTGCGCGCAGGGCGACCTGCTCATCGGTCCAGGTCGGGCAGAAAGCGCGCATCTCCTCGACGGAGCAGCCCCGCGCCGCCAGTCGGATACTGTCACTGTACCACGGCCATTTCGACGGATAGGCCCGGCGGCCCGGCCCGGACATCGGTGGATCGACCAGGATGTGTCCTGCAAAAGGTCCCGGATCGCGGGCATTCGCGCGGATCGCGATCCGCGCGCCCATGGAGTGGCCCAGAGTAATCGGGGCGTTCATCTGCCGTGCGATGGCGATGGCGTCGTCGGCCAAGGCGTCCAGCGTGTAGTCCAGGTCGCCGCTCTGCGACAGGCCACGGCCGCGCACATCCAGAACATGAACCTCGAAACGCTCGGCCAGCCGCTCGGCCACGAAACCCCAGGTGATTGCAGGCGATGTAATGCCGGGCAGCAGCAGCAATTGCGGCGCGTCTTTCGGCCCGTCCCAGCGAATCAGGTGCTGGCGGATGCCGTTGGCGTGAACATGATATCCAAAAGGCATGTGTCTCCCTTTCAGTAGGCGCCGGAGAGCAGCGTGCCGCCGCCCGGTACGCGGGTGTCGAGATCGAGCGACTTTAGCATCTGCCAGGTCGTTGCGATGGCCGCCGTCAGCACCGGCTTGCCGACCTGTGCCTCCACCGTGGAAACCGCCGGAAGCGAGGGCATTTGCACGCAGGCCGAAAGCACCACGGCATCAACCTCGGACGTGTCCATCTCGGCGACGATGCCAGGCAGATTCATCGGGTCATGCGCCGCGACCGCCAGGTTGTCCTGGATTTCCAGAGCGCGCCAGGTCACGACCTCGATGCCCTCGTTGCGGATGTAATCCACCACCATTTCGGTCAGCGGCTTCATGTAGGGCGCGACCACGGCGACCTTTTTCGCACCAATCGCCTTGATCCCGTCCACCAGCGCCCCGGCGGAGGTGACCACAGGCGTATCCGCGTCATTGCCAGCAGTGACGCTGCGCAGTCGGTCCTGCGAAACACGGTGATAGCCCCGGCCCATCGACATGATGGCGACGAGGCAGGCATAACCCATGACGTCCACCTTCGCGTCGGAAAGTTCCAGCGCGCAGCGGTCGCTGTCGGCGTCCATTTTGGCAAGCTCTTCCTTGGTCACATGCTTCATGCGCATCCGCGAAGAGTGAAAGGTGAAGCGCTCCGGAAAGACCGTTTCGCGCGCGCGCAGCAGCGCCGGGATCTCCGTCTCCATCGTCACGTTCGAACTTGGCACGATCTGTCCCACTCGAATTGGCTTCATGATTCTCACCTCCGATATCAACCTTGCGTCATTGATATTTATTCATCGGTATAATTACAAGCATTTTTTGTTAGTACACAAACATATTTGCCGATGTGGTCCGTTCAGCGAGCCAGCGGGGTCGAAAGTCCGGCGGCGATAAAGACCTCGAGCTGGTCCAGCATCGCATCCCCGCGCAGGTCGCCCACCTGCCCGTCGGTCAGATCGTTGATGCGGCCGAGGTCGTTCAGCATGAACATGTAGGTCCCTACGGCAAAGGCCATCCGGGTCGAGATGACGTCTTTCGGGATCTCCGGCAACACCTCGGACAGAGCATGGATGTAACGCTTGACCGAAGCATCATAAACCTCGCGGCGAAGGCGGAAGGCATGGTCGTCCTGCTCGGCGTGAAGCCGGGCCTGCAGGCGCACGAAAGCAGCCCCGTTCGGTCCGGAATATTTCATTTGCCATTGAGGCTTTAGATAGCACCGGACCAGTTCGGCAACCGTTGGCGCCCGGTCTCGCGAGAGCAGTTCATCCAACAGCACATGCCGCGCCCCCGAGACCGCGCTTCCGCGCCGCCGCACCACGGCATCAAACAGGTCCTGCTTCGATCCGAAGTAATAGCGCACCAGCGCCTGGTTGACCTCGGCCGCCGCCGCGATGTCGCGCACCTTGGCGCCACTGAATCCGAAGTCGGCAAACAACAGTTCGGCCTTGTCGAGGATGACCTCTCGCAACTCCTGTCCCGCTTTGGGACGTCCTGGCTTTCGGCGGGCATTGGTCGCGGTCATGGGCGAAGTCCGTTTGCTGAGTTTGTTCTCCCCTACCCGGCAAGATGCCGTACCATCAAGCCAGATTTATTCAATTGGGTAATTTTATGCCCTCTTCCGCGCCAGCGGTCCGCGCATCCGGCGCAGCAGTGCCGAGACCAGCGGCAGGGCCACCAGTAGGACGCAAATCGCGAGCAGAATTGCCGAAATCGGCCGGTCAATGAAGATTTTCCACGAGCCCTGGCTGATCATCAGACTGCGACGCAGGTTCTCTTCCAAAATCGGGCCAAGGATCAAGCCGAAGGCGAGCGGCGTCGCCGGCAGCCCGAGGCGCGAGAACACGAAGCCGACAACTCCGAATGCAATCATCACATAGACGTCGTTCATGTCATTTCGGATTGCGAAGGCCCCGATCACACAAAACACCGCGATGAACACATACATCAGTTGCGGCGGGATGCGCGTGACCAGCACCGCTGCCCGGATCATGCCCAACCCCAGTACCAATGTTGCAACCAGTGCCAGAAGAACCGAAACGTAGATCCAGGAGACAAAGGTCGGATCGTTGGCAAACAGCAGCGGCCCCGGCGTCAGTCCATGCACCATGAGTGCGCCCATCAGTACGGCGGTAATGGTGTCGCCCGGCACACCGAGCGCAATCAGAGGAATGAGGGAACCACCGACCGAGGCGGAATTGGCCGCTTCCGGCGCAACGATTCCGTCGGGATGACCATGTCCAAATTTCTCCGGTTCATTCGAGAACCTGCGTTGTTGCGCATATGCGATGGAAACTGCCACCGCCGAGCCCGCCGCAGGGATTGCGCCGATAAATGTGCCGATGATCGAGCCGCGCAACATCACTTTCCACCGCCGGGCCAACTCATGAAACGGCAGCATCACCTTGCCGATGGTGGGCCTGTTCTTCGGTGCGTCGCGAAAGTTCACAAGGTTCTGCAGGATCTCGCCAAGTCCGAACAGCCCGATGATAACCGGGATCAGGTTCAGACCCGATTGCAGCATTGGTTGGTTCAGTGTCATCCGTTGGGCATCTGTCAGCGCATCAAACCCGACCATGCCCAGCAGCACGCCGATAAAGCCAACCACGCTGGCCACCAGGGTCGAGCCATTGGAGGCGAAAGACAGCATGACTATGCCGAAGAGCGCCACCGCGGCAAACTCCGGGCTTCGGAAATTGGTTGCGAAACTGGCCAGAAGCGGCGCCAACAAGACAAGCAAGGCCAGTCCGACCATGCCGCCCACGGTCGAGGCGACCAGCGCATAGTTCAATGCATGCCCGGCCCGGCCTTGCTGGGCCATCGGGTAACCGTCGACCTGGGTGAAGATCGACGCAGGCGTGCCTGGCAGCTTCATCAGAATGGCCGAGATCGAACCGCCATAGACACTCGACATGAAGATCGAGATCAGGAACAGGATTGCCGTTCCCGGCTCCATCGTAAAGGTCACGGGCATCAGGATGGCCAGGGCCATGGTCGAGGAGATGCCGGGGATCGCCCCCAGAACCAGCCCAAGGATAGCACCAAGTCCGACGAGGCCCAACATGGCGGGGTTCGTGACGAAGTCGGCAAGTACAGTGAAGAACGAGTCAAGCAACATTGGTTCGGTCCTCTCTCAAACAGGCAGCGGAAGCGTCAGCAGACGCACGAAGAACAGATGAATAAATCCGGCAGTGGCCGCGCCGAACAGCACCGCCTCGATCAGGTTTCGCCACGAATGGCCACTGATCGAAACCAGAAGAATGTAGATCCAGGTGACTGAAAACAGCGCCACGGCGGCGGGCGTGCCCAGCAGGCGCATCATCACCGGCATCGACAGGAGGGTGAGCGCGAAACCGATCGAGAGCGACCATTCGCGCGCCGCGGAAACCAGCTGGCTCGTGTGTTTGTGCCTGCGCTCCTCATGCGCCACGCACCAGACACCAATCGCGATCAGCACAACCCCAGCGACCGCGAGGATCGCAAGGCATAGCTGCGACAGGAAGAAGGGCCCCGGATCCCCCGGCATCTGATTGCCGGAGAACAGCGTGATGCTGTGGCGAAGCAGAAGCCAACTGGCGACCGCCAAGAGGAGAAAGAAAATACCGACCGCGAGGGTTTTGTAGGCCGAGTTTTCGATGGGCGGGGTCATGGCTGGCTCCTGGGTTTGTGAGTTTGGGGACGGGGCGCAATCGCCCCGCCTGCGGGCGTCACTTCCGCTTCAGTTCCTCGGCAACGAGACCGGCTTCGTCCAGGATCGGATAGACAAGCTCGACCTGCTTCGCGAGTTCCTCTGCCGCCATATCGGCGCCGCCGGGGCGCAGCACCATGCCGTTCTTGGCGGCTGCGGTCGTGAACCCGGCGCTGTTGATGGCCTGGAGCAGACCGTCTTCCAGTTTCGCCCGGATTTCGTCCGGAATACCGACCGGCGCCGCGATCATGACAAAGTCATTCACCACGACGTCATAGCCCTGCTCCTTGAAGGTGGGCACGTCCGGCAGTTGAGGGTGGCGTTTTTCCGAGGCGACACCCAGCACCTTGACCTTTCCGGCCCTGGCATGTTCGAGGATCGGCGGGATCGGAAGGGTTGCGGTCTGGACCTCGCCAGTCAGCAGGGCCGTCACAGTGGGTGCATGCCCTGGATAGGGCAGCTTCATCATGTTCACACCGAGCGCCGCCGGGATGACACTGGCAAAGACAAACGAGTTGCCCCCCTGCGGGTCGTTGCCGTTCATCAGCGACATCGGATCGGACTTCATCGCGGCAACATAGTCGTCAAGGGTTTCGATCCCCATGTCGACGCTGATCTCGATCGCACCGGGTTCATCGCTGACGTATGCAATTGGGTCCAACCCGTCCAGCTTGGGCGCCGCGACGTTCATGAAGGATTGCGACACGGCGTGCAGCCCCATCACACCGATGGTGTAGCCGTCAGGGTCGGCGTTGGCGATGTGTCGGATACCGGTCGAACCGCCGGCACCGGTCACGTTGTCGACCACCACCGCGGTGCCCATGATCTCGGACAGTTCATGGCCGATCAGGCGACCGACAAGGTCGTGCCCGCCGCCGGCAGGCCAGACAACGGTGATGTGGATGGGCTCGCTGGGATAGGCATCCTGTGCAAGGGCGGGTGTCATCTGGAGGCTGGCAAGGGTCATCAGACCCGTGACCGTGGCGAGGAGTTGACGGCGTTTCATGGCGTTCCTTTCGTCATTGGTCCTGTTGGGTTCGGCAGGCAAAACCCACCTGTTCACGGCCCACCTGGTGCAGCCCGCGACGTTCGCTTTTTCGCCCCGAGCGGGGCAGAATTTCCTTGTATTCTTGCCGCCGGCATGCGGCGCGCATCTTCTTCCCGGTACATAAAAGCGCGAAAAAATTCATTTGTATAGAAACAAATTCTTCCGTTGAATAATTTTTCCCTCGACCCCCACCCGAGCCCAGTATTTGCACATTTTTTAGGCATTTCTTGCGGGAAATTTGTGCGGTATCTGTCAGATATCGAGAGTTACGTCCCCTTTCGGGACGGAACAACAGAGAAGAACGTGGCCGTCTTCGGGCGAATCGAGCGGTTCTTCGGCATAGGAAACGTCACCGTTCAGCTTTCGGCAGGCACAGGTCCCGCATATGCCGTCGCGACACTCAAAGTTTGGCGCCAAGCCCTGCGACTCGGCGAAGTCCAGAAGGTTCTCGCTGGTTCCGTCCCAGGCAAGCGTCAGTCCCGACCGGGCAAATCGCACCACGGCTGTGGCTCCATCATCCGTCGAAACGGCGCCCTTCTCCGCCACGGCGCGCGGCGCATCGGGCAAAATGCCGCCGAAAGACTCCTGCTCAATCTCATCATCCGGCACACCGAGGCTGACCAGCGTCGCCCGCATCGCCATCATGAACCCTTCCGGCCCACAGAGATAGACGCGGTAGGCGTCTTGCGGCAGCAGGCTGCGCAATTTCTCCCGGTCGAGAAAGCCTAGGGACTGACAACGCCCCGATGAGATATCGTCCTCGCCCCCTTCGGCGTAGGCCACGTGCGTGGTCACGTTGGGCGAGGCCTCTGCCAGTTCCTGCACTTCGGATGCAAAGGAATGCTCATCGGCATTCAGGCAGGCATGGACAAACCATGTCGGCCGATCCGGCTGGCGGGCCAGTTCGGCCAGCATCGCCAGCCCCGGCGTGATCCCGATCCCACCGGTAAGCAGCAGCACCGGCCGCGCATCCTCTGCCAACACGAACTTTCCGCGTGGTAGCTCGGCTGGGAAGCGCGCCCCGACCACGCCCGCCTCATGCAGGTAGCGCGAGCCGCCCTTCCCGTCCGGTTCCAGCTTGACGCTGATCCGGTAACCGCTGCGGTCGCGCGGATCCGACGAAATCGTGTAGGTCGAAATCGGACGCTCTGGCAGGTCAAGACGGATCGGAAGATATTGGCCTGCGGCGAAGGGCGCCATCTCGCCCTCCACCACCTTGAACCGAAAGGAAACCACGTTCCGGCTTTCTTGCACCCGCTCACACACTTCCAGTGTCAGCGGCGTCGTCTTTCCTGCATCCAGCATGTCAGGTCTCCCGATCCGGTCGGCATCAGTCATGGTAAACGAAGGACGCATTGCTCTCTGCCGAGGCGTCGAGTGTCCGTTCGGTTTCCAGCAGGTCATTGATGCGCTTGCGGTAGACCATCGGCCCCCGGTCGATGGCGATACGGATCGGCCGCCGCTTCATCGGGCGCTTTTCCTCGGCGTGCACCGCCTCGAGGATTTCCTTGTCCTCAGCAAAGGCGACCCGGAACATGGCGTCGATCTTTTCCGATGCCTCCTCGGTGTCCACTGCCGTGTTCCGCAAATGCATCCAGCGGTCGATGGTATAGCCCTCATCGACCGGCGTCATGAAGTGCAGCGCGAGCACGCGATTACCGCTGTCGCGGTCGTCCTCGGCGATCTCGTCAGCAGTGTCCGCCGATCCAAAGTCGATCATCGCGATCGAAGGGACATGCAGGTGGTAGTAATGCCAACGGTCGACATTCCCCTCGAAACCACCGAAGGCCTTGAAGAAGCCGATTGGTTCGGCATCCCGGATCCAACGCCATGCGGTGATGGTCTCACCTTCGGTCGACACATGCACCGGCACGTTCTCTGACGCCGAATTCCCCAGCGTCGTCGGGTGCACAAAGCTCACATGGGCCGGATCCACAAGGTTCTCGGCCACGTTGAGGTAGTTGGATTGCAAGTGCAGTGCGTCACCTTGGTGCGCATGCCACCCCGGATCGGTAAATTGCGGCAGATCGAAAATCGTGGCGGGATCGGCACGATGCCGTTCGCCCATCCAGATCCAGACAATCCCGTGACGCTCCTCTATCGGGTAGCTCTCGACATAGGCCGAGGGCGGTATCTTGTCCTGGCCCGGAACCCGGGTGCACTTGCCGTCCGAACCGAAGGTCAACCCATGGTAGCCACACTGCACCGCGTCGCCGATACGCTTGCCCTTGGACAGCGGCAGCAGCCTGTGCGGACAACGATCCTCCAACGCGGCGACAGTCCCATCCTTGCGGCGATACAACAGGATTGCATCGCCCAGAATGGTGAAGCGCCGAAGTTCATCGTCGATCTCACGCGACCATGCGGCCACATACCATGCATTCCGAACCAGAGTTGTCATCTTATCGCTCCCGAGCTGGCGTTCTAGTGCTGGCGCAACTGGCCGAGCGGCCAATTTACTACGTACTAAAACTAAAATGATTCAGATCAAAGATGCAACAGATTCTTCATTTTCGGTCTATTTTCTAACTTAAGTGGCCATAATTACTCCAAAAGATTTCGGCTCTCAGCCTGCCGTCGGGCTGAAATTTTCATACCAGTACGTACAATTTGAAGTGACCTGCGAGGCGGAACGTCAGCTCTCGGCCTCGATCACCTTCCGCAAAAGAGCGGTGAAAAGCTCCTGTTCGATCCCTGTCAGAGGTTCGAGCAGCTTCTCCCCGGCCGCAACGCTGACCGGGATATGATCGATCGCACATTGCCGACCGGCCTCGGTCAAAGCGATGACCGAACTGCGCTGATCCTCGGGACTCCGGGTCTTCACGATCAGCTTTTCGCGCTCCAGCTTGCGCACCACCACCGTCGTTGTGGACGGATCCATCGAGGTCAGCCGGCCGAGCTGGCTTTGGGTCACCGAACCCGCCTTCAACAGTGTGACCAACGCAACGAACTGTGTGACCGAGAGGTTCGGGTGCCGCACGCTCTGGGTAAAAAGTTGTGCGCCCCGCTGGTGCACCCGGCGTACCAATTGGGCCGGATGGCGGCGCGGATCATAATCATCAATCAACCCAGGAACATCGCGTGCGGGTTTGTTGGTGTGATCGCTCATCCTATCAACCCTTCACCCAAAACGTCGCCGAGCAGTCCGCCCATCAGCTCAGTTTTGCCAAAAGTCGCAGGATCGTGCGCCGCTCCGCCGCGGTGAGCGGGGCCATAGTTTCCTCGGTTATCTCGGCCATCACCGGCATCGCCGACTTGATCAACGCCCTGCCCTTTTGAGTTGCTTCGATCAAGTAACGGCGGCGATCCACTTCGTCCTTCCGGGTCTTGACGAGATCGCGCGCTTCCAGCCGATTGACGACGCCCTTGATCGTTGCAGCATCCATGGCAACGCTCCGCCCCAATGCATTCTGCGACTGTGGCCCCGGGTTTTCCACCAGACGGAACAGCGCCGAAAACTGAGTGGGCGTGAGCCCTTCAAGCATCCTTTCGGAAAAGATCGTCATGTGGCGCTGATGCGCCTTTCGCAATGCATACCCGATCTGTTCATCCAGAACATATGCGCCGATGGTTTCCTCGGATTCATCGCCTTGAGGGGCAGACTTCATATCGTCCATCGGCTTCTTCCCACTTCCTTGGCGATACCGATGCCGGTATCTCGCCTTCATACATAAAACGCGCCGTCCGCAAGCTGAATCGCCTGCGCAGCGAGCGCAACATTTTAGCGTGTCTCACTTGGACACCGTCACACGAGCAACATTCGACCGACCAGTCAACCTTCATTAGTGTACAAATATATTTTCCAGAACAAAAGACCCCAGACCGACACATCGCTCATCAAGCCGTAGTGGGGTGGTGCCAGACCACTTCGAAATCGTCTCAGTCGGGACAGAATGGCTGATCCCTGGGGTCTGGAAGACCCCATGGCCGCCTTTGCGCAAGCATTGATGGGCAAGGCAAGACCGTTGCCGGTGGCCACCGCCCACGAGTCCGACCCTTGAAGACTCGCCGACTCTGGTCACGGATCAGCGCAGTAACGGGAAGTCACGGATTGACAGTGGGTTCGGCAACGACGCCCTCCATATACTCCAAGGCCGTGACCTTCGGCTTCATGTCCTGAATCTGCGCCTTGGCGGAATTTGCGCGTGCGGTGCAGTCGGCCAGAAACGCAAGCATCTGCGTCGGATCGTGAGGATCGAAGTTGGCCGGGGCCGCGGCGGGCTGTGACCGATATTCCCGCATTGCGTTGAAGGCAGCGATGAACCGCTCCTTCCATGAGGCCGCCTCCCTGCCGGTGAACCCCATGGCCAGAAATGCGAAGCCATCCATGCTGATTTTGAACTCAGTCTGCTTTTTCCCTGAATTATCAATGCATTCGATGAGCGCAAAGTTACGCTCAGTGAACTCTGGTGAGCATTCAAGATTCCTGATCGCGCGAAGCACGTCCTTGTGCTGCTTGCCAAATCTCTCCGCGACGATGCGGCTGGTGGTCGTGAGGTCTACCGAGACCAGCTGATCGTCGGAAACGGCGCCGCGGTTTGGATCACCTTGTTTTATTGGCTCAGACGGGGTTTTCGGGGCAGTTTCGACAGGCAACGGATCACCCTGTTTCACCGGCTTTGGCAGGTTTTGCAGCGGTTCGTACCGAGGGTGGGGGATCATGTCAGGCTGTCTGTCGAGACAGTCCAGAAACGAGACCTTCGCGTCTATCATTTTCTCGCCGGTGAAACTCATGACCAGCATCGAGAACCCTTCCTCGGTCATTTCGTGCATCGGGTAGGTCTGGCCGTTCTGCGGGTCGACATAGGGGGACACAGTAAAATTGGGGAGGCCCCACTCAGGTTTGGCTTCGATCAAGTTGCGAATGTCGCGCAACACGTTGTCGTGGCGCTTCCCGAACTTCTCCGCGATGATGCGACTGGTGGTCTTGAGGTCGCGCGTAACAAGGTGATCGTCGGAAAAGGTGCCTGCTGGCAGGTCCGATAGCAGATCCTCTTGTTTTTTGGCTCCAACGCTGCCTTCGGGGCGGACTTCCCGGCGACAGAATCATTCGAGGGCGGGCACTCGCGTCTTCGACAGCGACTGGCATCGGCGCAAAGCACGGGCCCTCAAACCACGAAAAGATCATGTTCGCATTCTTCGCGTAGCGACGCGCAACCTGTGCCACCGATACACCCGGCACCGCCGACTGCTGACAGATCGAACGCTTCTCGTCGTCCGTCAACTCCGCCGCTTCCTGCGCTTGCCCAGATTCTGCCACTTGGTGCCCGCTAATTTTTGCGGACACTCAAGAACTCCTCGTGGCCACGTTAGGTCAGGTTCACCGGACGGAGACCGACATCGTGGTGGCGAAACTCCGGCGGCGCACGAGATGTGCACAAAACAGGTAGCGGCTCGCAACTCCGCCGCGAGAGCGCCGTCAAGGCCGCTTCAGCGAGCTCTATGTGTTGGCACCTGAACCTACTGGAAGTTGCCTCGATCTCCTGTCGGGCCTGTCAGCGCGGCTGTGAGCTGATCGGCGTGCGAGCAGTTGCAGGCATGATCGGGATGCCTCGGGACGGGGTGATCGCCTTCGTCGGCCCATGCGGAGCCGGGCCTCGATCCGGAATTAATCAATCGACGAGTGCGTAACGAGGTGTAGTTTTCTAGACCCGTCTTTTTTTCGCCCTACAAGGGCTGTATGAATGCGCCCTCAGACAAACCCTTGACGCGATGGCAGCTCGACCGCCGTGCATTCATTGAGCACCGCGTGTTCTGGCATGGGCGCATCGGACTGGCCGACCTGATGGACACAATGGGGCTGAGCCGTGCGCAGGCGTCCAAGGATTTGAACGGCTACATCGCCGATCATGTCGCGCACCTGGTCTACGACAAGTCGGTCAAGACCTACATTACCGGCCTGTCCTTCGAAGCGCACTATGCGGATCTTGACCCGGGCGAATACCTTGGCGATCTGCTGGCTGTAACGAAAGGGGCTGCCATTCCACGGGCAGACTGGTTCGCCTATATCCCAGAAATTGTCGCGGCCGCGGCGCCGGCGCGTGGCCTGGATGCAAAGGTTGTCCAGGCGGCGTTACAGGCCAGCGAGCAGCGACGCGAACTCTCGGTTACCTATCAACCCGCGTTATTCGCCGGGACGGTCCCGTGGCGCTCTGGGAGCGGCTTGATGTCGTTCCTACGGTCGCTTGGGCACGAGTTTGCTGCGAGTGATGGGCGCGCTTCGCGCTTGGGCTGAGCGAG
>JAXMNQ010000003.1:0-226869 GCA_034670345.1 Paracoccaceae bacterium | reverse complement strand
CCTGCCCCTCGATCAGCGCCGGCCAAACCTTTCCGTCATGGGAAGCCTGCCACAAGCGACTGCCTCTCTTCGAAGCTTGGCAGTTATCCGGCCAGTCTTGGATCAGTCCCTACTCCCGGTCAGTTACACCACTTGCCTCATTGTGTGAACGTGGATGCACCCCAGGCTCGCTGTGCGCGTCGCTGAGTGCGATCCTCATGTTTGATGCTGACGAAGTAGCTGAAAACCCTGGATGCGCACTGGTGAGCTCCCCAGCGCCCGGCAGCGAAGACCATTGTTAAGCGAGTTTTTCACTCACTTTCGCGCCAAAAACCGTCGGTCAGGCAGGGTTGGGTGCCCCAGCCCACACTTGAACCGCAACCCGCTGAAATCATTACGTCTGCAGACGGTTCAATCTAGTGTCAGCAAGGATACGGAAGGGTTCCGGCAGGGTTTTCCACACCGAAGGCAGTGTCGAGGTAAGGGTGAGGTAAGGGTCGCGGCAGGGTTCATGCAAGGGTCATGCAGGGTTCATGCAAGGGTCGCGCAGGGACCGGGCGGGATTTGGCGCTGCGTCAGCGGCAGAATTGCAGTGCCCGTTTATGCCGGCGCCCCGACGCGTCCCCTTGGAGCATCGTGGAAACCCTAGGACTTCGATGGGTCCCTGGACATGTAGCCTTTCCTGCCCCCCGTTTGGCACAAATGCAAGCATTGGTTCCAGAGGCTCGGAAAGCTTCACTCTTCACTGACAACAAGATCACGTGGTTGGCGCTTCTAAGCGGCGGCTCACATCGAAGGCGATCAACCAAGAGATTGCTTGATGGCAGAAAACATGGGTGGTTTCGCCGACCGGGAGCACGTGCTATCGGGTTTCACTCTTGGCATGAATTGGGAGCAGAAGATTTTGAGATTCTTATCTTTTGCAAAGGCGCGGCGGATCTGGGTCAAGCATGCCAACGGAAAGTTCTCGGCCACCGTCAAGGCAGCCAAACCATCAGCGGACCATGCTTTGGGATGGACGAGGAAACAACAGCTCCACGTGTCGTCACAGGTCACGAAAGCCCGCCATATCCAAGTGTGGGCACACCAGAATGCATTCCGGTTTCGGTGGCGCGAGAAGCCGGCATCCTCCTCACTGGAACACCTTGAAAATACGCTCACACAAGTGGTCTCGGCGATCTTGCAGACATCTGACAAACGAGCACGAATCTTCATCAATGCTGTGGTCGGCAAGTTCGGCGGCTTCGCAGCGATCAGTGGTTTCTCCGGTCTGATAACAACCTTCGGCACGGCTGGCACCGGGACCGCCATCGCGACGCTATCCGGGGCTGCCGCAAATTCCGCTCAGCTCTTTTGGCTAGGGTCGTGGGTTGGTCTTGGCGTGGCTGGCGGGAGCGTGATGCTGGCAGCAGGCGGCGTCGGTGTCGGCATCATAGCTGGTGCGTGGGGACGACGCAGGTCGCTCGGCCGGTCCCGGTTGGAGCATGACCTGCAGGCACATGAGAAGACGATCCTCGTCGCCTGCACCGAGCTGATCACCGCCATCCAAAAGCAATCAAAAGAACGCACTTCGCCGACACCTACCGAGATGCGTCAGGTGACCGAGCACGCGCTGATACCGCTCGCGTACCAAATCGATTTGCACTGGGACGACGCCTCCCTCAAAGAGAACGGAAACAACGAATGTCGACCTTTCACCCGGACGCTGGCCTACCTGCAGCGGCGCAAGCTCGATCGGTGCAGAACGGAGCTCGGCAGGATTGCACTTGCGACGATGGCAAGAAACGCAGCCGTTTGATGCGAAGCGCCGCGGTGGTCGTAGCGGTCACGCTGCAACGACTTCTCGACGATGCCGCGCAGTCCTGGTCAATTGAAGAAGCCCTCGTTCTTGCCGCGCTCAGGCGATCCTCAAAGAAACTGAATACGGCATCGGCAGAGGAACTCGCAAAGTACGTTGCCGCGCTGACACCAGACCAGCTGCGAGGCGTGGTGTCCAATGTCAAAGGCATCTACCACGAGTTGCTATTCGTCCACGCCGAAAACGTCGACGAAGACGAGATAACCGCTCGCATTTTCGAGATGACCAACCATCCCGGCGGCGACGTGGAGTTCCTAGTGGATGGCGAAGTCATCCAGGTGGTTCAGCTCAAGGCCGTGGCTTCGCCGGGCACAATTTACGAGCATCTCGCGCGCTATCCTGATGTAGACGTGGTTGCGACAGAAGAAGTCGCATCCAATCTGCCGACCGTCAGAAGCTCCGACTTCTCGAACGCCAAGCTGTCCGGCGACGTCGAACGTATCTTCGCCGACTTGCCAGGAGATAACCTTGCCAAGGAAATCTCAGAAGGAGCCGGCGCTTCTGCCTTGTTGGCAGGCGCCATGACAGCCGCCCGGGTGCTTCGGTCCGGCAAGGTGACCCGAAAACAGTTCACTACGGCCTTCGGCGACATCTCAGTAGGCGTCGTCACGGCGACAGCTCTGGATGTCCTGCTCGGCGGGATGGCTTAAGGGTTTAGCCGCAATAGTGAGAGCCATTCATTGGTTCATCTTGGGCGAAATCTTGGAACCCGCTTATCCACCGAAGAAAGCGACGGCATTGCGACCAGAATATCCAGATAACTTCGACTCTTAATCTCACTGACACCGAAGCAATGCCCATCACTTCCAGCGCAGGCGTATACGCATGCATGACCTTGTGTCCGCCGGGACTAGGTGTCACCGCCGTGGTCGCGCTACAGCACCCCTCTCAAGGCCTGTACGTCGATCATACGCGGCGCCCGGTCCCGACCTGGGTAGAGGTCCCGAAGGACCTCCAGCCAGCGCATCTCGGCCTCGGTCAGCTCCCGCCGGTCATCCGGTAGCTTGAAGCCGTAGCTGTCACCTGCGCGCGCCATCAGAAGATGCTCCGGATTGCGGCGCGAGCGCGCTGGGTAAGCCGGGGATCCGCCCCGCCAGAGGCGTCGCGGATCTCCTTGACCCAAGCCACCTCGTTGGCCGTCACGATGGTGCCGAAGATGTCCTCGATCGCCTGCAGCGTCGTCTCGAGCCCCGCCTGCTCCGCTGCCATCAGGAACAGCGCCTTTGGATCGCAGTCGAGGGCCTTGGCCAGGGCCGGAACGCGGTCGAGCGCCAGCTTGGTGTCGCCGCTCTTGATCATGCTCAGCATGTTGGCACTGGTGAAGCCGGCCTCACGGGCGATTTCTTTCTGCGCCTTGGTGCCGGAAAGCGCGAGAATGCGGCGCTCGACGAACTTGGCGAGCCGGGAGCCTGCGTGAGGGTTCTTGTAGGTGTTTTTATGCGCGGGCATGGCTGAAAATCCTTTCTAAGTCAGCGTGTTGCTCTGACTCAGTTATAGCAAGCTGCGAAACGGCTTTACTTCGAAAGTCATAGGGTTATGCGCGGGACTGACGTTTTCCTGCGCAAGCTCACCTCTCCCGGATGAACCACATCCTCAGTCCTCCGACAGGTAGAGTTCGATCTCATCGCGCAGCCCGGGCCAAGCCTTCTTCACGCTCTCGGGGCTACACGCAGTGCCAGTGTCAGTATTCAAGACCTGCCTCGAGCGGTTCGACAAGAACAGATACTTGGTCGATGCCCGTGCCGTGGTGCGGCCGGTCGAGATAAGAGCCTACGCAGATCGGCTGGAATGCTGGCAGGACGTTCGGATTCACCCCGTGAACTACGAGAGCGAGGACTAGGTGCGAGAAGAGAAAGCGCCCGGCCCTGTGGACATTTTTGGCAGCGCGCTCACGGCTGGTATGATGGACGCCCGACCGGACGACTTCATTCGAGTTGTCGCTACGACGCCGGCGCGGGCACACTGCTTACTCAGTATCGGATGAATGGGATCTGATCGATCGCCTGTTTCTTTGTGACCAAGTCTGACTCGCCGTAGCGGTCACCCTCGGCCTTGAGGCTATGTCCGCAGATCGCGTTCAGAACGACATCAGACTGTCCATGCCGGCGCCCCACCGTTTTGAACCTGTGCCGCCACGCGTGACTCGGTTGAACGCCCTCGGGAACTAGACCAGCCTCTCGCAACCAAGTTGCGATGCGATTGGCCTGGCGTTGTGCCTTGGAATAGTCACCGTCCGGGTCAGGACTCTCATAGAACAAGGGGCCGTCTGCCGCCGCGCCAACGACATCCATCAAACCCTCTTCGACTAACTGTTGATGGATCGGAACGTCGCGGAAGACGTGGCCCTTGTTGCCGCCAGCGTCCGGCGTGATACGCAGGAAATGGACACCCTGGTCAAACAGAAAGTCCTTCTTTCGCAACTGGGTCAGTTCGCTCACCCGACCGCCTGATTGGGCGCAGAGCAGCGGAACCCAAAGCTTCGCTTGGGTCATCTCAGGGGCCTCACGCACCACGCCACGGTCATCTTTCCTGGGCATATAGGTCCGGCTGAATCGAATGATGACTTGAGCTTCGTCATCGCTGTAACTTTTCGGCCGTCCAGTCGGTGTAGTGGCTACGGCTTGCCGGACATCCTTGGCGGGGTTTTCGCGAAGCTTGTCCTCCTCAACCGCCCAAGCAAACGCCGCGCGGACAGCAGAAAGGTAGGAAGTCTTGACCGTCCTCGCACCGCGTGTCTCCAGGAGCTTGTCGCGCCATGCGCGCACATCGCTTCTGGTCACCCGCGAGGCGTCGTCGTGAGCGAAAAACTCACGGAACTCGTCATATACCCCCTTCCATTTGCGCAGCGTGCTCTCGGAGCGGCGCAGACTTCGAAGGTGGTCCAGAAACGCCTGCAACAGGTCACTCATCGAGACCGGCTGGCTTCGTTCCTCAACCTCGAGAACTTGCGTCAACAAAGGGTGACTTGTCTCGCTATCCATGTGTCCTTCGTCACGCTCAAGAAAGCGTTCCAGCGCTTCGTATTCGGAGATGCAGAGCTTCATGGCGAGTGCGCGCCAGCCGGGAGTGCCGCGAACGGCACCCGTGTGTCCTAGGTCACGAAACCTGGCGATGCGATGACCGACCAGATCATCGAGTTCCTCGTCGGTCGCAGCACCGGCGATCCCAAGGCGCAACTGCTGCGTAAATCCGTCATCGATACCGATCTTTGCATACCAACTGGTTTCTGAATCTGTGCGCGCCTCCATGTCCTGATCGAGACGCTGCCGGTAGTTGAGCCGCACGATCTCCTCGTCCGTCATCTGGAAGCGAGGTAACGAGTTAGGAACACCCGTCTTGAGCGCGAGCTTGCGTTCGGCGTCCGCGATAAGCGACATCAGATTCGCCAGTTTGACGGGATGACGCCGGATGGCTTCGCGCCGATCCGGACCAAGCTGGGCTCTCAGTTCGGTCTTGCCGATGATCTCGCGTAGGGCAGATGCGACCGGGACTCGCGCATAGAACCGCCCGTTTCGTTCCTGAAAGTACCGCAACTTACCCGCCATCGGAGACCCCGCATTGTAACGCAGTTTGTAGCAGCGAAAGGGGAAAACCCTTAAGAAGGCAATAGGTTAGTTTTGTTTCAATGGGTTAGAGTGGTGGGTGATGAGAGGCTCGAACTCCCGACATCTTCGGTGTAAACGAAGCGCTCTACCAACTGAGCTAATCACCCGACTGCGCGCGATTTAACGAAGGATCGCTCAGCGCGCAAGAGGGTCTGGTGGGGCTTCTCGCTCGGATTCTTCCCCGGTCCAGCGCCGTGGCCCCGCGCCGTTCTTTCCCAACTGATCCTGCGGATTGTAGAGCGGACAGTTTTCGAGGCTCAGGCAGCCGCACCCCATGCAATGATCCAACTGGCCGCGCAAGCGTTGCAACAGTTCGATCCGCTGGTCGATCTCGTCCCGCCAGACCTGCGAGGCGTCCTGCCAATCAGCCTTGCGCACAGCGTCGCCCGTTGGCACCCGCGCCAGCACCTGCCGCACCCGTGCCAGGGGAATCCCGAGGGTCTGCGCGATTCGGATGACCGCCACGCGGCGCAGTTCCCGCCGGTCATAGCGCCGGTGATTGGCCTCTGTCCGCCAACTGGCGATCAGCCCTTCGGATTCGTAGTAATGCAGAGTCGAAACGGCGACGCCCGCCCGCCTGGCCATATCCCCCACCGTCAGATCATTGCTGCGCACACGCCGCGTCACAGGTTTTTTCGACATATTGCTTGACCTCAAGTGAACTTGAGGAAGCAGCTTAGGCAAACAAACCGAATCTGCAAGGAGTACCGACATGTCCGCAAAATCGCTCAGGGATCTCGACGATACCCGCCGCCGCACCCGGGCGCGCCGCAGCACCCGCCCGCGCCCCTCCCGCTTTCGCGATCGGCTGGCCCGCGTGTTCCGGCGCGGCGAGCAACGCCGGCACGAAGCGCATTTGCGCGCCAACCCGCACCTCGCCCGCGACATCGGGCTGGAACCTGACGAACCGAGTTACAGGAAGTTGTGATGACAAATTTTCTGAAACAGCTCTTTGCCGCTGACCCGGAATGCGGTGCGCTCTGCCGCGAGGTTCAGGAGGAACTGCACGCCATGCGCCAGACCGACGCGCTTGAGGCCGCCGCCCGGAAACAGCGCATGGCAGGCCCCCGAGAACAAGTCTGAGGCGGAAACAGAGACCAAGCCCAAAACCAAGAAAACGCGCCGGTCCCGGCGCGCTTTCCACAAATTCTGGTGGGTGATGAGGGATTTGAACCCCCGGCATCTTCGATGTGAACGAAGCGCTCTACCACTGAGCTAATCACCCGGTAGCGGGGCTAATACCCCCAGCCGCCGCGCGGTGCAAGAGGCCCGGGGCGCAAATTTGACCCGTGAACAATCGCCGCCAAGACCCGATATTATCACCGAAAACGCGGCACTTGCGGCACAGAATTCACGCGAATGTCATTGATCCTTGCCCCTTTGCTTGACTCCTGCCGAATCTCCAAGGCACGATTTGTGCATAAAATTTAACCTGGGCTGGAGAATCCAAATGAAAAAGACAATTGCTGCCGCAAGTCTTCTCGTTGCTGCCACTGCAACCACCGCAACCGCCGGAAATTACGAACCCTATGTCGATCCACCGGTGATCGTCGCCGAAACCCAGCAGACCAGCAGCAGCGCCGGTCTTTTGCTGGCCCTGACGACCATCGTCATCTTTGCTGCGGCGGCTTCGGCCAACTGAGGCCGGTTGGCCAACAACGACCGCCCGGCCTTGGCCGGGTCTGTGATCGCCGGATCGCGGGACAATAGATCCGGCACATTGCAACAGGGACGCGGGGACGCATCCTATCCACATTCGGGCCTTGCGGGATCTCCGCAAGGTCCTTTTTTTCGTCGTTTTTGCCAAAGACGCGCGGCGAAGGATCACCGCACGTCCTGATGTTCAGGGCACGTCCTGATGTTCAGGGCACGCCCCGTGTCAGTGCGCCATTGCACCCGCGGCGGTGTCCTCGGGCGATGACTTGGCCGCGGCCGCAGCTTCCTCGGCCTCTTCGTCCCATTCCACCGGCACGGGCTTGGAGATCAGGGCAAGTTTCAGCACCTCGGAGACGTGTTTGACCGGGATGATTTTCAGCCCCTGTTTCACGTTGTCCGGAAGTTCCGCCAGATCCTTTTCGTTCTCCTCGGGGATAAGCACCGTGCTGATCCCGCCCCGCAGCGCCGCAAGCAGCTTTTCCTTCAGCCCGCCGATGGCGCTGGCGTTTCCGCGCAGCGTGACCTCACCCGTCATGGCAAGGTCCTTGCGGATCGGGATGCCGGTCAGGACCGAGACAATCGCCGTCACCATGGCCAGACCCGCGCTCGGGCCGTCCTTGGGCGTGGCTCCGTCCGGCACGTGGACGTGAATGTCCAGCTTGTCGAACTTCGGCGGCTTCACTCCGATTTCCGGCGCGATGGAGCGCACGTAAGACGAGGCCGCGTCAATCGACTCCTTCATGACGTCGCCCAGCTTGCCGGTGGTCTTCATCCGGCCCTTGCCCGGCAGGCGCAGCGCCTCGATCTGCAACAGGTCGCCGCCGACAGAGGTATAGGCCAGCCCGGTCACGACACCGACCTGGTGTTCATCCTCGGCCAGACCGTAACGGAATTTCCGCACGCCCAGGAAGTCGTCAAGGTTGTCAGAGGTGACGGTCACCGCCTTTTCCTCTTTCTTGACGATCTTGGTCACTGCCTTCCGCGCCAGCTTGGCGATCTCACGCTCAAGGTTCCGCACACCGGCCTCACGCGTGTAGTACCGCACGATATCGGTCAGCGCGCTGTCCTCTGCGGTGAACTCGTCCTTCTTCAGGCCGTGGTTCTTGACCTGCTTGTCCAGCAGGTGCCGCTTGGCGATCTCGATCTTTTCGTCCTCGGTGTAGCCCGACAGCGGAATGATCTCCATCCGGTCCAAGAGCGGCCCCGGCATGTTATAGGTGTTGGCCGTGGTCACGAACATCACGTTCGACAGATCGTATTCCACCTCAAGATAGTGGTCCACGAAGGTCGAGTTCTGTTCCGGGTCCAGAACCTCCAGCATCGCGCTGGCCGGGTCGCCACGGAAATCCTGTCCCATCTTGTCGATCTCGTCGAGCAGGATGAGCGGATTGGTGGTCTTGGCCTTTTTCAGCGCCTGGATGATCTTGCCCGGCATCGAGCCGATATAGGTCCGGCGGTGGCCGCGGATCTCGGATTCGTCCCGCACACCGCCCAGCGAAATGCGGATGAACTCGCGTCCCGTGGCCTTGGCCATCGACTTGCCCAGGGAGGTCTTGCCGACACCCGGAGGACCGACAAGGCAGAGGATCGGGCCTTTCAGCTTGGCCGAGCGCGCCTGTACGGCGAGGTATTCGACGATCCGTTCCTTGACCTTGTCGAGGCTGTAGTGATCGTGATCGAGGATCTCCTGCGCCTTGTACAGGTCCTTCTTGACGCGGGACTTGGTGCCCCACGGAATGCTCAGCATCCAGTCCAGGTAGTTGCGCACAACCGTGGCCTCTGCCGACATGGGCGACATGTTCTTGAGCTTTTTCAGCTCGGCATCCGCCTTTTCACGGGCTTCCTTGGACAGCTTGGTGCCGGAGATCTTCTCCTCCAGTTCGGCAATTTCGCCCTCGCCATCCTCACCGTCGCCCAGTTCCTTCTGAATGGCCTTCATCTGCTCATTCAGATAATATTCGCGCTGGGTCTTCTCCATCTGGGTCTTGACGCGGGTCTTGATCTTTTTCTCGACCTGCAGGACCGACAGTTCGCCCTGCATCAGGCCATAGACCTTTTCCAGACGCTCGCTGACAGAAAGCGTCTCCAGAAGCTCCTGCTTCTGTACCACTTCGATGCCCAGATGTCCGGCAACCAGATCGGCCAGTTGCGCGGCGTCATTCGCCTCGCCCACGGCCGAGAGCGCCTCTTCGGGGATGTTCTTCTTGATCTTCGAATAGCGTTCGAATTCCTCGGCAACTGTATGCACCAGGGCCTCGATGGCGGCCTTGTCGCCGGGCATCTCTGTCAGGTGTTCGGCTTTCGCCTCGAAGAAATTGTCGTTCTCAAGGTATTCCTCGATCCGGACGCGGGATTGTCCCTCGACCAGAACCTTGACCGTGCCATCCGGCAATTTCAGCAGTTGCAGCACATTGGCCAGCACGCCGGCCTTGTAGATGCCATCGGTGGAGGGATCGTCGATCGACGGATCGATTTGCGACGCAAGCAGGATCTGCTTGTCATCGTTCATCACCTCTTCCAGCGCCCGCACCGATTTCTCGCGCCCTACAAAGAGCGGCACGATCATATGGGGGAACACCACGATGTCCCGCAGCGGCAGCACCGGATAAGATGGATTGAGGGGTTGTTTCATGCTCGTGTCCTGTTCTTGGCAAGACGGCCCCGCCCCGCGTCGCGGCAGCGTTTGGGTCGCCTCCGTCATGAGGGCTACATGTGGTGTCGGCGCGCCAGGATTCAAGCGTACCGGCTCCGGCCCGGATTGGCGCGCAGCATGGCCTCACCGCATTCCGCGTGCAAGGTGACAATGCGCACAATCGGTTCGTTTCCGCAATCCGGGCGATGTCCGACACCGGCCTGACGTGCGCCCCGCAGGCGGGGCACACGCATCTGTTGTGGGCTCGCGCTCAGGCAGTCTTGTCCGTCAGCGCCGGGTCGTCGTATAGCCTTCGCCGCCCCCACCGTAAGACGTGTCTTGATCCGGCGCGTTCAACTCGGCCGCCGGTTCCGAACGGCTGAGAGCGCCCGGATCAGGTCTGTCGGGCAGATCACGCGGCCCGCAGGTCTACCCCTCGATCATGTGCAGATAGGCAAGGCCCAAGCCCGATACAACATCGACAAGAACCCCGACACAGCCCCCAAGGCCCTGACGCCACATGCGGCCGGACAGCGACTGTGCGCGGCCGCGCAGAAGTTTTCCGGAACCAGATGACCACGTCGATATCAGGCATGATTGATGTATCAATTTCCCATTCGACACCCCAAAAACTGCGGCTTTTCGCCCAAGTTTCACAGGCCCCTTGCATCAATCGTCGTAAATTCTTCATTTTACATTCACACCGCCCGCCCCTAGGCGGACCCGGACCGCCCCAGCGGGCAAGAGGAAAGAGGAGTTCCCCCATGCGCATCGCGATCCTTGGCGGCGACGGTTTCGTCGGCTGGCCCACCGCCCTGCACCTGTCCAACGCCGGACATGAGGTGCATATCCTCGACAATCTCTCGCGCCGCTGGATCGACACGGAACTTGGCGTGCAATCGCTCACCCCGATGGATTCGATTCAGGAACGCTGCCGGATCTGGACCGAAACCACCGGAAAGACGATTCGCTTCCACCTGCTCGACCTCGCCAAGGAATACGAGCGGCTGAAACAATGGCTGGCGGAACAGCGCCCGGACGCGATCATCCACTTCGCCGAACAGCGCGCCGCGCCCTATTCGATGAAATCCGACCGTCACAAGGTCTACACCGTCAACAACAACACCAACGCCACGCACAACCTGTTGGCAGCCATGGTCGAATCCGCGCCCGAGGCGCATCTGATCCACCTCGGCACCATGGGTGTCTACGGCTATTCCAGCGTCGGCGCGCCGATCCCCGAGGGTTATCTGGACGTGCAGATCGACACGCCCACCGGGCCAAAGACGCAGGAGATCCTCTACCCGACGCGGCCCGGATCGGTCTATCACATGACCAAGAGCCTCGATCAGATCCTGTTCCAGTTCTACGCCCAGAACGACGGGTTGCGGATCACCGACCTGCATCAGGGCATCGTCTGGGGCACCCATACCGACCAGACCCGCCGCCATGAGCAGTTGATCAACCGTTTCGACTATGACGGCGACTATGGCACGGTACTCAACCGTTTTCTGATCCAGGCCGCCATCGGCTACCCGCTGACGGTGCATGGCACCGGCGGCCAGACCCGTGCCTTCATCCACATTCAGGATTCGGTGCGTTGCATCGAATTGGCGCTTGGCGACGCCCCGGCCCATGGCGACCGGGTCCGGATCTTCAACCAGATGACCGAAACGCACCGGGTACGCGAACTGGCGGAAAAGGTCGCCGGGCTGACGGGCGCAGAGGTCAAATACCTGCCCAACCCGCGCAAGGAAGCGGCCGAGAACGACCTGATCGTGAAGAACGACCAGTTCCTCGCGCTCGGCCTCAACCCCACCACGCTGGCCGAAGGCCTGCTGTCCGAGGTCGTCGACGTTGCAAAGAAATACGCCCACCGCATCGACCGAAGCCGCGTCGCCGCCGTCTCGGCCTGGACCCGGGACATCGCCGCCAAGGTCAACCATGACCCCGAAGGCAAGGCGCTGCGGTCCGTCTCATGAGGCGCGCCTATGTGACCCTGGTGACAAACGCGGATTTCGCACTTGGCGCCAAGGCCTTGCTGCACTCTCTTAACCTGACGGGGACCGCTGCGGCCCGGGTGGTCCTGCACACGCGCGCCGTACCTGCCGAAGCGCTTGCGCCCTTGTCGGCGCTGGGGGCAAAGCTGGTCGAAACCGATCTGCTGCCCACCTCGGAGGCTTTCAATGCCGCGCACGCCCGCGACGTCCTGCACGGCAAGGCCCCCTTCACCAAGGGCGAAAAACCCGCCTTCCACACCCCGCTCGACAATTTCTGCAAACTGCGGCTCTGGCAGCTGGACTATGACCGCGTGGTGTTTCTGGACGCTGATACGCTGGTGCTGCGCAACATCGACAAGCTCTTTGACTATCCCGAGTTCTGTGCCGCGCCCAATGTCTACGAAGGCCTCAACGATTTCCACCGGATGAATTCCGGCGTCTTCACCGCGTGGCCCTCGGCGCAGACATTTGAGACCATGATGCAGCGACTCGACCAGCCCGACACCTTCTGGCGGCGCACCGATCAGAGCTTTCTGCAGGCGTTCTTTCCCGACTGGCACGGCCTGCCGATCCGCTACAACACGCTGCAATATGTCTGGTTCAACCTGCCGGACCTCTGGGACTGGGACGACATCAAGGTGTTGCATTTCCAGTATGAAAAGCCCTGGCAGGATCACGCCAAGGTGGATCGCCTGCGCCCGCTGATCGACCTCTGGCGCGTCTATGCCGCAGGCGGCACCCCGAACCTGTCCGACCTGCCCCGCGCCGCATGATCGCTCTGACCGGAGCGTCGGGTCTCGTCGGCCGCTTTCTGCTGTACGCCCTGCCCGGCCCGATCGTCACGCTGGGCCGCAACCCGGTCGCAGGCGTTCCCCACAGGCCCTGGGATCTCACCGGTCCCGCGCCTGACCTGTCCGGCATCACGACAGTGGTGCACGCCGCCTTTGCGCATGTCCCCGGGCGTTATCGCGGCGGCGAGGGCGACGACCCCGAGGGGTTCCTGGCCGCCAATCTCGACGGCAGCCGTCGCCTCTTCGACGCCGCCGTTCAGGCGCAGGCGGGCCAGATCCTGTTTCTGTCCTCGCGCGCCGTCTTTGATGGCGCCCCGGATGGCCTGCCCCTGACCGAAACCACCCCGACGCAACCGGCCTCGCTCTACGGTCAGGCCAAGGCAAAGGCCGAGGCCCATCTCGCCACCCTGCCCCTGATCCATCAAAGCCTGCGCGCCACCGGCATCTACGGCCCCGGCCCCGCGCATAAATGGCAAGGGCTGTTCCGGGACTACCTCTCGGGCCATGCCATCGCGCCCCGGCGCGGCACCGAACTCCATGGCGCCGATCTCGCAGAGGCCTGCCGCCTGCTGCTCCACAGCCCCCAGACCGGTGCGTTCCACGCCTCCGACCTGCTGCTCGACCGCCACGACCTGCTGAACATGGTCCAAACCCTCACCGGTTCCCCTTACCGACCGCCGGCCCGCAGCGACCGCAGGGTCAATCCGCTGATCTGCCATCGCCTGCCCGCTCTTGGCTGGCGTCCCGGCGGGGTCTCCCGCCTGAACGACAGCCTGCCTGCCATGCTGCCACAACCCGATTCCCTGCCCTGAGTCGCACGCCTGCCTTTTCGGACCTCAAACGCGCCCCCACAGCCTTTGCCGCGCGGGCCGGTCCTCAGTCTGTTCGCCGGAGCCATCCCTCGCTTGATGCCGATCAGAGCCGGAGGCCCGCTGCCTGCAAGGGGGCGCAGCCCCGCGCAAAGCGCGGCTTGCCCTTGCAGGCGGCGGGGCTCTGGTTCAGGCCATCAAAAGCGCGGGATGGCTCTGGCGGACAGAGGTCTGTTCACTGGTGAATCCTGAAGCGAAAAACGCGCCCGCAGGGCGCGCGGATCGCCCCGCGCAAGCGGGGTGAAACCTCAAAACATCTTCAACAGATGATCTCACCTATGTAACTCGTTGATCTGAAACAGCTACATGAAGCTACAGGGCGGCCCTCGCTCCAACGGCGTGTCGATACTCACCTCCGAGGGTGTCCAGTCAAACACCGCCAATGCCTGCCCGCCATCGAAGCCGATGAACAACCGCCCCGTCTCCGGCTGCAGTGCCACGCCCTCGGCGTCGAAGCCCCAGGCCGACAAGGGCGTCACCGAAATCACCCGCCCGTCCGGCGCCAGTTCGAACAGTGCGTTCAGCCCTTCGTTGTCGTCCACCACAAGGATATTGCCCGAATACGGATCGCGCGCCACACCCTGCGGCTCGACCATCGGCGGATCGAAGGTCTCTCCCCACAGTTCCATCAAGACCGTCCCGTCCGGCGCCACCCGCAACAGCCGCGACGGGTCATCTTCGACCACCAGAAACGTCCCGTCCGCATCCCTGTGCATGCCTTCGGTGTCGCGGATCGTGGCGCTTAGCCCAAAGACAGGCTCCAACGACCGGCCGGTCCGGTCCAGCCACTGGAAATCCCCCCAGCCATTGGCAATCAGTACCGCCTCCTCGGTCACGGTAACCGACCGCACATAGCCCAAATCCGTGTCGAACCGCAGGATCTCGCGCCCACCCGGCGAGAGCAGAACCAACTCCCGGCTTTCGCTCGCCACCCAGACACCGCAGACCTGCGCGTCATAGGCCAGGCTCACGGCCCGCACACCGGGAAAGGTCTCAACATGCCGCAACTCTGCCGCAACCGGACCCGGTACGGCGGTCAGCAAACACAACGGCAGCCCGATGGCCGCAAACCCGCGCGCGATCACCCTAGAGGCAACTCGAGAAGTCGAGGTCAAGGTTGCAGCCCCGCAACCTGCCGACCGGCCGACCACTGAGGCCGCAACTGCGCGGCGCCGGGCTGGAGCACCGGACAGAAATGGTGCAACCGGTGAAATCTGCCGCGGTGCATCCCTTGTCATCGAAGGTCAATGTGGCCGACCCGCTGAACTTGCCGTTGGCATTGCCCGAACACGTGCAGGACGATGGCGGCGCCCCGACGATGCCGACACAGACGGTATCGGCGGGCAAGCCGGTCAAGGATGCCGTACAGCTTCCTGCAGTCGCGGTGCCTGAAGACACAAATATCAGGGCAACCGCAGAGGCAATTACAAACAAAAGGTTCTTCATGAAGTCCCCTCCGGAAAACGGATCGGCAGGAGCATCCCGAATGATGACAAAGCAGGGCGCTCCTCCGTGGTCAGGGTACCACATCGGACGTGAAAACGGGGCGTTTTCTGCGCGACAGGTGCCACCGCCCCCCGAACTTGCTCCGTCGCCTGTTTCGGCAGCGTCAGAGCGGCGCTATATCTCCGCCGGCCCGTTGGGCATGGAACGCCGCCTCGAAAGTGTCGAACCGGCCCTCGGAAATCGCCACGCGCAGGCCTTCCATCAACTCCTGATAGTAATGCAGGTTGTGCCAGGTCAGCAGCATTCCCGAAATCATCTCACCAGAGCGGCACACATGATGCAGGTAGGCCCGGGAATAGTTGCGGCAGGCGGGACAGCTGCAGGCCTCGTCCAGCGGGCGCGGATCCTCGGCATGACGCGCATTCTTGATGTTGACCTGCCCGCGCCGGGTCCAGGCCTGCCCGGTGCGCCCGGACCGCGAGGGCAGCACACAGTCCATCATGTCGATGCCGCGCTTGACCGCGCCGACGATATCGTCGGGCTTGCCCACGCCCATCAGGTATCGCGGGCGGTCCCCGGGCAGCATCTGCGGCGCATAGTCCAGACAGCCGAACATCGCTTCCTGCCCTTCGCCCACCGCCAGCCCCCCCACCGCGTAGCCGTCGAATCCGATGCCGCGCAGGGCCTCGGCGCTTTCGCCGCGCAGATCCTCTTCCAATCCGCCCTGCTGGATGCCGAACAGCATATGCCCCGGACGGTCGCCAAAGGCCTCGCGCGAGCGCGCCGCCCACCGCATCGACAGCCGCATGCTCTCGGCGATCCGGTCGCGGTCCGCAGGCAAGGCCGGGCATTCGTCAAAGGCCATGACGATGTCCGACCCCAACAGCTTCTGGATCTCCATCGACCGTTCCGGCGACAGCATGTGTTTGGAGCCGTCGATATGGCTGCGAAAGGTCACGCCCTCCTCGGTCAGCTTGCGCAACTCCGCCAGGCTCATCACCTGAAAGCCACCCGAATCGGTCAGGATCGGCTTCGACCAGTTCATGAACGGGTGCAGCCCGCCCAGCCGCGCCACCCGCTCGGCCCCCGGTCGCAGCATCAGGTGATAGGTATTCCCCAGCAGGATGTCCGCCCCGGTCGCCGCGACACTCTCGGGCATCATGCCCTTGACGGTCGCCGCCGTGCCCACGGGCATGAAGGCCGGGGTGCGGATCTCTCCACGCGGGGTGCGGATCACGCCCCGCCGCGCGCGCCCGTCGCGGGCCAGAAGTTCAAAGGATGTCGTCGCCATGGCGCCCGATCTACACGCATCCCCGGTCCGAACAAAAGCCCAAAACGCGCCACGCAGCCCAACCCGAGGCAAGGTCCGGCACGGACCGCAGGTGAGACACCAAGCGCGCGCGCCAGCGCGCTCATTATCATAATTGCGCGCCGGGCTCGCTGCGCGGATCACGGAGCGCTTGCCCCGGCGCGCCTGCCCGGCCAGTGTACACCCATGAGCAGAACCCCCACCTACAAGGGCGGCATCGAAACCGTCATCACCACCTACGAGGCCCGCCGCGCGCCCTTGCCCGAGGCCGAAGGTGCGCTGTTGCCGCCCTTGCAGATCGACCTTGCCCCGCTGGCAGAGGCCGTTGTGCCCGATCCCGCCGACGGTCCCCATGCGCCGCCCTTCCTCAACAATGGCCAGCGCAAGATCTACCAGTTGCGTCAGGAATTGCAGGGCCGGTCCGAACTCACCGTCCTGCACGGGCTGACCATCTCGCACCTGCGCAAGCGAGGCTTTCCCGGCCATGCCCCGCAGCTCTTTCACCGGCTCTGGGCGGAACAGGGCCGCCACCTGCTGGACCAACTCGACGCCCGCTGGCTGGTCTCGGCGATCACCACCTTCGGCGACCACGGCCAGACCGCGGCGCAGCGCGCCACCGGGCTCGCCATGTCGACGCTGTTCGGCATGATGAAACTCTACGAATCCGAGCGGCTCTACAGTGGCCGCGGCCCGGATCAGCCCTTTGCCCTGGCCAGCAAGACGCGCGCCAAATTGCCCTTGCAGATGGATGCCTATTCGCTGACCTCCGGCGGACTGGACGCCAACCTGATCGCCCGGCTCTGGCAAGAGGCCGAGGGCGATGCCGTCATCCGCCCGCTTGCCCATCACCTGCTGGACCTGCTGATCCACGATCCCGGCGGCGTGTTCCGCAGACTCTCGGTCATGAGCGCCCGCAAGACCCGGCGCGACAGGGCCGAGGCCGCCAAGACGCAGGCCGCGCCGGTTCCGGCAAGGCCGCGCCCGACCGCCGAAACCCTGCGCTGGGGCCTTGTCAGCACGATCAAGGCGCCGCTGCCGCAGATCGCCCGCTTTGCCGCCCATCACATCGACCTTGGCGCGCAGACCCTGCACATCCATCTCGATGAACCGGATGCCGAGGCCGAGGCCTTTCTCTCCCGTCATCCCCGCATCCATGTCACCCAATGTGACAACAGTTATTGGCAAAACGCGGGCCGCGCCCGGATGCCGGCGCATCAGTTGCGGCAGGCCTTCAACGCCACGCGCTGCCTGCGCGCCTCTGCGGAGAGCCTCGACTGGCTGGGCCATGTGGACGTGGACGAATTCATCATCCCACAGCGTCCTGTCGCCGAAATCCTGTGCGACACCGACCCACAGGCCGCCACCGCCAAGCTGCCCCCGGCAGAGGCGCTGGCCACCGAAACGGGCGACCCCTGCCATTTCAAACTGACCCACACGCAGGCTGGCGTCAAAAAGGCCTTGCTGCAGGAAATCTACCCCACCTTCGGCCTGCATCTCTACGGCGGGTTCCTCAGCCACACCGGCGGCAAGGTCTTTGCCCGCACCGGCATTCCCGATACCCGTCTGGGCATTCACACGCTGAAATACAAAGGCGAAGACATCAGCAACAAGGCCCGCCCCGAGGGCCTGTTCCTGGCCCATTTCCACGCACCCAACTGGCAGCATTTCCGGACACACCTCGACTTTCGCCGAGAGAAGGGCTCGTACCGTCGCCCGGCTGAGCGCAGCGAAATGGGACAGGCCAAGCTGTTCGATTTCCTGACGCAGGAGGACGGCGATGCTGCCTTGCGCGCGTTTTTCGACGAGGTCTGCGCCGACACACCTGAATTGCGCGCATGCCTGTCGCGCCATGGCATGTTGCTGACCCACAGCTTCGATTTCGACGCCACCACGCGCCGCGTCTTTGGTGACCTGCCATGACCCGCTGGGGCACGGTATCGACGATGAAAGCGCCGCTGGAGGCGATCCTGAACTTCGCGGCGTGGCACTTGGACTTGGGTGCGCACCGCCTGTACATCTACCTCGACGATGACGTGCCGGCGACACAGGCCGTGCTGGAGGCGCATCCGAAGGTTCGCGTCAGACACACCGACGCCGCCTATTGGGCGAAGCGCAACGGCCGGCCAGAGGTCAGCCGCAACCGCCAGACCGCCAACCTGCGTCATGCCAACAACCGAAAGGTGGACTGCGATTGGCTGTGTCACATCGACGTGGACGAATTCCTGCTCCCGCAGCGCCCAGTGGCCGACCAATTGGCCGAATTGCCCGCAGAGTGCCTCTGTGCCCGCATGCGCCCCATCGAGGCCTTGGCACCCGGCGACGCCAATGCCCTCGGGGAAACGCTGTTCAAGGCCTTCCACCTTGATCAGGACGCGCGCCGCAAGGCGGCAGAGGCCTGCTTTCCCACATGGGGCCGTCACCTGTCCGGCGGATTTCTCAGCCATGTGGCCGGCAAGCTGTTCTTTCGGACCGGGATCAAGGGGCTTCAGGTCAAGATCCACAACATGTTCCTCAAGGATGAGATGAACATCGGCGAACGCCCCCTGCCGGACATCGAACTGGGCCATTTTCACGCCGCGGATTGGAATCATTTCCACGACCAGATGCGCTGGCGCCTTGCCACGGGATCGTATCGCCCCGAACTCAAGGCGCAGACCCGCGCGCCGGGGGCTTTGAACCTGCACGCCCTGCTGGGCATGATCAACGACACCGGCGGCGAAGCGGCCCTGCGCCTGTTCTTTGAAGAGGTCTGTACCGCCACGCCCGACCTTGTGTCGCGTCTGGACGCGCATGGCCTGTTGCGACAGCGCGACATGGGGCTGGACCAGTTGCGTGAACGGCACTTCCCCGGCGTCCTGACCGGGCAGCATCGGCCTAAACCCGCTGTCTGACCGGGAAAATCGCCCGGATCAGCGCACAATTGCAGGCTCTGATTGACCTTTGCACGGGTTTTCCGTATGGCAGGCCTCATCTGGGGTAAGCGTATCACGAGACAAGGCCGACCGGGCCCGCTCCCCATCAGACGCGCGGGCCAGGATCAGTGTCCGCACAACATGGACACACATGACCAAATTCAGCGACCTGAACCTCAGCCCGAAAGTCCTCAAAGCCGTCGAAGAAGCAGGCTATGAGACACCCACCCCAATCCAGGAGGGGGCGATTCCCTCGGCCCTGGAAGGCAAGGACGTGCTGGGCATCGCCCAGACCGGCACCGGCAAGACCGCCAGCTTTACCCTGCCGATGATCTGCAAACTTGCCCGTGGCCGCGCCCGCGCCCGGATGCCCCGCAGCCTTGTTCTTTGCCCGACGCGGGAACTTGCCGCGCAGGTGGCCGAGAACTTCGACACCTATTCCAAGCATGTGAAGCTGACCAAGGCGCTGCTGATCGGCGGCGTTTCGTTCAAGGAACAGGACAGCCTGATCGACAAGGGCGTCGACGTGCTGATCGCCACGCCTGGCCGCCTGCTGGACCATTTCGAACGCGGCAAGCTGTTGCTGACCGGCATCGAGATCATGGTGGTGGATGAGGCAGACCGGATGCTCGACATGGGGTTCATTCCCGATATCGAACGCATCTTCTCGCTCACGCCCTTCACCCGCCAGACGCTGTTTTTCTCCGCCACCATGGCGCCCGAGATCGAGCGGATCACCAATACATTCCTCTCCGCGCCGGTGCGGGTCGAGGTGTCCCGTCAGGCCACCGCCTCGGAAACCATCGAGCAGGGCGCGGTCGTCTTCAGACCCTCGCGCAAGGACCGCGAAGCGAGTGAGAAACGCCGCGTCTTGCGCGCGCTGATCGACTCCGAAGGCGAGGCCTGCAGCAACGCGATCATCTTCTGCAACCGCAAGGTCGATGTGGATGTGGTCGCGAAATCGCTCAAGAAATATGGCTATAACGCTGCGCCGATCCACGGCGACCTCGACCAGTCGCAGCGCACCAGAACACTGGACGGGTTCCGGGACGGCTCTTTGCGCCTGCTGATCGCCTCGGACGTGGCGGCGCGCGGGTTGGACATTCCGGCGGTGTCACACGTCTTCAACTTTGACGTGCCCAGCCATGCCGAGGACTACATTCACCGCATCGGCCGCACGGGCCGCGCCGGACGGTCGGGCAAGGCCTATACCATCTGCGTGCCGCGCGACGAAAAGTATTTCGACGCGGTTGAAAAGCTGCTGCAGAAAGAGATCCCGCGCCTCGACAACCCAGTCAAATCCGATGAGCCGACGGCAGCACCGGAACCGGTCCGGGAAAGCCGCAAGGCGGCAGAGGCCCCCAGGGCCGAGACGCCCAAATCTGAGGCTCCCAAGGCCGAGGCCCCCAAATCCGAAGACCGCCGCAAGAGCGACAGCCGCCGGTCGACAAACAAATCCGAGAACCGCAGTTCCCGCGGATCCTCCGAGCGTCGTGGCGGCCGGGACACCACCGTTGTCGGCATGGGTGATCATATGCCCGAATTCATCGCCCTCAGCTTTGACGAGCGGCGCGCCAGCTAACGCAGCGCAACACAGGCAAACGCAAAAGGCCGGTCCAGTGGACCGGCCTTTTGCGTCTTTCGGCGCAAGATGTGATCAGGTCAAACGGCTGACCACCACCGTCACCTCGGGTTTCTTGCCGATCTCGTTCTGCGCCGTGTTGCGCACGACACGCCGCAGGCCCTCTTCCAGTTTGTCGTCATCTTTCAGGGTCTTGCCCCCGGCGCGGCCAAGGAATTGCGACAGGTCCTCTTCCAGAATATCGACCAGCGGCGCATGGCTGCTGCCCTGTTCCGGCAGGCCCATCATGTCACACCACGGATCCCCCAGCGGTGCATCCTCTTCGTCCAGAATCACCGTCACCACCACATGCCCGTTCAGCGCCATGCGAATGCGGTCCCGAACGATCCCGTCCAGCGCACCGATCTGCACCGAACCGTCCAGATAGGTGCGGCCGGTCTCGACATATTCCACCACGCGCGGCTCGTTCCCGGAAAGGTCGATCATCATGCCGTTGACCGCCAGCACCCCCGAACGTCCCTTGGCCGACGCGATCCGCGCATGTTCGCGCAGGTGACGGTGTTCCCCGTGCATGGGCACCACGATCTGCGGCTGCACGATGTCATGCACGGTCTCAAGGTCCGGCCGGTTGGCGTGGCCGGAGACGTGATAGTCGCCCATGCCGTCATCCACCACGTCCACGCCCTTTTCGGACAGCTGGTTCATGATGCGGATCACGCCCTTTTCGTTGCCCGGAATGGTCTTGGAGGAAAACAGGAAGAGGTCGCCCTCTTTCAGTTCGATGCCGTTGTACTTGCCCCGTGCCAGTTGGGCAGAGGCGGCGCGCCGTTCACCCTGGCTGCCGGTGACCAGAAGCATGACATTCTCACGCGGCAGGCTGGCGACATCCTCCGGCCCGATTACCTTGGGAAAGCCTTTCAGCACGCCGGTTTCCACCGCCGCCTCGATCATCCGGCGCATCGCCCGTCCCAACAGGCAGACCGAGCGCCCTGCCCGCTCACCGGCTTCGGCCAGCGTTTTCACCCGCGCGACGTTGGAGGCAAAGGTCGTGGCCACCACCATATTGCGCGCCTCGGACACCAGCTTTTCCACCGCCGGACCAACCGTGACCTCGGACCGGCCGGCATGTTGCGAAAACACGTTGGTCGAGTCGCAGACCAATGCCTTGACCCCCGGTTTCGCCACCTCGGCCCAGACCGCCGGGTCCCAGGGCTCGCCGACCAGCGGCGTCGGGTCCAGCTTGAAATCCCCGGTATGGACGATGCGGCCCGCAGGCGTGTCGATGACCAAGGCGCTCGATTCCGGGATCGAATGCGAAATCGGCAGGAAACCGACCTTGAACGGTCCAACGTCGCGCATTTCGGGCCAGGCCGAACAGGTCCGCACGGCCTTGCCCTCGACCCCGTATTCCGCCAGCTTGCCGCGCGCGATATTGGCTGTGAAGGCGCGGGCATAGATCGGCGCCCCAAGCGCGTCAAAGGTATGGCCCACCGCGCCCACATGATCCTCATGCGCATGGGTGATGAACAGCGCCTCGATCCGGTGCTTGTTCTCTTTCAGCCACGTGATGTCCGGCAGGATCAGGTCCACGCCCGGAGTCGTGTCCATGTCCGGAAAGGTCACGCCAATGTCGACCACGATCAGGCGTTCCTCGCCCGGTTTGCCATAGCCATAGACATAACAGTTCATGCCGATCTCGCCGGCGCCGCCCAGCGGCAGATAAATCAACCGGTTCTCGCTCATGTGACTGCCTCGTTTTTCATGTTGTGTTTGTATATCTCGACCAGCCCGTTCATCGTCAGGAACTCGTCAAACTCATCGAACAGGGGTACGGCCTGCTGAAACAGTGGCGCCAGCCCGCCGGTCGAAATGACCTGCATGGGCCGCTCGCGTTCAGCCTTGATCCGGTCGCAGATCTCACGCACCAGACCGACATAGCCCCAGAAGACACCGGACTGCATGCAGGCCACGGTATTTGTCCCGACGACGCGCTGCGGCTTGGTGATGTCCACATGCGGCAGGGCCGCCGCCGCCATGTGCAGCGCCTCAAGGCTCAGGTTCACCCCCGGCGCGATCACGCCTCCCACATAGGCGCCGTCGCTGGCGACCACATCGAACGTCGTGGCCGTCCCGAAGTCGACGATGATCAGATCGCCACCGAATTGCTTGAACCCCGCAACCGTATTCACCAGACGGTCCGGCCCCACCGCCGTCCCGGCATCGACGCGCACGTCGACCGGCAGCGCGCAGTCCGGTTTGCCCACCACAAGGGGCCGGGTGTTGAAATAGCGGTCCGACAGGACGCGCAGGTTGAACACCACGCGCGGCACAGTCGAAGAGACGATCACATCTGTGATCTGCGCGTCGATCTTCTGAAACGCCATCAGGGTCGACAGCCAGACGTAGTACTGGTCGGCCGTGCGCTGATGCTCGGTCGAGGTGCGCCAGGTGGCGATGAAGTGATCGCCATCCCAGATGGAGAAAACCGTATTGGTGTTGCCACAATCGATGGCGAGGAGCATGTGCAACCTATTCGAAAAATACTTCCGCCGCGGCGATGGTGACGCGGCCTTTGGAGGTCTTTAGGACAAGTTGCCCGGCGGCGTCCACCGTCTCGAACACTCCTGTGAAGACCTCTCTTGCGGTGCGCGCCGTGATTCCCTCTCCCAGGCGGGCCGCGCGGCTCAGCCAGAGGGTGCGGATCGGCTCGAAACCGTAGGTCGTGAACCGGTCTTCATGACCGGCAAAGGCGCTTGCCAGGGCCTCGAGAAACGTCTCGGGTGTCACGCGCACGCCGGTTTCCGCCAGCAGGGACACCGGCGCCACGGCACTTTCCTCGACCGCCGCCCGATCCGGAGCGGCCAGCAGGTTGACCCCGATGCCAATGGCCAGATGCCCCTTCGCGCCACCGATGCTTTCCAGCAGAATGCCGGCAAGCTTGCCCCCGTTCAGCAGAACGTCATTGGGCCATTTCAACGCCAGCCCGGTATCGGTGCCGGTCACCGCCTCCAGCGCGTCAAAAAGCGCCAGAGACGCCACGAAGGACCGCAGCGCCACGCGGTCCGGGGTTTCGGCCACCGGCATCACCAGGGTCGCCGCGAAATTGCCCGCCGGGTTGACCCAGGCCCGCCCGCGCCGCCCCCGTGCCGCGGTTTGCCGCAACCCGAGGATCCACTCGGGTCCGGCCAGCGTGGCCGCCACCCGCGCCGCCTCGGCATTGGTGCTGTCGACCTCGGGCAACACCCGTCTTCCAAAACCAGAAGGCCAGCCCATCAGGACTGACCTCCCGTTTCTTCTCTCCCGAAATACTCCCGCCGGAGGCGATCCGACGGGCCCACGGGGACAGACGGATCAGTTGACAAGCGTCGCCGCAGCGGCCTGCGCCGCGCCTTCGATCCCGAAGAGGTTGACCACGCCAACCACCATGATCACCGCCGAGGCCATCAGAAAGCCCCAGAGCACCGGCGATTTGCCGCCATCCAGCGCATCCTCGCGATCCTCGCCGAAATACATGTAGAAGACGATCCGCAGGTAGTAGAAGGCCCCGATGACCGAAGCCACCACACCGGCCACCGCCAACCATGCATATCCCCCTTCGAAGGCCGCGCGCAGCACGTAGAACTTGCCGAAGAAACCGACCAGAGGCGGCACACCGGCAAGGCTGAACAGCAGCACCAGCATGGCCAGCGCCTTGCCCGGCTCACGTGCCGAATACATGCCCAGCGACTCTATGTCCGTGACCGGCTGGCCGTCGCGTTCCATCGACAGGATAAAGGCAAAGGTGCCGACGTTCATGGTGACGTAGATCGCCATGTAGATCAGCATCGCCTGCACACCCAGTTCGGTCCCGGCGGTCAGACCCATCAGCGCATAGCCCATGTGGGCGATCGAGGAATAGGCCATCAGGCGCTTGATGTCGCGCTGACCGATGGCGGCAATCGAGCCCAGGAACATCGACAGCACCGACAAGAGCGCAATCACCTGCCCCCAGTCCGCCGTCGCCTGACCGAAGGCGTCGAACATCACCCGGGCGAACAGGCCCATCGCCGCCACCTTGGGCGCGGTGGCGAAAAAGGCGGTGACCGGAGTTGGAGAGCCCTCATAGACGTCCGGCGTCCACATGTGGAACGGCACGGCCGAAACCTTGAAGGCCAGGCCGGCGATCAGCATGACCAGACCGATCAGCAGCCCGATCGAAAGCTCGCCCTCGCTGGCGGTCTGGATGATGCCGCTGAACAGGGTGGTGCCGGCATAGCCGTAGGTCAGCGAGGCCCCGTACAGCAGCAGGCCCGAGGACAGCGCGCCAAGCACGAAGTATTTCAGCCCGGCTTCGGTCGATTTTGCACTGTCGCGGCGCAGCGATGCGACGACATAAAGCGCCAACGACTGCAGTTCGAGCCCCATGTAAAGCGACATCAGGTCGCCCGCCGAGACCATCATCATCATGCCGACAGCGGCCAGCGAGATCAGCAGCGGATATTCAAAGCGCAGCAACCCACGACGCTCCATGTACCCTTCGCTCATCAGCAGGACGCAGGCGGCGGACACAAGGATCAGCACCTTGGCAAAGCGCGCGAAGGCGTCGTTCACGAACATGCCGTTGAAGGCCACCTGCGTGCCCTCACCGGTGGTTCCGATCCAGAAGGCCAGCGCAAGGAACAGGGCAGAGGTCGCCCAGACCAGCAAGGGCGCCAGCTTGTCCTTGCCGGAGTAGACCGCGCCCACCAGGGCCGCCATCGCAAAGACCGACAGCACGATTTCCGGCAGGATGATGTTCAGATCAGCCGAGATCATGTCCCGCCTCCTTAGTGTTCAGCCGCCACGGCAACCTGGGTGTCGGCCTCAGCGCGGCCGGCACTGGCAAGCGCCGTGTCGTATTTCGAAACCAGTGCTTTGACCGCCGGACCGGTCCGGTCAAGGATCGGGGCCGGGTAGACGCCCATCCAGATCGTCATGACCACCAGCGGCGCAAAGATCGCCTTTTCGCGCGTGGTCATGTCCTTGATGGTCTTCAGGCTTTCCTTGATCAGGTCACCCATGACCACACGGCGATAGAGCCACAGCGCGTAACAGGCGCTCAGGATCACGCCGGATGTGGCGCCCGCCGCAACCCATGTGTTGACTTGGAAGACGCCCATCAGGGTCAGGAATTCACCGATGAACCCGCTGGTGCCCGGCAGGCCGACATTGGCCATGGTGAACAGCATGAAGATCATCGCATAGGCCGGCATCCGGTTCACCAGACCGCCATAGGCGTCGATCTCGCGGGTGTGCATCCGGTCATAGATCACGCCCACGCAAAGGAAGAGTGCGCCCGAGATGAAGCCGTGACTGATCATCTGGAAGATCGCGCCGTCGACCCCCTGCTGGTTGGCCGCAAAGATGCCCATGGTCACATAGCCCATGTGCGCTACCGAGGAATAGGCGATCAGCTTCTTCATGTCTTCCTGCACCAGCGCCACCAGCGAGGTGTAGATGATCGCGATCACACTCAAGGTGAAGACAAAGTTCTGCATCACGTCCGACCCCACCGGGAACATCGGCAGGCTGAAGCGCAGGAAGCCATAGCCGCCCATCTTCAGCAGGATCGCCGCCAGCACGACCGACCCGGCGGTCGGCGCCTGCACGTGCGCCTCTGGCAGCCAGGTGTGCACCGGCCACATCGGCATCTTGACGGCAAAGCTGGCAAAGAAGGCGAGGAACAGCATGGTCTGCAAACCGCCGACCACATGCACGCCAAGGATGCTGAAGTCATCAGAGGCGAAGGTGTGTTTCAACAGCGAGACATCGCAGCCGCCGATGCAGGTGGTGCCCGCGTCGGAATACATCCCCACCATGGCCACCAGCATCAGCACAGAGCCGAGGAAGGTGTAGAGGAAGAACTTGAACGAGGCGTAGATGCGGTCCTTGCCGCCCCAGATGCCGATGATCAGGAACATCGGGATCTGGCCCGCCTCGAAGAAGAGGTAGAACAGCACGAGGTCCAGCGCCATGAACACGCCCAGCATCAGCGTTTCCAGCAGCAGGAAGGCGATCATGTACTCCTTGACCCGGTGGCTGACCTCCCAGCTTGCCGCGATGACCAGCGGCATCATGAAGGTGGTCAGCAGGACAAAGAGGACAGAGATCCCGTCCACGCCCATCCGGTACTTCAGGCCCAGCAGCCAGTCCCGCTCCTCGATCATCTGGAACTTGGTGTTCTCGGCGTCGAACTGCGCAAGGATGAACAGCGAGATGACAAATGTCGCGGTCGTCGCGATCAGCGCCAGCCATTTGGCATTGCGCTGCGCCGCCGCGTCCTCGCCGCGCAGGAACAGCGCAAGGATCAACGCCGCCAGGGCAGGCAGGAAGGTGACGATGGAAAGAAGGTTGCCCATTATTGTGCCCCTCCGCTGAGCGTCATCCAGGTGATGAAGACCGCGATCCCGATCACCATGGCGAAGGCATAGGTAAAGATGTAGCCGGACTGGGCCCGCCCCGCGAGCCGGGTGAAGAAGGGCACGATGCCCATGGCAATACCGTTGATCCCGCCCTTGATGATCGCCTCGTCACCGCCCTTCCACAGGATACGCCCCAGCGCCTTGGCCGGATTGACAAAGAGGAAGTCGTAGATCTCGTCCACGTACCACTTGTTCAGCAGGAACAGGTACAGCGGGCGCTGGTTCTCGGCCAGTTTGACCGGCAGCTTGGGGTTCACGATGTAGAACCAGTAAGCCGTGGCGAAGCCGATCAGCATGGCGATGAAGGGCGAGACCTTGACCCATTTGGGCGCGTGGTGCGCGTCGTCCATGACGTGATTGTCGACGCCCATGTAGATCGCGCCGGCCCCAGGCGCGGCGGCCGCAGCGGCATGGTCACCCGCCGGGGCGGCGTGGCCATCATCCGCAGGCGCAGCGTGACCGGCGTCAGCCGCATCGGCGTCCGGTTCGGCGCCATGCCCGGCATCCGCCGGAGCGCCATGATCCGCAGCCTCGGCGTGATGCGCCGGAATGCCGAAGAAGCTGTTGACCCTGTCATGATCGCCGAAGAACGAGCCATACCAGATCATGCCGGCGAAAACCGAACCAAGCGCCAGCACACCCAGCGGCACCAGCATGACGGTCGGGCTTTCATGCGCGTGCTCATGCGTGTGCTTGTCGCCGCGCGGCTTGCCGTAGAAGGTCATGAACATCAGGCGCCAGCTGTAGAAGCTGGTGAACAGAGCCGCGATGACCAGCGCCCAGAAGGCAAACCCGCCATTGGTGCCGGCATAGGCGCTCTCGATCACGGCATCCTTGGACAGGAAGCCGGCAAAGCCGATGGTGGTCAGCGGAATGCCGACGCCGGTGATGGCCAGCGTGCCGATCATCATCGCCCAGAAGGTATAGGGCAGCTTTTTGCGCAACCCGCCGTAGTTCCGCATGTCCTGCTCGTGGTGCATCCCGTGGATCACGGAGCCCGCGCCGAGGAAGAGCATCGCCTTGAAAAAGGCGTGCGTTAAGAGGTGGAACATGGCGACCGAATAGACCCCCACGCCCGCCGCCACGAACATGTAGCCCAGCTGCGAACAGGTCGAATAGGCGATCACACGCTTGATGTCGTTCTGCACCAGACCCACGGTCGCCGCAAAGAAGGCGGTCGAGGCCCCGATAAACGTAATGAACCCGGTCGCGCCCGGCGCGAATTCCATGATCGGCGACATGCGGCAAACAAGGAACACACCCGCAGTGACCATGGTTGCGGCGTGGATCAGGGCCGACACCGGGGTCGGGCCTTCCATCGCGTCCGGCAGCCAGGTGTGCAGGATGAACTGCGCCGACTTGCCCATCGCGCCGACGAACAGCAGGAAGGCGACAAGCTCGGCCGCGTTCCATGAGGTCCACAGGAATGTCAGCTGCGTTTCGGCCAGCGTGGGCGCGGCTGCAAAAATATCGTCAAAGCGCACACTGTCGGTCAGGAAGAACAGCGCAAAGATCCCCAGCGCAAAGCCGAAGTCACCGATCCGGTTGACCACAAAGGCCTTGATCGCGGCGGCATTGGCCGACGGCTTGCGGTAGTAGAATCCGATCAGCAGGTAAGAGGCGACACCCACACCCTCCCAGCCAAAGAACATCTGGACGAGGTTGTCCGAGGTCACCAGCATCAGCATGGCGAAGGTGAAGAACGACAGATAGGCGAAGAAACGCGGTTTGTAGCTCTCCTCGCCCTCCTTGAAGTTCTCGTCATGCGCCATGTAGCCGAAGGAATACAGGTGCACCACCGACGAGACCGTGGTGACCACGATCAGCATGATCGAGGTCAGCCGGTCCAGCCGGATTGACCAGTCGGTCGACAGCGTGCCGCTTTCGATCCAGCGCAGGACCTGGATGTGTTGCGCGTCGGGGCCGTGCTGGAAAAAGGTGATCCAGGAAAAGGCGCAGGCGAGGAACAGCAGGCCGGTGCTGATCCACTGGGCCCCGCGGATGCCCGTGAGCTTCCAGCCGAACCCCGCGATCAGGGCGCCCACGAGGGGCGCAAAGAGGATGATGCTCTCCATGGGGCTTTAGCCTTTCATCACGTTGACGTCTTCCACGGCGATGGTGCCGCGGTTGCGGAAGAAGCAGACCAGGATCGCCAGACCGATGGCGGCCTCGGCGGCGGCGACGGTCAGCACGAACAGCGTGAAGACCTGACCGACCAGGTCTCCCAGATGGGTCGAGAAGGCGACAAGGTTGATGTTCACCGCCAGCAGCATGAGTTCGATGCTCATCAGCAGGATGATGACGTTCTTGCGGTTCAGGAAGAGCCCGAAGATGCCGATGACGAAAAGCACCGCCGCCACCGTCAGGTAATGTTCCAATCCGATCATGTGCGTCCCTCCGGGCCTTGCGCCCGTTTCAGTTCCATCTTTGCGTCCGGCTTGCGCCGACCCTGCCCCGGATCAGGTCCGGGGCCTCTTGTTCCCGTGTTCCGCCCCGGCCGGGCAGAGGTCCCGGGTCAGGCCCGGGACGGTGTCGTCACAACCGCCTTGGGCCGCGTTTCAGTTTCAGGCGTGACAGCTTGTCCTCGGTCCAGTCCTGCGCCCGCACCGGAAGAAACAGCATCGCCCTGCGCAGAACCCAGGCCCCGAACAGGATCTTCAGGATCCAGAACCCCCCGTACATCGCCAGCCCGTAAGGCGAAAGCACCACATCCCAGAACGCGCTCATCGCTTGGCTCCCCTTGAGTCGGGGTAGAACAACCGGCAGGCGCAGCCAAGATCGAAGGATTTGCCCGACGGTCCCAGCACGACGGGCTGCGCCAGCGTATCGAACCTTTCGACGCTCAACCCCGCCTCGATGGCGGCATCGGCCAGGACATCCAGCGCGCCCGGCATCTCGGCGTATTCCGCGTAGAGCGTCCCATAGACGCCATCGGTTTCAAGGGCGTGCTCTTCGATTGAAAGCGCCCTGCCCGGGCCGAAGGTCATCGCCATGTCCCGGGCGCAATCGACGACCACACGCGTTTCGGTGACGTAACAGGCGCTGCCGTCATAATGGCGCTGCGTCGTATAGCCGAGCCGGAGGTTTTCGGCCTCGGTCAGTCCCGATACGCCTATTGGCATCATCACATGCCGCGCGCCACAGTTTTCCAGCACCTCGGTCTTCGCCGCCTCGTTGGGCGCCGGAGAACAGGCCAGGCCAGGCAACGCCACGGCAGACAGGGCAAACGCCAGGATATGTCGCGGGACTGCGATCAAAGGCCCTGCCCCGGTCTGACGTCCTTGAGTTCCATCGCCTTGGCCGGGTCGCGGTACATCTGCGCGAGGATATCCTGACGCTTGATGTCCGTCCGGTGGCGCAGGGTCAGGACGATGGCCCCGATCATGGCGACCAGCAGGATCAGACCCGCCAGCTGGAACAGCAGGAAATACTGGTCATAGAGGATCATCCCCAGGGCCTGCGTGTTGTGCATGCCCTCGGGCGTGGGCTGGGCCAGCTGGCCCGCCGCCATGTCAGAAGCCTGCCAGGCGCCGAAGGCCATCGCCAACTGCATCAGGATCACCAACCCGATCAACAAGGCCAGGGGCATGTATTTCGCCATTTCCGCCTTCAGCTCGGCGAAATCCACGTCCAGCATCATGACGACAAACAGGAACAGCACCGCCACCGCGCCGACGTAGACGATGATCAGCAGCATGGCGACGAACTCCGCCCCCATCAGCACGAACAGCCCCGCAGAAGACAGGAACGCAAGGATCAGCCAGAGCACCGAATGCACCGGGTTGCGGCTGACCACCGTGAACAGACCGCCCGCGATCACGCCAAGCGCAAAGAGGTAGAAGGCAAAGACCATCATGTCTCGTCATCCTTGTTTTCGTCGATGACTTCGCGCGCCAGTTCCATGGCACGGGTCATCGCGGGAATGCCTGCGAACATCGACATATGACCGATGGTTTCGGCGATCTCTTCCGGGGTGGCCCCGGCTTCCATGGCGTGGCGCACGGTCAGGCGAAACGGTGTTTCCGCCTGTGCACCTTGCATGGTCAGCCCCGAAATGGTCAGCAGAAGCCGTGTCTTGGCGTCCAGACCGGCTTTTGACATGCCCTTGCCGAACCACATCTCCATGGCGTCCTTGGTCATGGTCGGCCAAAGCTTTTCAAAGCCCTTGGGATCAAACCCGGACATGGCGGGATTGAACGCCTTGGTCATCTCCTGCGCCTGCTGCATCATCAGCTCGAATGGGGTCTTGGAGTCACTCATTTCCGCGCCTCCTTGGGCGCCAGTACCGCATCGACGCGGGCGTCGATCCGCTGGCTCAGGGCATCCAGCGCCGCACCGGTCCGGTCGGCCGTTTCGGACAAACGTTGCAGCTTGCCTTCGGCAGCTTGCAACACCTCATCCAGATTAGACATCTTGTCATTCATCGCCCGGCCTCCGTGAAAGGACAGTCCCCAAAGACCGACACGCGGGCCGCGAGCCAGTTCTGGCCGTCCAGCTTTTTCGGTTCAAGGATCGAGACCGCCTCGATGCCACCGCGCTGAAACGGCGAAACACTCGCCAGCCCGTCAGCCTTGCCGGTAAAGCTGTCAGCCCAATCGGCCATCAGCCGGGCATGAATCGTGTCGACCATGGCGGCCTGATCCGGCGCGCCGGAGGTCACGAAACAGCTGCAAAAGCCGTCATGCGGCACAAGTCGCACCACCGCCTCTGGCGGCAAGTGCCAGCCTGCGTCGATCCGCTCCAACCCGGCCTTTTCGGCCAAAGTGTCGAAGGATGAGAAATCCGGTGCCGCCGCCATGCAGACGGTCGAGAACACCTCTGCCCGCTGGGCACGCCATTCCGGGCCGCCTTCGAGCACGGTTTGGCCTGCCGCAACCTGCGCGGCGAAAAGCATGGGTATGAGAGCGATTCGGATCATCGTGTGTTCAGCGGTACGGGGCGTCCAGTTCGAGGTTGCGGGCGATTTCGGCCTCCCAGCGGTCGCCGTTTTCCAACAGCTTGGCCTTGTCGTAGTAGAGTTCCTCACGGGTTTCTGTCGCGAACTCGAAATTCGGACCTTCGACAATGGCATCGACCGGACAGGCCTCCTGGCAGAAGCCGCAGTAGATGCATTTGGTCATGTCAATGTCATAGCGCGTGGTGCGGCGGCTGCCGTCGTCGCGGGGTTCGGCGTCGATGGTGATGGCCTGCGCCGGGCAGATCGCCTCGCAGAGCTTGCAGGCGATGCAGCGTTCCTCGCCGTTGGGATAGCGGCGCAGCGCGTGTTCGCCGCGGAACCGGGGCGACAGCGGCCCCTTTTCATGCGGGTAGTTGAGCGTGGCCTTGGGCGCGAAGAAGTATTTCAGACCAAGCTGAAACCCCTTCACGAAATCCATGAGCAGAAAGTACTTTGCGGCCCGGCCATAGTCGATGGTCGCCATTCTATCCTTGCTCCTGTGTCAGTTTGTGCAGTTCGGCCTCCGGCGCCTCTGCCTTGGGGGCGTCCGCCAGCGGATCGCCCGATGTGATGTCGTCGCCCTGATCCGGGGCGGTTTGCGCAGGCGCCGGATCGGCGGCGGCGCGCTTTGCCTCGGCGGCCTGCATGTCGGTGGCCCAGCGGAACACCGCTGCGGCAATCTCGGTCGCCTGCGGCATCAGGTTGCCGTCGCTGTCCACGTCCGGCAGGCCGGTGTCGCGGACGACAAAATCGCCCAGATCAATCATGTCGATGTACTTGGCGTCGAGGATGGCGGATTTCAGATCAGACATGGCAGTCTCCCTTGGCAAGGGCGCGCAGGAGGCGCGCCGCTGACATCAGGATACCACCGGCCGCCCGCAACCCTGCCCCCCCGGCCCCGGGACAATCCGAAACGATATGTTTCCGATCCGTGAACAATCTCAGCCCCCGGTGACCCAGCGTGCATAGCCGTCGAAGAACCAGCCGAATTTGGCCGCGAAGGAGACAAAGACCACCCAGACCAGCGAGAATGGCAGGAAGACCTTCCACCCCAGGCGCATCAGCTGGTCGTAGCGGTAGCGGGGGGTGATCGCCTTGACCATGGCGAAGACGAAGAAGAAGAAGGCCATCTTGCCCACCATCCACAGCGCGCCATCCGGCAGGCCGGGGATCGGCGACAGCCAGCCACCGAAGAACAGCAGCGTGGTCAGCGCGCACATCAGGAAGATCGCGATGTATTCACCAGCCATGAACAGCAGGAAGGGGGTCGAGGAATATTCCACCTGATACCCCGCCACCAGTTCCGATTCCGCCTCCGGCAGGTCAAACGGCGGGCGGTTGGTCTCGGCCAGCGCCGAGATGAAGAACAGGAAGACCATCGGGAAATGCGGCAGCCAGTACCAGCTGAAGAAACCGAACCGTCCGTCCTGCGCGTCCACGATGTCGCCGAAGTTCATCGACCCGGTCGAGATGATCACACCGATGATGATCAGGCCGATCGAGACCTCGTAGGAGATCATCTGTGCGGCCGACCGCAGTGAGCCGAGGAAGGGATATTTAGAGTTCGAGGCCCAGCCACCCATGATCACGCCGTAGACCTCAAGCGAGGAAACCGCGAAAACATAGAGGATGGCCACGTTGATGTCCGAGAGCACCCAGTTGTCGCTGAAGGGGATCACCGCCCAGGCGATCATCGCCAGCACGAAACTGGCCATCGGGGCGAGCAAGAAGACCGTCCGGTCCGCCCCCGCCGGGATGACCACCTCCTTGACGACGTATTTCAGCGCGTCGGCCACGGTCTGCAGCAGGCCGTAGATGCCCACCACGTTCGGACCGCGCCGCATCTGGACCGCGGCCCAGATCTTGCGGTCGCCGTAGACGAGGAAGAGCAGTGACACCATCACAAAGCCAAGCACCGCAAGGCATTGCGCGAAGATGATGACAAAGGTGCCCAGAGGCGTGGCGAAGAAGTTTTCCATCAGGTCCTCACACCATCGGTATTCCGTTCTCGGCACAGGCCAACGCCGCCACTTCTGCGTCGATGGTCTTGAGCCCGCGGGGCAGCGCCGCCGAGATGGTGTAAACCGCATCTCCGCGCCAGAGGCCACCCTCTTCATTGACTGTCGTGCGTATATGCCGCGCAAACCCGTAGCCCCGGATCAGTGCATATTGCGCCGCCGCGCATTCGGCATAGTCCTCAAGGTCGCCTACATCGCGCGCACCCCGCATCGCAACCTCGAACTGCACCAGATCCCCGTCCAGCAGGCGCGTTTCCACACCCGAATACACGGGGGTGAACGGCGCCTCCTGCGACGGCTCCGGGTCTGTGCAGGCCGATAGTCCGGTGGCGAGGGCCAGGGGTATCACGACGCGTCCTCGCACTTATTCCGCAGCCAAGGGGGCTGCGGCGCGGTCGCGGGACTGTTTGGAAAGCTCGGCCATCACCGCGCTGGCGCGTGCAATCGGGTTGGTCAGGTAGAAGTCCGGCACAGCGTTGCGGAAGTCCGCATCGCCCAGCTTGCCCGCCTCCAGCGGCTGCCAGTCGTTCTCCGGCACCTCGTCGATCTGCTGCAGATGCGGCACATCGGCAACCAGCGCCTGACGCAGTTGCGCAAGGGTGTCCCAGGGCTGCTTGGCCCCCACTTCGGCGCTCAGCGCGCGCAGGATCGCCCAGTTTTCCTTGGCCTCACCCGGGGCAAAGCCCGAACGCAGCGCCAATTGCGGGCGGCCTTCGGTGTTGACGAACAGGCCCTGTTCCTCGGTATAGGCGGCGCCCGGCAGGATCACGTCGGCGCGATGCGCGCCCCGGTCGCCGTGCGAGCCCTGATAGATGACAAAGGCACCTTCGCCGATCTCGACCTCATCCGCGCCGAGGTTGTAGATCACGTCGGCGGACTGCACGGCCTCCATGCCGTTGTCATTGACCGCACCGACGTCCATCGCGCCAACACGCGACGCGGCGGTGTGCAGCACCATGAATTTCGATTCCGTCATCTCGGCGAATTTCATCGCGTGGCCCAGAACCGAAGCGCCGTCAGCTTCGCCAATCGCGCCCTGACCGACAATCACAAGGGTGTCCTTGCCCAGGGCGTCGGTATGCTCCTTGGAGGTCAGCCCTTCCAGAGCGGCACGGTCGGCTCCGATGTGGAAATAGTCATAGGTCAGGTCGACCTTGCTGCCGACCACACCGATCTTGGCGCCGCTTGCCCAGGCCTTGCGGATGCGGGCGTTGAGCACCGGCGCCTCATCGCGGGGATTGCAGCCGATCAACATGATCGCCTTGGCGGTGTCGATATCCTCGATGGCGGCAGTCCCGACATAACCCGAGCGGTTGCCCGCAGGCAACTTCGCCCCGTCGGTCCGGCATTCCACGGCGCCGCCCTGCCCCTCGACCACCTGTTTCAGCGAATAGATCGCCTCGACCGGGGCCAGATCGCCAACGATCCCGGCCAGCTTGTCCGCGCCCGTGATCGCCTTGGCGGCGACGCCAAGCGCCTCGGGCCAGGTCGCCGGCCGCAGCTTGCCGTTTTCACGGATATAGGGCTGGTCCAGACGCTGGCGGCGCAAGCCGTCCCAGACAAAGCGCGTCTTGTCGGAAATCCATTCCTCGTTCACGCCGTCATGGTTGCGCGGCAGGATCCGCATCACTTCGCGGCCCTTGGTGTCCACGCGGATGCTGGACCCAAGCGCATCCATCACGTCGATGGTCTCGGTCTTGGTCAGCTCCCAGGGACGGGCGGTGAAGGCGTAGGGTTTCGACACCAAGGCGCCCACCGGGCACAGGTCGATGATATTGCCCTGCAGGTTCGAATCCAAAGTCTCGTTCAGGTAAGAGGTGATTTCGGAATCTTCGCCCCGCCCGGTCTGGCCCATCTGGGTGATGCCCGCGACCTCGGTCGTGAAGCGCACACAACGAGTGCAGGAAATGCAGCGGGTCATGTGGGTTTCGACCAGCGGACCAAGGTCCAGATCGTCGACCGCGCGCTTGGCCTCGCGGAAGCGGCTGAAATCGACGCCGTAGGCCATCGCCTGATCCTGCAGGTCGCATTCGCCGCCCTGATCGCAGATCGGACAGTCCAGCGGGTGGTTGATGAGCAGGAACTCCATCACCCCTTCGCGGGCCTTCTTGACCATCGGAGAGTTGGTCTTGATCTCCGGCAATTCACCATTGCGGCCACCGCGCATGTCGCGGACCTGCATCGCGCAGGAGGCGGCGGGTTTCGGCGGGCCGCCCACAACCTCGACCAGACACATGCGGCAGTTGCCGGCGATGGACAGGCGTTCGTGATAGCAGAAGCGCGGAACCTCGATCCCGGCCTGTTCACAGGCCTGAATCAGGGTCAAAGCCCCATCCACCTCGATCTCTTGCCCGTCGATGATGATCTTGCGCGTATCGGACATGCCTGTGCCTCTCCCGTTCCTCGGCTGGCAGCGCCCAACCCGAAGATGGGCCGCAGTCCTCGCGGTTCTATCGTGCTACGCCCGGCGTGACCAGATGTGCAGATGCGGAAATGACGGGAAAAAACGACGCGGCGCCGCAGATTGCGGCGCCGGACAAGCCCTTGGGAACACATATTCGAATGTGATTATACTGCGGCGCGGCGAAACACCGACTCAGCGCAGGAAATAGCCGATCGGCCCGCCGCGCGCGATCTCGCCCCGTCCGAACTGGCACAGCGACCCGCGATCCTTGGCATTCACGCCCTTCGAGGCCAGCCAGTTTTCCGCCTTTTTGCGCATCCGCGCCTTTTCAGACTTGGAGGTCACGTAGTCGTCGATTTCATCCTTGGAATAGCCAAGCGCACGCGCCTTCTTTTCCAGCGAGTTGATCTGCGACATGGCCCGGATCATGCGTGGCTGAATATCGTCACAGCTTTTGCGGATCTCATCGGCGATGGCGATGGCCATCAGGCCGTTGTCGATCTCGGCCACATCGCGCAACGGCGGTTTAGCCGCAACCGGCGCAGCAAGGGCAATCAACAGAATCGAAGCGGGAATCAGGCGCATGAACGGCCCTCCTTGAAGTCACTATGCCCCTCAGGTGGGGATGGTGGGGGCCGATATGCAATAACCGGGCCGCCAATCGGGCGGTTTCGGCAGATTTCCACGGGTCAGCCGTTGCGCTCAGCGGGCCCTTGCCGGCTTCCCTGCGACAGTGGCCCCGGAAGCGATCCCCGGATCAGACGTCGCGGCAGGTGCCGCGAAAGGTCAGGGCGTCGCCCGAAACCGGCAAGGGCCGCGTTTCCGGCCCGACCTGCCAGTCCACGTCCGAGGTTCCGAAATATTGGATGCAATGCTGCGTCGCCTTGTACTCGGCGGCGGCAATGGCCCCCTCGGGCGATCGCGAGACCCCGTTGATCGTCACGACAAAGGTCTGTCGATTGCCGCGCGCCGCCTTGACGCTGCCGCCGAAACGCTGGCCGTCAAAGGTCGGCACATCGCGGTGGAACAAACCCTTGCCACCCCCGCCGCAGCCCGCAAGAGCCGCGGAGATGACCATCAGACAAAGCGCACGTTGCATCTCAATTCCCTCCCCGGCACAGCACTTCGTACTCTGCCGTCTTGGCCGTCACACCGGCCAGTATCTTTATCGGGGCCTGCATGACCCCTGGACGGCGCTGGATCTCGCCAACAAAGCTGTTGGACCGGATCGTTTCAGCCTGAGCCATCGGCGCCAAGTCGACACAGAGCGTCGCGGTCCCCGGAAATCGTTTCATCTGCCTGTCCTGTTTCTTGTTGCTCGCCTCGCGCCGGGTCTGGCGTGCTTCCCGCGCGCCGTCAATGTCCCCGTTGCACCGCAATAGGTCAAGCCGTGCAGAACGATCCGGCAATTCAGGGATCAGCCTGCCTGCCCCGTGCACTGGCGTTGGCGCCACAGGCGCGCCTGCGGCAGGAATGACCAGCCAAAGGCCGCGTTGCTGTCGCCGTCGCGCTTGTGCTGCTCCAGCCGGGCCAGCCCCTCATCCAATGTCGGGAGATGCCCCTCCGGCACCCACCACATCACAAAGTACTGCTCTCCCATGACTTCGAACCATTCGGCCCGCCGGTCGTAGAACTGCTTGTGAATGGTGCCCCAGACAAAACGTTCAAGGCTGTCCACGTCTTCCCAGACGGTCAGGTTGGACACGAACTGCGGGTCGCCGCCGATCTTGACATCGGTGTTGCCGGTGCCGGGCTCACCGGAGCCTTCCATCATCCAGACAAAGCCGGGCATCCGTTTGCCCAGCCCGTTCACCCGGTCGAGGTTGGCCATGAATTCCGCCACACGCGGATCGTCGGTGGGCGCCAGAAGCCGCCCGATGTTCAATTCCGCGAGATGCATGTCCTGTCCCTCCTTGCCCGGCCAAATCACGTCTGCCCAAAGGCCCGACAGGTATGCCCCCGGTTGCCGGGCGCGGCCAATGATTTATTCGGATATGTCCTATCGCCCACGGGCATGGGCCCAGCCAAAAGCCGCATCGCTGTCGCCGGTTGCGGCCAGCAGCCGCAGTTTCCCGACGGCCTCATCAATGTCGGGCAGATGCCCCTCCGGCACCCACCACATCACCAGCCGCTGCCCGCCCCAGTCACGCTGCGACCCGTACCACTCGGCCCGCCGGTCGTAGAAGCGTTTGTGCACCGTGTGCCAGACAAACTGTTCCAGACTGGCCAGATCGCGCCAGACCGAAAGCGTCGAGGCGATGCGCGGATTTCCCCCAAGCGGGCCATCCGCATCCAGTTGGGCGGCTTCCATCTCGGCGTCTTTCAGGTGCCAGACATAGCCGGGGCTGCGTTCGGCAAGCGCAAAAACCCGGTCGAGGTTGTCACGGAAATCGGCGACGCGGGGATCGTCCCAATCGTATTTCAGCTCGCCGATGTTGAATTCGGCCAGATGCCAGCCCGTCACCAGTCTTGTTTCCAGCAGAATGTGTCCGGCGCGGTCCGCACAAACCAGACATCGAAAGACCGCCTGTTGTAGATCACCCCATCGCTCCGGTCGTGGGGCATCTGGCCCTGCGCCAAGACCGGACCGGGTCCGCCCCAGGCAACCGCCAAACTGGACAGTCCGGCCACCCATGCAAACGCCCCGATCATCCGTCAATCTCCCAAAGGTCGATGCCCGTGCCAGGCCTTTTCCAGGAAGGACAAAACCACCCCTGCCCCGACAAACACCAGCCCCGCCACCGCGCCATAGACCCAGACCGGGGCCAGCCGGGCGTCAATGGCGACATGGGCAAACCACGCCGGCACAAAACAGAAAGCGGCGGTCAAGACCGCCGCCACCAGGTTCTGCACAGTTCTCAGGACACGCCGAAGAACAAATTTCACCGGATCACTCCGCCGCGACGGCGCTCATCCGGCCGCTCTTTTGCGCCTTGATCCGATCCTCGATCTCATCGCGGAAATTGCGGATCAGACCCTGGATCGGCCAGGCCGCCGCGTCGCCAAGCGCGCAGATGGTGTGGCCCTCGACCTGCTTGGTCACGTCCCAGAGCATGTCGATTTCTTCCTCGTCGGCCTCTCCTTTGACCAGACGCTCCATCACCCGCATCATCCAGCCGGTGCCTTCGCGGCAAGGTGTGCACTGGCCACAGCTTTCGTGCTTGTAGAACTTGGCCAGACGCCAGATCGCCTTGATAATATCGGTGTCCTTGTCCATCACGATCACGGCGGCGGTGCCAAGGCCCGAGCCCAGCTCCCCACGCAGATAGTCAAAGTCCATGATGGCGTCGCGCATCTTTTCGCCGCGCACGCAGGGCACCGACGAGCCGCCGGGGATCACCGCCTTGAGGTTGTCCCAGCCGCCGCGAATACCGCCGCAATGCTTTTCGATCAGTTCCTCGAAGGAGATCGACATCGCCTCTTCGACAACGCAGGGGGTGTTGACGTGGCCAGAGACGGCAAAGAGCTTGGTGCCCTTGTTGTTGTCGCGGCCAAAGCCGGAGAACCATCCGGCCCCGCGCCGCAGGATTGTCGGCACGACGGCAATCGATTCGACGTTGTTCACCGTGGTCGGGCAGCCGTAGAGGCCCGCGCCCGCGGGGAACGGCGGCTTCATCCGGGGCATGCCCTTTTTGCCTTCGAGACTTTCCAGCAGGGCAGTTTCCTCACCGCAGATATAGGCGCCTGCGCCGTGGGCCACGAACAGTTCAAAATCCCAGCCGGAACCTGATGCGTTCTTGCCCAGCAGGCCAGCGTCATAGGCCTCGTCAATGGCCGCCTGAAGCGCCTCGCGCTCGCGGATGTATTCGCCGCGAATGTAGATGTAACAGGCGTGCGCCTGCATCGCGAAAGAGGCGATCAGGCAGCCCTCGATCAGCGTATGCGGATCGTGACGCATGATCTCGCGGTCCTTGCAGGTCCCCGGCTCTGATTCGTCGGCGTTCACAACAAGGTAGGCCGGACGTCCGTCCGATTCCTTGGGCATGAAGGACCATTTCAGACCAGTCGGGAAACCGGCGCCGCCGCGTCCGCGCAGGCCCGAGGCCTTCATTTCCTCGATGATCCAGTCGCGCCCCTTGGCGATGATGTCCTTGGTGCCGTCCCAATGGCCGCGCTTTTTCGCGCCATCGAGCGTCCGGTCATGCATGCCGTAGAGGTTTGTAAAGATCCGGTCCTGGTCCTGCAGCATCTCTCAATCCTTGTCTTTCTGGCGGTCCCGCCAGAGCCCGTATAACATCCACAGCGCCCAGACAAAGCCCCCGAGTGCGGCAAGGTCAATAAGCGCGAGCCAGCGCTGGTCCAGATCCAGCGCCGCCCCGATTGCAATGGCAGCGATCCAGCCGACGCCGGTTCCCGCGATGATCAGCGCAATAACGCGCCCCCGCCGGTTGATATCACCGCCTCCGGCCATACCGGTTCGCGATCAGCCTGCCAACTTGGCGGCCTGAGCCACCCAGCCATTGCGCGATGCGCGGCCTTTGACGCCGGGCAGGTTCTCGTCGATCCAGGCGACGTTCGCCTCTGACCAGGCAGCAATCTGTGCGAAGGAATAGATCCCTTCCGCGTTCAGCGCCTCCGCCAGTTTCGGGCCGACACCGTTCAGCGTGGTCAGGTCGTCCGCCTTGCCCTTGGGCGCGGCAATTGTCTTGGGCTTGACCATTGCGGCTGTGGATTCCGCCGGGACCTCGGCAGGTTTGGCTTCCGCCACGGGCGCTGCAGTCTTCGGCGCTTCGGCCTTCGGCTCGGCAGGTTTGGCTTTCGGAGCTTCTGCCTTGGCCTTGGGGGCTTCCGCCTTCGGCTCTGCCGCCTTGGCCTTGGGTGCTTCGGCCTTCGGCTCTGCCGCCTTGGCCTTGGGTGCTTCGGCTTTCGGCTCTGCGGCCTTGGCTTCCTTGACTTTTGGCGCGTCAATCTTGGGCGCTTCGGCCTTGGGTTCAGCCGCTTTCGGCGCAGCAACCTTGGCGGCCGCTGCTTTCGGCGCTTTCTTCGGTGCTTCGGCCTTGGTCTTTTCGGCAGGTGGTTCCGCCGCGACAACGGTTTGCGCCTTGGGCGCCACGGTCACTTCGGGTTCTGCCACGGTCTCGACCACGGTTTCCTCGATCGCATCGACAGCAGCCGCTTCGACGGTTTCGGCAGGCGCAGCCTCTGCGTCCGGCGCGGTTTCGACAACGCTGGTCGAGACCGTCACGCGGGCCATCGGTGTGTAGATGGACGCAAGGCCCGTGGGCAGGCCGGTCCAGGGCATCATCGCCAGTTTCATCAGGCCCTGGCTGGTCTCGATCGCCAACCGGGTTTGCATCGCCATCATCCGGACAACCGGAGTGTAATCCGGGGCCGCAAAAAATTTCGGAGTATTCATGGTCACGTTTCTCGCTCCACCGTTACGGCGCAGGTTTTCTGCGCCCGTGCAGGCACCGTTCCTCCCCAACAGAGCCGCGCCACGGGTGACATACTGCGGCGCGGCGTGCAAGACTTGCAAGTGTCGCAGCGCGGGTTCCCTCCGACAGGCCCCTGCTTTGACCATTCCCCGGACACCGACGATCATAAAGCGGGCCGTCCATCACTTCCGCGCCCTCGCCGGCGTCGGTGCCAAGCTCAACCCGCACTCCCGGCAGCGGCGGGCGGCGTGTAGCGCCATGACCCCTTGCGGCTGGCAAGTTCCGCTTCTCCGGCAAGCGGCGTCGATGGCTGAACGCGCGGCGCGGCGGCAGGCGCAGCAGACTCGTCGGATACGGTGGCCTGTGCGGCGGGCATATCTGGCGCGGTCTCTGGCTGGTAACGCCAGCTGCCTTTCCGGCTCGCCAGATCCTGCTCGCCCACCAGTTCCGCGGTCGGCTTGACCAGAGGCGCCTCAGCGGCAATCGGCACTGGCGCGGCAGGCTCCGCCGTGGCGCGGCGCGCGGGTGCAGGGGCTGCCGAGGGTTGCGCAAAGACCTCACGCGCGTCTCCCCCGCCCGACCGGAACAGGACAAGACCTGCGATCAGCAAGACAACCACCGCAACCAACAGCGACCAGAAGGTCCCCCAGCCCACGGCGAGCCGCAAGACCAGGAAAACCAGCCCGGCGACGGCAGCCGCCTTGACCCAGCTTCGGGCAGCGCTGCCGCCTGTTTCGTTTGATACCCTCATCCCATTCCCTCCCTGTCCGTCTAAAAATGGACAGGCCGAGTATCGCCGCTACGCGCCGCAAGCGAAATGAGACTTTGGAACGGTGTCGGTCTGTTCTGTCAGCCCGCGCCGCTGCCGGACAAGGCCTTGGCCTGCGCCACCCAGTCGTCTCGGGTCACCCGTCCCTTGAAACCTTCGATATTGGAATCGACCCAGGCGACCTCGGCCTCGGACCAGGCGGCGATCTGCGCGAAATGGTAGATGCCAAGACTGTTGCACGTTTCTGCCAGCTTCGGTCCGATGCCCTTGATCTGCTGGAGGTCGTCCCCGCCGTCCGCGGGCGCGGCCTGCAGCAGCGCCGGTTTGACCCCTTCGGCTTCGCCGCTGTCGCTTTCAGGCGTATAGGTCCAGCTGCCCTTGCGCTTGGCCAGGTCCTCTTCGCCGGCAAGTTTGGCCGACGGCTTGACCAGGGGCTCGGCAGGTTCTGCAGACGCCACCTTTGGCGCGGGCGTTTCCTGTGCCGGTTCCGGCGCCGAAGCTTCCTGCACCGGTTCCGGCGCGGGCTCGGGTGTGGCGGCTTCGGCAGGATCCGGCGCCGCGTGGGCTTTGGGCGCTGATGTCCCTGCAGGCGCGGGCAAGGGCCTGCAGAACAACCAGGACATGGCCAGCCCCAGGCCCACGAAGATCACGCCCGCCGCGAATATCGCCTGGATCACCCGCCAATCGCCCAGCACCAGCAGCAATACAAAGGCCAGAGCAGCGGCCAGCGCCGCCAGTCCCCAACACATCAGAGCGCTATCGCCCCCACCGTTTGACTTGTTCATGTCTCCCCTCCCTGTCAGTTTTGACTGTCAATAAAGACTGACTATCGCCGCAAACAGGAGTTTGAGCAAACACGGTTTTCAAAAATGCACCGGGCGTAGTCTCAGTCCTTGGCGAGGTCCTTGGCCTGCGCGACCCATTCGTCGCGCGACGCCCGGCCCTTGAATCCTTCGAGGTTGTCATCAATCCAGGCCAGTTCGCGGTCCGTCCAGATCGCGATCTGGTCAAAGTGGAACACGCCCATGCCGTGCAGCATCTGTTCCAGCTTCGGACCGATGCCCTTGATCTTCTTGAGGTTATCCGGCTGGCCATCGCGCGGCCTGTCCATGCCTGCGGGCTTGTCTTCGTCGGTCGGGTCTGACGGCTCGGCGGCGGCGGCAGGCTCCGCTTTCTTGGGGGCCTCATCTTTTGAGCCATCATAGCGCCAGTTGCCCTTGCGGGTCGCAAGCTCGTCTTGTCCAGCCAGCGAGACAGTCGGCTTGACCAGCTCGGCTTCAATCTCTGCGGGGGCCTCGGCGATATTCTCCGGCACCGGCTCGACCTTTGGGTCGTCCCCGGTCGCCTCGGAGGGAGCCGGGGCCGCGGCAGCGGAACCCGGATCTGCGGGCGGCTCAAAGCTGCCGCGACGGCCCGACTGGTCGTTCCACGGCGCCAGCAAAGGCACCTCGGTGCCGTCGATCCGCTTGATCGTGTCGCCGATGTCATGCGCCAGTTGCGCGCTGGCGTTCAGCTTGATCGAGCCGTTCACGAAGTCGGTCAGCGTGGTCAGGCCGGATTTCGGCTCTGCCGCAAAGCGTCCGTTCTGCGGCCCGACCTGCGGCACCTCACCGCGTGCCAGTGCATCCAGCAAAGAGGCCAGCGACTCTTCGGTCAGGTCTTCGTAATAGTCCTTGCCGATCTGGGCCATGGGCGCGTTGGCACAGCTGCCGAGACATTCGACCTCTTCCCACGAAAACTTGCCATCCGCGGACAGCTTGTGCGGCTTGTCAGCGATCTTTTCGCGACAGACCGCCATCAGGTCCTCTGCCCCGCAGATCATGCAGGAAGTGGTCCCGCAGATCTGGATATGCGCTATGGAACCAACAGGTTGCAGCTGAAACATGAAGTAGAAGCTGGCCACTTCCAGCGCCCGGATATAGGCCAGTTCCAGCAAGTCGGCTATGTATTCGATCGCCGGGCGGGTCAGCCAGCCCTCCTGCTCCTGCGCGCGCCACAACAGCGGAATGATCGCACTTGCCTGACGGCCTGCGGGATACTTGGTGATCTGCTCCTGCGCCCATGCAAGGTTGGCGGGCGTGAAGGCAAAGCTCTCGGGCTGTTCAGGGTGCAGTCGGCGCAGCATGGGCGTTCGGCTTTCCGTCTCTCAGGCAGGCGCCCTGTCCCGGCGCCCCGTTGGTTTCAATCTCGCATCCGCTCCGGCCTGGACCGGCGCGGGTTTTCAGGTGGCGGCAGCGGGGGCGGCGGCAGGCTCGACCCTGGGCGCGCAGACCCCGGTCACCAGCCGGACACCGCCGTTCGACAGGGGAACGGCCTCTTTCTGCTCGACCTTGTACTGTGCCACCGTGACAAGTTTTGCACGCGGCATCCCGGTTTGCAGTTCGACGGGCAGATAGTCGCTTTCATCCACCAGATCACAGCCGATGGAGGCAACCGCCGCATCAAAACTGATCAGATCTTCGTCGGTCACACCCTCGGGCAGCACGCAGCCGGCAATCAGGCCGGCCGAGATCAGGGCAAAGGCGTTTCTCTTCATACTTTCGTTCCTCACATACGACCGCCCGCGACCGGCCCGACGCCTCAGGGGCAATCCAAAAGCCGCGCGGTTCCGGCGTCGCGGTCAACGACAACCTGCCCGTCGCGGACCAACAATTCGGCCGCGTCCTCGGCGAGTTCGCCAATTTCCTCGATCCCTTCGGGGGTCAGCGGACCCTTGTAGCCCGTCGACACCGCCAGGTTGTCTGCCAGGACCTGTTGGAAAACCTCTTCGCCCTCGCGGAAGTTCACCACGCAGCTGACATCCTTGAGCGATTCAATGACCACCGGCACCAAAGAGGCGATCGGGATCTCCTCCAGCGCCTCGATGAAGTCGGCTTCGGACGTCAGGCTGCCCATGACCGATTTGCTTGCCTTGGCGGCGGCTTCCGGGCCGAGGATCGGCGCACAGTCGGTCAGCGCGTAATAGCTGTCGTTCGGGCCTTCGTCGATCTCGCAATAAAAGATGTGGCGACCACTTTCGATGATCAAGCCGTCATCGATCACGCCCTTGATCTCATAGTTGAAACGTTCATTGAATTCCGGCAGATCCTGAGCGGCCAGCGGGGCCGCGGCCAGAACCAGAGCAGTAACAAGACCCATTTTCATCTGTCGATCTCCCCGAACACGACATCCATTGTACCAATGATCGCCGCCACATCGGCAAGCTGGTGGCCGCTGGCGATATGGTCCATCGCCTGCAGGTGCGGATAGCCCGGCGCGCGGATCTTGCATCGGTACGGCTTGTTGCTGCCATCGGCCACGAGGTAGACGCCGAATTCGCCCTTGGGCGCTTCGACGGCGGCATAGACCTCCCCCTCGGGCACGTGGAACCCCTCGGTGTAGAGCTTGAAGTGGTGGATCAGTGCTTCCATCGACCGCTTCATCTCGCCGCGCTTGGGCGGCGTGATCTTGCCCCGGGCGATGACCTCGCCCTGACCTTCGGGCGCGCGCAGTTTTTCGATGGCCTGATGGATGATCTTCAGGCTTTCGCGCATTTCCTGCATCCGGCAGAGGTAACGGTCATAGCAGTCGCCGTTCTTGCCTATCGGGATCTGGAAGTCGAATTCGTCATAGAGTTCATAAGGCTGCGCGCGACGCAGGTCCCATGCAAGACCCGACCCGCGCACCATGACGCCGGAAAAGGCCCATTCGTTGATCTCTTCCTCGGTGACGACGCCGATATCGCAGTTGCGTTGCTTGAAGATGCGGTTTTCGGTCAGGAGACCGTCGAGATCGGCCAGAACGCGCGGGAAGTCGTTCGCCCATTCCTCGATGTCGTCGATCAGCTTGGGCGGCAGGTCCTGATGAACACCGCCGGGACGGAAATAGGCGGCGTGCAGGCGCGCGCCGCAGGCCCGTTCGTAGAACACCATCAGCTTTTCGCGTTCCTCGAAGCCCCAGAGCGGCGGCGTCAGCGCGCCCACGTCCATGGCCTGCGTGGTGACGTTCAGCAGGTGGTTCAGGATGCGGCCGATTTCCGAATAGAGCACCCGGATCAGCGAACCACGGCGCGGCACCTCGACGCCGGTGAGCTTTTCGATGGCCAGACACCAGGCGTGTTCCTGGTTCATCGGCGCAACATAGTCGAGCCGGTCGAAATAGGGCAGGTTCTGCAGGTAGGTCCGGCTTTCCATCAGCTTCTCGGTGCCGCGGTGCAGCAGACCGATATGCGGATCGCAGCGTTCGACGATCTCGCCGTCGAGTTCCAGAACCAGACGCAAAACCCCGTGCGCCGCAGGGTGTTGCGGGCCGAAGTTGATGTTGAAGTTGCGGATCTTCTGCTCGCCCGTCAGGGCATCGTCGAAACCTTTGGAGCCGTCCATCACTTCGCCTCTTCCGTCTTTTCATCCCCGGGCAGCACGTATTGCGCGCCTTCCCAAGGGGACATGAAATCAAACTGGCGGTATTCCTGCACCAGGCTCACCGGCTCATAGACGACGCGTTTCTGCTCTTCGTCATACCGCACCTCGGTGTAGCCCGTGGTCGGGAAGTCCTTGCGCAGCGGGAAGCCGCGAAAGCCGTAATCCGTCAGGATGCGGCGCAGGTCCGGGTGGCCCGAGAACAGGATGCCGAACATGTCAAAGACTTCGCGTTCGAACCAGTTGGCAGAGGGATGTACGGTGACGATCGACGGGACCATCTCATCCTCCCGCACAGAAACCCGCAGGCGGATGCGGTGGTTCTGGTACATCGACAGGAAATGATACACGACGTCGAACCGCTTGGGCCGCGCCGGGTAATCCACGCCGGTGATGTCGATCAGGGTCGAGAACTTGCAGTTGGCGTCGGACTTCAGGAACTCGACAAACCCCCGGATGTTCGAGGGCGCCACGTCCACATTCAACTCGCCATGGGTCACGTCCCAGCCGATCACGCAGTCCGGGCGCTTCATCTCGATATGCGCGCCCAGTTCATTCAAGGCTTCAGTCATCCCTGCCCTCCTTAGCGGACCAGCGTGCCGGTACGGCGGATTTTCTTCTGCAGCGCCATGATGCCATAGACCAGCGCCTCTGCCGTCGGCGGGCAGCCGGGCACGTAGACGTCCACCGGCACAATGCGGTCGCAGCCGCGCACAACACTGTAGGAATAGTGATAATAGCCGCCGCCATTGGCGCAGGACCCCATCGAGATCACGTAGCGCGGCTCGGGCATCTGGTCATAGACCTTGCGCAGCGCCGGGGCCATCTTGTTGGTCAGCGTGCCGGCCACGATCATCAGGTCCGACTGGCGCGGGCTGGCGCGCGGCGCGGTGCCAAAGCGTTCGAGGTCATAGCGCGGCATCGAGGAATGCATCATCTCGACAGCACAACAGGCCAGACCAAATGTCATCCAGTGCAGCGAGCCGGTGCGCGCCCAGTTGATGATGTCCTCTGTCGAGGTCAGCAGGAACCCCTTGTCCTGCAGCTCGCGGTTCAGGGACTGGGTGGCGACCTCACGGTCGGGGCCTGCGGTGTTCGTCCCGTAGGGCGACAATGCCGAGGGGCTCGACTTTACGCGCGGACTCTGCTGGCCGTCACCCTGCACATCGGTAACAAGCGCCTTGTCGTCGGTCACTCCCATTCCAGGGCCCCCTTCTTCCATTCGTAGGCAAAGCCGATGGTCAGCACACCCAGAAACACCATCATCGACCAGAACCCCAGCATGCTCACATCCTTGAACGCCACCGCCCATGGAAACAGGAAGGCGATTTCAAGGTCGAAGATGATGAACAGGATCGAGACGAGGTAGAACCGGACATCGAATTTCATCCGGGCGTCGTCGAAGGCGTTGAACCCGCATTCATAGGCCGAAACCTTTTCCGGGTCCGGGTTGCGCACGGCGATCACAACCGCGGCGAGGATCAGAACGAGGCCCAGACCGATGGCGATGGCCAGAAAGACAAGGATGGGAAGGTATTCCCGCAGCATCTCTTCCAAGACGTGGCTCCTTCAGGGATCGGGCGCGTTGGCGCTTGGCTTTCAGACCCTTATCGCCGCACCATGGCAGGGTCAACAAGGGGCAAAAGCATTCAACCATCTGCATTCGCAGAGATTTTGCATCCGCAGCACGGATTATCCTTTTTCCACAAGGGGATGCCACCGGATTGCCCGCGTTCTGCCTGAAAACCCCGCGCCCAAGGGTCGCGCCCGCCCGATTTGCTGCTCAGGGCCGCCGGGCGGCAGGCCTCGAACCCTGCCCCGCCTCCCGGGTCGGTGCCGACGGTCAGTTCGGGGCGGGGAATACCTCCATGGCGGCACCGGCGCGGGCAGGCTATTCCGCCCTCCTGTACCGCAACCGGAAGCCGCCCATGCCTGTCCATATCCTGACCCCCGATGACACCATCTTCGGCATCAACCGCCACGTCGCGCGCGTTGGCTTTGCCCAATTGGGCGAGGACGTCCGCCTGTTCACGCCGGACAGTTTCGACGAGATCACTCTGGCACCCGGCGACATCGTTGTCGGCGGCATCGGTTTTGCGCGAAAGGGCATGAAGCGACTGGGTTTCAGCGTTCCGGACCTCGACAGCCTGCCGGCGGCGCTGATGCCCTTTGCCGGGCGCAGGATCTGGACAGCGCCGCTGCGCGAAGTGCGCAATGCGGTGCAAGACGGCACGGCGATCTTCATCAAGCCGCGCCCGGTGCGGCTCAAGCTGTTCAACGGCCAAATGCTCAGCAGCTTCGCCGACCTGATCCAGACCGCCCATGTCCCGGATGACGAGGAGGTGATCTGCGCCGAACCGGTCAATTTCATCACCGAATACCGTGGATTTGTCCTGCATGGTGACCTGATCGACCTGCGCCCCTATCGCGGCGACCCGCTGGTCTTTCCCGATCCTTCGGTGATCCGTGCCGCGCTGGAGGTGCAGGCCCATGCCGATGCGCCCTCGGCCTATGCTCTGGATTTCGGCGTGACCGATGATGGCCAGACGCTGGTGGTCGAAATCAACGACGGTTACGCGGTTGGCGCCTATGGTCTGTCGCCCCTGCGCTATGCAAGGTTCATCGCCACCCGCTGGGAGGAACTGGCCGCCTGGCGCGCGCCAGTGGCCAACCCTGCCGCACCCTGTTCCTGAATCGGACAGACCCACGACAGGACAAATCGGCCATCAAGGCGCCTTCCGGGCGGGCGGTCGGGTGGGCGATGGGCCCCGCAGGGGGCCGAGTCCCATTCCGCCCCCGCCCGTCCCAGGACTTTACGACACCGTCGAAATCATCACGTAGCCCGCCATCCCCACCATCACGATCATCACCGGAAACCAGACTGCCCGCTCCCGGGCAGAAGGTGTGATCCCGTTCAGAACCGCACTCAAGACGCTCACCCCCAGCGCCAGCCACCCGGTCCAGCGCGGCCAGCCCAGCCCCGGAAATCCGGCGGCACTCAGCACGGCCAGCGCCTGAAATATCACCACCGGCACGGAAACCGCCGCCACAATGCGCCCGCTGACCGGCAATCTGCCCGGATGCAGCCCACCCTGCGTCCACGGTCCCAAAGGCGCGCCGCCGATCAGCGCCAGCTGAAAGAACACCACCGCCAAACAAGCGGTCGCATAGAGATGCGCGATCTGGATCAACATCCGGTTATCCCCTTCACGGGGCTGTCCCGAAGCCCCGCGCCCGTGTTACCCTCGACACGTCTTTCAGGAAAACGGAATTCGACCATGCGCCTGCGTACAATCCCGCTCCTTGCACTCTCCGTCGCGCTGATGTCCCCGTTGCCGGTCTCCGCGCAGACCAATGCGCCCGAAGGCGAGTTGACGCAGGAAGGTGCTGCGCCCTGCCCCGGCGTTGCCCGGGACATCCCGCTGGCCCCCGAGGGGGAAATCGACCTGCCCCAGGGCAGCGCCCATCTGAAAATCGGCCCGAACCTGCGCCTGTGCTTTACCGGGACCGAGGTCACCCTCTTTGCCCAGACCATCGAGACCTATGCCTGCACCGATATCCGCGACAGCCCGGACGAAGGCATCGGCCACTACTTCACCGCCGAAGACATCCCCTATCACCTCTGGCTGCACATCGACGCCGAAGCTGCCGCACCCAGTCTTGAAATCGGCATCTACCGCGAAGATGAAGAACTGGCCTGGATCGACACGGGGACAGAGATCTGCGCCCGCTGAAGGGCCGGGTGTCACGCCTCCGGCACAGGATAGAAATCCTGCGCATAGAACCGCTGCGGCCCTTCCCGCTCGACCGCGCGCCGATAGGCCGCCCGCGCCTCGATCCGGGCCTTGTAGGCCGACAGGCGCGGGAACGCGTCCAGATGCACGTAATAGGGCACGGCGAACAGGTTGAACCCCATCATCACATCCGCCGCCGAAAAGCCCCCGGGCAACAGCCACTCCCGCTCTCCCAGCCGTGTCTCCATGCCGCGCAGGGTCTGGCGCAGCCTTGCCACGGTCAGCTTGACCACTACCGGCGAAGGTTTCGCAGGCGGGCGCAGAAAGACCAGCATCAGGTTCAGATTCTCGATCAGGCTGGCCTGCGTTTCCGCGTAATGGATCCATTGCAGATAGGCGGGCCGCTCTGCATGCCCCGGCGCGCGGCCCAGGTCGGGCGCGTAAGTCTCGACCATGTGTTCGACAATGGCACCGGACTCGCTCATCTCCAGATCACCGAGCCGGATCGCCGGAATGCGGACCGCAGGCGACAACCGCCCCAGATCGCTCTCCTGCATTTCCTTGCTGCCGATCCGGTGCTCGACAATCTCGAACGTCCCGAACTGGTCCAGTCCGATTTCCTCGAGCAGCCAGAGCACCCGGAAAGAGCGCCCGTATTGCACATGATGCAGCGTCAGATCCGGTCCGCTCATGCCTCTTCCTCCTCTTCAAGAATAACCAGCGCGGTGCCGGCCTCGACCTGGTCACCCGCGCGCACCAGAACTTCGGCCACCTTTCCGGCATGGCTCGCCGTCAGGGTGTGTTCCATCTTCATCGCTTCCAGCACCGCCAGCCGGTCCCCGGCCTCGACAGCCTGCCCGACCGAAACATGCACCGAGACGACCCGCCCCGGCATCGGCGCGAGCGCGCCGCCCGCAGGCCCCGATGCCCCGGTCCCGCGCGCCAGCGGATCGGGCAGATCGAACCCGACGCCGTAATCGGCAAAGACGGTTACCCGCCCGCCCGAGACATGCACACCGCCGCCCGGCGCATCGTCAAAGCTCCAGCCGCTCGCGCCGCGCAGCGCCTCGACCACGGTGCCCTCCACATCCACCAACGCCGAGCCCGGCCCGCGCAGCAGCACGCGCAGATCGCGCGTGTCCTCGCCCTGCGCCAGGGATACGGTCCGCCACTCCGGTTGCCACAACGTGAACCCGTGCTCCCAGCCGTCGCCGTCCAGCACCCCCAGCGCGGCCAGCGCCGCCTCGGCCCAGACGGCGGGCCGCACCTCGGGCGCGGCGGCCAGAGTGTCGATGTCGCGCGCAATCAGGCCGGTGTCCACTTCACCGCGCCCGAAGGCTGCGTGATCGGCCAGCGCGCCCAGAAAGGCGAGGTTCGTCACCGTCCCCGCCACCCGCGTTTCCCGCAATCCGCGAGACAGCCTGCGCAGCGCGACGGCGCGGGACGGCCCGTGCACCACCACCTTGGCGATCATCGGGTCGTAATGCGGGCTTATGGTGTCTCCGGTCCGCACGCCGGTTTCCGCACGGACGCCTTCGGGGAAAGAGAGTTGCGCCAGCGTTCCGGTCGCAGGCAAAAAGCCCGCCGGCACATCCTCGGCATAGAGCCGCGCCTCGAAGGCATGGCCGGTGATCTTCAGAACCTCCTGCTGCGCGGGCAAGGACTCGCCCCCCGCCACGCGGATCTGCCATTCCACCAGATCGACGCCGCAGATTTCCTCGGTCACCGGATGTTCGACCTGCAGGCGGGTGTTCATCTCCATGAACCAGAAACCATCGGTCCGCAGACCGCCTGCCCCATCGACGATAAATTCCACTGTGCCCGCGCCCTTGTAGCCGATGGCCTCTGCCGCGCGCACCGCCGCCGCCCCCATGGCCGCGCGCATCTCCGCGGTCATGCCGGGCGCGGGCGCCTCCTCGATCACCTTCTGGTGGCGGCGCTGGAGGGAACAGTCGCGTTCGAACAGATGCACCGCCCGCTCACCATCGCCAAAGACCTGCACCTCGATATGGCGCGGACGCTGGATATATTTCTCGATCAAGACGGCGTCGTTGCCGAATGCGGTCCGCGCCTCGGCCTTGGCGCGTTCTAGCGCGTCGAAGAAGCCGTCGGGGTCCTCGACCAGCCGCATCCCCTTGCCGCCACCGCCCGCGACGGCCTTGATCAGCACCGGATAGCCGACGCGATATGCCTCTACCTCCAGGTGACCGGGGTCCTGATCCTCCCCCATGTAGCCGGGCACCACCGGCACGCCTGCCCCATCCATCAGCCGCTTGGCCGCATCCTTCAGGCCCATCTTGCGGATCGCATCCGCCGAAGGTCCGATGAAGGTCAGTCCCGCCTTCTCGACCGCGTCCACGAAATCCGGGTTTTCGGAGAGAAAGCCATAGCCCGGGTGAATCGCCTGCGCGCCCGTCGCCTGTGCGGCCGCAATGATCTTGTCCCCGCGCAGGTAGCTTTGCGCCGGGGCCGCCCCGCCGATGTGTACCGCCTCATCGGCAAGCGCGACATGCATCGCCTGCGCATCCGCTTCGGAATAGACCGCCACGGTGCGCAGGCCCATGGCGCGCGCCGAGCGGATCACCCGACAGGCGATCTCGCCCCGGTTGGCAATCAGGATGGTGTCAAACATGGTAAATTCTCCTGCCGTGTCGCCGGCATCGCCGTGGCAAGGCGAGGGGCCAGCCCCTCGCGCTCCCCGAGGTATTTGAAAACCAAAGAAGCAGGGGATGCGGCGTGCAAGATTTCTGTTTCGTCCGTGAACACGAGGACGCCGTTGAAGTCCTGACTTGCCGCATCTTCAACAAGCGCGCAAAGTGGCGATCATGTCCCGGGATATTTATGATCCGGCCTTTGTGGCCGAAGTTTTTGACAATTGCTCGCATCAGTACCGGCGTTGGAGCGCGGTCGCCTCCTTTGGCCTGATCCATCACTGGCGCAGGCTCTGCGTCGCCGGGCTGGACCTGCCGCGCGACACGCAGGGCGCGGGCGTCGACCTGATGGCCGGAACCGGCGAGGTCTGGCCGCATCTGCTCAAGCGTTATCCGAGGATCAGTCGCATCACCGCCATCGACATCAGCCCCGGGATGCACCGCGAGGCCGTCGAGCGGCTGCACGCCACCCGCGCTGACCGGATCACCCATCTCTGCGCCAACATGCTGGAGGTCGATCTGCCCGACGCCTCGGCCGATTTCGCGGTCTCGACCTTCGGGCTCAAGACCTTCAATGCGGCGCAGCACGGGCGTTTTGCGGAACAGCTTGCGCGGATCCTGAAACCCGGCGCGCCCTATGCGCTGATCGAGGCGGGCGACCCGAAGGACTGGGTGCTGCGCCCGCTCTACCGCATTCACCTTGATACCGTCCTGCCGCTGATCGAGCGCGTCTTTCTGCAAGGCGCGCAGGACTTTGCCATGCTGGGCGCCTATACCCGCGACTTCGGCGCCGGTGAGACGGTGAAAGTCGCGCTTGAGGCGGCGGGCCTCACCTGCCGCAAGACGCGCTCCTTCGGCGGCAGCGCGCTGCTGTTCACCGGGCGTCGACCGGCTTGAATGCCGCGCAATCGCGTCGGCATCCGAATGGACCGCCACACTGCGCAGCCCCATGGCCCGCGCCGATCGGATCACACGGGTCGGGATCTCGCCCCGGTTGGCGATCAGGATGGTGTCAAACATGTCGGTTATCCATTTTTATCCACACCATGGTTTCCGCAGGCCCCCGTCGTACCAACGGGCCAGACCGGCCTCGACCAGCGTCCTGCCGATCGGCTCGCCATCCACGGCAAACAGCGTCAGAACACGGTCATATCTGTCGCGCCCTCTAGGGGTCGCGGTCACCTCTTTGGCAGTCCAGAGATGCCTGCGCAGCGCATAGGTCGCCGCTACGGCCCGGGCCAGTTCCTGTGGGCAACGCGCTGTCATCTCAGGGGTATCGAACCCGACGAGCCGTCCCGAGACAAACCCCTGTGTAGGGCAATACATTTTCACGGTGTCACCATCGACCACCATCCAGACGTGACAGCCGCGGGACTCACGCCACAGCAGACTGGCCGCATCCACAAAGACCGGCCCGATCAGAAAAACCGCAAGCAGACTGCCAAATACAATCGCCCAGACGGTCCCGCGACGCCGCACGGGGCGGAATGGCCGCTTGCCGCGCGGGTTGGGGGGTGTTCCCATGTCCCATTCCGGGTGACTTCGGGCACCACGTCGAAACCGCAGGATTTTTCGTCGAGAGCCTGTCATTTTGCTTTACATCCGGAACACGCCGAACCGCGTCTCCTCAATCGGTGCATTGAGCGCCGCTCGCAGGCTCAGCGCCAGAACGGCGCGGGTCTTGCGCGGGTCGATCACACCGTCATCCCAAAGCCGCGCGCTGGCATAGAGAGGATGCGACTGGCGCTCGAACATCTCCAGCGTCGGGCGCTTGAATGCGGTCTCTTCCTCGTCGGACCACGTGCCGCCCGCGCGTTCGATGGCATCGCGTTTGACGGTGGCCAGAACCCCCGCCGCCTGCGGCCCGCCCATGACCGAAATGCGGCTGTTGGGCCAGGTCCACAGGAACCGTGGCTGATAGGCCCGGCCTGCCATGCCGTAGTTGCCTGCCCCGAAAGAGCCGCCCACCAGCAGCGTGATCTTGGGGACAGAGGTGCTGGCCACCGCCGTCACCATCTTGGCCCCATGGCGCGCGATGCCCTCGTTTTCGTATTTCCGGCCCACCATGAAACCGGTGATATTCTGCAGGAACACCAGCGGGATACGCCGCTGCGAGCACAGTTCCACGAAATGCGCGCCCTTGGAGGCGCTTTCCGAGAACAGCACACCGTTGTTGGCGACGATGCCCACCCACATCCCCTCGACCTGGGCAAAGCCGCAGACCAGCGTCTCGCCGAAACGCGGCTTGAACTCGTCAAAGTAAGAGCCATCTACCACCCGCGCGATGACCTCGCGGATGTCGTAGGGCGTGCGCAGGTCCGCCGGCACCACCCCCAGCAACTCGTCGGGATCATGGGCCGGAGGTTCCCCCGCGTGCAGGGCGGGGATTACCCCGCCGCTGCCACCAAGCGATCCGACCGACCGCCGCGCCAGCGCCAGCGCATGGGCGTCGTCCTCGGCCAGGTAATCCGCCACGCCGGACAGACGCGTATGCACATCGCCGCCGCCCAGATCCTCGGCGGTCACGACCTCGCCCGTCGCGGCCTTGACCAGCGGCGGTCCGGCGAGAAAGATCGTGCCCTGTTCCTTAACGATGATGGAAACGTCCGACATCGCAGGCACATAGGCCCCGCCCGCCGTGCAACTGCCCATGACCACGGCGATCTGTGCGATGCCCTTGGCGCTCATCCTTGCCTGATTGTAGAAGATGCGGCCAAAATGGTCGCGGTCCGGAAAGACCTCATCCTGATTGGGCAGGTTGGCACCGCCGGAATCGACAAGGTAGACACAGGGCAGACGGTTTTCCTCGGCGATCTCCTGCGCGCGCAGGTGCTTCTTGACGGTCATCGGGTAATAGGTGCCGCCTTTTACCGTGGCGTCGTTGCAGACCACCATGACCTGCCGCCCTTCGACCAGTCCGATCCCGGCGATGGCCCCGGCGCAGGGGGCCGCGCCGTCATACATGCCATGAGCCGCTGTCGCGCCGACCTCTAGGAAAGGCGAGCCGGGGTCCAGCAGGTTCGCCACCCGCTCACGCGGCAGCATCTTGCCGCGCGAGACATGTCGCGCGCGGGACTTTTCGCCGCCACCGGCAGCGGCCAGCGCGGCGGCCTCTGTGATGACCGCCAGCGCATCCAGATGCGCGCGGCGGTTGGCCTCATATGTCTCGCCCGAGGTCAATACCTGAGATTGCAGCTTCATTTTCCGGGTCCCGTCGATTTGTTTCTGCCGGTCCAAGGGCCGATCATGGTTTCAGTCCCGCCGGGCGCGCCCTTGGCCGGACCGGTGGCGGCGGCTTGGCCCAGCCGGCCTCGATGGCCGGTTCCGCCACGCCCAGGTACCGGGCCACCTGCCAGGCCAGAACGGTGTTGCGCAGGCGGTTGTTGGCCTCGCGCGCCTCGCACCATGTGTGCATCGCCGGTTCCTGCCCGGCGCAGTCCGGCCCGGCGGATGTGCCATGCGCCAGCGCCCAGACCTGCGGATAAAGCAGCTGGGCAAAGCCCTCTCCGGTGACGGTTTCAGGGTCGGGCAACAGTGCCAGCACGGTAACTTTCAGCGCGTCCTGCTCCACGGTCAGCGCCACCTGGCAGGTCAGCGGCTCCTCCGAGCGGTCACAGCGCACGATGCCCACGGTGGCGCAGAAATCGACCCCGCGCACATCGCCGATGTCGAAGTCCTGCGCGTCCTCGGGCCGCGCGCGTAACCGGCTCAGATCCTGCTCGAAATCCGCCACAGCCATGTCCATGCAGGTCGAAAAATCCGGCAAGGGCTCTGGCTGTGCCCAGACCGCCGCTGCGCTTGTCCAAAGCGCAACACCTGCCAAAACGCTACGCATCCCCCGCCTCCCGCGCTGCCCGCGCTTTCAAATCCTTGCGGATCACCTTGCCGGTGACCGTCATCGGCAACTCGTCCACAAAGGTGATTTCCCTTGGGTAGGAATAACTTGCCAGCCGATCCTTGACCCATGACTGAAGCTCCGGCGCCTGCACTTCGATCCCCGGACGACGCACGACATAGGCCTTGACGATCTCGGTGCGCAGCGCATCCGGCTTGCCCACAACACCGACTGTCGCGACACCGGGATGGGTCAGCAGGCAATCCTCGATCTCGGCGGGACCAATCCGGTAACCGGCACTGGTGATCACGTCATCCTCGCGCCCGACAAAACGGATGAAGCCGTCCTCAAGCGTGCCACGGTCGCCGGTGATCAGCCAGTCGCCGCGGAATTTCCGCGCCGTCGCCTCTGGCCGCCGCCAGTATTCCAGCATCATCGAGGCGCAGCCGCGTTTCACCGCGATATCCCCTTCGCCGTCCACGGGTTGCCCGGCCTCGTTCACCACGGCCACGTCAAAGCCCGGCACTGCACGGCCAAGGCTGCCCGGACGGGGATCGAACAGCGTGCCGCAGGAACTGGCCACCATGTTGCATTCGGTCTGGCCGTAGAATTCGTTGATCGTGCAGCCAAAGGCGTCACGGCCCCAGTTCAGCATCTCGGGTCCCAGCGGCTCTCCGCCGCTGGCGACAGAGCGCAATCCGGTCAGGCGCGCGTCACCCACCTTCAGCATCCGCAGGGCCGTCGGCGGAAAAAATATATTCTTTACAGCGTTTTCGGAGACAATCTTCAGACAGGCCTCGACATCGAAGCGCCGCATCCGCGCCGCCACCACCGGCACGCCCAGCGCCAGCCCCGGCATCAGCACGTCAAACAACCCGCCAATCCAGGCCCAGTCCGCCGGCGTCCACAAGACGTCGCCGCGACGGCCCAGGAAATCGTGGCTCATCTCCACGCCGGGCAGATGACCGGTCAGCACCCGGTGCCCGTGCAACGCGCCCTTCGGCTTGCCCGTGGTGCCAGAGGTATAGATCAACACCGCCGGATCCTCGGGTCCGGTCTGCAAGACCGCGCGCGAGGCATAGGTCGACGGTGGCAGATCCTCGCCCCGCAGAACCGCGCAATCGAAGGGTCGCATCATGCCAGCGCCCTCTTCATCCGTGACCACAACCTTGCAGCCGGAATCCTGCACGCGAGAGCGTAGCGCGTCTTCACGGAACAGCATGAACAGCGGCACGGAAATCGCCCCGATCCGCCAGGCCGCGATATGCGCGGCGGCACAAAGCGGCGATTGCGACAGCAGCACACCCACCCGGTCGCCGCGCATCACGCCGCGTGCGATCAGCCCCGCCTCGACACGCCGCGACAGGGCGTAAAGCGCCGAGTAGGTCACGTTGCGCCGGGACCCGCGCGACAGGTCGATGATGGCCAGTCGGTCCGGATCGACCGCCGCCCAGCCATCGCAGACCTGATGCGCCAGGTTCAGCTCGAACGGCAGGTCCCAGCGGAAACGGGCACGAAGTGTGTCATATGAAGGTGCGACTCGCAGCATCAGCCCGGTGTCACCACGCTTTCGATATACCATGTCTGATCGGCGGTCTCGCGCATCAGGCATTCCAGCGCCGCCGGTCCGCCGCCCGTGCCGCCGCCCCACTGGCTGCGCGCCCAGTCGCACTTGCGGTCGCGGAACGGAATCCATGCGCGTTGCATGTCGCGCAGCGCATCCATCTGCGACGGGCCAAAGCCGTCGTTTTCGGCATCCATTTTGCGGGCATGGTCCATGGCGAACCGATATGAGGTGTTCAGCCGGTCATCCCACCACGACAGTTCGCGGTCCAGACAGCCGCCCATCGCCACGGTGGACCATCCTCCGGGCGTGTTCTCCATGCAGGCCTCTGCCGACCGGCCGACGCATTGGCGATAATCGGTGCCGGAGGCGAGGCAGGATTCGGTGGCCTGCGCTGAAAAGACCAGCTCCTGCGCGGCTGCAGGGGCGGCCATGCAGACCAGCAAGACGGCAAGATATTTCATGAACGATACTCCGGGTTTTCGTAATCGAACCGACACCCCGCCTCATAGGCGCGGCGGTCATTGCCCTCGTTGGGAAGGCCATTCCGCAGCAGTTTCGCCATGTGCATCAGATTCCAGGTCATGATCGTCGTGTTGCGTCGGGTGAAGTCATTATCGAAACCCGCGCGGCTGCCGTCCACCTCATCGCCGTAGGATGGCCCCGGCCCGGCCTCTCCGATCCAGCCGCAATCGGCCTGCGGCGGGATGGTGTAGCCCAGATGGCTCAGCGCATAGCCGATGGTCATGGCGGCGTGCTTGATGCCGTCCTCGTTGCCGGTGATGACACAGCCGCCGACCTTGCCGTAATAGATCGACTGGCCCTTGTCGTTCAACTCGCCGGACATGCCATAGAGCCGTTCGATCAGCACCCGGCAGACAGAGCTTTCCTCCCCCAGCCACAGAGGCGTGCCGATCACCAGGATATTGGCGGCCTGCACCTTGTCCCAGAGCGCGGGCCAGTCGTCCGCCTGCCAGCCATGATCCGTCATGTCCGGATAGACACCTGGCGGAATCCGATGATCCAGCATGTGGACATGCTCGACCATAACCCCGTTCTTTTCCATGATCGAGCCGGAGGCCTGCATCAACAGAGCCGTATGGCTCTGGCTTGCGTCCTTTTTCAGCGAGGTGTTGATGTAGAGGGCCTTGAGGCCACTGAAATCCGTCATGTGCGCGGCTCCCTTTGTCCGGTCAACGTAGCCGGGTCGTCGCCGGGGCCAAAGCGTTCAATCACGACGCCGAACCGATTAAGGTGATATTCATGCACCGCGCCCTCCGGTCCGCAGCGAACCACCAGCCAGGCACGCTCTCCCGGCACGGCGGTGCAATTGGCGGCATCGGCCCCGGTCTCTTCCATGTAGCGGGCGCCCTGAACGGCAATCGCCTGACTGGCGTCCAGATTGGCGTAGATCCAGCCGGTCCGAAACGCCAGAAGCGCGCCAATCAGGACCAGCACGCACAATGGCATCCAGATCACCCAGCGCGGCCTCATGGCCCCTGCCAATCTGCGCGCGCATTGACCAGAAGCGTTGCCGCCTCCCCAATCATCAGGCCATCGACCCCATCAACTCGCGCCCGATCAGCATGCGCCGGATTTCACTGGTGCCCGCGCCGATCTCCATCAGCTTGGCATCCCGGAACAGCCGCGCGACAGGCGCATCGGCCAGGAAACCGGCGCCGCCCAGGGCCTGCACCGCCTGATGCGACTGCACCATGGCCTGCTCAGAGGCATAGAGGCAGCAGGCGGCGGCATCCTGACGGGTGACCTCGCCCCGGTCACAGGCCTTGGCGACCTCGTAGACATAGGCGCGGGCGGAATTCATCGCCGTGTACATATCGGCGATCTTGCCCTGCATCAGCTGGAAATTCCCGATCGGCTGGCCGAATTGCTTGCGTTCACTCAGGTACGGCAGAACCTCATCCATGCAGGCGGCCATGATGCCCAGCCCGATGCCCGCCAGGACCACGCGCTCATAATCCAGCCCCGACATCAGGACGCGCACGCCCTTGCCCTCTTCGCCAAGGATGTTCTCGAACGGCACCTCGACGTTTTCAAAGATCAGCTCTGCCGTGTTCGATCCCCGCATTCCCAGCTTGTCGAAGTGCTTTGACGTGCTGAAACCCGCCATGTCCTTTTCGATCAGGAAGGCGGTGATGCCCTTGGCCCCGGCCTCTGGATCCGTCTTGGCGTAGACGACCAGAGTGTCGGCATCCGGCCCGTTGGTGATCCAGTACTTGTTGCCGTTCAGCACAAAGCGGTCATTCCGCTTTTCGGCGCGCAGCTTCATGCTGACAACGTCCGATCCGGCCCCCGGTTCGGACATGGCCAGCGCGCCCACGTGTTCGCCCGAGATCAGGCCCGGCAGGTATTTCTGCCGCTGTGCATCGCTGCCGTTCAGCTTGATCTGGTTCACGCAGAGGTTGGAATGCGCGCCATAGGACAGCGAGACCGAGGCCGAAGCCCGCGCCACTTCTTCAACCGCAACGGTATGCGCAAGGTAGCCCATGCCGGATCCGCCCAATTCCTCGGGCACCGTGATCCCAAGCAAGCCCAACTCTCCCATTTCGCGCCAGAGGGGGGCCGGAAATTCATTGCTGCTGTCGATCCCCGCCGCCATCGGCTTGACGCGTTCCTGCGCCCATCTGTGCACCATTTCCTGCAGGGCCAGAACGTCCTCGCCCAGATCGAACTTCATCGTCGCCAGAAACACGCCTCACCTCCCAAGTAATGAACGCTTGTTCATTTAATGCGATGGACCGAGTCGGGTCAATGGGCTTGCAACTGCAAGAGGCGGCCTCCCGCGCGGGGGGCCGCCTGTCCGGTCGTCGGTCGGACCGGCCGTTTTGCCGGTTCAGCGCAGGATGTAGACGATCTTGCGGGTATCCGGGTCGACCACCGTCACCGTGTTGTTGAGCGAGATATAGGCGTAGTCGCTGTCCGGGATCGGCACCAGATCGGCCTCGCCCTCCAGCGTGGCGCCGATGACCACCTCACCTTCGGCATAGATCGGATCGACCGGGTTCTCCCGGATGTAGGTGATCGTGCGCTCCTCTACATCGGCCGAGGCGCCAACTCCACTGCCCAGCACCGCGCCGCCGACGATGGCAAGCGGACCGCCAAGCGCTGCGCCGACGACAGCGCCGGCCGCGGCACCAACCGCGGCGCCCTCCTCGCCGCCTTTCTTGTAGGTCACCGTGCCCACCTCGAATTCCGAGGCAGGATCGTAGATTGGCAGGGGCGCCTCCAGCGTGGCGGTCAGGTATTCGCCGTAGGCCCAGCCTTCCTGGCCATCATAGGTGACCTTGCACCAGTTGGCCTCGGGCAGACAGCCCACGATGTCGGCCTCGGCCTCGGCGTCGATCACGCCCACCACCTCGTATTGCGGACCGGGACCGGCGCGCAGGTTGAGGTCGGTGACAGCAAAACCGACAGCGGCACTGGCTGCGCCGGCGGTGGTCAGGGCAATGGCCGATACGGCCGCCAGAATACGGGTCTTCATCACAAGTCTCCTTGTTTTTCAGTTACATGACGAAAACACCCCCAGGCCGGGGAAGTTCCACGGCGGTGCGCCACACCTGCGCGGATCACCGCCGACATCGGCGGAACCCCGGGGCCGCGCGCCTGAACTGATGGCGTCATGGCCTCCTGTCCGGACTCCCCAACCTTGCTCTGGCTATTGATCCTGTTGAAAGCCAGCGTCTCCGCCGCCAGCATGATGGTCGTGATCGCCTGATGGGCCTCGACCCGGTCATCGACCCGGCGCGCACAGATCACTCCGTATAGACAACCTCTGTGCGCACCTCGGCACGCCGGGTCCAGTCCCAGTAGAGCGCATTCAGGCGCGCGGCGACCGGCCCGGGCCTGCCATTTCCAAAGACACGGTCATCAACCCGTGTGATTGGCAGGATGCCGCCGCCGGATGAGGTCAGAAAGACCTCGTCCGCCTCAAGGAATTCCTCCAGTGGCAGCGCCCGCACCTCGGTGCTCAGACCAATTTCACGCGCCATTTCCAGACCCGTGCGCCGGGTGATGCCCTCCAGAACACCAAGGTCCGGCGTCACCACCGTCTCGCCCTTCAACGCAAAGGCGTTGAACCCCGGCCCTTCGGTCACGTGTCCTGCGTGATCGCACAGCAAGACGGTTTCGAACCCTGCATCCTTGGCCTCGAACAGGCCGGCAGTGAAATCGCCCCAGTGATAGTTCTTGGCGCGCGGATTGACGCTGTCCGCCGGGATGCGCCGCACCGATTTGGCGATCCAGACAGCGGCGCCGGTTTCCAGCACCTCGGGCTTTATCACATGCACATAGGGCACGGCCCAGGCGTAGAAATGGTTCAGGCAATCGCGCGGATCGCGGGACCCATGCACCCGGGGCACGCCGCGCGCCACGACCATGGCGCAATAGGCATCGCGCAGGCCGGACGCGGCGATTATCCGGGTCAGGGCCTCACGTATCTGCTCCGGCCCCTCGGGAATGTGATACCGCCCGACCACGATCGAGGTCATGAAACGGTCGATGTAATCGTCCAGCCGAAAAAAGCCGCCGTCGACCACCGGCACCACGTCGTAGACGATATCGGAATGTGTCAGCCCCCAGTCGGTGACACCGATCTTCGCCTCGGAAATCGGAACCACCGCGCCGCCCATCCAGGCCGCCCCTTGCGACAAGTCGGTCATGCCTGCGCGCCTTGAAACACCGCGCCCACCTCGGCCCGGATGATCCGGGCGATCAGGGCGCAATCCTCCAGCGAGAAGGTCAGCGGCAGGCGCATGTCGAGGATCCCCTGAAGGATGCGGTCGCTGGCGGGCATCGGGTCTGACGGGGCATAGCGCCAGCTGTCATAACGCGAGGTAAAGCCCGCCGGTTCGGACCCGCCGAACCATTTCAACTCGACCCCGCGGGCCGCGCAGCGGGACAACACCTCTTGTACCGCCTCGCGGGTCCAGTCCAGCAGCAGGAACTGGATCGACGAACCCACGAAGAACTCCTCCTCGGGCCGCTGCGGCAGGCGCAGGCCCGGCGTGCCTTTCAGCCCCTCCTCGACCGCGCGGTAACGGTCATTCCAACGGCGCACCTGATCGTCCAGTGCCCGCAGCTGCGGCCGCAGGATCGCCGCGCGCAGGTTGTCCATTCGGCCAGAGACATTGGGCGTGGTGTATTTCACCCGCTCGAAGACCTCCGGCGACGGCGCGGCCAAGTGGCGTTCGTACAGCATGTAAGAACCGGACAGCAGGATCGCCCGCGCCGCGATCTCTTCGTCATCGGTGACAAGAAAACCGCCTTCGCCCGAATTGACGTGTTTGTAGGTCTGCATCGAATAGCAGCCCACCACCCCGTGCCGCCCCGAGGGCAGCCCGCGCCAGCTTGCGCCCATGGTATGCGCGCAATCCTCGATCACCTGCACCCCGGCCCCGTCACAGATCCGCATCAGGCGTTCCATGTCACACAGGTGTCCGCGCATGTGGCTGAGCATCAGCACGCGCGCCTCGCCCAGTTTCGCCGCGAGGTCATCAAGGTCGATCACCAGATCCTCGGTCACGCCGACAAAGACCGGCACCGCCCCGGCCCCGGCAATCGCCCCCGGCACCGGCGCGAGGGTAAAGGCATTGGTCAGCACCCGGTCGCCCGGTTGCACCCCGACGGCCCGCAGCGCGCACCCCAGCGCATAGCCACCCGAGGCCACCGCAAGGCAATAGCGCGCACCGGTCAGGGCGGCGAACTCCTGTTCCAACAAGGCGGCGGGCGCGGTCTCTCCCTCTGCGGTGTTGTAGCGGTGCAGGCGACCGCCGCGCAGCACCTCGACCGCGTCGGCAATCGCCTCTTCGGGAATCGGTTCCTGCTGGGTGAAACTTCCGGTGAATTGTTCGGTCATGCCTCGTTTTGGCGCAGGCACAGCGGGGCGGTCAATCCATTCGCGACCCGGCGCGGCTCACTTCTGTCGCTTTCCGTGCGCGCCACGGCGCAGTCGGGGGGTTAGGCTGACGTCATGACACCGCTGCGTTTCATTCATGACCTGTCATGGGAAACCCTTCCGACCGCTGTGCGACAGCAGTCGAAACGCTGCCTTCTGGACCTTTTGGGCGTGGCGGCGGGCGGGCAGACGACCGATCTGTCGCGGATCATCCGCGATCACGCGTCCGAGGATTTTCCCGGAGTGGCCCCGCTGTTGTTCGATGACCGCAGCGCCGCGCCCGCCGCCGCGGCGATGGCCATGGGCATGACAATCGACAGCCTTGACGGTCACGATGGCTACAACCCCGCCAAAGGCCACATCGGTTGCCCGCTTTTGCCCGCGCTCCTGGTCCTTGGCCATGCAGAACGGATCAGCGGCGCGGCCTTCCTGTCTGCCCTTGTCATGGGCTACGAATTCGGCGCGCGGACGGCAGAGGCGCAGCACGGCACCTGCCCCGATTATCACACCTCGGGCAGTTGGGGTGCGGTCACGGCAGCCGCCGCAGGGGCGCGTCTGCTGCGCCTGACTGAGGAGCAGACACGGCACGCGCTGGGTGTGGCGGAATATCACGGGCCCCGCAGCCAGATGATGCGCTGCATCGACTTTCCCACCATGGTCAAGGACGGGTCCGGATGGGGCGCGATGTGCGGGGTGTCGGCGGTGCAACTGGCGCGGCGCGGGTTTACCGGCGCGCCGGCGATCACGGTCGAACAGGCGCCGGAGTATTGGGCCGGGCTGGGCGCGGACTGGCGCATCTTGCAGCAATATTTCAAACCCTATCCGGTCTGCCGCTGGGCGCAGGCCCCGGTCGAAGCTGTGCTGGCGCTGCGGCGGGCGCATGGGCTGACCTCGACCGATGTGGCGCGGATCGAGGTGGAAAGTTTCCACGAGGCGACCCGCCTTGCCACCTCCCGGCCACGGACGACCGAAGAGGCGCAGTATTCCACTTCGTTTCCCTGCGCCGTTGCCATGGTGCGCGGCGATCTACGGCCCGGCGACCTGGACGGCGACAGCCTGAAGAACCCCGAGATCCTGCGCCTGTCCGAAGGGCTGGTCATGACCGAGGCGGCAGAGGCAAACGCCGCCTTTCCAATCACGCGTCTGGCGCGGGTCCGGCTGATCCTGCGGGACGGTCGGGTGCGCGAAAGCGCGTGGATGCAGCCACGCTGGGACCCTGACGCGCCGGCCACGGATGCAGAGCTGCTGGCCAAGTACCATGCGCTGGCCGATCCGGTGCTGGGGCGAACGCGGGCCGAAGCGATGGCCGAGACCGTCGACGGGCTGGAGGATACGCCTTTGGAGCGACTGACCGACTTGCTGTTCCGCGCGCCCTGAAGGCCCGAGCGAGAGCAAACAGGCTTGGCCACGCTCCGGCGCGTCGCCCTACCCGATCAGCCGCGCAACCGCGCCGGCCAGGTCTTCGAACCGGTCAATCACCGCCTCTGGCGCCAGCGCGTGCACATCCTCTGCCCCCGGCGGAAAGGTCACGAGGATACAGGGAACGCGGGCCGCGGCGGCGGTGCGGCGGTCCGTGTCACTGTCCCCGACCAGCAGTGACAATTCGCGTGTGCCGCCACAGCCGTCGACCGCCGCCCAATAAGGCGCGACATCGGGCTTACGCGTCGGCAGCGTATCCGCCCCGATCACGGAATCGAACAATTCGGACACACCCAGCCGCGCCAGCAGGTCCACCGCCAGCGCCTCTGGCTTGTTGGTGCAGATGCCGACCGCATAACCCGCCTCGCGCAGGCCCTGGATCGAGGCCACCGCGCCGGGATACATCCGGGTGTGCCGGTCAAGGTCGCGGGCATAGGCGGTCAGCAGATGTGGATACCACTCCTCGACCCGCGCCTCTGTAAAGCAGCCCGCCCGGGTCAGCCCCTCGGTCAGCATCCGCTTGCCGCCGCGCAGCGCGACGCCCGCGTCTGTCACCGGGTCCAGCCGCACGTTTTCCTTCATGCCTTCGAAACAGGCGTTGGCGGCGGCGATCAGATCCATGCTGGTGTTGGCAAGTGTGCCGTCGAGGTCAAAAATTACGCATTTACTCAAGGCTGTTCTCTCCTGTCACATGCCGAAATCCGGCGTGATCGCCGCGACCTTGCAGTGTTACAGGAACCCGATAAAAGGAGCACGCAAAAGAGGCAATTCCGGAGCAGCCCAATGAGCACAGCCCTGATCATCCTCGCCGCAGGCAAGGGCACCCGCATGAAATCCGACCTGCCGAAGGTCCTGCACCGGATCGCGGGGGCACCGATGCTGTGGCACGCGATGCGGGCGGGCGCCTCGCTGGAGCCTGCGCGCAGTGTCGTCGTGGCCGGGCATGGCTTTGCCGAGGTCGAGCGCGCGGCGCAGGACTTTGACCCCGAAGTGCGCATCGCCGAGCAGGCCGAGCAATTGGGCACCGGCCACGCCGTACAGCAGGCCCTGCCCGCGCTCGAAGGGTTCGACGGCGACGCCTACGTGCTCTACGGCGACACGCCGTTTATCTCCGAGGAGACGCTGGCGCGGATGCGCGAGGCGCGCGGCCGGGCGGATGTGGTTGTGCTGGGCTTCGAGGCCGCCGATCCGGGCCGCTACGGCCGGTTGGTGATGGAAGGGCAGACCCTGACCCGCATCGTCGAGTTCAAGGATGCCAGTACGGATGAGCGCAAGATTACCCTGTGCAATTCCGGCGTCATGGCGATGAACGTGCAGGTGCTGCGCGACCTGCTGGACAAGTTGGGCAACGACAACGCCTCTGGCGAATACTACCTGACGGATGTGGTCGAACTGGCGCGCGAAGCGGGGCTGAGCGCCACCGCCGTGACCTGCGACGAAGGTGAGACCCTGGGCATCAATTCGCGCGCCGAACTGGCGGCTGCCGAGGCCGCCTTTCAGGTACGCGCACGGGCGGAACTGCTGGACATTGGCGTGACGATGCAGGCGCCGGACACCGTGTTCCTGTCCTGGGACACCGCGATCGGGCGCGATGCAGAGATCGAACCGAACGTGATCTTCGCCCCCGGTGTCACCGTGGAAAGCGGAGCGCGCATCCGGGCGTTCTCGCACCTCGAAGGCTGTCACGTCAGCCGGGGCGCCGTGGTCGGCCCCTACGCCCGTCTGCGCCCCGGTGCGGAACTGTCCGAGGACGTGCATGTGGGCAATTTCGTGGAGGTCAAGAACGCGATCCTGCACGAAGGCGTCAAGGCAAACCACCTGACCTATATCGGCGACGCCGAGATCGGTGAGCGGACCAACATCGGCGCGGGCACCATCACCTGCAACTATGACGGCGTTTTCAAGCACCGCACGGTGATCGGGAAAAATGCCTTTATCGGGTCGGACACCATGCTGGTGGCACCAGTGACGCTGGGCGACGGGGCGATGACCGGCTCCGGCTCTACCATCACCTCGGACGTGCCGGCCGGGGCGCTGGCGATTGCCCGTGGCAGGCAGGAAACCAAGCCGGGCTTTGCCACCAAGCTGATGAACATGCTGCGCGCCAAGAAAGCCAAGCAAAACGCCGGGGCCTGACAGGCATTTATTTAAGAGACATAAGGATTTCCGAAAATGTGTGGAATTGTCGGCATTCTTGGGCAACACGAGGTCGCCCCGCAACTGGTCGAGGCGCTGCGCCGTCTGGAATACCGCGGCTATGACAGCGCGGGCATCGCCACCGTGCACAACGGTCAACTTGATCGCCGCCGGGCCATGGGCAAGCTGGTCAACCTGTCGGACCTGCTGGTACATCAGCCCTTGGCGGGGCGCTCCGGGATCGGCCACACCCGCTGGGCCACGCATGGCCAGCCCTCGACGGACAACGCCCACCCGCACCGGTCCGGACCCGTGGCCGTGGTCCACAACGGCATCATCGAAAACTACAAGGCGTTGCGCGCCGAGGTCAAAGCCTCGGGCCGCGAGCCGCAGACCGAAACCGACACCGAAACCATTGCCCAGATGACGGACTGCCTGATTGAACAGGGGCTGTCCCCGGTCGATGCGGCCATGGCCTGCATCGACAAGCTGGACGGCGCCTTTGCGCTGGCCTTCCTGTTTGACGGCGAAGAGGACCTGATGGTGGTGGCGCGCAAGGGCTCTCCGCTGGCCATCGGCCATGGCGAGGGAGAGATGTACGTCGGCTCTGACGCCATCGCGCTGGCTCCCCTGTCGCCGCAGATCACCTATCTGGAGGAAGGCGATCGCGCGATCCTGACGCGCAACAGCGTCGAGATCCGGGATGAGGCGGGCCGACTGGTCAACCGCGAAATGCGCACCGTCCAGATGGACTCGGCCCGGATCGACAAGGCGGGCTACAAGCACTTCATGGCCAAGGAAATCGCCGAACAGCCGACGGTGCTGTCAAACGCGCTGACCGCCTACCTGACGGAAACAGGCATCGCCCTGCCCGATCCGGGCATTGACTTCACCAAAATCGAACGGCTGACCATGGTGGCCTGTGGCACCGCCTATTATGCCTGCCTGACCGCGAAATACTGGTTCGAACAGTTGGCCGGGATGCCGGTCGAGGTCGATATCGCGTCGGAGTTCCGGTATCGCGAACCGCCGATCACGCCGCGCACGGCGGCGCTGTTCGTTTCGCAATCGGGTGAGACGGCGGACACTTTGGCAGCGCTGCGCTACTGCGTGGGCAAGGCCGACAAGATCTATTCGGTGGTCAACGTCCCGAACAGCTCGATTGCCCGTGAAAGCGATCTTGCCCTGCCGATCCACGCCGGCGTGGAAATCGGCGTCGCCTCGACCAAGGCCTTTACCTGCCAGTTGAACGTCCTGCTGCTGCTGGCGTTGAAGGCGGCGGAGGCGCGCGGACGGCTGAGCGTCGAAGAGCGCGACGACATCCTCAAGGCGCTGCGCGCCCTGCCGGGCACCTTCAACGCGGCGCTGGACCGGGACGAGACCATCGCCAACGTCGCCCGCAAGCTGGCCGAGGCCCGCGACATCCTGTTCCTGGGGCGCGGGCTGATGTACCCACTGGCGCTGGAAGGCGCGTTGAAACTAAAGGAAATCAGCTATATACACGCCGAAGCTTATGCGTCAGGCGAGTTGAAACACGGCCCCATCGCGCTGATCGACAAACATGTGCCGGTGGTCATCATGGCCCCCAAGGATGCGCTGTTCGAAAAGACCGTCTCCAACATGCAGGAGGTCATGGCGCGTGGCGGCAAGGTCTGCCTGATCACCGATGCCGACGGCGCGGCGGCGGCCGGTCAGGACGTGTGGCGTCTGATCCAGATGCCCAAGCTGCCAGACCTGCTGGCCCCGATCCTCTATGCCCTGCCTGCGCAACTGCTGGCCTATCACACGGCCATCGCCAAAGGGACAGACGTGGATCAGCCGCGCAACCTTGCAAAATCCGTGACGGTGGAGTGACGACATGGCCCGGCAATACCAAGAGCTCAACGAGGCGATTTCAAAGTTCATCGCAGCTCAGCATATCTTCTTTGTCGCCACCGCTGCGGAAACCGGGCGGGTCAACCTGTCGCCCAAGGGCATGGACAGCCTGCGAATCCTGTCGCCCAACCGCCTGATCTGGCGCAACCTTTCCGGCTCCGGCAACGAGACGGCAGGCCATCTGGCCCGCGTCAACCGCATGACGCTGATGTGGTGCGGGTTCGAGAAACAGCCGATGATCCTGCGGGTCTACGGCACTGCTCGCGTCCTGCATCCGCGCGATGATGACTTCGACGGGTTCAACGCCGAATTCCCGCCCGACCCCGGCGCACGGCAGATCTTTGACATGCAAATCGAACTTGTTCAGACCTCCTGCGGCTATGCGGTGCCGTTCCTTGACTTCGCTGGAGAGCGCGAGGTGCTTGCGGACTGGTCGGCGCGGAAAGGCCCCGAGGGAGTTCGCGAAAGCTGGGCCCGCGACAATCTTGAAACCATCGACGGCTTCCCGACAGGGATCCTCGACAAATGACCCCGGACGCCGCTCTCGCCGCGCTCCGCGCTTTTGGTGACCCCCAGCGGGCGGCGGGCTCTGCGGCCTATCACAAGGCGCCGCGCACCTACCTTGGCGTGCCGAACCCGGTGCTGAATGACCTGTCACGCGACTGGCGCAAGGAACTGGATCTGCCCGGCCGCGTGGCGCTGGCCGAAGCGCTCTGGCAGAGTGACATTCACGAGGCCCGAATCCTGGCCGCCAAGCTTCTGACACAGGCGCGGATTCGCCCCGATGACGCGGTCTGGCAGTTGATCTGTTCCTGGGTGCCCAGTTTTGACGCATGGGCCGTGGCGGATCATGCCTGCATGGCCGGTCAGCGCCGTGTCATGACCGATCTGTCGCGGCTGGACGAGGTCGAGGCATGGACCACGCGCGAGCATATGTGGTCGCGGCGCGCCGCCCTTGTGATCACCCTGCCGCTGACCAAGCTGAACTTTCCCAAGCCGCAGGAGGCTGCGGCACGGGCGCGGGTGCTGGAGTGGGCGGCAGGCTATGTGCCGGACCGCGACTGGTTCATCCAGAAGGCGGTGGCCTGGTGGATTCGCGACCTGTCGAAACATGATGCAGGCGCCGCGCGCGCCTTTCTGGACGCGCATGGCGACAGCATGAAGGTATTTGCCCGCAAGGAGGCGGGCAAATACCTTTAACCGCCTGCAAAGACCTGAATCGTGGGCAATCCGGTCAGCGGCACTCCGATCAGGCGCATGGCCGCAAGCGACAGGCGGCTGCCGCCGGTTTTAGGTCCCTCGATCGGGATCAGGTCGACCTGAGCGGTTTTGCCGGTGTCCGAAAACAGCACCCTGCCCTTTTGCGCGGAGCTGACCAGCGGTGTTTCCAGCCAGAACCCCGGCCGTGCCGGATCGCCAAGGCTGGCCACGGTTTGCCCCAACGCCTTTTCGCCACCGGACTGGGCCGGTGCGGCGGAGGCCTTCTGGCGCTCTTCGGCGGTAGTGGTGTCGAACTGCTCGGCGGTGCGGGCATTTGCCGCCGGTTTCAGCGCGCTGGCCCCGTCCGGGCGGGCCTGCGGCCGTACCGTCCCCTCGGGCGGCGTCGCGTCCCTGGACGGGCGCTGTTTGAAAAGCGACATCTCACCGCATGCCGAAAGCGCCAGAGTGGCGCAAATCATTGCTGTTGTCCCGAGGCGCACTGCGCGTCTCCCTCTCGCTCTTGTGACCCTACCTTGGTCACTCTTGCCCAATTCACGGGCGGGCACTAGTGTCACCACCATGACACAGCCGCTCATCGATCCGTTCCAGCGCCCGATTTCTTACCTGCGGGTTTCCGTCACCGACCGCTGCGATTTTCGCTGCGTGTATTGCATGTCGGAGAACATGACCTTCCTGCCCAAGAAAGAGCTGCTGACGCTCGAAGAGCTGGATCGCATGTGCTCGACCTTTGTGCGACTCGGGGTCGAGAAACTGCGCATCACCGGCGGTGAGCCGCTGGTCCGGCGTGACATCATGACGTTTTTCCGCCGCATGACCCGGCATCTGGACAGCGGTGCGCTGACGGAACTGACACTGACGACAAACGGCTCGCAGCTGGAACGGTTCGCGACCGACCTGTATGACGCCGGTGTGCGCCGCGTGAACGTCTCGCTCGATACGCTGGACGAGAAGAAATTTGCCGACATCACGCGTTGGGGCCGGCTGCCGCAGGTGATGCGCGGGCTGGACGCGGCACAAAAGGCGGGTCTGCGGGTCAAGCTGAATGCGGTGGCGCTGAAAGGTTTCAACGAGGACGAGTTGTTGGCGATGACCGAATGGTGCGCCGCACGGGACATGGACCTGACCTGGATCGAGGTCATGCCGATGGGCGACATCGGCAACGAGGACCGGCTGGACCAATACTGGAAACTGGACGATCTGCGCGCACGGCTGGGCGAGCACTTCACCCTGACCGACCTGCCCGAACGCACCGGTGGTCCGGCGCGCTATGTGCGGCTTGAAGAGACCGGGCAAAAGATCGGCTTCATCACGCCGTTGACGCATAACTTCTGCGAAAGCTGCAACCGGGTGCGCCTGACCTGCACCGGCGAGTTGTTCATGTGCCTCGGGCAGGAAGACAATGCCGACCTGCGGGCCGCCCTGCGGAATCACCCCGAAGACGACGAGCCGCTGAAAGACGCGATCCGGGCGGCGATTGCCCGGAAGCCCAAGGGGCATGATTTCGACTATTCGCGGCAGTCCGTGGACGGGCGCGTGTCGCGCCATATGAGCCACACCGGCGGCTGAAATCACGCAATCCAATGGAGCGGCTGCGCCGCACAGGTTTTTATTTGCAACGAGGGGCGCTGCCCCTCGCGCTCCCCGGAATATTTTCGGACAGAAGAAACATGGGGCCGCGCGCGGAAGTCTGCCGACTTACAATTTATTAACTTTGATCTGGCTTTGTGGTCGATGCGGTACAGGCGGGGACGCCGATGACCGCGACAGGAGAAGCTGAGGCTTCCCGGGCCCGTCTCTGGATCAGGGGCGGGCCCTCTCATGCGGCCTGGTTTTCTTCTGTCTTAAAATATCCACGCCGAAGGCACAGGCCGCAGGCCTGTTATCTCCCGGCTGATCTTTCTGAGTCCGGCCGGCTGATTACGCCACCTCCGACCGGGGTCGCCACACCCGTCGTGCCCGGCGCAGAGGTGGGCAGGCCCCGCGCCACGCGCACCGCGAGATAGGCAAAGGCCTGTGCTTCGAGCATGTCACCGTCGAGCCCGACCTCCTCGACCGGGACCACGGGACAATCGAGCCCCACTGCCAGCATCCGCATCATCACCGGGTTCTTTCGCCCGCCCCCGGTGACCAGCACCCGGTCCGGCGGACTGGGGCAGTGTTCCATGCCCTGCATCACCGCCGCGGCCGCCATGGCCGTCATTGTGGCGGCGGCGTCGGCATCCGAAAGCTCGCGAACGAGGTCCAGCATCAGTGAAAAATCGTCCCTGTCCAGGGACTTGGGCGGCATCTTTCGGAAGAAGGCCTCTTCCAGGAAAAGTTCCAGCGCGCCATCCTCGACCCGACCCTTGCGGGCAATCGCGCCGTCCCGGTCGCAGTCGCGGCCCAGCCGTTCCGTCACGAGATCGTTCAGCGGCGCATTGGCCGGTCCGGTGTCGAAGGCCAGAAGCGCGCCCTCGGCCTCTGGCTTGTCCTTGCGCGGATCGACCCAGGTGAGGTTGCCGACGCCGCCGAGGTTGAGAAAACACAAGGGCCGTGTCGCGCCGATCCAGCGGGCACAGGCCCAGTGAAAGAAAGGTGCGAGCGGTGCGCCTTCACCGCCGAGCCCCACATCGGCAGAGCGGAAATCCCAGACCACCGGACGCGCCAGTTGCGTGGCCAGCGCCCTGCCGTCGCCAAGCTGGTGCGTGCCGCGGCCTTGCGGCTCATGCGCCAGCGTCTGGCCGTGAAACCCCACGATTTGTGCGCTGGGAAAATCCGACAGCAAGGCGCCATGTGCGCCTTGCACCACCTCCAGCGCGGCCGCCAGATCGTCACCCGGCCAGCGTCCGAGCGCCGCGCGCAAGACCGCCCGTTCGGCATCGGAATAGGCGCGATACCCGCAGGTGCCGAAATCGAGGATCCGCTCCCCATCCGTGTGCAGCATGGCCGCGTCCACGCCATCCAGAGATGTCCCCGACATGGCCCCCAGTGCCCAGAGGGCCTGCCCCTTCAACATGGTCTTTCCCTCAGCCCTGCCCGTGCTTATACGTGGCGCGCGCAATATAGAGGCTCTGACATGACCTACCATCCCAAATCGGATTTCATGGCCGTCATGATGCAACGCGGCTACCTTGCCGATTGCACCGATTACCAGGCGCTGGACGACGCGCTGTCGACCGGGGTGGTGACCGCCTATATCGGCTATGACGCCACCGCGCAGTCGCTGCACGTGGGGCATCTGCTGAACATCATGATGCTGCGCTGGTTGCAGAAGACCGGGCACAAGCCGATCACCCTGATGGGGGGCGGCACGACCAAGGTGGGGGATCCCTCGTTCCGCTCGGATGAGCGGCCTTTGTTGGGGCCGGAACAGATCGACGCCAATATCGACGGAATGAAGCAGGTCTTTGCCAAGTACCTGACCTATGGCGACGGGCCGACCGTGCCCTCAAGCAGCGAAGCGGTAGGAAGACAGAATGCCGCCTTGATGCTGAACAACGCGGAATGGCTGGACGAGTTGAACTACCTCGATTTCCTGCGCGACATCGGGCGGCATTTCTCTGTCAACCGGATGCTGTCGTTTGAATCGGTGAAGTCGCGGCTGGATCGCGAGCAGTCGCTGTCCTTCCTCGAATTCAACTACATGATCCTGCAGGCCTATGACTTCCTCGAATTGCACCGCCGCTATGGCTGCACGCTGCAGATGGGCGGATCGGACCAGTGGGGCAATATCGTCAACGGCATCGACCTGACGCGCCGGGTGCTGGACAGCGAGATCTTTGGCCTGACCTCGCCGCTTCTGACCACCTCGGACGGGCGCAAGATGGGCAAGAGCCAGGGCGGCGCGATCTGGCTGAACGCCGACATGCTGAGCCCCTACGAGTTCTGGCAATTCTGGCGCAACACCACGGATGCGGATGTGGGCCGGTTCATGAAGCTGTATACGGAACTGCCGATCGAGGACTGCGAGCGCTATGGCGCGCTGGCCGGGGCCGAGATCAACGAGGCCAAGATCGTCCTGGCCAATGCGGTGACGGCCCTGTGCCATGGCGCCGAGGCGGCCACGGCGGCCGAGGCGACGGCGCGCGAGGTCTTTGAGAAAGGCGGCGTGGGGGATGACCTGCCGACGCTGGCGCTGAGCCGGGAAGAGGTCGGTGACGGGATTTCCATCGTGCAACTTATCGTGCGGGCGGGTCTGGCGAAATCCGGCAAGGAGGCCAAGCGCCTGATCGCCGAGAACGGCGCGCGGATCGACGATGCGCCGCTGACCGACGCCGGGATGATGCTGGACGTGGCGGCGTTTTCTGCCCCGGTCAAGCTGTCGGCGGGCAAGAAGCGGCACGCGCTTGTCACCCTCGCCGGGCACAAGGAATGATCTACGACTGTTTCACCTTCTACAACGAGTTGGACCTGCTGGAATTCCGGCTGGCCTATGTCGGCCCGCATGTGGACCGATTCGTGGTTGTGGAGGCGAATCAGACTTTTACCGGAGTGTCGCGCGATTACTGCTTTGCCCGGAACCGGGCCCGTTTTGCGCAATGGGACGACAGGATCATCTATGTGCAGGTCGATGGCCTGCCCGCCGGCGGCAGCGACTGGAGCCGTGAATATTTTCAACGCAACGCCATCGAGCGCGGCCTGACCGACGCTGCGCCGGATGACATCGTGCTGGTGTCCGATGTCGATGAAATCCCGGACGTTCCGGCGGTTCTGGCCGGATTGGGTGACGATCAGCCCTATGCGCTGGAACAGATCCAGTGCAACCTGTACCTGAACTATCGTCAGCGCGAATGGAAAAAGGCGGTCGCGACGCGGCGGCGTCACATGACCGTCTCGCCCAACGAGTTGCGGATGCTGCCGGAAAAGCCGCGCATCAAGCGCGCGGGCTGGCATTTCAGTTACCTGATGGATGCACCGAAGATCAGCGAAAAGCTGTCTGTCTTTTCACACCAGGAGGTGAACACCAGCCAGATCAACAATCCGCAGCACATCGCCCGGGCGCAGCGCGGCGCGACGCCGTTGGTCGCCAGCCGCAAGCGCAGGAACAACCGCTATCACTGGTCGCCGCTGGACCCGCGGATCGACGCATTTCTCAAGGCCAACCCGATGGCGGTATCGCGATTTGTCATGCCCAAACCAACCGGGATGGATGCGGTCTGGGACATGATGAAGCGCAAGGGCTGGACCTGAGCTAGAACAGGACCGAGCCCAGTGCGATCACGGCAAAGGGCAGCGACAGCATCACGGACAGCAACAACGCGGCGGCGGCGGTTGGTCTGGGCCGGGCGGCGGTGATGGGTGTGGAGCGGGGCGCAGGGCGCGGGACAAGCTGAGTCATGTCCACAGTTAACCTCATGACAACTTTCCATACCGTTAACATGGCCCCATGAGCGAGTCGCTGTCCCTGCCCCTGCCCCAGTCCGAGGAGTTTGCCACCACGTGTCAGGCGCTTGGCCGCCCGCTGCGCCGGTGCAAGCGGGAATCGCGGCGACAATTGCGCCTCTGGTGGCAGATCCAGTCCCGCAGGTTTGGCCCTTTGGGTCGAATCGATCTTGTCTCACGCGGGCCCGTGGCGGCAGAGGCCGGGGACCTGCACGAATGGACGGCGCGCTGGCAACACTGGCATGACGGGCGGCCGCTGGTGCTGAATGCCGAGGGGATGACAGCATCGACCCTGCGCGATGCCGGGTTCTGGCCCTTGATGACCCCTGCCTCGGTCGCGTTGCTGTCTCTGGGCGCAGACTCCGACATGCGCGCGGCGATGCACCAGAAATGGCGCAACAGGCTCAATCGCGCCGAGCGTGATGGTCTGGAGGTGGTGACAGGGCCACTGAAGGCGGGTCATTGGCTGCTGCGCGCCGAAACCGAGCAGGCCAAAAGGCGCGGTTACCGGGGTCTGCCGCCGGCATTCTCGCTGGCCTATGGCGCGGCCAATCCCGGGCAGGCGCTGGTCTTTGAGGCGCGCCAGCGCGGCACTCCCGTCGCGGCAGCGCTGATTCTGCGCCACGGGCGCATGGCGACCTGGCAGATCGGCGTCAGCACCGGGGCCGGGCGTGCCTGCTCTGCCATGAACCTCGTTCTGTGGCGGGCGATGCAGGATCTGGCGGCGCGCGGGCAAGACTGTCTCGATCTTGGCATTCTCAACACACAGGACGCCGCCGGACTGGCCCGGTTCAAACTCGGCACCGGGGCACAGGCGCACAGGTTGGGGGGGACATGGCTGCATCTTGGCACGCTTGCCCCGATCGCCCGCCGCCTGCCGCGCTGCCTGCAGGGATGACACCGCAGCCTGCGGTGTTACCGCATCCCCCTGCGGCAAAGAATCGTTAGCGCTATCGGTCACGTTTACTTTCCCTGCATGCCTGTTATTACACCGGCAAACGGACAGCCTGGAGGGACAGGACCCATGAGCACCATCATCGACATCCACGCCCGCGAAATCCTCGACAGCCGAGGCAACCCGACCGTCGAGGTCGACGTTACCCTCGAAGACGGCTCGATGGGCCGCGCCGCCGTGCCCTCGGGCGCCTCGACCGGCGTGCACGAAGCCGTGGAAAAGCGCGACGGCGACAAGTCGCGCTACATGGGCAAGGGCGTGCTGGAGGCTGTGGCCTCTGTGAACGGCGAACTGGCCGAAGCAATCCTTGGCTTTGACGCCACCGAACAGGTCGCCATCGACCTTGCCATGATCGAACTGGACGGGACCGAGAACAAGGGTCGCCTGGGCGCCAACGCGATCCTGGGCGTGTCGCTGGCAACCGCCAAGGCCGCCGCCGAATTCACCGGACAGCCGCTGTTCCGCTATGTCGGCGGCACCTCTGCCCGCACCCTGCCGGTCCCGATGATGAACATCATCAACGGCGGCGAACATGCGGACAACCCGATCGACATTCAGGAATTCATGATCATGCCGGTCGCGGCGGAGAACATCCGCGAAGCCGTCCGCATGGGCTCCGAGGTGTTCCACACGCTGAAGAAAGAGCTTTCAGCCGCAGGCATGTCCACCGGCCTTGGCGACGAAGGCGGCTTTGCCCCGGAACTCAAGGGCACCCGCGACGCTTTGGATTTCATCCTGAAGTCGATCGAAAAAGCCGGCTACAAGCCGGGTGAGGACATGTACCTCGCGCTCGACGCCGCCTCGACCGAATACTTCAAGGACGGCAAGTATGAGATGAAGGGCGAAGGCCTCTCGCTGACCTCCGCCGAAAACGTCGACTACCTTGCCAAGCTCTGCGCCGAGTATCCGATCATCTCGATCGAGGATGGCTGCGCCGAGGATGACTGGGACGGCTGGAAGATGCTGACCGACGCGCTGGGGGACAAGGTGCAACTGGTGGGTGACGATCTCTTTGTCACCAACCCCGCGCGCCTGGCCATGGGCATCGAACGCGGCTGCGCCAATTCGATGCTGGTCAAGGTCAACCAGATCGGCACCCTGACCGAGACCCTGCAGGCCGTCGACATGGCGCACCGCGCCCGCATGACCAACGTCATGTCGCACCGGTCGGGTGAAACCGAGGATGCGACCATCGCCGATCTCGCCGTCGCGACCAACTGCGGCCAGATCAAGACCGGGTCGCTGGCGCGTTCGGACCGGCTGGCAAAATACAACCAGTTGATCCGGATCGAAGAGATGCTGGAAGACACCGCAACCTATGCGGGCCGCTCCATCCTGCGCTAACAACCATTTGAAGAAAAACACCTTTCGGCCCTGTCTCCTTTGGGGGACGGGGCTATTCTTTGGGTCAGAATCGACCATTGCGCAAGTGACGGACGGGCCGATTTGCCTGTAGTCTCGAGGTCAATGAAACAATTGATCAAGCAACAAACCAAGACATCTCTAGCCGCCTCATCGGAACGCAGGTAGCACGGGATGGCGCCGCATTTCAAAGATCTGCGCCGCGACGACATCCGCCGGTCGGAATATGGCTCCCGCCGTCGGACACTGGCGGCATATGCCCTGGTCGCGATGGGGACAGTCCTCCTGTCGATGGTTGTTGACTGGCATTTGGTCCTGGCCTGGGGCCTGGCTTACGTCTTCGCCGAGGGCTGCACCGCGGGTTTGCTGCACGGTCAGGTTCCGCGCAATCCACCGCTGCGCTACTGGCTCTCGCTGGTCAGTTACGTGGCGCGCGGGCTGATCTTCATGTCCCTGCCGTTCTACCTGATCGCCGTCGACAGTCCGCCCGCGCTGTGCTTCGCAGCCGGATCAGGCCTTGTCGGCGTCCTGCTCTTCACGTTGCAACGGACCCATCTGGCCATCGAACTGGTCATTGCAGACAGCCTGCGTGTCGGACTTCTGACCCTTGGGCTGGTTGCGGTCATGCTGGGCAAGCTCGACCAGACGGCGGACATGATCCTGGTCGTCTTCAGCGCCATTGCCTCGGCCGGGTTCTACATCGGTTCCCTGGTCGCCGGATGGCATAATCAACGTGAGTTGCGCGAGGCGCAGAACCGCTATGCCATCGCCCAGAAGGCGCGCGCCCTTGGCCAGTTTGCCGGCGGCGTGGCCCATGATTTCAACAACCAGCTGACGGCGATCCTCGGCAATCTGGACCTCTTCGACGAATTGGAAGAGCCCGCCGACCGCGATGCCGCGTTGCATGATTGCCGTGTCGCGGCAGAGCGCGCCGCCCTGACGGTGCAGCAACTGCTCGCCACGACGGGCCGCACCCGCCTGTGGTCACAACCGCTCGCGATGGAAGGGTTCCTCTATCAACTGGCCGAGGTGCTGGGCGATCTGCTCGACCCGGACATGGAAATCGAGGTTCAGCCGCCCGAGGAACCGCTCGTGGCCCAGGTCGATCGGGACATACTGGAAACCTGCGCAATACAGCTGTGCCTGAATGCGCAGGATGCGACCCGGGGCGCAGGCCGGGTGCTTATCCGTACCGAGCGACGCAGGTCGGCACCATCACTCAACCCGGCGCCCGAAGCGCCGCCGCCCTATATTGTCCTGATCATCGAGGACAATGGCCCCGGCGTTCCGGCGGACGCCCTGCCCTATCTGGCAGAGCCGTTCTACACCACCAAGGGCGCCACCGAAGGCACCGGGCTCGGATTGGCGGCCGTCGCAGGATTCGCCCGGCAGTCAGGCGGCGGGCTGATGTTGCAGGCCGCGCCACAGGGCGGGCTGAGCGCACAGATCTACCTGCGCGAATCGGACCCCGCCACCGCTGCCGACGCGACCGACACCCAAAAGGGCAGCCTTCAGCTCTCCGGTTCCTGATAAACGCCCTGTTCCTTCAGCGCATCCACCACTTCCTTGGGCATGTAGGTCTCGTCATGCTTGGCAAGAATTTCTGACGCCACAAAGACGCCGTCCACGTAGCGGCCGGTCCCGACCATGCCCTGGTTCTCCTCAAAGAGATCGGGCAAGACCCCGGTATAGACCACCGGCACCACCGCGCCGCCGTCCGTCACCGAAAACCGCACCTGCTCGCCGTCCCCGCGCACCAGGGATCCCTCTTCGACCAACCCGCCGATTCGAAACACCTCGTTCGGTGCGGGCGGCTCTTGCATGACCTGGCTGGGAGAGCGGAAAAAGTTGATCCCGTCCCGCATGGCGTAGCCGATCAACACGGTCGAGACGGTCAGGGCAATCGCGGCCAGCGCGATGATCTGGATCCGTCTTTGCTTCTTGAGGGATTTCAGGGCCATGAGACTCCACTTTCACCGTATCACTGGGCGGTTCGGCAAATATAGAGAACCGCCGTCGTCTTGGGGAGGGGCTTGCACAATTTGCCGCGCCTTCAACCGCTGTTTCTTCTGTCTGGAAATATCCCGGGAGGAGTTTGAGGAGGGCCGCGCCCTCCTCAAGGCCTGCGTGGCCTGAACGCAAACTGACCTGTGCGCGCATCGCGCGCGCCACTGGATCAGGGGAAACAGGGCGCCAGCATCAGTCCCGCAGTCTCGTCCTCGCCCAGCATCAGATTGGCGTTCTGCAAGGCCTGGCCAGAGCTGCCCTTGGTCAGGTTGTCCAGCGCCGCCACCACGATCGCCCGGCCCGGACGCCGGTCACCGGACAAGCCGATGTGGCAGAAGTTCGATCCGCGCACGTGATGGGTCGACGGGGTCTCGCCGAACGGCAGCACCTCGATAAAGGACTCATCGGCATAGGTCGCCGTCAGCGCCGCATGGATCGCCTGCGGATCGCCCTTCAGGTAACAGGTCGCAAGGATGCCACGGTTGAACGGCCCAAGGTGCGGCGTGAACTGGACCTGCACCTCACGTCCCGCCAAGAGGCTGAATTCCTGATCGAATTCGCCAAGGTGCCGATGCGTGCCGCCGACCGCATAGGCATTGGTGCCTTCGCTGAGTTCGGCGTGCAGCAGGTTCTCCTTCAGCGACCGCCCGGCCCCGCTGACGCCGCATTGCAGGTCAAGGATGATCTCGTCGAGGTCGATCACCCCGGCGGTGATCAGCGGCCGCAGGATATACTGTCCGGTGGCGGCGTTGCAGCCGGTTCCGGCCACTACCCGCGCGCCCCTGATCTCATCCCGGTAGAACTCGGTCAGCCCATAGACCGCCTCTTTCTGCACCTCCAGCGCGGCATGGGTGTTGCCGTACCAGGTCTTGTAGGCCTCTGGGTCACGCAGCCGGAAATCGGCGGACAGATCGACGATCTTCAGGTGCTTGGGCAATTGCGCAATCACCTCTTGCGAGGTCTTGTGCGGCAGGGCGCAGAAACACAGATCGATGCCGGAAAAGTCGATCTGTTCCCAGGTCACCAGATGCGGCAGATCGAGATGGCGCAGATGCGGAAAGACCTGCGCCATGGACTGACCCGCCTTGGAATTGGCGGCCAGCGCCTTGATTTCGCAGGACGGATGGGTGGCGATCAGCCGGATAAGCTCGGCCCCGGTATAGCCGGAAGCGCCGATGATGGCGATGGAATGGGTCATGGGGTCACCTGAAATGGTCGTGCGCGCGGCATCAGCGCGTCGCAAAGAAAAGGATGGCAGACAGGGCCGCCCGTCACGGGACGGCGGAGTGGATTCATCGTCGCAGGCGCGGGGCGGTGAAAACGGACATGTCGGGCTCCTCTGGCAAAGCGCTATAGCCGCCCCCCGCCCTGCAATCAACGAAGAATTCCCCACGCTTGCGCTTGAACGGCGCGCGCGGCGAGGCCATCATGCTGTCATGGCAAATGTTGCAGACGACAAACCGGTTCCCCTGTGGCGGCTCTTCTGGCGGATGGGCGGCTGGATCACCTTGATATTTCTGCTGTTCCTGATGATCCTGACCTTTGTCAGCCAGGCGACGTTGAGCCTTGCCCACCGGTTCGACGCCGAGGGCCGCGAGACTGCCGCCGATTTGCTGGACAAGCGGCAGGTGGAGACCACCGACAGCGACGGCGACCGGGAAGTGACCTATTACTTCGACCTGCGCTTTGAAACCTACGAGGGAGAGTGGGTCGAGGTCAGTCGGTCTGTCGGCAGCCGCGAATACCGCGCGCGCGAAATCGGGGACCGCATTCCGATCTGGTATCTGCAGAGCCAGCCCGGGACGACAGAACTCGATCGCGGTGAAAACCGCAGCACCTCGACCGTGACCCGATGGATCGCTTTGGTCTTCGGGATCGGGGCGCTGGTCGCCATGTGGTTTCCCGCGCGTTGGGCCGTGGCCGCTGTCCGCGCCCGGCGCTACGGCACCCGCGAAAACGCCGAGGTTCTGGGCACCAAGACCACCAGATACCAGATCAACAACCGCTATCGTTACCGGTTGACGTGGAAAGAGAAAAGCGGCCGGGTGGGGGAAAGCCTTGCCTACAAGGAGGAAAAGCTCTCTGGTTTCCAACCCGGCAGCAAGATCACTGTCTACCAGGGCATCAAGCGCGCGTGGTGGACCGGTGACGTGGGCGAACGCCCCGCAGCGCGGAACTGAACGGGCGTGTCATGGCTGCAATCCCTGTTCGACGGCGACTCCAAGACCGTGGCCGGAGCTTTGGTCCTGCTGGCGATCACCTCACTGGCCGGGGTTCTGGGCTGGATCGGAAAACTGCTGTTGCAGGTCGTCGGCGACTGGCGGCAGCGCAGACGGGACCGCGAAGACCGGCAGGATCATCTTGAAGAGGTGCTGGTCGATATCCTGATCCATGCGGACTTCGATGACCGCAGCGTGGCTGGAATCATTGATGTCGGGCGGATCGCGGCGCTCAAGGAACAGATCGGCTCTGGCCCCTCCGACTATCGGCCCTTTGTCCCGCCAGAGGCGCCGGACCCGACCTTTGCCGATTACCGCGGCGTGCGGCGGCGGCTGAGTATCGAATTGATGGTGGCCTGCGACCGGTTCTTTGACAATTCGCAACTGTTCCACGGCTATTATGCCCATCTGGCCAGCGATGCCTTCGCCGCGCTGAGTTCAGAGCGCAAGAAACAGGCGCTGGATACGCTGGTGGCGCTGGGGGAAAAGGTGCAGGCCGATTATCAGCGTCTGACACAGGCCATGAACACCGCGCCAGAGGCGCAGGCGATTCATCGCACGGTCATGGATGCTTTGCCGTCCCGGCAGGACACTTACCCCTGAGCAGAGACGGCGCCGGGTCAGACGATGGGCGGAAGAGGTCCGTTGACAGACATGATCTGATCTCCTTCTGATGGCCGTTATATAGGCGCTGCCGGCGAAAATATCAATCGGGGCGTTGGCCGTGCCTCTGGTTCAGGCGGCCTCGAAGGAGATCCTGCGGCGCAGGAATTGCGTCGCATTCTGCGATACCTTGACCGGGTTGCCGGTGGTCAGAAAGCCGCTTTCAGTCCCCTGGCCCAACATGTCCGGGTGCCGCCCAAGGTAATCCGCCAGCGATTCCGCCACCAGATTGGCCTGCGAATAGACCCGCACCCCGGCCCCCAGAGCGTCCTGGAATATGTCCTGCATCAGCGGATAATGCGTGCAGCCAAGGATCGCGGCCTCCGGGTCCGGCATCTTGCGTTTCAGGGCGTCCACATGGCTGCGGACCAAAGCCTCGGCCAGGATCATGTCGCCCTCTTCGATGGCGTCCACAAGACCGCCGCAGGCCTGCGCCTCGACGTCGACGCCAATGGCGCGAAAGGCCAGTTCGCGCTGGAAGGCGCGGCTGCGCACCGTGGCGGGTGTGGCGAAGAGGGCGACATGTTTCACCTCGACCTCACGCGGCGGGCTGTTGTCGCCCCATTGCCGTTCGGTCAGCGCCTCGATCAGCGGCACAAAGACCCCCAGCACCCGCTTGTCGCGCGGGATCCAGCTTTCCTGCATCCGCCGCAATGCCGCCGCAGAGGCAGTGTTGCAGGCCAGAATCACCAGATCACAGCCCGCATCCCACAGCCGTTCGACGGCGGCGGTCGTCAGGTTATAGACGTCATCCGCATCCCGCACCCCGTAGGGCGCGTGCTTGTTGTCTCCGAAATAGACAAAGGGCACTTCGGGCAGGCGCCCGGACACCGCGTCCAGCACCGTCAGCCCGCCCAGACCGCTGTCAAAGATTCCTACCGCCATTCTGCCCGCGCCTCGCTCTTGTCCCGGCGCGCGTCTTTCAGTGGCGCGCCTTTGACTTGTCCTTGTGTCTCTCTTCGAACTCGAACCCGTAGTCGTAAGACGTGAGGGGAGTCGGAGAAAGCTCATACGTCGCTTTGCGCAGGAAATCCATCATCGCCCGCGCGTCCTTGGCGCGTGCGTCAATTTCCGCGCGATCCATGGGTTTGCCGATGACAATGCGCACGGGCGTATCCACCCGCTTGCGGAATTCCTTGATCAACAGCCCCATGCGCAGGGTGACGTGCAGGTGGCTGGCGAGCTGGAACAGGCGCGAGGTATGGCCGTCAAAGTAGATCGGCACCACGGTCGCGTTGGATTTGGCGATCAGCCGCGCGGTAAAGGTACGCCAACCCGGGTCCATGGGCCTGCCAAAGGGCTTTTCCGCCGTCGCGACCGTGCCACCGGGAAAGATGCCGATGCAACCGCCGTTGCCCAGATACTCCAGCGCCTCTTTCCGGGTGGCGATGTTCTGCTGCATCGCCTCTTTCGTTTCATCGAAATTGACCGGCAGGATGATCCTGTTCAGCTCTTCGGCCTTGCGGAACACGCTGTTGGCCAGAATGCGGAAATCGCCGCGCACCACCGACAGGATATGCCCCATGATCAGCCCGTCGAGGATGCCGTAGGGGTGATTGGCGATGACGATCAGCGGCCCGTCCTTGGGCAGGTTATCCAGCCTGCCGCCCGTCACATCCAGCCCGAGGCCATAGCGTTCCACCATGACCTCCCAAAAATCCCGCCCCTGCGCGACCTCGTCTTCGTAGCCCTCGGCGCGGCGGATCAGGCCCAGCCGCCCGGTCGCGTTTTCCATCAGCCGGATCATGGCGCGTCCGCCGCGCGTACTCGCCGAATAGCTATATGATATGTCACGGGCCACCTGCCGCCGGTTGGGCATCTGTCGCGCATCCTCCTTGCGTGTTGGCCCCAGTCTAAAGCCGACGCGGCGTTTGCACCAGATTCTGTGGCGCCGTCACGAAAGTTTCGTGAAAGCCCCCGGTGTACGCCGTCACTCGGCCGCCGCCTTCATCGCCGCGCCGCCCTGCCGCAGCACGTTCAGCAATTCCTCGCGCCGCTTGGCGGCCTTTTTCTCGTTCGCCATTTTCACCGGGCCGAAACCGCGGATCTGCAGCGGCAGTTCCGCCAGCGCGACCAGCGCATCCATCACATCTGGCCCGGCCTTGGGCAGCCATTCGGCCATGTCAGCCTCATATTGCGCGATCAGGGCGCGTTCCATGCGGCGTTCCTCGGTCCGTCCGAACAGGTCCAGCGGCGTGCCGCGCAGCCCCTTGAGACGCGCCAGCAGCCGGAACCAGCGCAACATGCCTTCGCCGTAGGTCTTCTTGATGGGACGTCCGTCGGACCCTTCCTTGGACACGATGGGCGGTGCAAGGTGGAAACTCATCTCGAAATCGCCGTCAAAGGTGCCTTTTGCCTTGGCGCGGGTGTCCAGCAGCAGGCGTGCGACTTCGTATTCGTCCTTGTAGGACAAGAGCTTGTGATAGCCCTTGGCGACGCCCTCTTTCAGACGGTCATCACCGATGCCCTCCACCAGCTTGCGATAGCGTTTCGCCAGACCCTTGCCCTGGTATTTCACCAGATGGTCGGCGCGGAAGGCGATCCGGTCCTCCAGGCTTTTCGGCATCTCGACCACGGTCTGATCCGTCAGCCTGGCGGCCTCTTCCGGGTACAGAACTGCCCAGCGGCCGATCTCGAAGGCGCGCAGGTTGCGGTCGACGGCGGCCCCGTTGAGGTCAACCGCCTCCGCGATGGCTTCATGCGACAACGGGATCAGCCCGCGCTGCCAAGCCGCGCCAAGGATCATCATGTTGGAAAAGATCGAATCACCCAGCGTCTCACGCGCCAGAACGGAGGCGTCGAAAAACGTCACACGATCTTGAAGCCGCGCTTCAAGAGCGAGGCGCAACTGGTCGGACGGCAAGGAAAATTCGGTGTTGCGGGTAAAGTCGCCGGTGATGATCTCATGGCTGTTCACCACGGCTCCGGTCTGCCCGGTGCGGGTCAGTCCCAGCGTCTTGGCCCCGGCAGAGACCACCAGATCGCCGCCGATCAGCGCGTGCGCCTCACCCGTGGCCACCCGCACAGCAGAGATGTCCGAAGGCTGCTCGGCCAGACGCAGGTGGATGTGCACGGCCCCACCCTTTTGCGCAAGGCCCGCCATTTCCATCATCGCCGCACCCTTGCCGTCGATCTGGGCGGCCTGCGCCAGCACCGCGCCGATGGTCACGACGCCCGTGCCGCCAACCCCGGTGATGATGACATTATGCGTGCCGTCGATCATCGGCAGGCTGGGTGTGGGTAGGTCGGGCAGTTCCAGCGCCGTGGTCGGTTCCTTTCTGACCTGTGCGCCCTTCAGGGTCACAAACGACGGGCAAAACCCCTTGAGGCAAGAGAAATCCTTGTTGCAGGCGCTCTGGTCGATGGCCCGCTTGCGGCCCAGTTCGGTTTCCTCGGGTACGATGGCGACGCAGTTCGACTGCACCCCGCAATCGCCGCAGCCCTCGCAGACATCGGTGTTGATGAACACGCGCTGATCCGGATCGGGGAACTTGCCGCGCTTGCGGCGGCGGCGTTTTTCGGCAGCACAGGTCTGAACGTAGATGATGGCCGAGACGCCCTCGACCTTGGCCATGCGCTTTTGCACGGTGTCCATCTCCGCGCGCTCGAAAGTCTGAACGCCCGCCGGGAAAGAGGCCGGATTGACGTCTTCCTTTTCGTCATAGACCACGGCCAGCGCCTCGACCCCCATGGCCTTGACCTCGGCGGCGATGCGTTGCGGGGTCAGGCCGCCCTCGTTCGGTTGACCGCCGGTCATCGCAACCGCGTCATTGAACAGGATCTTGTAGGTGATGTTGGTGCCTGCGGCGAGCGCCGCGCGGATCGCCTGCACACCGGAATGGTTGTAGGTGCCGTCGCCAAGGTTCTGGAACACATGGCCACGCTTGGAAAACGGCGCCTCGCCGATCCAGTTCGCCCCCTCGGCCCCCATATGGGTAAAGCCGGTGGTTTCACGGTCCATCCACTGCACCATGTAGTGACAGCCGATCCCGGCGTAGGCGCGGCTGCCCTCGGGCACCTTGGTCGAGGAGTTGTGCGGACACCCGGCGCAGAAATAGGGCAGACGGGCCGCGATTTCCGGCAGGTTGTCGGCGCGCGCGGCCTCTTCGATCCGCGTCAGCCCGGCCTTGACCGCATCGGTGCCGCGTCCTTCCTCGATCAGGATTTCACCCAGCTTGCGGGCAATCCAGGTCGGATCCAGCGCGCCACGGGTGGGGAAAAGCTCATCCCGGTGCATCCCGCCTGCCCCGCCCTTGTACCAACCATAGACGCGGCGTCCGCGGCGGTCGTCAAAGATGGTTTCCTTGACCTGCACCTCGATCAGCTTGCGCTTTTCCTCGACGATGACGATCAAGTCCAGCCCCTCGGCCCAGTCATGAAAGCCGTGCATGTCGAGGGGAAAGACCTGCCCGACCTTGTAGGTGGTGATGCCCAGACGCTCTGCCTCAGCTTCATCAATCCCCAGAAGGGACAGGGCATGTTGCAGATCCAGCCAGTTCTTGCCCGCAGACACCAGACCGATCTTGGCCCCCGGCTGGCCCCACATACGTTTGTCCATGCCGTTGGCGCGGCTGAACGCCTCGGCGGCAAAGCGTTTGTAGTCGATCATCCGCGCCTCTTGCGCGTGCGGCGTATCGCCAAGGCGGATGTTCAGCCCGCCCTCGGGCATGTCGAATTCCGGCGTGACCAAATGCATCCGGTCAACACGGCCATCGACGACTGCGGTGGCCTCGATGGTGTCTTTCATCGTCTTGAGACCGACCCAGACCCCGGCGAAGCGCGACAGCGCATAGCCATAGATGCCGTAATCGAGGATTTCCTGAACGCCCGCGGGCGAGACCACGGGCATATAGGCATCCACCAGCGCCCATTCCGACTGATGCAGCACGGTCGAGGATTCGCCGGTATGGTCATCGCCCATGGCCATCAGCACGCCGCCATGTTGCGACGTGCCCGCCATGTTGGCATGGCGCATGGCATCGCCGGACCGGTCCACCCCCGGCCCCTTGCCGTACCAGAGGCCGTAAACCCCGTCGAACTTGCCCTCACCCCGCAGTTCGGCCTGTTGCGCGCCCCAAAGGGCGGTGGCGGCCAGATCCTCGTTCAGCCCTTCGTGGAACAAGACATCAGAGGCCCGCAGCAGTTTCTCGGCGCGGTTCATCTGTTGATCGACCGCTCCCAGCGGAGAGCCGCGATACCCGGTGACATAGCCCGCGGTATTCAGCCCCGCCGCCTTGTCACGGGCCTTTTGCATCAGCATCAGGCGGACCAGAGCCTGTGTTCCGTTCAGCAGGACGGTGTCCTTGCCAAGATCAAAACGGTCGTTCAGCGATATCTCTTGCTTGCTCATCGCGGCGCCTCCCAACGCTTTACATATGGGCGTTTAGCGGGAAATATAGGTCACAATAGCTGACCTGAACAGGGAAAATCGCGCAGAAACGCGTAGTTCGGCGAAGTTGTCATTTAACAATAACAATCTGTCGTATAATCAGGCGTTGAAACAAGACTTGTGGACCATGGACTGGGATAAACTCAGAATATTTCACGCGGTTGCCGATGCAGGCAGCCTGACGCACGCCGGCGATGCATTGCATCTGTCGCAATCCGCCGTGTCCCGGCAGATTCGTGCGCTCGAAGAATCACTGAACACCACCCTCTTCCACCGCCACGCGCGCGGGCTGATCCTGACCGAACAGGGGGAACTGCTGTTCGACGCGACCAGTTCGATGATCAAGCGCATAGATGCCGCCACCGCGCGTATCCGCGACTCAGAAGAAGAGGTCTTTGGTGAACTACGGGTCACCACAACCTATGGATTCGGCGCGCTCTGGCTGGCCCCGCGCCTGACCAAGCTCTATGAGAAATATCCCGACCTCAACATCGACCTGATGCTGGAGGAACGGGTACTGGACCTTCCCATGCGGGAGGCCGATGTTGCCATCCGCATGAAGGAACCCAGCCAGGCAGATCTGGTGCGCAAGCGCCTGATGAGCATCCGGATGCGGCTCTACGCCTCGCCGGAATACCTTGCCGCACGGGGGGAGCCGACCCGTCTTGAAGACATGCACAAGCACCGCCTGATCTGCCAGAACCCGAATTCGGCACAGGTCAGCGCCGGCAAATCGCTGGTTCAGCACCTGCTGACCTATGAAATGCCCGCCACCCTGACCGTAAACAACTATTTCGGTGTGTTGCAGGCGGTGATCTCGAACCTCGGCATCGGCGTCCTGCCCGATTACATCATCGAGGACTTCCCGAACGTGGTCCGCGTGCTGCCAGATGTCGAGTCCGTGGAGGTGCCTGTCTTCCTTGCCTACCCCGAAGAACTGAGACAATCCAAGCGTGTAGCGGCCTTCCGCGATTTCGTTCAAGAGGAGATCATCGCCCACAGACGCCTGCGTCGGGCCATGGGCGAAGACTGAAACCTTCCAAAAATCAGGCAGCCGGGGCTGTGGTATGCAAATCACGCATATCGGAAATGCTGCACATGCGGCGTAAAAGAGCTTGATCGACTCTGCAGTGATAACTTATTCAGCAATAGAACGATGAAACGTGCAACACCGGTTCATCTTCAACCTCCCTGTTGGACTACGGCCGAGCTTCGTGCTCGGCCTTTTTTTTTGGTCAGGGGGCGCAGGCTCGCCCATGTGCGCTAGATATAGATACTGCTCCGAATGTTGACTCAGCATCTGCCGCCTGTCTGGCAGGCACGCGTCCCGGAACACTCAGGACGACCGGCCTCCCTTCGATACGATCCGCAGCACCATCTGTCGAGAGAAATTTCCAATCCAGGGAAATCACGCAAGACCTCGCTCCCGGATTCAATCAAGGCGTGAGCCGCGCTCTATGCGGTCGCCATCAGAGTGCAGCCAGCCCACCTCCCAGGACCGCAGAGGGCGGCAGCATTTTGCACCTGCAGCATTCCTGATCAGCGGCCCTCCTGCCGCATCACTCCGTTCGCGCCAACACCCCTTTTCCTGCCCCGGACCATCGCGTAAAGACCCCACCACACGCCAGACAGGGGATAACATGCAGGAACCGGCCATCACCGAGGAACTGATCGAGGCACACGGCATCAAACCCGAGGAATACGCCGAGATCCTGCGCATCCTGAACCGAGAGCCCAGCTTTACCGAACTGGGCATCTTCTCGGCCATGTGGAACGAACACTGTTCCTACAAGTCCTCCAAGCTCCACCTCAAGAAACTGCCCACCAGAGGCCCGCAGGTGATCTGCGGCCCGGGTGAAAACGCGGGCGTGGTCGACATCGGCGACGGGCAGGCCGTGGTCTTCAAGATGGAGAGCCACAACCACCCCTCCTACATCGAGCCCTATCAGGGCGCGGCCACCGGCGTGGGTGGCATCCTGCGCGACGTCTTTACCATGGGCGCGCGCCCCATCGCGGCGATGAATGCGCTCAGCTTCGGCGCAAAGGACCACCCCAAGACCCGCCAGCTGGTACATGGTGTCGTCGAGGGCGTCGGCGGCTACGGCAATGCTTTCGGCGTGCCCACCGTGGGCGGCGAGGTCCGCTTTCACCCCGCCTACAACGGCAACTGCCTCGTGAACGCCTTTGCCGCCGGGCTCGCCGATGCGGACAAGATCTTCTACTCGGCGGCCAGCGGCGTCGGCCGCCCGGTCGTCTACCTTGGGGCCAAGACCGGCCGCGACGGCGTCGGCGGGGCCACCATGGCCAGCGCCGAATTCGACGAGACCATCGAGGAAAAGCGCCCCACCGTACAGGTCGGCGACCCCTTCACCGAGAAACGCCTGATGGAGGCCACGCTGGAACTGATGCAGACCGGCGCGGTGATTTCCATTCAGGACATGGGGGCCGCGGGCCTGACCTGTTCGGCGGTGGAAATGGGCGACAAGGGCAGCCTTGGCATCCGGCTGGACCTTGAAAAGGTGCCGCAGCGCGAAACCGGCATGACCGCCTACGAGATGATGCTGTCGGAGTCGCAGGAACGGATGCTGATGGTGCTCGACCCGTCAAAAGAGTCCGAGGCCAAGGCCGTCTTTGACAAGTGGGACCTCGATTTCGCCATCGTCGGCGAAACAATCGCCGAAGACCGCTTTCTCATCATGCACAACGGCGAATGCAAGGCCGACATGCCGCTGTCGCGCCTGTCCTCCTCCGCCCCGGAATATGACCGCCCGTGGGAGCCGACGCCCCCCGCCGCCCCGTTGGAGGATGTGCCGCAGGTCGATCCCATCGTCGCGCTGCGCGTGCTGGCGGCCAGCCCCAACTACTGCTCGCGCGCCTGGATCTATGAACAATACGACAGCCAGGTCATGGCCGACACCATGCGCGTGCCGGGTTTCGGCGCGGGGGTGATCCGGGTGCACGGCACCGGCAAGAAACTGGCCTTTACCAGCGACGTGACACCGCGCTACGTGCGCGCCAACCCGGTCGAGGGCGGTAAGCAGGCGGTGGCCGAGGCCTATCGCAACCTGATCGCTGTCGGCGCACTGCCGCTGGCCACTACCGACAACCTCAACTTCGGCAACCCCGAAAAGCCCGCGATCATGGGCCAGTTCGTGGGCGCGCTGGACGGCATCGGTCAAGCCTGCCTGGCGCTGGACATGCCGATCGTCTCGGGCAACGTCTCGCTCTACAATGAAACCGACGGTCAGGGCATCCTGCCGACGCCGACCATCGGCGCGGTCGGCCTGATCGCGGCAGACGAGAATCCGATCCTGGGGCTGGCCCGCGATGGTCACGTCGCTCTGCTGTTGGGCAGGACCGGGGGCCACCTCGGCCAGTCCGCCCTGCTCTACGAGGTGTTCAACCGCGAGGATGGCGATGCCCCCGGCGTCGACTTGGCCGCCGAAAAATCCGCCGGCGACTTCATCCGCGCCAACCGCGACTGGATCAACTGCTGTACCGACCTGTCCGATGGCGGCCTCGCGCTGGCCGCGTTTGAGATGGCCGCCGCCTCCGGCGTGGGTGTGCAGATCGACAGCGACGACACGGCAACCCTGTTCGGCGAGGATCAGGGTCGCTACCTGATCGCCTGCGACTTCGATTCCGCCGAGGCGCTGATGATCGCCGCCGGCAAGGCAGGTGTGCCCCTGACAACCGTGGGCCGCTTTACCGGCGACATGGTCCGGTTCGGCGGCTCCGCAACCCCGCTGGACGAGCTCAAGACGCTGTCGGAAGAGGCGATGGCCGGGCATTTCGGCTGACCGCCACGAAAGCTTTGCTTCGGAGCCGCCGTCGCCTGAGACCAAAGGGACCGGGACGGGACGCGGGGACAAGCGGAATTGCCGAGGGGCCCCGGTTCACCGGGGAGACGGTCCATTCCGCTTGTCCACGCGGCGCGGCTCGGTCACAACGGGATCGGGTGAGGGCGGGTCTGATGCTTTGCTTTGGTGAGCCAGAGTTGACTCAACCGGAATTGGCCCCTTTCCGACAGGCCCCCCGCGCCCCATATTCCCCTCATGCTCAAGCTCGCCCCCATCCTGCTCGCTGTCGCCTATGGCCTCATCATGTACCGCTTCTCCACGTGGCGGACGGCGAAGGAACTGGACGCGCGCTCGACCGAACTGGCCGACGGGCGGCTCAAGGCGCTGACGGACCAGATGGCGCGCGCACTGGATCTGCCGCGGATCCGGGTGAATATCTATGAGATCGACCCGATCAACGGGCTGGCCGCGCCGGACGGGCGGATCTTCATCACGCGCGGGTTCTATCGCAAATACCGCGCCGGTGAGGTCAGCGCCGAGGAACTGGCCAGCGTGATCGCGCATGAACTGGGCCATGTGGCGCTGGGCCACACAAGGCGTCGGATGATCGACTTTTCCGGGCAGAACGCGCTCAGGACGGCATTGGCGATGGTGCTGAGCCGGTTCCTGCCGGGCATCGGGGTCTATATCGCCAACGCCGTGTCCTCCCTGCTGGCCGCGCGCCTGTCGCGGCAGGATGAGTATGAGGCCGATGCCTATGCGGCGGCCCTGCTGGTCAAGGCGGGGATCGGCGTGGGTCCGCAAAAGACCCTGTTCGGCAAGCTGGAGGAACTGACACAGGCCCGCGCCGGGGCAATGCCGGCCTGGCTGATGTCACACCCCAAGACCGGCGAGCGGATCAAGGCGCTGGAAGCGCTGGAGGCACGCTGGGAGCAGGCCTGAGAGCCTAAGGTCGGGCATGGCACACCGCCCCTCGCAGCAGGCGCGGGCAAGGGCTTTGCAAAGCCCTTGAAACGGTCTTGCAAGACCGTTTCACCGCCCGCCTCACGGCCCCAGCATCCATTTGCCCTCCGGCCAGAAGGCGTGAAAGGCGAAGGCGAACATCACGTCATGGGCCAGGTCCCTGCCCTGCGCGTCGCGCACACGGACCGACCCCACGTCTCGCCCGCCCGCCACGGTGCCCGCGTCCAGCGCAGAGGCCTGCCCCGGTTTCCAGCTGATCACCACCCCGGCCTCTGAAATCTCTTCAGCCCTGGCCAGCCGGTCCATCGGCCATGCGCGGTCACCCACGCGAACCACGCGCATCAGCGCGGGGATGCCATGCGGCGGCGGATCGCCGGAATAGAGGAACGGCTTTTTCGAGCTGTCATACCGCACATATGGGTTGCGGCCATAGGGGCGGCTCCACGCCGGTTCAGCCATGACGACGCCATCGGGATTGCGGGCGCGGAACTGGTCAAACCCTTCCATCCAGCTGGGCAGGGTCTCCAGTTCAATTCCGGTCATGTCCCCCACGATCCCGGTGCCGATGGCCTGTTGCCACCAGCTTTGGGTTTCGCGGTCATACATGACCATGTCGGAGTTGCGCAGCTTGCCCGAAACGCCAAAGGTCAGCACCCGCCCGGCCACGCGCCGATCAAAGGTCAACGCCGAATTGCACAGCGGGCAAAAGGTGACCGCAACCGGCACGCCGCCGATCCTGTCGTTCACGATTTCATGCCATGTCAGGTAGCGGATGGGGTAGGCGCGCGGGCGCGCGCCCGCAATCTCTACCGTGATGACCGGCTCGTTGCCGCGAATGCGGGTCTCCTGCGCGGCATCGATGAACTGCGGATCGGAGAGCGCCGGAATGCCATCCTTGCCCGGCCCGCCGGACATGATCTCTGTCCAGTTCCTGATGGTGGTCTTGTCGAAATTCGTCTGCGGCCATTCGTGCCGCCAGAAGTTCGGGTCGGCGCTGGCCGCGACCGCCCAGAGCGCGGCGACCAACGAAAGCAAAAGGCGCATGAAACATCCTCCCCGGGGTCTGACCCGGAAAGGATGCCCGTTCATGCGCCTTCTGCCCAGCCTTTCCACGCGCTTGTGAAGCGCGCAGAGCAATCTGTCATTCGGTCACGGTCACGCTGATCATGCGGTCCGGTTCCCCCACGACAGAGCCATTGGCGCTCTTGTCGCCGCGCTTGATGGCGTCGACGATCTCCATGCCCTCGGTCACTTCACCGACAACCGTGTACTGGCCGTTCAGGAACGGCCCCGGCGCGAACATGATGAAGAACTGCGAATTGGCGCTGTCCGGGCTTTGCGAACGGGCCATGCCGACCACGCCGCGTGAAAACGACAGGTCCGAAAATTCGGCCGCCAGGTCCGGCAAGGGCGAACCGCCCATGCCCGCGCGGCGCATGTCGAAATCCTCGGAACTGGTGCGACCGTATTGCACGTCCCCGGTCTGGGCCATGAAACCGTCAATGACGCGGTGGAAGACCACGTTGTCATAATGGCCGGTGCGCGCCAGCGCGACGATCTGGGCAGTGTGACCGGGGGCCTGATCCTCGAACAGGTCGATGGTGATGGTGCCCTTGGCCTCACCACCTACTTCGATTTTCAGGCCATAGTCCTTGTCCCCCAGCGGCTCGATTTCCGGCTCGGGCAGCGCCCGGACGGCCTCCGCCGACTCGGGCGTCACGGCGACGGGCGCGCCGTCGTCCGTTTGCCCCCCGCCGCGAAGGATCGCGTAGAACCCGGCCCCGACCAGCAGCACCGCAAGCGCGGCGATGACGGTCTTAATCGGCGACATCGGCGGCCACCTTGACCGAAACCATGCGATCAGGGTTCGCGGGCGGCTCCCCCTTGGTGATGGCGTCCACGTGTTCCATGCCGGAAATCACGCGGCCATAGACCGTGTACTGACCGTTCAGGAAGTGGTTGTCCTTGAAGTTGATGAAAAACTGCGAGTTGGCGCTGTCGGGGTTCTGCGACCGTGCCGCACCCAGCGTTCCACGGTCATGCGGCAGCTTGGAAAACTCGGCCTTGAGGTCCGGCAGGTCGGACCCGCCGGTGCCCGCGCGGCGCAGGTTGAAGTCGCTTTCCATGTTGCCATGCGCCACATCGCCGGTCTGCGCCATGAAACCGTCGATCACGCGGTGAAAGCAGACGTTGTCATAGGCACCAGAGCGGGCCAGTTCCTTCATCCGCTCGGCATGGCCCGGCGCGACGTCGGGCAGCAGCTCGATGGTGACGGTGCCACCCTTGAGTTCCATCAGGATGGTGTTTTCGGGGTCCTTGATCTCGGCCATGTGTCATCTCCGTTTCCGATTTGCGACGAGAGGTAGCCTGTGCGCGGCGCAATGCCAAGACGCCGTTGACCTGCGGCGTGGATCGGGCTTAGTGGGCCAGGACAATGGGACCAGAGGGATCGAGATGGCCTGGAACACGCTTGACGACATGGATCTTGAGGGAAAGCGCGTGCTGACCCGCGTGGATATCAACGTGCCGATGGAGGATGGCCGGGTCACCGACGCCACCCGGATCGAACGCATTGCCGCCACCGTTCAGAATATTCTCGACAAGGGCGGCAAGCCTGCGCTTCTGGCCCATTTCGGTCGTCCCAAGGGCGAACGCCGCGATGACATGAGCCTGCGCCACCTGATCCCCGCGATCGAAGAGGTCCTGGGCGTCAACGTCGTCTTTGCCGCCGATTGCATAGGTCCGGCGGCGGCGGCAGTGATCGACGGGCTGGGCGAGAACCAGATCGCGCTGCTGGAAAACACCCGCTTTCACGCCGGTGAGGAAAAGAACGACCCCGAACTGGTCGCGCAGATGGCGCAGCTGGGCGATTTGTTCTGCTCGGACGCATTTTCGGCGGCGCACCGGGCGCATGCCTCGACCACCGGGCTGGCACATGCCCTGCCCTCTTGCGCCGGTCGCCTGATGCAGGCCGAGCTTGAGGCGCTGGAGAACGCGCTTGGCACGCCTGCGCGCCCCGTTCTGGCAGTGGTCGGCGGGGCCAAGGTCTCGACCAAGCTGGAACTGCTGAGCAACCTTGTGGAAAAGGTCGACATGCTGGTGATCGGTGGCGGCATGGCCAACACCTTTCTGGCCGCGCAGGGGATCGACGTGGGCAAATCGCTGGCCGAGCATGACATGACCGACACCGCCCGCGAGATCATGGCCAAGGCCGAGACAACCGACTGCCGGATCATCCTGCCGGTGGACGTGGTCGTGGCGCGTGAGTTCAAGGAAGGTGCCGAGAACGAGACCGTGGCGGCGGATGCCTGCCCGGCGGATGCGATGATCCTTGATGCCGGGCCTCAGTCGGTCGAGATGGTCAATGCGGCGATAGACGAAGCGCAGACGCTGATCTGGAACGGGCCGCTCGGGGCCTTCGAAATCGCGCCTTTCGACGCGGCCACCAATGCGGCGGCCAGACATGCGGCAGAGCGCAGCGGGCTGGGCAAGCTGGTATCAGTTGCAGGTGGCGGCGACACTGTAGCGGCGCTGAACAAAGCCGGTGCGGCCTCGGATTTCTCCTACATCTCGACCGCGGGCGGCGCGTTCCTGGAATGGATGGAAGGCAAGACCCTGCCCGGCGTCGCGGCGCTGGAAGTGGACGAGAAACCGGCGGGTGACGACGAAGCCTGAGGCAGACCGGGATACGGCGGAAGGCGGCGCTTTGCAGCGCCCGGTCGGGTTGGCACCGCCCCCGTTGTAGCATGCAGCAGACGTGCAAATCCGCAGCGCGTCTTGCCGCCGGGGCCGCGATCCTTATCCACGGGTCAGCCCGGCCCGACCGGCGTGTTGATCGGGCCGATGTCGTCGGGTCGCATCATCAGGTATCCCTCAAGCTCGGCCTTCAGGTCGGCATGATCCGGATCATCGTAGACATTCAGCATTTCGTGCGGGTCCGCCGCGAGATCATACATCTCGCCAGCCCCCGAGCGCAGGTCCTTTGTCAGCTTCGCGGACTTCGTGCGCACCGTGCGCAGGGACAAAGCCACACCGACCCGGTTGGGCAGAAGCTCCCATTCCATCATGGCAAAGTCGCGCGATCCGCCGCCTTCCAGAAGTGGCCGCAGGGACGTCCCGTGTTGAGTCAGACCGGGTGCGACGTCGGCATAGTCATAGAAGGTCGCCGCCAGATCGAGCGTCGAGACAGGCGCATCCGTCACCTGCCCCGCCTGGACCCCTGGCCCTTTGACCAGCATCGGAATCCGCAACAACCCCTCATAGGGCATCGGCCCTTTCAGGATAAGCCCGTGATCGCCCAGCCAGTCGCCGTGGTCCGAGGTGTAGATGACAACGGTATTGTCGGCCAATCCGGCCTCGTCCAGCGCAGTCAGAATCCGGCCCACCTGTTCGTCGATAAAGGCGATCTGGCCGTAGGTGTTGGCGATGATCTCGCGCAGTTGGTCGTCCGTCTGCGGGTCGATTCGCGAATAGGTCGAGCGGACCTCGACCTCGTCAGCATCGCCCTGGGGGCTGTTTTCGACCGCCGCGCGGTGCCACCAGGGGCGCTGATCCAGATCGCGGGTACGATGCTCGGGCAGATCGACCTCCGCCGGATCGTGCAGCCGCGACCAGGGTTCGGGACAGTCGAAGGAATGGTGCGGATCGACAAAGCTGATCCATGCGCAGAACGGCTTGTCCGCGTCGCGCCCGTGGGTCAGCCAGTCAATGGCCCGATCCGCCGTCCACGGCGTGTAATGCCAGTTCGTCGACAGTTGCGAATGCCAGGTTTGCGCGGCCCCCTTGGTGTCGCCCCGCCCCTCATGATAAAGACGCATCTTTTCCGCCCCGCGCCCGTCGGCATGGAAGAACCTCTCGTAATGCAGACCCGTGGGCGGCGCGAGCGGCGGGTGGTTCGAGGGCCCCGACAGCATCAGCTCGACATGGTCGAACCCCATGTAGGGGCCAAACCAGTCCGGGCCGAAATCCACCGATGACAGCCCCGATTCCGGCCGTCCCGTCGGCTTACGCGCATCATAGCTGGAGAAATGCGCCTTCCCGAAAAAGCCGGTGTCATAACCCGCCTGCGCCAGCGTTCCGGCAAAGCCCTTCCGGCCCACATCCTCATCCAGATCTATGCCATTGTCATGGGCGCCGTGGGTGCGGCACAACTGGCCCGTCAGGATCGACGCGCGCGCAGGCTGGCAGACCGGTGCCGGGCAGATGGCCGAGGTGAACCGCGTCCCGTCCTTTGCCATCTGGTCTAGGTTCGGCGTGCGCACCTTGCGCCCTTCGACGCCCAGGCAATCGCCCCTGTGCTGGTCGGCGGATATGATCAGGAAACTGGGTTTTCTCATCGGGGACCTCAATGGGAAATCATGACGGGGATAGAGGCGTTTTCAAGAACATAGCTGGTCGCCCCGCCGAACATCTCCTCTCGGAAGATGCCTTTTTCATAGACGCCCATGAACAGCGTGCCGGCATCGACCTGTGCGCAGTAGTCCAGAAGCTGTTCGCCAAACCGGCGCGTCCCGCCCGTTAGCCGGATCCGGTCAGCTTTCACGCCGTGGCGGGACAGAAGATCGACCGCGCCGATGCTGTTGGCCGGCTTGAATATGGCCTCACCAGAGCTGACGATATCCACATGCGATTTCGTTTCGAGATAGAGCATGGCGTCATGGATCACACGTGACGACGCGCGGCGCCCGTCAAAGGCAACCACAACGCGTTTCTCGATGGTTGCCGGATCGTAGTCCTTCGGGATCACCAGAAGCGGGCGACCGCTTTTCAGAACGACCCGCTCGGGGTGGAGATCCGTGTCCGGATCGGTCCGCGCGGCATTGCTGCCCATGACCGCCACGTCATACATGACAAGATATTGCGCCAGCGTGTCATCGGGCTGACCGCTCAGGGCCAGCCAATGGAGTTTGTCAGGTGGGACGATCCTTTCCGCCGCCTCGCGGAACCCTTGTTCCACAATCGCTTCGCGCGCCTTGATGCCTCTGTTCATGACGGCGCGGACGTTGTCCGGCACCCAATTCTCGTCACTGAACCTGTCGCGCGTGCCGTAGTGCACGAGGATGCCGGTCAGATGCGCATCGTATTTCTGCTGCATCTGAAGCGCCGCCCGTATCGCGCCAACGGACCCGGTGCTCTGGTTGACGACAACGAGGATGTTCTTGATCGCCATCATGCGTCCCTTTCAGCTTCGATGGCCTTGTTCGCGGCAGGTTTTTTGGGGCGCGAGAAGAAGATGATCACGGCCATAGACAGCGCCAGGAAAAACAGCGACAGCGGGCTCTTGAACAGGAAGAATGCATCACCGCCCGACACCGAGAAGGCCTGTCTGAAGGCCGTCTCGAGATTGCCCGCAAGGATGAAGGCGATCACAAACGGCAGTGTCGGGATCCGCAGTTTGCGCATCAGGTAGCCAAGGATCGCGAAGGCAAAGGCAAAGTAGAACGCGTTGAAATCGGTTTCCTGCACATAGATCGCCGTCAGTGTGAGCAGCAATACGATGGGCAGCAGCACCTGTTTGGGAATGCGCGCCATGATTCCGCAGGCGGCCATGATGCGCCCGCCGACGGCCCAGTTCATCAGGTTGGCCAGCATCATCGCGGTGAACAGGCCGAATGCGATCACCAGTTCAGGGTTCACTTCGGAGGTCGAGAACCGAAAGACGCTGGGACCGGGGTTGAAGCCGCCGATGGACTCTGCCGCAAGGATCAGGAACACCGCGCCCACGTTGCCCGGAATGCCCAGCGACAGTACCGGGATCAGGTTCGCGCCGGAGACCGAACTGTTGGCGGCTTCGGTTGCGGCGATGCCTTCGGGTGTGCCCTGACCGAACGGCACCGGACCCTTGTGCATCTTCTCACCGGTCGCATAGCCGAGAGTCGCGGCCAGGGTCGATCCGATACCCGGGAGCGCCCCGACACCGGTGCCAATCAGCGCCGAGACGGCAATGAAGGGCGCCAGAGCCTTGCGGTCTTTCCAGGTCAGCCTCTGGTCGCCGTCCTGCGGGGTTTCAACGGCAGCATCTTCGCGCCGGTCCCGCCACATCTGCTCGAAGGCGAACAGAACTTCGCCTAGGATCAGGACGCCCAAGACGGCGGTGATCAGCGGCACCCCGTTCGACAGCGCCTCTGTTCCGAATGACAGGCGCGAATAATTGTCCTCTCCGGTGCCGATGGCGGCGATGAACAGGCCCAGGAAGGCCGCGATCAGACCCTTCATCGGGGATGCGCCGACAACCGCAGCCACAAACGCCAGTGACAGCAGGATCAGCGCGGCTTTCTCGCCGAAGCCAAGATAGGCCTCGACGACGATGGCCAGAAACGGCGCGCAGGTGAACAGCACCAGATCCGAGAAGGTGTCGCCGCTGACAGAGGCAAAATGTGCGGTGCGCAAGGCCTTGCCCGCCTGCCCTTTCTGCGCCATCGGGTAGCCATCGAGCGTTGTCAGCATCGCATCCGGCGTCCCCGGCGTGTTGAACAGGATGGCAGGCACAGCCCCCCCGACCGTCGCCCCCTTCATGACACCCACGAGAAAGCCCAGAACCGGCAAGAGGGCGTCCGGCGTAAAGCCGAAGATCGACAACAGGATCGGCAGCGAAACCGCCATCAGGAACGGCCCGGCCAGACCCGGCGTGGCCCCGCCCACGATGCCGATGACAAATCCCAGAAAGACCATCAGCAGGGTGATCGGAATGCCGATTCCAAGGATCTCAAAGGCGGCTGGCCCGGCAATGACGGCCATGATGCCTGCCCAGACATATTCAAGGACGCCCATCAGAAATCTCCGTTCGGCGGCAAGAGGATCGTGTCAAAGGGCACGTCAAACAGCAGGATCAGGAACACCACGGCCAGGATCGACGAAATGGCGCGACGCAACGTCATCCTGCCTTCGATCAGGCTGGTCACGCCGAAAACCATGGTAAAGCCGCCAAGGACGTAGCCGATGTATTTCCAGGGCCAGGTCGAGCGCATCTGGCGATAGGTCAACGGCTCCTCCCCTGAGGGGCCAAACAGTGCCAGTGCGGCGGGACCGGCCCAGAACATCAGCAGCAGCGATACCGCGATGATGGCGAAGAAGAGCGCGAAGAAAGCACCGGTCAGGGTATCGAATGGGGGGCTGGCCTGATTGCGCCGACGTCGCCAGGACAGGAACAGATGCACTGCGGCACAGATCGCGATACCGGCTGCGGCGACCATCGGCAGCATGGCGTCACCGATATAGGTCTGCCTGCGGAAGTCGTAGATCGGCGGCGTTTCACTGTCGAGTGGAACCCAGAGGAAGGCCGCAAGCAGGCCCAATGCCAGGAACGCAATTGCGATCCAGATTTCGACGGTGCGTCCCAACATGCAGGTTCCCTCCCGATAACCCGGTTTGCGGCCAAGGCCCCGCAAAGGGACCTTGGCCAGTGAGACGTTATTCGGAAGATGCGTCCAGCAGTGCGCCCGCCGAGTCATAGCCGTCCTGCATGTACGCGGTGAGCGCGTCGCCCTGGATCAGCTCGGGGCCGGAAAACGCCTTGGTCACGAATTGCGACAGCTTGCTGTCCGCGTCGTTCAGAATCTCGGCGATTGCGGCCTCATAGGTCGCCTTGACATTGTCCGGCAGTCCCGCGGGCGCTATCACGATGAACTTCACCCCGAAGGTGAACGGGACACCGTAGGCCTCCATCAGCGGCGCATCCGGCGAGGCATTCAGCGCGCCTTCTTCGGCGGACACGAGGTTGACCAGATCACCGGCCATGACACCGGCGGTCTGGACCCCTGCCGCCCAGGCCACATCGAGGTCATCGGCGACGACGCCGTTCAGGCCGCCCTGGCCGCCCTGGACCATGACGGTGGTGAACTCGACACCGTTGTTCTTGCCGATCACATAGGCCGCGTCCGCCAGCTTTTGGCTCATGGCACCAAAGGAAATCTTTTCGCCCGCCTGCGCCGCTGCGATGACGTCCCCAAGGTTTGTCCATCCCCGGTCTGACTTGGCGATGATGCCCATCTGTGAGCCGGTGATTGTCGAAAGGTAGTCGAAATCATCCAGCGTGTAGCCGGGGTTGCGCGTGGCCTGAATGTTGTAGGTTGTTGCCTCGGACACAGTCACGCCGAAGGCCAGCCCATCCGCCGGTTCGTTTTTCATGGCAACGGCCATGGTGCCACCACCTTTGCCGGTGACATTCTCGGGGATGATCTCCCAACCGCGGCGCGCCGAGAGTTCTTCGGCCAGAAGGCGACCCATCGTGTCCGCACCGCCTCCGGCCCGGAAGGCGATCAACATCTTGATGGGTCCGTTCGGCTGCCAGTCCTGCGCCTGGGCACTCAGGGGGCTTATCGCAAGTACAAGCGCCGCGGCGGCGCCTTTCAGGATCGCGAAGTTCATGTTGGTTCTCCTCCCAATTCGCGTGATTGTCGGTTATCCGGCCGGGACCGGCGTCGCGCCGGATGGCCCTGTGTTGAATGCTTGTTCTGGCCCGCCAAAGCGCGCGACCAGTTGGTCCTGATCCGCCTTCGCGCGGGCATCGACGGCTTTTGGGTCACAGATGGCGTGAAGCGCCGCCCGCATGCGGCGGCGTTCGGCAGCAAAACCCGGATCACTTGCCAGGTTGCGTGTCTCAAGCGGGTCATTCGCGAGATCGAACAGCTCCGGCTCATAGCCGATGTATTCGTGATAGGTCCACCGCGCGTCCGCGACCATGAAGCCGCCGGAAGGTGAATTCGCGGCGTGGTATTCCGAAAAGACGATCCGGTCCGCGTCATCCGGCTGCGCCGCAATCATGCTCAGCGATTGTCCCGGCCAATCCGGATCGCTCGGCAATCCAAGTGCGGTGGTGATCGTCGGCGCGATGTCGAGCAGGCTGACCGGGGTCTTGACGCGCTCACCTGTCGCCACACCGGGACCGGAGAGGATCATCGGAACATGCGTGGATTCGCGGTACAGCACCGACTTGCCCCAGCGCCCGCGCAGACCAAGGTTCTCGCCGTGATCCGAGGTGTAGATCACCAGCGTATCATCGGCCTGACCGGAGGCCTCCAGCGCATCCAGCACCTTGCCGATCTGTGCATCGACAAAAGTGCAAAGCGCGTAATAGGCTGCGATGGCCTTTTGGCGGTTGCTGTCGGTCCCGAGATCTTCGTCGGAATTTTCGATGTCGTTCATGCGCGCGACCCAAGGGTGCAGGTCATACTCCGGCCCCGGGCGCACAGCGGGCAGCGGCATGTCGTCCGCCGGATAGAGATTCAGGTATTCCTCTGGCACGGTCAGCGGAAAGTGTGGCGCCACAAAGCTGACGAAGGCGCACCAAGGTGAGTCCCGATCCTGCGCCCTGTCGGCAATCCAGCGCACAGCCTCGTCCGCGACCTTCATGTCATATTTGTTATGAGAGGCCGTCCCGGCCCCTACATGACCCAACATGCCGGTTGCCTTGCGGGTCCTGGGCAGCGGATTCCGAACCGACCCCCAGACCTGCCCGATGCCACCAGCGATATGGATCGGCAATATCTGATGATCGAAGCCGGTGGGATCCTCTTCGGACCGGTAGTGCAGCTTGCCAATGCTGGTGACCGGGACACCCGAGCCTTGCAGGACATGCCCCCAACCTTCGGTCCGCCCGTCGTAGGCGTGGGCATTGTCCCAGTAACCGGTCTTGTGGACGTATTTGCCGGTGGCGACGGCGGCCCGGGCCGGAACACAGATCGGGCTGGGCGTGTAGGCGTTTTCGAACAGGGTGCCGCGCGCCGCCAACCGATCGAGGTTCGGAGTCCGGACAAGTCCATGACCAACGCAGGACAGCGCAGCCGCCTGATGTTCGTCTGCCATGACGAGCAGGACATTTCTTGGCTGTCGCGTCACGATCGGTTCCCCCGCGATGTTGGCGCTTTCTCAACACTTGTCATTCTGATATCATGGGAAGACCACTTCCGCAACATTAATGTTGCACACTCAACATTTGGATTTGGATATGCTTCTCTCCGCCAGGGCGCTCGAACATCAACTGGAAAAGGTGCGGGACCTCGAATCCCGCCTGACGTTTCGGCTGTCGGTGCTGAGCAAATTGCTGGATCATCAGGCGCAGGAACTGCTCGCGGGCACCGACATCAACCTGACGTCCTACCGAATGCTGCAAATCATCAGCACCTTCGACACGGTCTCGATCTCCGACATCAGCCGGTTCTGCGGCATTGATCGCGCGCAGGTCAGTCGATCAGCCGTTGACCTGGACAAGCGCGGGTTGGTTGTCTTCAGCGACGATCCTGCAAGCCAGCGCAAGAAACTCGTTTCGTTGAGCGATGCAGGACAGGAGCTTATTGACCAGCTTCGCCCCCGTTTCCTCGCCCGGAACGCGGAATTTGATGCGCTGCTTGGTCCCGAACGGCGCACAGCCTTGACCGAAGCCATCAACATCCTGACGGAGCATGTCACCAAGTGACCTGAAACCTTGGGTCAGGGCGACCTGCTCTGTTTGAGAAAGGATTGTGCATCCTGCTCGGATTCGAAGATGTGCGAACGCTTTGAGCCAGCAAAGAATTTGCCCAGTTTCAGACGCATGAAGGCGGACCCCGAATAGCGCGTTGTCGTGCGATAGTAACGGTCTTCCAGCGCCTGAACAGCTTGGGTATACGCCTCTTCCGCTTCGGGATAGATCACCGTGCCATCATAGTTGACGATGGCATCGACCCTGCGGTCAAGCGGAGCACAGACCTCCTCGACCCGGCGGACAATCCGATTGACGTCTTTCAGGTCGCGAATGCGCAGCTTTTCGAGATTGATGAAGAACCGCTCGCCGTCGGGACCCAGTGCTATGCGCGTATCAAGATCAAGCGCCAGCAGGTCAACGTCCAGACCCATCGGCGCATCGGCAAAGATGCGGGCGTCCATGTCTGTGACGTCTTCGATGATCGGACGAAAGGCCATCTGCCCCAGAATATCCCGGTCCAGGTCAATCCCCGGCGCAATTTCGACAAGGCTCAACCCATCCGGGCCCAACCTAAAGACACAGCGTTCGGTCACGAACAGAACCGGCTGGTGCAACCGACCAGCACGGGGGCCGAAAAAGGTCGTATGTTCAACGGCCTCCACGAACTTCCTGACCCGGCCTTCGCTGCGGATGTCCAGCGCGCCGTCCCTGATCGTAACATCCAGTGCGACAGAGGTGAAGGTGCCTGTGAAAACAACCTTGCCCGCGTTCTGGCTGATATTGATGAACCCGCCGGCCCCCGCCAGCCGTGGTCCGAAACGGGACACGTTGACCGATCCCTGCCTGTCCACTTCGGCCATCCCCAGTATGGCAATGTCCAGACCGCCGCCGTCGTAGAAGTCGAACTGCTGGTTCTGGGCGATCACCGCATCGGTGTTGACCCCTGCCCCGAAATCCAGCCCCGACGCCGGTTGCCCACCGATCACGCCCGGCTCTGCCGTGAGGGTCAGATGGTCGAGCAGACGTTCTTCGCCAGCGACCGCGGCGACCCCTTCCGGCATCCCGATGCCCAGGTTGACGATGCCGTTCACCGGCAATTCAAAGGCGGCACGCCGGGCGATGATCTTGCGTGCATCCAGCGGCAGTGTCCCGGCATCCTCCGATGGCACGCGATACCGCCCGGTGAAGGCCGGGGAATAGACCGTGCGGAAGGTCTGCATGTGGTCGCCCGGTTCCGCCAGCACGACCGCATCGACCAATGCGCCAGGGATCTCGACATCGCGGGGGTTCAGCGACCCGCGTGCGACCACCTGTTCGACCTGCACGATCACCACGCCACCCGAGTTCTTCGCCGCCATGGCCTGGCTCAGGTTGTCGATGGTGAGGGCTTCGTTCTCCATGGTGACATTGCCCGCCGTGTCGGCGCTTGTGCCTCGCAAGAGGGCCACGTCAATCGGCATGGCGCGGTAAAACAGGCACTCCTCGCCGTCGATCTCGATCAGCCGTACAAGTTCGTCGCGCGTCGCCTCGTTCAGCTTTCCACCGTCCTTGCGCGGGTCGACGAAGGTCTCCAGACCAACCTTGGACAGCGTCCCGGGCTTTCCGGCCGCGATATCGCGAAACATCTGGCTGATCACGCCCTGCGGCAAGTTGTAGGCCTCGATCGCATTATCGACAGCCAGCTTGCCGATCTTCGGGATCAGACCCCAATGCCCGCCGACAACGCGACGCAGCATCCCCTCACGGGCAAAGTGGTTCAGCCCCCTGTCCTTCCCGTCCCCCTGACCCGCGGCAAAGAACAGAGTCAGGTCTTTGGGCGCGCCGGTCTCCTGAAACCGTTTTGAGACTGCTTTCAACAGGGTCTCTGGCACGCCGATGCCGACAAAACCCGATGTCGTGACGGTATTGCCGTCCGCGATCAGCGCGGCAGCAGCCTCTGGCGAGACGGTCTTGTTCGGCATCTGCGTCACTCCTTGGGCGGGGCCGACCTGATCGGGATGTGGGTCGGCAAAGCATCAAGCTTTGCGGCAATATCCACCGGAGAAGATAAACACGGTGAAGGCGACAAGGTCATCAATGTCGACGAATGTCATGTCGGGTGGCCAAGGGCCGTGCCTCAGGGGTGCCCCTCAGCGACTCTTACCTTTTTTGTCAATATCGCGCTCCATCTTGTAGAGCAGCTTGATCGCGGCGGGGGCGGTGAAGGCCGTGATGTGCTTGCGCCGGTCGCCGCCATGGAACTCGCTGAGGTCCACCACGTCGATGGGCAGACCGGCGATCCGCGTCCGGTCATTGATCGACCCCAGCCGCCAACGTTTGCCTGTCAGCCATGCGGAGAGGCTCAGCGCCGAATCGAAGGTCGAAATCACCACGAGGAACGGCTCTGGCAGCGGTTTGATGCGCAAGGCCTGCTGGATAAAGACCTCTTCGTCGATGTCCGGGCTGATCAGGGCCACGCCGCGCAACGCCTTGAGTGCCCGCGTCTTGCCCGCAATGGAGAGTTGCCGCAGCGTCTCCATCGTCAGTTGGGTGCCCATCGAATGCGCCACCAGCGTGATGCGCCAGCCTTCGCTGGCGAGATCGGAAATCACCTGTTCCAGTCCGTCGCGCGAGAACATGACGCTGTCGCGGTCATAGACATAGCCCCGCAGCTTGCCCGCCGAAGCCCATGAATACAGCACGACGGGGATCTGCGCGTCGAAGTCATGCGCCACCTGGGCCACACGATAGACCGCCTCGGCGTTGTTGACGTTGTAGCCATGGATAAACAGCACCACATCCTTGCGGCCCTTCTGCGACCCCGCTGTCAGCCCGTCGAGGAACTCACGCTTGCCCAGGTAGGGTCCGCCGTTGCGGGTCACGAAATGGCGTTGCGGGTCCGGATTCTGCGCACCGGGCCATTCGATTTCACCCTCGCGGTGGTTGGGCGGGATCGAGATATCGGCCCAGCCATAACGCAGCACGCGCGAGCGCGAGGCCCCGAGGGTCTGGCTGACAAGGTTGATGTCACCGGCCTTGGCCAACTGGCGATTGGTGGCCACATAGACGCGCCGCACCTGCGCATCTTCGCCTTCGCGCAGCGGCACGTGATGGATTTCCCCCCGGCTGGCACATGAGACCAGAACGAGCATCAACCCGATGAACAATAGGGCTCTCTTCATGACGGGGAAAGATATCCAGCTTGCGATTCGATTCCAGTATATTGATTCGGGAATGCGATGTGGACAGGAAGAAGTGCAACGAGGCCACGCCTGACAGGCGGTGCCCGCGCGGTCAGCGGTCCGCCAACCCGTGCAACAGGCGGATTGCATCCGGGGCAGTAAAGGCGGTGGAATGGCCCGTCCGGTCGCCGCCTTCGATGTCGCTGAGGTCTATGATCTCGACCGGCAGGCTGGCGAGGCGGGACGGATCCCGAATGGACCCGACCCGTTCCTGCTTGCCGGTCAGCAGCGCCGAGAGGCTGAGCGCCCGGTCGCGGGTCGAGACCATGATGTTGAAAGGCTTCGGAAAGGGCTTGATCCGGTTGGCCTGACGCAGGAACACGTCCTCGTCGATGTCGGGACTGATCAGGGTGACACCCACAAGGCTTTCGATCACCCTGCCCTTGCCCGAGATCGACAGTTGGCGCAGCGTTTCCATCACCAGTTGCCCGCCCATGGAATGCGCCAGGATCACCACCTTGCGCCGGTCCCGTGCCAGCCCGGTCATCAGCGTTTCCAGATCATCGCGGGCAAAGATCACACTATCCCGGTCATAGACATAGCCCCGCGCATCCCCTGCCGAGGGCCAGGAAAATGAGATGACCGGCGCATTGGTCTGGTAGTCATGCGCAATCTGGGCAAGGCGATAGACCGCCTCGGCGTTGTTCACGTTGAACCCGTGCACGAACAGCACCACCGCCGCATCGCCCCCCGGACGGGGCAAGGCGCGCAGGAAACCGCGCTGCTGCGCGTAACGCTCACCCGACAGGGCCACAAAGTGCTTTTCGGGATCAGGGCGCTTATTGCCCGGCCATTCGATCTGTCCAGGCGCGTGGACCGGCGGGATCGAGATGTCGATATGCCCGTATTTCAGCGCCGGATAGCGCGTCTGGCCAAAGTTTTGTTCGATCAGGCCATCCCCTGGCCCGGTCACATGCCTGTCAGTGGCGATGAACACGCGCTGCACGGTGGTGGTGGACGGTCTGGGCGCCAGATCCGGCAAGGCGGTGATGACGCCACGCGGGCCACAGCCCGTTACGGCCAGGCATACACACAGGGCAAGAAAGACGAACCGGCGAGTCATACCGGTAATTTTCATCATAGCCCGCCGCAGGTCGAGTGTCTTTCGGACCGCGACCTGCGAAGATTTCATGACGCCCCTTGCAGGCTTGCCCCGACGCCTGCAATCCGTGCGCCGCGCCGTGCAATTTTGCAACGCCACCGGGCTGATTCCCGCCACCATGCTTTTGGGCCGATGCAGGTGATTCCCTTTCTCCTTGTCCTGTGCCAAGGTCCTGAGCACGCACCCGCTCAAGAGGCGCGCATCAGAGGCAGAGCCATGACCAGTCGCAGACCCCGCCCCTCGCTGGGCGTTCTCGTCTTTTTCACCGTGACGCTGAGCCTGACGGCCTATTTCACCTTTGCCGCCGTGCAGGGGAATTTTGGCCTGTTCCGCCGGGCCGAGATTGCGGTCGAGGGAGACAAGCTGTCGCGTGAACTGGACGGTCTGCGCGCCGAGGTGGCCCGGATGGAGAACCTGACCCACCGGCTGTCAGACGACTATCTTGATCTCGACCTTCTGGATCAACAGGCACGCGACGTTCTGGGCCTGATCCGCCCGGACGAGGTGGTGGTGCAGTAAACCCCCGTTCGGACTTTACCTGTGGCGGTTCCGGGGCTACGATTCCTCCAAAAGACGTTTAACATTAAACGATCTGATCGGGAGGATCGGCCATGGCTCGCAAACCGGCGGCAAAACCCAACGTCGCGCCCGAGGAGCTGACGCAATACTACCGCGACATGCTGTTGATCCGGCGGTTCGAGGAAAAGGCGGGCCAACTGTACGGCATGGGCCTGATCGGCGGTTTCTGCCATCTCTACATCGGACAGGAGGCGGTTGTCGTGGGGCTGGAGGCCGCCGCGCAGGAGGGCGACAAGCGCATCACCTCTTACCGCGATCACGGGCATATGCTGGCCTGCGGGATGGATCCCAAGGGCGTCATGGCCGAACTGACCGGCCGTGAGGGCGGTTATTCCAAGGGCAAGGGCGGCAGCATGCACATGTTCAGCCGCGACAAGCATTTCTACGGTGGGCACGGCATCGTGGGGGCACAGGTGCCGCTGGGTGCGGGGCTGGCCTTTGCCGACAAGTACAAGGGCAACGGCGGCGTCACCTTTACCTATTTCGGCGACGGGGCGGCCAATCAGGGTCAGGTCTACGAGACCTTCAACATGGCAGCCCTCTGGGAACTGCCAGTGATCTTCGTGATCGAGAACAACCAGTATGCCATGGGCACCGCAATGAAACGGTCGACCTCGACGCCGGATATCTACCACCGCGGCGCGGCCTTCGGCATCCCCGGTGACATGGTCGACGGCATGGACGTGATCGCCGTGCGCGACGCCGGGCTGAAGGCGGTAAAACACTGCCGGTCCGGCAAGGGGCCGTATATTCTTGAGATCAAGACCTACCGCTATCGCGGCCATTCCATGTCGGACCCGGCCAAGTACCGCACCCGCGAGGAAGTGTCGAAGATGCGTGAGGAACGCGATCCCATCGACCACATCCGCGACATGCTGCTGCAGGGCGGGCACGCCTCGGAGGAGGACCTCAAGGCCATCGACAAGGAGATCAAGGCCGAGGTCAGCGCCGCCGCCGATTTCGCCCGCGAAAGCCCGGAACCGGCGCGGGACGAACTCTGGACCGATATTTACGCGGAGGCAATGTGATGGTGTCCAACGACCCCATCTATGACGACCAAAAGAACGCCAGCGGCGGTCTTGCAAGCATCGCATGGCTTTTATCGTGTGCTTATCTTTATTTTACAGCGCCAAATGGCACACATCTCTTTTCCCTTTTTGGGTTGGGATTCGTGATTATTGGGATGTTCGTTGCCGCCATCCTTATTGGCATCGTGTTTTATATAGTCCAGCGTATCGTCGGCAAAATAGCGATCTTGGTCGGTGCCAAGCCCAACTCCACATGGAGAACCATACTTTGGTTGGTCGGCTTCGCCCTCATGGCCGCACAAATCTTGGCGACCTTCATTCTTGCGAATTGGGCGTTCAACCTAATTTTCTCGGGAGGAGCTTGATGGCTACGGATGTTCCTCCGCTCTCCCTGTCTCCGACGTTGGAAGAAGGCGCTCTGACCAAACGACGGGTCAAGATGTACGGCCCGGCCAAATCTGGCACGCAGATCGCCAAGAACGTGAAGGAAGCCTGACACCATGTCGACATTGCATTTCGAGATACAGGCCGAAGACCCGGAGCGGGCGGTGGCCTTTTATTCCGGCCTCTTCGGCTGGACCATCGAGAAGGTCCCGGCAGAATGGGACTACTGGATGATCAAGGGCAAGGGGATCGGCGGCATCAGCCCGGTCTCGGGCGGTTTGCTGCCGCGCAATACCGCGACACCGGCGGCGGGCACCGGCCCGCGCGGCGCGGTGGCGGTGTTCCATGTCGAGGATGTGGATGACCGCTATGACTGGGCGCTGGCGCATGGCGGCGCCGAGGCTCTGCCGCCCTTCGACATGCCCGGCATCGGGCGCGCCGCCTATGTCGAGGATGGCGAGGGAAATATCGTCGGGCTGCTCAAGGCCGCGGAGGGGATCTGAGAATGGCGACTGAAATCCTGATGCCCGCCCTCTCCCCCACGATGGAGGAAGGCACGCTGGCCAAATGGCTGGTCAAGGAGGGCGACACGGTTTCGTCCGGTGACGTGATCGCCGAGATCGAGACCGACAAGGCGACGATGGAATTCGAGGCCGTGGACGAAGGGATCATGGGTCGCCTCCTGATCCCCGAGGGCACGGCGGACGTCAAGGTGAACACACTGATCGCAGTGCTGGTCGAGGAAGGCGAAGAGGTGGACGCCGCGCCCGTTGCCACTGCGCCCCCGGCGCAGGCAACCGCGGCCGCCGAGGCGGCCCCGGCACGGGGCCCCGAGAAGGTCGTCCCCCCGGCAATAGTGCAGACCGCCCCCGAACCGGACTGGCCCGAGGGCACCAAGACCAGGAAACAGACCGTGCGCGAGGCCCTGCGCGACGCCATGGCCGAGGAAATGCGCGCCGAACCGGACGTCTTCCTGATGGGTGAGGAAGTCGCCGAATACCAGGGCGCCTACAAGATCAGCCAGGGCCTGCTGGATGAGTTCGGATCCAAGCGTGTGATCGACACACCGATCACCGAGCACGGCTTTGCCGGCATTGGCGTCGGCGCGGCCTTTGGCGGGCTCAGACCCATCGTCGAGTTCATGACCTTCAACTTCGCCATGCAGGCGATGGACCAGATCATCAACTCGGCGGCCAAGACGCTCTACATGTCCGGCGGCCAGATGGGCTGTCCCATCGTCTTCCGCGGTCCCAATGGCGCCGCCGCCCGCGTCGGCGCGCAGCACAGCCAGGACTACGCCGCCTGGTACGCGCATATTCCGGGCCTCAAGGTGGCGATGCCCTATTCAGCCTCAGACGCCAAGGGCCTGCTGAAAAGCGCCATCCGCGATCCCAACCCGGTGATCTTCCTCGAAAACGAGATCCTCTACGGCCGCAGCTTCGACGTGCCCGTGCTGGACGATTTCACCGTCCCCTTCGGCAAGGCCCGGATCTGGCGCGAAGGCACGGATGTCACCCTTGTCAGCTTCGGCATCGGCATGACCTATGCGTTGGAGGCGGCGGAGAAACTGGCCGAAGACGACATCAGCGCCGAGGTCATCGACCTGCGGACGTTGCGCCCGATGGACACCGCCACGGTCATCGCCTCGGTGCAGAAAACCAACCGCTGCGTCACCATCGAAGAGGGCTTCCCCGTGGGCGCCATCGGCAACCACATCTCGGCCGTGCTGATGCAAGAGGCCTTCGACTATCTCGACGCGCCGGTGATCAACTGCACAGGCAAGGATGTCCCCATGCCCTATGCCGCCAATCTCGAAAAACACGCGCTGACCTCCACGGCGGAGGTTGTCGAGGCCGCGAAAAAGGTTTGCTACCGGTGAGCCCCCGGGTCGAGGTTCAGGGCCGCGACGTGGCGCGCGAGGCCTATTGCATCGCCACCGATGCAGGCCGCGCTTATGTCCCCGAAAGCCTGATGCAGAACGGATGGCGCCCCGGCGCGCGTCCGACGCATCAGGAAGCCTACGAATGGATCGCGGCGCATCGCCAGCCCATAGCCCGCGCCGTCGAACTTCTGGTCCGTGGCCGGAAACCACGCGCCCCCTATGATATCGTCACGCTGGCAGAGGCGCGCTGAGATGGTCAACGGACACGGCGCAACACTTCACTTTCCCCACCAGCCAAAGCGCTGAGAGGAGGACCCGGATGCCCATAGAAATCCTCATGCCCGCCCTGTCCCCCACGATGGAAGAGGGGACACTGGCCAAATGGCTGGTCAAGGAAGGCGACAGCGTCACCTCCGGCGACGTGATCGCCGAGATCGAAACCGACAAGGCGACGATGGAATTCGAAGCCGTGGACGAAGGCACCATCGGCCAGATCCTGATCCCGGAAGGCACCGAAGCGGTCAAGGTCAATACGCCCATCGCCGTCCTGCTGGAAGAGGGTGAGACGGCCACTGACATCGCCGCGCCCGTTGCCACGGCGCCCAAGGCGCAGGCAACCGCGGCTGCCGAGGCGGCCCCGGAACGGGGTCCCGAGAAGGCCGCCCCCCCGGCGCCGCAAACAGACGGCGCGCGCATCTTCGCCTCGCCGCTCGCCCGCCGCATCGCCGAGCAAAAGGGTCTCGACCTGTCGCAGATCGCAGGCTCCGGCCCGCGTGGCCGCATCGTCAAGGCCGATGTCGAGGCCGCCACCGCCGCCCCGCAGCCGGCCGCAGCGGCGTCTGCCCCGGCCGCGACCTTGGCCCCAGCGCCTTCGCCCGCCCCCGCAAGCGCCGAGGCGGTGCTAAGGACCTACGCCGATCGGCCCCATCAGGAAATCCAGCTGGACGGCATGCGCCGCACCATCGCCGCGCGCCTGACCGAAGCGAAACAGACCATCCCGCATTTCTACCTGCGCCGCGACATCCGACTCGACGCGCTGATGACCTTCCGCAAACAGCTGAACGATCAACTCGCCGCGCGCGGCGTGAAACTTTCAGTCAATGATTTCATCATCAAGGCCTGCGCCCTCGCCCTGCAACAGGTGCCCGCAGCCAATGCCGTCTGGGCCGGTGACCGCATTCTGCAACTCACCCCCTCCGACGTTGCCGTGGCCGTCGCCATCGAGGGCGGGCTCTTCACGCCTGTTCTGCGTGACGCCGATCAGAAATCCCTCTCGGCCCTCTCGGCGGAAATGAAGGACCTCGCCACCCGCGCGCGCGACCGCAAACTCGCGCCCCATGAATACCAGGGCGGCAGTTTTGCCATCTCCAACCTCGGCATGTTCGGGATCGAGAATTTCGATGCGGTCATAAACCCGCCACAGGCCGCCATCCTTGCCGTGGGGGCGGGCATCCGGAAACCGGTCGCGGCTGAGGATGGCAGCCTTGCCGTGGCCACTGTCATGTCCGTGACTCTCAGCGTAGATCACCGCGTCATCGACGGCGCACTTGGCGCCGCGCTTTTGCAGGCCATCGTCGACAATCTTGAAAACCCCTTGGCCATGCTGGCCTGACTCAAGGCGTCTTTGGGCTGAAAATACCCTTGGGGTGAATGCCGCGTCAGCGGCAGAGGGGCAAAGCCCCTCCACCCAGATAGCAAAGCGGCGCGCCCAAAGGCGCGCCACTGTGGAATTCCTTGTAAAACTTCACCCCTGTTTCAGGATCTGGTCCATGCTGATCGAGGGCTGCGAACAGCCTGCCTCGCCGACGACCTTGGCCGGCACCCCGGCCACGGTCTTGCACGGCGGCACTTCCTGCAAGACAACGGATCCGGCGGCAATGCGCGAGCAATCGCCGACCTTGATATTGCCCAAAACCTTTGCCCCCGCCCCGATCAGAACTCCGTCGCCAATCTTGGGATGCCGGTCCTCTTCTTCCTTGCCGGTTCCGCCCAGCGTCACCGAATGCAGCATCGAGACATTGTCACCCACCACCGCCGTCTCGCCGATGACAATCGAATGCGCGTGGTCGATCATGATCCCCTTGCCGATGCGGGCCGCAGGGTGAATGTCGATACCAAAGACTTCGGAGCAACGCATTTGAAAGTAATAGGCCAGATCCGTCCGCTTCTTCAGCCACAGCCAATGCGCGACGCGATATGCCTGCACGGCCTGGAACCCCTTGAAGAACAGCAATGGCTGCAGGAACCGGTGGCAGGCGGGATCACGTTCGTAGGTCGCCACGATATCCGCCCGCGCCGACAGGGCAAGCTGTCGATCGTCGCCATAGGCCTCGTCACAGATCTCACGCAGGATCTGCTCGGACATTTCTCCGTTCGCCAGCTTCAGCGAGACCCTGTAACTCAACGCCCGGTCGAGGGTCGGATGGTGCAGGATCGAGTAATGCACCAACCCGCCCAGAAGCGGCTCGTCGATCACGGCCTGCTCAGCCTCGTTCCTGATCCGGGCCCAGACAGGGTCGACTTCGGCAAGATGTGCGCGCGTTTCAGCCATGGCTGTCCTCCTTTGACGCCGTGAATCTAACAGATAGGCTATCAGGAGAGAAACGCAAATCCGTGATGAGAGGTATCTGAAGGTTGGATAAGTCCGAAACAGACCTGTTCCGAAATCTGATCCACGGTCGGCTTGCAGAGCTGGATCAGGAGGATGCACTTGGGCGGGAAGGCCAGTCCACGGTCGTGCTGGACCAGCAGGCGGTGGGCCGTCTTTCGCGTCAGGATGCCTTGCTGAACCAGTCGATGGCCAAGGCGACGCAGGCGCGCCGGGACGGCTCGCGCCGGGCGCTGCACGCCGCCTTGCAGCGCCTTGAGGAAGGTGAATTCGGCTATTGCGACGAATGTGGCGAAGCCATCACACCGCGTCGGCTGGAACTGGATCCGACGGCGGTGCGCTGCATCTCCTGTGCTTCAGGCTGACGCGGCGCAAGCAAGGCCTCGAACACCCTAAGCTGGCACTCCATGTAGTCCGGATCGCCAAAACCGCTTTCGCGTTGCATGTCGTGGCCATGAGCGGCGGCGCTCAGCGTGCCGTTTCCCCAACGCGGGTGCACCATGTGATGGCACTGACAGTAGCGGTCCGCGGCACTTGCCTCGTCGATCAAGCGCCGCGCAAGCGATGTCCGCCGTTGCGCCGGGACTGCCAGCAAAACCCGCGCCGCCGCGGTGATGTCTCCCGGCAGAACCGGTCTCATGCGGTCAACGCGATCTCTGCGAAGAGACCGGGTCCGAATCGATCAGACAACTGCGCCACGGCGATGGAATAGGGCCCGCTCAAGCCATCAGCAGTTTGATCGGTCGCCGAATAGGTCCAGTTCGGGCTTGAAACCGTGGCCGCCCGCAAGACACCTGCGCCATGGCGCACCTCGACCCGGTAGGCTTCGCGGCTCTCGCCAAGCGGCACATCCTCTGTGCCCCAACCATCGCCGTCGATCCGGGTGCGCCGTATCCAGCTGACATCCAGATCCTCACCGGTGTCCCTGGCACGCAGATGCGCCGGTCTGTAGGGCCGCAATCCGTTGCCGTCGAAGGCCAGCACTCGGTGAACATAAGATGCATGGTCATACCCCTGGGGCGCCGGTCCGATCCTGTAGTGCCGCTCCAGTCCCCGCTGCGCGGCCGATAGCCCGATTTGCCTCGGCGCTCCGTTCAGCAAGACGACCCAGGACCCGGCGGGCCATACCTCGGGCATGATTCCGTCACTGCCCGCCTGCCCCCGCAGCCGATGGAACAACTGCCAGCGCCCCTCGGAAACCAGCTCGGCATTGCGGAACTGAAAGACCTCCCAGGCATCTTTCGACCCATCCCCGATCGCAATCGCATTCGCTCCGGACAGCAGCGCCATGTCCCCGACCGATTGCAGGGAACCGCTTGCCATGTGAAGCTGCAACGGTACGCCCCGGTCGACGCATCCGCTTCTTGCCGCGGGCAAATCCGTTTCTGTCACGCCTATGACCGACCGCGCCGCGACGACGCCGTTCAACGCATAGCCTGCATCCTCGACCGCATCGTATACCGCGACCGATCCGGGCCAAGGATCCGCAGAAAGCGCCAGATGCGGCGCGTGGGGGGCCTCATCCCCGGTCAGCAGCGGCAAGTCCAGAAACAGGGGCGTGACAGGAACCGCCGGCGTAAAGGGCCTCAACCCGGCGACGTCTTCGGGAAAGTCGACAGGTTGGAAAACGTCCGGTTCGATCCTCACGGCATCCACGATCTGGAGGTCCATCACCTCGACCTTGTCGATCCGTGCCAACGTCGCCCCATCCGCCGCAGGCAGGCGCACGATGTCACCAGCGCCCAGCGCCAGTTGAGATGGCGGCAGCGCAAATCGCAGTGTGTCTCGCGCCACGCGCGCCTCGGCCAGCCAGCGCTCGGCGGTCTGACGACCTTCGCTCCGCGTCATCGCAAGTGAGAGTTCGGTTTCGGACACAGCATGCGTGGCGTCATCTGGCAGCACCGCCTCTTCAGAGCCGACCTGATGATCCGCGTCGGCCAGGACAAACTGAACACGAACACGTCCGGCCATCTCGGCCTCGGCCGCGCGTGTCTCTAACAGGTCACCCTCGACGTCCTCGCTGACAGCCAGATCAGCTTGTGTCAGTTCAACTGCATGGCGCCCATTGCGCATCCGGAAGACAAGCTTGCCATCCCGTTCGATCGCATCGAACCCATATCCCAACATCAATGGCTGCAATGCTCGTCGCGCATCCGTCACCTGCGAGACGAGGTAGCCGCGTACGAAACCGAACAACCCTCTGGTGTCGATATCCGTCAACCCTGCCCGGTCACAGATTTCGGTCACGACCGAAGCGAGACTGCGCCCGGATGTCCGTCCGTTCAGCCAATGTCCGGTGCGGTAATTGGATCCGTCCGACCAAAGGTCCTCGTTGCCCGGAAACCACGGAAAGGGCCGCGCATCCCATGCCCAGACAAATGCACGCGACATATCCAGCATCTTGCCTGCATACACTGATGAGACCGGGTTGTGTGCATCCTCGCCCCAATACCCCAGATGCGCCCGCAGGTATTGCCGTTGCACGGTTTCGTCCCGCAACCCGTTGGAGTATCGGGGCAGTTCGGATTCCGACGATTTGGGATCAAGAAACTTGTTGGGCTGGTTTGACCCCTTGTCGACAGCGGCGCATCCCAGTTCAGTGAACCAGATCGGTTTTGACTCGGGCTGCCAGTCGGTGGCGAACAGCTGGCGCACACCGCCTATGCGGTCATGGTGCGGATTGCTCCACCAATTGCGAATGTCCTTGTAACGCCAGATCCATGGCTCTGCATGCGCCTCATCCGTAATCTCTGTCCGCACCTGCGCGTCACGATCAGCCTGCGAGGCGTAGTACCAATCAAATCCTTCTCCCCCCTCGATGTTGGACTTTAGGTAATCCAAGTCATGGATCGCAGGCCAAGCAGCGTCTTTGTGGTCATCACCATCACGCCAATCGGACAGCGGCATGTAGTTGTCGATACCGACGAAATCGATGTTGCTATCCGCCCAAAGGGGATCAAGATGAAAGTAGACGTCGCCGGATCCGTCCTGCGGATGGTAGCCGAAGTATTCCGACCAATCTGCCGCATAGCCGATCTTGACCGATGGCCCCAGAAGCAGCCGGCACTCCGCCGCCAGGCTCTGCAACTGGGCCACCGCGGCAAAGCCGGAGGCACCGCGGATCTGCGTCAATCCACGCATCTCGGAGCCAATGCAAAACGCATCGACACCGCCGGCCGTGGCGCAAAGCGCGGCCTGATGCAGGATGAACCGCCGGTATCCCCATTCGGCCGGACCACCATACACAACAGAAACAGGTCCCACGGCAAAATCGCTGGCCGACGCCGTGCCGAAGAACGCCGCGACCTCGGCATCTGCCGCCGCTGTTTTATCCGGAGTTCCCGGTTGGTCCGGCGCAACGCTCAGCGTGATGCGTCCGCGCCATGGCAATACAGGTTGGTCCGCGTCACCGGTCCAGGGATCGGTCAGGTCATTTCCATCCATCTGGTCCATCAGGATGAACGGATAATACATCACCTCCATCCCTTCGGATTGAAGCCTCTGGATCGCCTGAATTACCGACGCATCCGACGCCGTCCCGCCGTAGACCGGCCTGCCCTCACTGGTCGGCAGGGCTTCTGCCTCCGATCGAGCCAGACCCGATACCGACCAGGGCATCGCATCGGCATCATATCCTGTCTGCTCCACTTTTGGACGGATCGAACATGCGCCACAGCGCAGGTCGTTCCCGAACCAGCTTACGATCAAGGACGTCGCCTTGCAGTTTGGCGCCTCGTCTCGAAGCTGGCGCAGTGAAGTCACAAAATCCGGCTCTTCGGAAGGCGAATTGACGTTTGCCACACCACCGCCGCCAAACAGGCTGCTGCCTGAGGACCCGTTGGCAGACAGATAAATCGGATCGGTCGCAAGCGCGTATTCTCCGGTCCCGGGGATCACGGCCACGCCCTGGACCAGCGATGGCACGTCGTCCTCCGAAAGATCGGGGCGCGTCACTTCAAAGCTGAATTGCGGAACCCGGTTCCCGAACTGTTCGAGGTCCAGGTTTTCCATGACAACATAGGCCGTGCCGCGATACGCGGGCACGTTCCCAACCCCTTCGACGGCTTCGATCTTGGGATCCGGCAACTGGTCTTCGGAACCGGTGTAGACACGCATGTTCAATCGGTTGGGTGCAATCTCGGCGCCATCGGCCCAGATCCTGATGATCCCAGTGATTTGCCCTTCGCACAAAGCAAAAGCCAGACTGACCGAATAGCTGTACTGGCGTACTTTCGGTTGCGCAGGCGCGCCCTTGCCCCCGCCGCTGCCGCCGGTTTCCTGAACGTGTTCCGTGAATTCAGTGGCCCAGATGACTTGCCCGCCAACACGCATCCGCCCGTACACCTGCGGCACGGCAGCCCCTTCACCGGCGCCTGTCAGGCGAAACCGTTCAATCCGCCCGGTTTCAACCGCCTCAGATCCGGCCCCCATCAGGCGTTGGTCCAGAACACGTCCAAGGCTCGCGCCGATAAAGCGGCCAACCGCCGTCATGGAAAGGCCAAGAACGGAGCCTCCGATTGAGCTGCCAATAGCCGCACCCGCAGCGGAAAGAAGGATCGTCGCCATCACTCAGTCTCCATTGGAAAGGCAAAACGGGCCACTACTCGACGCGCCCAGGGCGCGCTCAGGGCGCTTTCGATCACGCCATGGCCATCGTAAGCATGAATGAAACGCCCGTCCGGCCCGGCTTCGCTCTGCAGACCGACGTGCTTTGCAACCGCCCCGTCGCGCATTCGGAACAACAGAACATCGCCCGGCGCCGCATCGAACAGGGTCTTGGCTTTCAGGTGTGACAGGGCCGCGCGCCACAACCGCTCATCGCCCTGCGGCTCGGACCAGTCTTTGCTGTATGCCGGAACCGGTTCCGGCTCCGTCCCCAGCGTCTCTCGCCAAACGCCCCGCAACAGGCCAAGACAGTCACAACCCGCCCCTTTGCATGAGGCCTGGTGCACGTAGGGCGTGCCCAACCAACTCCGCGCTGTGATTATTACCTTGCTCATCGGCGACTGCCGCCGTTCAACGTCTTGGCCTGACTTGGAAGGACGGTGATCCAGTCCTCTTCGGGCAGGTCGGGGAAGCCGCGAAAATTCAGATGGTTACCGAATTTCAACCGACAGGTTGTAAAGCGCTTGTCACATCCGGCCGTGATGCGCACCAGATCGCCCGCCTCCGGACTGGCGCGCAGAGGTTCCCAGACTTCAATCGCGCGCGTACCATCGTTGCGCAGGTGGTCACGCTTGATCGCCGAACTCAGTCCCTGTGCAGCACCGCTCAGAACCTCCAGTTTGCCGCGTTGAAACCAGCCAATCGCGAAGGCGGCAAGATTCCCGAGAAGAAACGCCCGGTTTTCGTCCACTCCGACCAAGGGGCCTTCGTGAACATAACCCGACGCCGAAACGACGAGACCACAATCCGCGTCCCCCAGAACCGCAGTACAGGGTTTCTGGAAGACCCGTCCGACAGGGCGGTTCAGCGTCTCGGTCAACCCGCGCAACTCGGCCTGAAACGCCCCTGTCCCGCGACGGATTTCGCCAATGCTGCCGCGAAACATGATCCGGCGCGCATCGACATCCGCCCAGTTCACAAGCCAGCAGATCACCTCGGCCCCGTCATAACGGCCCGCGGCAATGTCGGCCTCGGTCAATGCCCCCGAACGCAGCGCCCCCATGGCTTCGGAATTGTCGACCGACAGGCCCGTCGCCTGACTCAACGCGCGCGCGGTCAATCCGCTGTCCGCACGAAACGTCAAACCGTCGAAGGTCAGGTCCCGGTCATGGTCGGTAAACCCCAACCGTACGCCGTCGGTTCGCATGACTTCCCAGGCACGAGAGACCGTCGTCAACCCGCCCTCCAGATGTGCATGAAGCTCCGCCGCCCCCATCAGACCCGAACCTCCACAACCGGGACATCCGGAATCTGACCAGCGTTGAAACTGTCCGCACTGACAAGAATGCGATCCGTGTCAAAGCGCACCGGGACATCGAATTCGAACCCCGCACGCACGACCTCTCCCACAGAGGGTGCCGCGTCCAGCGTCACCGCCCCGGTCGCATGATTGACGGAAAACCCCGCACCTTCGCTGAACGTCACACCGTCAACCTCGATCTGCACCGAACCTGAAACCGGCTTCGTAACCGGGCGGACATAGGCGGCACTGCCCGAGGAATAGGTTTTGGCCAGTTGAAAGCTTGTCGCATTCCCATCTCCGGTCCCGATCAGTTGATCACCGGCGGAAGGCGTCTGCGACGGCATGCAGGATTTGAAGTCCGCCCAGTCTTTCCAACGGAACCCATGCAATTGTCCCTGACGCGCCTCGAAGAAAGCGATCAACTCGGCTACGTCATCCAGAGAGCGCAGGCCCAGTCCCGCGTCAAACCGCCGACGCGAATGCGCCCAGGGCGTGTTGCGTTCTTCGAATCCAGAGGTCAGCGTCACGATATCCGTCCGCCGCTCTGGACCGCCGACAGAACCCAAGCTCAGGTCTGTCGGAAATCTTACCTCGTGAAAACTCATCGTTCCCTCCTCAGCGATTACGCGCGCCGCGGTTTAACGCCTGGCTCATCCGAGCCGCGATCTGGCTTTGACTGCGTTGGAAACTGGCTGCATCCGGCGTCGTGATATTCATCACAACGGTCACGGGACCCTGCGTGCGCCCCTCTGCGCGCACGCCTAGTTTGCCGTCCGCCCCTCGGGTCAGCGGCATGATCGCCTCGGGACCTGCTTCGCCCATCAGACCGGCACCGCCGCGCATCGGGAACGTGGTCGGGCCGCTCACGACCCCGCCATTGGCAAATGGCATCACCCGTCCCTGTGCAAATCCCGCACCATTTGCAAAAGGTGAAAATTGACCAAAGATCCCGCCGACGGCGCTCGACAGCAAGCCGCCGACATGGCCCGCGACAGGCTTGACCGCCGCTTTCCACGCCGCGTCGATCATGGATTGCGCCACCGTTTTCAAAGCATCCGACAGTTTCATACCGTCCAGCACCACGCCGTCGATGGCCCGCGCCACCCCCCGGCTCAGAGTCGCCTCCAGCTTTGCCGCGCCTTGGCCGGTTGCCGAAAAGGTCTCGTGAATGCGCTTCAATTCCGCGTCGAACTGCGCCGCCATGCCAGCCGCGCTGCCCAGGGAGGCTTCCAGCGCCTCGATCTGATTATCCAGATCCTCGTTCATGTTCCGTCACCTCGCATCTTGTCGGGATAGGCCGTCAGCAATTCGTCCAGCCGCGCGCGTCCCATCGGTTTCGCACTGCCCCCTTCGCCCAGCATCAGCTGCAACTCGGCAGGTGTCAGTGCCCAGAACTCCCAAGGTTTGAGGCCAAGGCCTCGCATCCCCGCCCGCATCAGGGCGGGCCAGTCAAACCCGGCCATCCGCCGCCTCCGGCAACATGAACGCCCGCGCCAACAGCTCTGCCGCCGCCCGCGCGGCCACAATCGGGCCGCCGTCAATCTCGGCAGCAAGCAGGTCCTGCGCCTGCCCCTGCCAGCCACCTCCGCGCAGCCCCGCCACGATCAGCGCCAAGACGTCCCGCGTCCCGAACCCGCCGTTTTCAAAGCGCTGCACCAGTTCGACCAGTGACCCACTCTCAAGCCCGGCTTCCAGCTCCGCCAAGGCCCCCAACGTCAGACGCATCTCGTGGCTCTGGCCATCCATGACCAGAACCACATCCCCCCGCCAAGAATTGCCCATCATGCCGCCGCAAAGCTCAGAGCCCCGGCCGAGGCCAGCGCGAGTTCATAGGTCGCTTCGCCGTCATGTGCGCCCGCATATTCAATCGAGGTCACCTGAAAGGCTCCCTCGACCGTGCCGAAATCGGGGATGATCACCTGAAAGACCGGGGTCTCGCCGTCGAAAAAGATCTGCCGCGCACGCTCATCCGTGCTGCCGTCCTTGAACACGCCCGACCCGCTCAGGCTGGCGGATTTCACGCCTGCGCCCGCCAGCAACTCGCGCCAGCCTCCGGTCGAATCCAGCGTGGTCACGTCCACCTGCTCGGCATTGAAACTCACGCGCGTCGCGCGCAGCCCCGCCAGCGTTTCAAACGTGCCGCTCACGTCCACCTTGATCAACAGATCCTTACCGTTCTGTGCCGCCATTGCTTTCACTCCTGCGAAAAAATTTCAGTCATCCGTAGGGTGCGCATTTACTGCACACCGTCGTCCTCCACGCGCGCGCGGAAGGTCAGATCAATACGCCTCCGGCCCCGGCTCTCGCGCCCCGCCTTGGCCTTCTCGAACCACAGGCCCACAAGGATTCCGCGGTTCAGGGGCAAATCTGCACCGTGCAATGCATCGCTGATCGCCGCCGCCGCCTCCTTGGCGGCTTGAAAGCCCGATTTGGCCGTCACCACCGAAACAAGGAAACGATGCCACGCACCTGCGCCCCCAACATCCCCGGCGTCCTTTGCCGTCTCCGGCCCCAACGCCACGTAGATCGGCGGCAGGCTGCCCGTGGGCAGGGCGTCATAGATGTCGGTTCCAACCAGACCGGTCAGCGCGGCATCCCCCTGCAATCGGGCATAGACCGCCGCCTGCAAGGCGCTTGCGACCCCATAGCTCATGGCGCCACCTCTTCCTGACATTGGCAGATCAGATAGAGCCCCGACGGCTCCTTCTCGGTCACGGCCTCGATGCGGAACAACCGAGGTCCGGTGCGAAACCGTTGCCCGGGTTCGGGTCGGTTGGAATGGCCAAGCGGCGCACCCCGCACGGTGATCCGAAAGGCCCCGACCGACACGGCGCCGGTCTCTCCGTTGGCCAACCTCCCGGTACGCGGTTTGACCTGCGCCCAAAGGGTGCCAAGCGCGGTCCAGGTTTCCTCGAAACCACCGGCACCGTCGCTCACGCGCGCAGGCGCTTCCAGCGTGAGACGCCTGTTCAACGTCCGGTTCATGCGCTCAACCCCACGCGGACCGGGCGATAGCGGGCGATCAGGCTGGTCACGCCAAAGGGCATGCACCCCTGGCTCAGTGCCGTGTCGCTGCGGTACTCGTAGTAATGTGCGGCCAGCATCAGAACCGCCTGCTTCATATCTTCCGGCACTGCGTCAAAGGTCGCCCCATATCCTGCATCAAACCGCACTTCGACGGCGCCGCCCGCGGGCACATTCGGCAGATACATGGCAAAAGGTTTCAGCCTGGGATCAAAGGCGTCCTTCTGCAGCCGGTAGGCCGCCGGATCGACGACCGTCGCCGCACCGAAGGCATCGACCAAAGCCACTTCGGTGATCGACTGGACCGGCGCCACCGGCAACCGCTGCCCCTCCGCCGAGGTCCAGGCCTCCAGCGTCATCAGGAACCCGCGAGAGATCAGCGCCTTGCCGGTTCTCCCTTCTATCGCGGCCAGCGCCGCGCGCAGGAACGAGACCAGGACCGGATCCTGCAGATCGCCTTCGGTGAACCCACTGCCAAGCAGCAGGTGATCCTTCAGGGCCTGCACCGGAAGCGCCGCTTCGGACACCTGCGTTTCTTCCACCAACATCATGTTTCTTCTCCGAAATCCTAGACCATCCCAGATCCGCTCGGCGGTTGGGCGCGCGCCGCCCATGCTGCACGGGCGGAGGGGTTAGCTGGACACCATGCGCCTGCGCGCGCCCTCAGAAGGACGGACCCTAGGGCCCGCCCCCCATCTCATGGTCAGGTTCAGCTGACCGCGACGCGGAGCAGCTTGATGGCTGCGAAATCGCTCACATCACCGCCGACGCGCTTCGAGGCGTAGAACAGCACATGCGGCTTGGCGCTGAACGGATCGCGCAGCACCCGCAGGTCCGGACGTTCGGCAATCGTGTAGCCGCAGGAGAAGTCGCCAAAGGCGATCGGATGCGCATCGGCCTCGATGTCGGGCATGTCCTCTGCGATCAGCACCGGATAGCCCAGCAGGCGGCCCGGCTCGCCAAAGGCAAAGCCGTCGGCCCAAAGGTGACGACCATCCGCATCCTTCAGCTTGCGCAGCTCACCGGCGGTCTTCGAGTTCATGACAAAGCTCGCCTTGGCGCGGTACGGCGCATTCAGCGCATAGACGACGTCGATCAGCGCGTCACCGTCCCCAACCCCGGTGCCTGATCCCGTCGGAACCGACCCCAGTGACCCCCATGCCCATGCGGCATCATCGACGATGGTGTGATCCAGAAAGCCGCGCGGCTTGTCTACGCCGTCACCGCTGACAAAGGCACTCGCCTCGGCCCGCGCAAACTTTTCGGCGATCCGCGTGGCAAGCCAGCTCTCGACGTCAAAGGCGCTGTCATCCAGCAGCCGCTGCGACACCTTGGGCATCGCGTTCAGCTCGTAGATCGGGATCGAGATACGCTCAATGGTCGGCGTACCGGTCTCGGCGGTGCTCGCCGTTTCATTCGCCCAACCCGCGCCGGTGTCGTTCTGGTCGATCAGCACGTCGAACGAGGTTGCGTCCACGTTCACCACATTGGCGATCTGACGGATCGACGCGGTGGTGTTCAGCGACGATTTGATGATCTCCGCTGTCTGCGGATCGACCAGAAAGCCGCCGTCCGAATTGATCGCGGTCGACATCGCCTTGCCTTCCAGTTCGAGGCCGCGCAGCGCGTCGTCATCGCCATGGCGCAGATAGGCGTTCATGGCCTTGCGGTGGGGGACTTCAACCTCGGTACGGGTCGAAAGCGCGGGGCGGTTTGCCCGGGCGGTCTTGTGATCCAGCATTTTCAGTCGCTCTTCCTGTTTCTGAAGCTTCTCTTCAAGGTCGGCCTGCAAGGCCTTGTAATCCCCGATCAGTCCCGCCATCGCGGCACTCACCCGGGCGACCGGAGACAATTCTTCCCCGGTCCGAGACTTGGTCTCGGTGTTGCTCATGCCAATTTCCCTCATGAGTGGCGCGCGTCAGCCGCCCGCCAGGTTGGGGCGCATGGCCTCGATGGCCTCCGCCAATTCACGCAGCGCGACCTCGTCGGGGGTTTCCCCCTTGGACGCCACCCGCGCACTGGGCAGCATTGGAAAGGTCACCAGCGACACCTCCCAAAGCTCCAGTTCCGTCAGGACCCGCGGGCCCTTGTCGTTCTTCGTGCTCTTGACCGTGCGATAACCGATCGACAGCCCGTCGATGGCGCCCGCCTCGATCAGCGAGGCCGCCTCGCGACCCTTCTCGACAGTGTCCAGAAGGCGGCCCTTGACCCAGAGGCCGCGTTCATCCTCGCGAACCTCGTCCCAGATGCCGATGGGTTGCGCCGGATCGTGCTGCCACAGCATCTTCACTGACCGACCCTCGCCCGCCAGGGCCTTGAGCGAGCGCGCATAGGCCCCCTTGGCCACCACGTCGCCGCCTTGGTCACAGGCGCCAAAAAGCGAGGCGTAGCCCTCGATCAATCGCCCTTCGACCTTAACCTCGCTGTCAAAGCGGCAGAACTTGTGCTCCAATTCCATCATTCGTTCCTTTCCTCGAAGACACGGCCGCTCACGGCGTCGCGTTCAGCAATCCTTGAAAGACGTCCGCAAGGATCGCCCCGGCGACCCCGTAGACCGTCAGCCACAGTCGACGCTCCAGCCGCTCCAGCAGCGCCTCCATGCGTTGGAAACGATCGGTCAGCGCATCGAACTGCAGCTTGCTGACGCGCTCATGTGCCTCCAGCCGCAGACCCGGCGCGCAGGCAAAGGCCTCGTGCCGCGAACGCACCTCAGTCATCTCCGCTCTCCTCTTCCGCAACGGCGGGCAGGCCCAGCATCCGGCGCTTTTCGGCGGCGGTCAGGAAATCCGCCGTCGCCACGCGGGTCCATTGCGCATCGCGCTCGGCGGACAGTGCCGGCACCTGGTCCAGATCCGGGCCCAGCTGCGCCTCCTCGCCGGTAAAACCCGCCAGCCAGCGTCCGACGCTCGCCGTCACCTTCGCGGCCAGTGGCAGCACCGTCTGGCGATAGAACGCCCGGTGCGCCTCGGCGTAGTTGGCATAGGTTGCCTCGCCAGGAATCCCCAACAACATCGGCGGTATGCCAAAGGCGATCGCAATCTCGCGGGCCGCCGCTTCCTTCGTCTTCTGAAACTCCATGTCCGAGGGCGAAAAGCCCATCGGCTTCCAGTCCAACCCGCCTTCCAGCAGCATCGGACGTCCCGCATTCCGCGCGCCCTGGTGGTTCAGCTCCATCTCGGCCTGCAAACGCTCGAATTGCTCGGGGCTCAAATGCCCCTGCCCGTCCGCGCCGGTCCAGACAATCGCCCCCGAGGGTCGCGCCGCATTGTCGAGCAGCCCCTTGGACCAGCGCGAGGCCGCATTGTGCACATCCACCGCCTGCGCCGCTGCCTGCAGGGGCGACAAACCGTAATGATCGTCCTGAGGATGAAATGTCTTCACATGACAGATCGGCGACACAGACCCACCTGCGTCGAACCGGTGCTTGCGGCCCGCCACGTTGTATTCATAGGCCACCGGCCAACCATCCGCCCCCGGCACCACGCTCATTCGGTCGCTACGCAGGACGTGCATCTCAAAGGGCACGCCTGTCTCACCGGAAACCGCCTCGACATAGGCATCCCCGGACAGCAGCAGCTGACCGTACAGCGCCTCGAAGAACTCCGCCCGTCCCTGCGCCGGGTTCGGCGCAAGAACGCGCGACAGAACCGGATGCTCTGCATAGCGCGTCTCGGCATCCTGCAGGACCAGGGGCAGCGCCGCCGCCGATTCCGCGATCAGTTTGACCGCACGAAAGCCCACCGGGTTGCCGGCAAAGGCCTGTTTGGTCAGCGACACCGTGTCCCGCGGGCTCCACGCCACCCGCCCCGAACTCAGCTGCGCCACCAACCGGCCCGTGGCCGAGGCCTTGAGCTGAGGGGCCGCCTGCGCATCGCGCGCCGATCCGGTCCGCCGCAGAAAATCGAATACCATCCGTATCGCTCCTTTCCTCGGCGCGGCCCTTGGCCCGCGCCCGCACCACCCCAGCCGCAAAAGGCAATCGCCTTTCGCGCCCGGTTTGTCGCTTTGTCCTGATTGGCGGGGCGTTGCCGTCCCCTGCGTCTCGTCAGGCAACCTAAGGTGGTGGAATTAATCCCGCGTCACACCACCGTTCGCCGATCGCGCAACGCTCAATCCAGCATCCGCACCCGCGGCTGCGCTTTCGGCAAGGGCCGGGCCAGCATCAACTCCGTGATCGCCCAGACCAGCGCATCAACCCGGTCGGGACTGCCGGATCCCTGGTAGGCCTGCGGCGTCATCAGGCACATCTGGTCTTCCAGCATGTCCAGACCGCGCCCGTGGTACACACGCCCCTGCTCATACAGGGCCGCGACCGGCTCGGCGCGCAGGCTCTTTCCCCGGGTCGCATGTACGGCTGTGTAAGGAATGTAAGGGTCAATCTGGCGCAAGGTCGCCTCGACCATCGCCCCGCCCTGATTGACCTCCGCCACGATCCGGTCCGCCTGCCAGCGCCGCATCGCCTCGACCGCCGCCGTGGCCCATCCAACCGGCCGCAATCCCTGAACAGAGGCATCCTCCAGCACATAGGCCCGCCGGTCGCGCGGGTCCTCCGCATCGACCAATCCGGCCACGACGATGCCGCAGGCATCCGCCGTCTTGCCCTGTCCGGCCGGGGGATCCACCGCGACCACGATCCGGTCCAGATCCGGCAGGCGCCCATACCGGCCACTGTCGAACATCTCCCGCGTCCACAGCGCCCCCTCGACCTGATCCACCAATAGCCCGTCCAGCTCCTGACGCCCCAGCGACGAATCGCCATACCGCACGCGCACCTCTTCCAGGAACGATTGCGCCAGGTAGGCCCGGTTCTCATCCGTCGCCGCATGGGTTCGCACCGTCGACGGCAACTCCAGCAACTCCTTCAGCACATCGACATTGCGCGGCGTCGTGGTCACGCAGACCCGCGGTGCATCGCCCAGTCGCAGGCCGAACTGCAGCATGTCCCAGACCTCGCGCGCCTTCTTCCACTTGGCGAATTCATCCACCCAGGCCCCGTCGAACTGTGGCCCGCGCAGCGCCTCCGGGTCCTGCGCCGAAAACAACATCGCCTCAGCCCCATTGGGCCAGACCAGCGTGCGCCGCGTCGACACGTATTTCGGCTTCCGGTCATAAGGCGTGCAGGCCATGATTCCGCTGTCACCGTTGACCATCACCTCACGCGCCTGGTCAAAGGTTTCGCCAATCAGCGCGATCCGCCGACAGCGTCCCGCCTGCAAGGGTTTCGCGCCCTCCACCTGCGACCGCACCCATTCCGCCCCGGCCCGCGTCTTGCCCGCACCGCGCCCGCCCAGGATCACCCAGGTGCGCCAGTCACCCTCTGGCGGCAATTGGTGCTCATGCGCCCAGAACTCGAAAAGAAAGGGGAGCGCCATGCGCTCCCCCTCGGTCATTTCAGCCAGGAATCTCTCCTTCAGCACAGCAGGCCCGGAGGCGATCCAGACGGCACCCGACCGCAAATCGGGCCGCTTCGAGGTCCAGCCCGTAGGTGTCGACGATTCCTTCTTCCTTTCTGATGATTGCTTCAAGTTCCAACTCCGTTTCCCGGGCCGCACGCAGCCAATATTTCAACTCGCCCAAGACCTTGGCGGTCTCGGACCTGGTTTCCATGTCCCCTTTCTTGATCCTGTCATGCACCTCTCCGATCAAGTCGAGGAGGTCGGTGATCGTTTGCGTCGCCCGTTCGCGCTGCTTTTGCAGTCTGTCGCACCGCGCATTGGCGGTGAGGACGATCGTCTGGTCTTCGGTCTGCTTGTTGGTACTGCTCATGCTCGACACCTTACTTGCCTGTAGGTTGCCCCTCCGTCAGGGTGCAAGGCACGAAAAACGGCCCCATGGGGTCACCCCGGGGCCGTCTGCCGTACCTCGTCCAGCATGTCACAAACACTACCTGCGACCGTTCGGTGGGTCAATCGGGGCACCGAACGCAACAAGTTGATTTCGTTCACACTTCGCAATTCCGCCTTGCGCGGCACCGGAACCGGCTTGCCGCCCGCGCGGCCCTCTGGCAGGTATTTCCCCGAAAGGACAACCACATGCCTCAGCTCTCTACCCGCATCACCACGCTCAACGAAAGCGGCTCGGACGGCTGGGAGGTGTTCTACCGCGCCCGCAAGATGATCGCCAACGGCACCGCCGTGACCGAACTGACCATCGGCGAGCATGACATCGGCACCGATTCCTCGATCCTCGCTGCCATCGGCGCCGCCGCCCGCGGCGGCCACACCGGCTATGCCATGGTCCCCGGCGTCGATGCCCTGCGCCGCACCGTGGCAGAGCGTGTCACCGCGCAAAGCGGCGTTGCGACCGGCCCGCAGAATGTTCTCATCACCCCCGGCGGTCAGGCCGCGCTCTTTGCCGCGCACATGGCCGTGCTCACCCCGGGCGACGCCGCGCTCTACATTGACCCCTATTACGCCACCTACCCCGGTACGATCCGCAGCGCCTCGGGCCGCGCGGTCCCGATCCGGACCCGAGCGCGCGACAACTTCCTGCCCTCCGCAGACGCAATAGTCGCCGCCGCCCGGGATACCGGCGCAAAGAGCCTGCTGATCAACACGCCGAACAATCCCACCGGCATGGTCTACCCCCAGGACACGCTGCGCGAAATCGCCCGCGCCTGCGTCGACAATGACCTCTGGCTGATCTCGGACGAGGTTTATGACACGCAGGTCTGGCACGGCTCCCACCTCAGCCCCCGCGCCCTGCCCGGCATGGCAGCGCGCTCGCTGCAAATCGGCTCCATGTCCAAGAGCCACGCCATGACCGGGTCGCGCGTTGGTTGGATTATTGGACCGGAAGACGCCATTGATACGCTGATCGACCTCGCCACCGCCACCACCTACGGCGTCCCCGGCTACATCCAGGACGGCGCCCTCTTTGCCCTGCATCAAGGCGCCGAGCTCGAAGAAAAAATCGCCGCCCCCTTCCGCCGCCGCCGCGACCTTGCCCTTTCGATCCTGTCGCAGCAGAACACCGTCACCGCGATCCCGGCTGAGGGCGCGATGTACGTCATGCTCGACATCCGCGCGACAGGCCTCTCGGGCCGCGAATTTGCAGAGGCGCTGCTGGACGCCCATCACATCGCGGTCATGCCGGGTGAGAGCTTTGGCCACTCCGCCGCCGGTCACATCCGCGTCGCCCTCACCGTCGATGATGACCGCCTCTCCGACGCGCTCCAGACCCTCTGCACCTTCGCCGCAACAAAGGCCCGCGCCCATGTCTGAGTCCTTTCGCGCCCTGCACCGCCCCGGCGATCCGTTCATTCTCGCCAACGCCTGGGATGCAGGCTCGGCGAAAATGCTTACCGCTCTCGGGGCGCGGGCCATCGCCACCTCCTCTGCCGCCCACGCCTTCACACTGGGCCGTCCCGACAACGGCGCCATCACCCGCGAAGAGGCGTTGACCCACGCGCAGTCCCTCGTCGAGGCGGTCAACCTGCCCGTCTCCGGTGATTTCGAAAACGGCTTCGGCGAGGCGCCCGAGACCTGCGCCGAAACCGTCCGCCTCGCCGCCGAAGTGGGCCTTGCCGGCATCTGCATCGAGGACACCGCCCTGCCCGATGACAGCCCCTATGACGCGGCCCTCGCAGCCGAACGCATCCGCGCCGCAGCTGCCGCCGCCCGCGCCTTGCCGCGCGACTTCGTTCTGGTGGCCCGCGCTGACGGTATCCTGACCGGCCATCATGACATGGCAGAAGCCATCGCTCGCATCCGCGCGTTCGAGGCCGCAGGGGCCGATGCCGTCTACGTGCCCGCGCCACCCTCGATGCAGGCGCTTGGCCAGCTGGTGACAGCCACCAACCTCCCTTTCAACGCCCTCGTCTCCGGCCCCTTTACACAACACAGCCGCGCCGAGTTCGCAGCACTTGGCGTCGCCCGCCTCTCGCTTGGCTCGGCGCTCGCCCGGACAACCTGGCGCACGATCCATGACGCCGGCAGGCAGATGTTCGGCGAAGGCCGCTTTGACGCCCTGTCAAACGCCCTGCCCTTCGCCACCGGCGACCCCATGTTGAAATGAGCGGCACCCCCGTCAACAGCATCCGCAACCTCGGGCCCGCGTTCGAGAAGGCCTGCATCGACGCAGGCATCCCTGACGCCGAAACCCTGCGCGACCTCGGCGCGCATGAGGCCTACCGCAAGCTCCTGCAAAACGGCGAACGCCCGCATTTCATCGGCTATTACGTCCTGCACATGGCCTTGCAGGGACGTCCGTGGAATGACTGCAAAGGTGCCGAAAAATCCACCCTTCGTGCGCAATTCGACGCGCTGAAGGCGGAAACCACCACCGCGCCGCGCAGTGCGCTGGACCGCATCCTGAATGAAATCGGCGTGATCGAACGCGACAGCCGCCGCGCCCGGTAGGGCGGGGTTTACCCCGCCGCGCCAAACCTATCGCAGATCGCGAAGGACTGTATTCGCGGCGAACCCCATGAAGGAACGCAGGTTGATCCGGCCCAGTTCGCTGCCGTCCCGGACCAGCGACATTGACAAGACCCCCGCATCGCGCCGTTCAATATCGCATTGAACGGTCAGCAGACCGCCAAAGGACACCCGCCAACTGTCACCACCTCCTTCGACATAGCCTTCGGCCATCAGGTCCCAGTCGTCCGGCTGAAACGCCATTTTCGGACGGTCCTCGATCCAGCGCTCCGAGGCCTTGCAGAGGCGGATCAAGGCTTCCTTGTCCAGCTCGGGCCGCCGATCAGAAATCAGCCACACATCCCAGGCCCCTGCCTTTTCGACGGTGTCGATCCAAAAGTAATCCTCCCCCCGGTGAACCAGCATCTGCGCCAGCAGAGACCGGGGAAAGCGGTTGGCCTGCGACTCAGGAAGCTTCACGTTCATGTCCCCGGCGATCCGCGCAATCGCATCGACCGCCACATCAAACGCACGTTCCACCGACCCACGATCGTAGACGCCTTCCGAGATTGACAGCGCAGGCGCATGGAACCCCACCTGCGCCGTCGGATGCATGACCCGCACGTTGAAAACCTCTTCCCAGGATCCAAAGGTCCCGGCCATGAAGGCAACCGCGCAGGCCGACAAACAACGTGCACCCTCCGGCACGACACTTGCCGTGTACAGGCTGCCAAGGACCTCGGCGATCCGCACTCCCTCGTTCAGCGATCCGCCCGGACTGTCCAGGCACACCGCCGGACCCAGGTCATCGTAGTCCGGCGAAATCACCTGCTCCAGAAGCGCGCGCAGCCGGTCTGCGTCTCCTGACTCGATCAGCCCGGTCAGGCGCACTGAACATGCCCCGGCCTCGATCTGCCCGACTGTCAGCGTTCCCGGACCGACCACTTCCAGGTTGGCCGCCGCCGACACCCCCGGCAACATCGAAACCAGCAATCCCGCCAAAACCCTGCGCATGTCACAATCCCCCAAGCCAAAGTCCAGCCGACCATCCGGGCCGCAACCGGCGCTGTCAAAAGAATTCCACGCACAGAAAAAGGCCGCCCCCTGCGGGACGGCCCTTGTCAAAATCGTGGGGAACCCGGCTTAGCCGACCAGTTCGAGACCCGAGAAGTAGAAAGCGATTTCCTGCGCGGCGGTGTCCGGCGCGTCCGAGCCGTGGACCGAATTCTCGCCAACGGACTCGGCGAACTCGGCGCGGATCGTGCCCGGCGCGGCGTCGGCGGGGTTGGTCGCGCCCATGACTTCGCGGTTCTTCAGGATGGCGCCTTCGCCTTCCAGCACCTGCACGACAACCGGTTCGGAGGCCATGAATTCGCACAGCTCGTCATAGAACGGACGCTCGGCGTGCACGACGTAGAACTGACCTGCCTGCGCCTTGGTCAGGTGGATGCGCTTCTGTGCGACGATGCGCAGGCCCGCTTCCTCGAACTTGGCGTTGATCTTGCCGGTCAGGTTGCGGCGGGTGGCGTCGGGCTTGATGATCGACAGGGTGCGTTCGGTGGCCATTGGGCTGTCCTCGTTTTCAATTCGGATGAAGCAGAGACCGGAACCTCCGGACTCGATTGCGCGCGCCATAGCATGCGTCTCCGGGGTGGAAAAGGGGCCTTGCCGTGTCCCGCGACCACCATCTATCATTCTCGGCCGTTTCGCTAACCGGTCGCCCGGTGCGGACCTTGCGCAGCCTCCCTGACCTGGGTGGTGGCCTCTGCCAAATGCGGTGGGTCGAAAATGCCGGGCACCGACCGAGTTGCGCACCCAGCTGCCATTCGGAACAAGCGTCATGCAAGCGTTCAAGCGCGTTGCCATCGGATCGGCAGGCAATTTTCCCGTTCATTGCCTGTCACCCTCGATCACCTCCCGGGACGCGACGGAAAGCGCAGCGGCCCCCAGGACGTCGCTATCAATTGCAAGGGTGGGATCACGGCGGCATTTTTCCATCAAGACTGCTCACTTGGGCAAGCTCTGGACGCAGACAGGGTGCTCCGGCAGATTGGCGGTCGCATCGCGAGGACGGCACGACAGAGAAGGGAAAGCCATGACCGACATGAAGCCGGAAGTCGGCGAAGCCTCGGGCCGCGCCAAGACCATCGAAATCCGTCCCAACAATCCGTCACCACAGACGGTGACGGAATTCGGCGCGGTCTGTTTCCTCGCCGCGCGCAGCAAGACCCTGAGCCGCTTCCCGGTCGGCGGGATCAGCCAGTGGTGGGACATGCCGCTGGCGCTCGGCCAATACTGGGTGTTCCGCCACGACGGCGTGCCCCGCGCGGCGATTTCCTGGGCGGCGCTGAACCCCGAGGCAGAGCGGCGCTACGTGGTCGAGCGCAAGGGGCTGACCCCGGAGGACTGGCGCAGCGGCCCGCAGATCTGGGTGATCGACTGGATCGCCCCGTTCCAGATCAAAGGCTTGAACGCACATCTGCGCCGCTGGATCGCCACCAAGGGGTTTCCCAAGGCAGAGACCGTCCGCTTCATGCGCCTGTCACCCGAGGGCGAGACCCGCTACATCCTCGAAATCCAGCGCACCGGGCCGCAGAGTTTCGACAGGCGGGTTCTCAGCGTCGCGGACATCGCTGGCGAGTCCGCGCTTTAGAGGGTTGACCTCTGCCAGCCCTCGCCGCCATCATTCGATCCTGGGTCCGGGACGGCCGGAACGGCACATCGAAAGTGTTCGAACAAGGCCGGCCGACAGACTCGCCATGAGGTACGCCAATGGGCATTTATCTGGACGAAGTTATTGTCAGCACCTCACTCGGAGGCAGTGCACCAACGCAGACATTCGGTGCATCCGACGAATTCGAAGGCGATACGGATTATGTCGTGACCGTCCCCCTTGGCGACCCCCAGGTCTTCCGCTTCGACTTCAACGGCACGACAGGCGATTTCTTTCCGGGCAGTGACCCGACGGTCTATCCAGACGTCCTGGTACAGACGTCGAACACCTTCCAGTCGAACAGCGATGGATCGTTTTTCTATCAGGTCATCGGCGCCACGACGGACATCGTTCTGATGACCGTCGCGTTCGATTCGGGCGTGGTCGCAGTCGGTGACAGGCTTGAGATAACGGTGTCCGTCGATCCCGCAGACACCACGCCACTTGCCAAGGGAACTGACGGGGATGTCGACAAGATCATTTTCGAGGTTGGCCCCCCGGGAACCGCGCTCTCCATCACCTGCTTCGCCCCCGGCACCGGCATCGCCACGCCGGACGGCGAGCGCGCGGTCGAGCGGTTGCGCCCCGGCGATCCGATCCTGACCGCCGATGGCCGCACCATGCCCGTCAAATGGATCGGGCGGCAGACCCGCAACAAGCTTTTCACGCCAGAGGACCGCTTGCGCCCCGTCCGGGTTCAGGCCGGCGCCCTCGGCCCCGGCATTCCCCATACTGACCTGATCCTGACCGCCGACCATGCGCTGATCGTCGACGGTCTGGCGATCAACGCGGGTGCTCTCGTCAACGGCACGACCATCACGTTGGAGCCCATCGCCGCGCTCGACTACTCCGTCACCTACTACCACATCGAAACCGAAGACCACGATGTGATCCTCGCCAACGGTGCCCCGGCCGAGACCTACATCGACTACGTCAGTCGCAGGACCTTCGACAATTACGCCGCCTCCTGCGACGAGGCCCGCATTGTCAAGGAAATGGAGATGCCCCGGATCTCGGCGGCGCGTCTGGTGCCGCCTGAAATCAAGGCACGGCTGTCCGGCAGAACAGCCGCCTGATCCCACCGCCGGACGGGTCTGGCAGACCCGCGCCAATGCTGCTAGAGCGCCGCCATGCTGCGCATTGAAAACATCTCCTATTCCGTCGACGGCCGCCCCCTGTTCGAGGCCGCCTCCGCCACCATCCCCGACGGCCACAAGGTGGGCCTTGTCGGCCCCAATGGCGCGGGCAAGACCACGCTGTTTCGCCTGATCCGGGGTGAACTGACATTGGACGGTGGCGAAATCTCGCTGCCCAGCCGCGCCCGCATCGGCGGCGTCAGCCAGGAGGTGCCCTCGACAGAGACCTCCCTGCTCGACACCGTGCTCGAGGCCGATACCGAACGCGCCGCCCTGATGGCCGAGGCCGAGACGGCCACCGACTCGCATCGCATCGCCGAAGTGCAGACCCGCCTGGCCGACATCGACGCCTGGAGCGCCGAGGCCCGCGCCTCGACCATCCTGCGCGGCCTTGGTTTCGACGACGCGCAACAGAAACAGCCCTGCTCGGCCTTCTCGGGCGGCTGGCGGATGCGCGTGGCCCTGGCGGGTGTGCTCTTTGCCCAGCCCGATGTGCTGCTTCTGGACGAGCCGACCAACTACCTCGATCTCGAAGGCGCGCTCTGGCTCGAATCCTACCTTGTGAAATACCCCCATACGGTGATCGTCATCAGCCACGACCGCGGCCTGCTGAACCGCGCCGTGAACTGCATCCTGCACGTCGAAGACCGCGCATTGACCTATTACGGCACGCCCTATGACGGCTTCGTCAAGCTGCGCGCCGAAAAACGCGCCCAGCTTGCCGCGACCGCCCGCAAACAGCAGGAACGCCGCGCCCATATGCAAAGCTTTGTCGACCGCTTCCGGGCCAAGGCCACCAAGGCGAAACAGGCGCAATCGCGCCTGAAGATGATCGAGCGGATGGACATGATCACAGCGCCCGAGGACGCGGCCAAGCGGGTCTTTACCTTCCCGCAACCGGATGAGCTTTCGCCGCCCATCATCAATCTCGAAGCCGGGGTGACAGGCTATGACGGCACGCCGGTTCTGAAACGGCTGAACCTGCGCATAGATCAGGACGACCGCATCGCGCTTCTGGGCAAGAACGGTCAGGGCAAATCCACCCTGTCCAAGCTGCTCTCGGACCGGCTCGAGCTGATGGAAGGCAAGATGAGCCGCTCGTCCAAGCTGCGCATCGGGTATTTCGCGCAGCATCAGGTTGACGAACTGCATCTGGACGAAAACCCGATCCAGCACCTGCAACGCGAACGCCCGGCCACGCCGCCTGCGAAACTGCGTGCCTTGCTGGCCGGGTTCGGCCTGATGGCGGCGCAGGCCGAAACAGAGGTCGGGCGCTTGTCGGGCGGGCAAAAGGCGCGTCTGTCGCTGCTGCTGGCGACGCTGGACGCGCCGCACCTGCTGATCCTCGATGAGCCGACCAACCACCTCGACATCGAAAGCCGCGAGGCACTGGTCGAGGCGCTGACCGCCTATTCCGGCGCGGTGATCCTCGTCAGCCACGACATGCACCTGTTGTCGATGGTGGCCGACCGTCTCTGGCTGGTGGGCGATGGCACGGTCAAACCCTACGAGGACGATCTCGACGCCTATCGGGCCATGCTGCTGGCCCGCGACCCGGCCTCGAAACCGAACAAACCGGCCCCCGCCAGACCCAAGCGCCCATCGCGCGACGCCATCCTCGACCTGCGCGCCGAGGTCCGCAAATGTGAGGACCGCGTCGCCAAGATCGAGGCAATGCGCGAAAAACTGGCCCGGAAACTGGCCGACCCCACGCTTTACGAAGACACCCGCGTGCGTGAACTTGAGACGTGGAACAAGAAATACGCCGAGGTCATGGAAGGCCTGCACCGCGCCGAGGCCATGTGGGAAGCGGCGGCAGAGAAACTCGACGCCGCCGAAAGCGCCTGACCCCGCTTACTAACCCATCAATACCCGCGCCGCACGGATCAGGACCACCGGGTCCAGATCCGTGCGCGCGACAGGCGGTGTCAGGTCGACCTTTCCAGTCAGAGCCGCCACGGCCACCCGGGCAGAGCGGACCGAGTATTCCACGGTAAACACGCAGTCCCGGGGCAATTCGCAGAACTGGCCCAGAACAGCAAAGTTACGCGCACCTGCCGGGCGGACATCCGGTCTGTCGCCGGGATGACGCGGCATGAAATGACTGGTGATAAAGGGCATCCGGCAGACCCTTATTCGTGCGCTGTCGAACCATGCCCGCTGGTCCTCGGTCAGGCGCAACTGGCCGAACATCTCTTGCAGGATTTCTTCGCCCGTCGCCCGCCACATGGGTTTCTTGACAAAGTCGCCCTCCCGATCCCCGCGCAGGCCATAACCCCATAGCGTATAAGTGCCATGTTTCTGGCCCCGAAAATGCGGCTGGTGGAACAGGACGATGGACAGGGTCCACCCCGAGTCGGCAAAGGTGATCAGCCCGCCGGTCCCCGTTCGATTGTTGGTGTAATCCTCCATGAACTCAAAGAAATCCGCCCCGTCCAGCGTCACCGTAAAGGAATGCCACGCGGTCTTGCCGGTATCGGTGCAGAACGCCTCGGGGCGGCCCAGCCCTTCATGCCGCGCCGCCAGACGCCGCCACAGCGCCCAGGCCCCGCCTTCGGCATCGTCCAGCACCGGCGCGGTCTCGCGGTCGCCCAAGACTGATCCGTCGGTCATCGAGCCCAAAGTCATGTAGACCCGGTCCTCTGCCGTGACCTCCACGCGGGTTTGGTCCTTCAGAACCAATGCAGTCACCGCCCGATCCCGCCGCGTGCCCGCGATCTCGACATCCGCGACCTGCACGCCGGTCAACGGTGCCACGCCACGGTCGCGCAACCAGTGCAGGATCGGGGCGATCAACGAATCGTATTGGTTGTACCGCGTGCGTAGAATGCCCTCGATCCGGGTGAACCCCGGAAAGAGGTGGATGAAACGGCGCAGGTAACGACGCATTTCCGTCAGCGAATGCCACTGCTGAAAGGAAAACATGGTTGACCACATCATCCAGAAGTTGCTGGCAAAGAAGCTCTCGCCGAACCAATCGTCGATGCGCCGGCCCTCCAACCCGCGTTCCGGGTGCAAGAGCAGCTGGTTGATGTTCAAGATGTCCTGCGCCGACAGGGTCAGGTGCAAACGGTCTTCCGCCGGTTTGCCCTGTTTCGCAAGGCGGCAGTTCGACGACCCCGGCACCATCCGGTTGAAATCCATGATGTCCTGCAGCACCGAAACGGATGGATCATCGGTTGAGGGGATCGAGTCCAACAGGTCAAAGGTGCAGGCAAAATGCTCTTCGAACATGCGCCCGCCCCGTATCAGATAGCCCTCCGCGGCATCGCCCGACCCGTCCAGGGATCCGCCCGCCACGCCCAATTGTTCATAGATTCGGATCATCTCACCCGGCACACCTGCGTCCCGGACCAGAAAAACCGCCGCCGCCAGTCCGGCGATGCCGCCACCGACAATGTAATGTGTTCCAGTGTTGCCCATTGTCCGCCCTCCCCTGCGAAGTCCCAATCCTATGCTCTGATGCGCTACATTACCTTGAGCCGGATCAACCGCAGCGCTGGACAGAACAAGAAGCAAGCGTTAGCGGGGCGCTATGGATACCGTCTTTCTCATCAGCGCCTTCACGACTCTCTTTGTCGTCATCGATCCGATCGGCTTGACGCCCATCTTCATCGCCTTGACGCAGGGCATCACAAAGCAACAACGCCGCGCCATCGCCCTGCGCGCCAGCGTGATCGCGCTGCTGTTGCTGACGCTCTTTGCCTTTTTCGGCGAGGCGGTTCTGGGCTTTGTCGGCATCTCCATGCCCGCCTTCCGCATCGCGGGTGGCATCCTGCTGTTCCTGACCGCGCTGGACATGCTGTTCGAACGCCGCACCAAGCGGCGCGAGGGTCAGGCCGATGAGGATGACGGACCGGACCCGTCGGTCTTTCCGCTGGCCATTCCGCTGATCGCCGGCCCAGGCGCCATCGCCACCATGATCCTGCTGGCCGGACAGACGAACAGCCCGCTGGAAATGGCGGCTGTGCTGCTTGTCATGCTGGGCGTTCTTTTGCTGGCACTGCTGCTGTTCCTGACCGCGGGCCTCATCGAACGGGCGCTGGGGCGGATCGGAATCAACGTCGTCACCCGTCTTCTGGGGATGTTGCTGGCGGCGCTTTCGGTGCAATTTGTTCTGGACGGGTTGCGCGCCTTTGGTCTTGCGCCCGCGTGACGGGCGGAAATCCAGCCCTGTAAACCAGCGCGAAAAACCCTATCTTGGGGTCAGCAACCGCGGGGGTTCGACATGGACGGCGACCAGATAACCAATCTGCTTTATCTTGTGCTGCTTGGCTCTGCCATCGTGGCGGGCCTGTTTGTGCAAAGCCGTCACAACCTCGGCAAGACGCTGCAGCATCTGGTTGTCTGGGCGCTTTTGTTTATCGGCGTCGTGGCGGTCTATGGCCTGTGGCAGGACATTTCCAACACCGTTTTGCCGAAACAGATGGTGTTCGAGGATCAGGGCCAGATCGAACTGCCACGCGCGCCGGACGGGCATTACTATGTCACGCTGGAGATCAATGGCGCGCCGACGCTCTTTGTGGTCGATACGGGCGCAAGTTCCATGGTGCTGACACGCGACGCCGCGAAAAAAGCCGGGATCGAAGATGCGGACCTGCATTTCCTTACCGAGGCCATGACCGCCAATGGCATGGTGCGCACCGCGCGCGTGGTGCTGGAGGATGTCGAACTTGGCCCCTACACGGATCGGCGGGTGGCGGCCTATGTGAACGCGGGGGAGATGGAAAACTCCTTGCTGGGGATGAGTTACCTCGACCGGTTTTCCAAGCTGGAGATTTCCGGCGGCAGGCTGGTGCTGCACCGCTAACGCTTCAAGCCTCGGCTTTTTTCTCCCATCGGCCCGATTCCTCGGACCAGTACTGCGCCTTGACGCCCGCCGCAGTGAGCGTTTTCCACTGGCCGCGCGCGGCCTGCACGGCCTCTGGGTCGTGTCCGTCGAACAGGATACAGACCCGTTCGAGCGCTTGGACCTCTGTGGCCAGAACCTCGGCGTTGTCGACCGCCATCACGCAGGCGGGATCGTTGGTGGCCTGACCCGTTGTCAGCAGGATCGGCTGATCGGCATCATGCGGCCCTCCGGCCAGACCGTGCGGCAGGAACCCTTCTTCGGCCCCCAGCCAGAGCTTCTGATCCAGCCAGTCCAACCGACCGGGATCGGTGCCTCTGACGGCCACGCGCCATCCCGCCGCCAGCGATTTTTCCAGCAGAACGGGCAGCGTCGCCTCCAGCGGGCGTTGGGTCAGGTGGTAGAAGTAGACGTCTCCCATTCAGCGTTCCGCCTGTCGAGCCCCGGGGATGGGGGCGCTGCCCCCCGGCTCTGCGAGCCGCCCCCCGAGGGTATTTGGAAAACCAAAGAAGCCAGGGTCAGGGATTCTCGAACCGATCCCGCACCAGACGGTCGAGCGCCATCACGCCCCAGCCGGTCGCGCCCTTGGGCGACAGATCGGTGTCCTTGGTCACCTGCGCCACGCCCGCGATGTCGAGGTGGATCCAGGGGGTGCCCTCCTTGACGAAGCGCTGCAGGAACTGCGCCGCCGTGATCGCGCCCGCCGGGCGGCCGCCGACGTTCTTGACATCGGCCTTCTGGCTCTTGAGCATTTCGTCATAGGCCTTGCCCATGGGCAGGCGCCAGGCGCCCTCGCCTTCGGTCTCGGCGGCCTTGAGGAAGTCGCCCGCCAGTGCATCATCATTGGAAAAGACTGCGGCGTTCTCATGCCCCAGCGCGACGATGCAGGCGCCGGTCAGGGTGGCGAGGTCGATCATGGCCGTGGGCTTTTCGCTTTCCTGCGCGTGCCACATGACGTCGGCCAGAACGAGGCGGCCCTCGGCGTCGGTGTTGATCACCTCGATGGTGTCCCCCTTCATCGAGGTTACGATGTCGCCCGGACGCTGTGCGCGGTCGCTGGGCATGTTTTCGACAAGACCCACCATGCCGACCACATGGGCGGGCGCCTTGCGCAGCGCCAGCGCCTTCATCACGCCCGAGACGACGCCCGCGCCGCCCATGTCCATGGTCATGTCCTCCATGCCCTGCGCGGGCTTGAGGCTGATGCCGCCGGTGTCAAAGACGACGCCCTTGCCGATCAGCGCCAGCGGCGCGCCCTCGGCCCCTTTCCAGCGCATGGTCACCACCTTGGATGGCGTGGCAGACCCCATGCCAACACCCAGCAGCGCACCCATGCCCAGCTTTTCGAGTTCCGCCTCGTCCAGAACCTCGACCTCCAGCCCGATCTCGCGCAGGGCTTCGAGCCGGGCGGCGAATTCGGTGGTCGACAGGACGTTCGCCGGTTCACTGACGAGGTCGCGGGTAAAGGTCACCCCCTCGGCCACCGCACGGCCCGCCGCAAATGCCGCCTCGGCCTCTGCCGGTTCCTTGACCATCAGCGTGGCGGCGCCCAGCGGATCGGGCTGTTCGGACTTGCGCGCGGTAAAGGCATATCCGCGCAGGGCCACACCAAGGGCGATCTCATCGGGCAGGCGCGTGGCCTCGATCAGCACGGTCATCTGCGCCTTGCCCGCCAGACGGGCCATCACGGCACCGGCCTTGCGCGCCTCTGCCTTGGCCGGGCGGCGCGCCAGCTTGACGATATCCAGCCCCTCGGCGGCCAGACCCGTGGGCCAGGCGAGGCTGATCGCGTCACCGGCAGAGAGTTTCTCCCATGCCGCGCTTTCCACCGCGCGGCCCAACGCGCCGCGTGTCAGCTTGTTCAGCCGCCGCGCGCCCTGGCTCAGCGTTCCGTCGCCGGTCACCACCACGGCCACCCGGCCCGGGACACCGGCAAGTCCCTCCAGGTCCGTTTCGGCAAAGCTGATCGCGCGCAGATCGGTCATGTATTCTCTCCGTGAAGGGCTGTTTGTGAAAGAGGTAACCTTCTGCCGCCTGCTTGACCAGTGCCACCTTTCCCAATCCTGCGCGATACATTAGTCTGCGCGCACCGTGACTGGTCTGGGGGGACCGAGCGTTTGCAGAGATTCGACAGATATGTCCTGTCGCAACTGATGGTGGTGTTCGGCTTTTTCGCCCTTGTCCTTGTGTCGGTCTATTGGGTGAACAAGGCCGTTCAGATATTTGATCGGTTGATCGCCGACGGCCATTCCGCCGGTGTGGTGATGGAATTCACCTTTCTGTCGCTGCCTGCCGTTGTGGCGCTGGTGCTGCCGATGGCCGCTTTTGCCGCCGCGGTCTATGTCACCAACCGGCTGACCTCTGACAGTGAGATGACCGTGGTTCAGGCCACCGGCTATTCGCCCTGGCGGTTGGCACGACCGGTCCTGTTCTTCGGTGTCGTCGTGGCCTTGATGCTGTCGGTTCTGTCACATTTCCTTGTACCGAAATCGCTGGAACAGTTGCGCATGCGCGAACGCGAACTCGCCGGCTCGCTCAGCGCACGCCTGCTGCGGGACGGCGTGTTCCTGCACCCGGTTCGGGGCGTCACATTCTACATCCGCGATATCACGCCGGAGGGCGAGTTGCGCGACGTGGTCCTGTCAGACCGGCGGACCGAGGATCGCGATGTGACCTATACCTCGGAGACCGCCTATCTGTTGCGCGACGCCGAAGGGCCGAAACTGGTGATGGTGTCCGGCATGGCGCAGGACCTGAACTATGAGACGCGCCGCCTGTCGACCACAAATTTCAACGATCTGGTCTATGACATCTCCGGCCTTGTGGCCGCCGCGCAGCCGGGGCGGCGCAAGCTGAACTTCATGTCCACATGGGAATTGCTGACCCGGACCGACGCCTCTGCTGCCGAGGCGAACGATACCCTGGGCGAGGCGCTGGAAGAGGCGCATTTGCGGTTCCAACTGCCGCTGCTGGCCCTGGTCGCGTCCTTGGTGGGCTACTCGGCGCTGATGGTCGGCGGCTTTTCGCGCCTTGGCGTGACACGGCAGATCGTTTTCGCCATCGGCCTCTTGGTGGTGGTCAAGCTGGTGGAAAGCGCAGTCACCGACCCGGTGCGCGGCAATCCCCGCCTCTGGCCGCTTGTCTATCTGCCCAGCATAACCGGCATCATCATCGCCTGCCTGCTGTTGTGGCAGGCGGCGCGCCCCTACCGTCCCCGCCGCCCGCGGCGGGCCGACCCCGGGGAGGCCGCTACATGACGCTGCATTTCTACTTTGCGCGGCGGTTCCTCTGGTTGTTCCTTGCGGTCTTTGGCGTCTTTGCCCTGTTCCAGGGCCTGATCGACCTGATCGAAGAGATGCGCCGCTTCGACGATTCGGTCAGTTTCGGTCAGGTGGTGCAAGTGGTGCTGCTCAAGCTGCCCAGCGGGCTGTATGAAATCGTGCCGCTGGTCATGATCCTTGCGACGATCGCCATGTTCATCGGGCTGGCCCGGTCCTCGGAACTGGTGGTGGTCCGGGCCGCCGGAAGGTCAGGCATCACCACGCTGATGGCGCCGGTTCTGGTCGCGCTGCTGATCGGCGGGCTGGTGGTGGGGCTGATGAACCCGATCGTTTCAGCCACCTCGAAACGCTACGTGGAACTGCGCGAAATCTATGAGAATGGCGTCAGTTCCGCGGTCTCCATCGGGCCAGAGGGTCTGTGGCTGCGGCAGGGCGGCAGCGAGGGTCAGGCGGTGATCCACGCAAGCCGCGCCACGCCTGAAGCGACGGAACTTTTTGACGTCTCCATCGTGGTTTACGCCCCCGACAGCGGACCGGTCACACGCATTCTGGCGCAAAGCGCCCGACTGGAAGACGGCAACTGGTTGTTGTCCTCGGCCAAGGCCTGGCCACTGACGGCAGGCCTGAACCCGGAACTGGGGGCCAGGGAACATGACCTTTTGCGCCTGCCGTCGAGCCTGACGCAGGACAGCATCCGCGACCGATTCGGCAAACCCTCGGCCGTGGCCATCTGGGACCTGCCCGGCTTCATCACCGGGTTGGAAACGGCGGGCTTTTCGGCGCGCCGACACAGCGTCTGGCTGCACATGGAACTGTCGCGCCCCTTGTTCCTTGTGGCGATGACGCTGGTGGGTGCGGCCTTTACGATGCGGCCCACGCGCCTCGGTCGGACCGGGATCGCGATCCTCTCTGCGGTCCTGCTTGGCTTTGGACTCTATTACGTGCGAAGCTTTGCGCAGATTTTGGGGGATAGTGGCCAGCTGCCACCGCTTGTCGCGGCATGGGTGCCGCCCGTAGCTTCTGTCCTTCTGGCGCTTGGTTTGGTGTTGCACATGGAGGACGGATGACACGCGCGTTGACTTGTCTCGCCCGCCTCTGTGTCGTGCTGGTCTTTCTGGCGCTGCCTGCCATGGCGCAGCAGACCACACCTGCCCCCACATCCACGAAACCCGCCGTTCTGGTCGCCGATCAGGTCTTTGTCGAGAATGAGGAGCGGCTTGTCGCGACCGGCAACGTCGAGGCGTTCCACGACGGTCTCAGGATGACGGCCACGCGCATCTTCTACAACGGCGCGACCGATCAATTGCAGATCGAAGGACCGATCCGCATCATCGACGCCGAGGGCAACGTCATCACTGCCGAGTTCGCCGAGATGGACCAGGAATTGCGCAATGGCCTGTTGGTCGGGGCGCGGATGGTACTGGACCAGCAGCTACAGCTGGCCTCGGTCGAGGCGCGGCGGGTCAATGGCCGCTACACACAGCTGTCGCGCGTGGCCGTGACCTCCTGTCAGGTCTGCGGCAAGCGTCAGGTGCCGCTCTGGCAGATCCGTGCGGCGCGCGTTGTTCACGATCAGGAAGAGGGGCAGCTTTACTTTGACGGCGCGCAATTCCGGGTGCTGGATGTGCCCATCGCCTATATCCCGCGCCTGCGCATGCCCGATCCCACGCTGAAACGGGCGCGCGGGTTCCTGTACCCGTCCTTCCACAGTTCGACGCTGCTGGGTTTCGGCGTCAAGGTGCCCTACTTCCTGCCGATCGGCAAACATCAGGACGTCACCCTGACACCATTCCTGTCGCCCAAGACGCGCACGATGGAGTTCCGCTATCGGCGCGCCTTTCGCACCGGGGACCTGACGCTGACCGGGGCTCTGACCTCGGATACGCTCAAGGCGGATACCGCGCGCGGCTACCTCTTTGCCAACGGCAGATTTATCGTCGGCGGGGAATACGAACTGGACTTCGGGCTGAAATCCGTCTCTGACGAATCTTACCTCAATGACTATGACGTGAGCGGCGCCGACCGCCTCGAAAGCTCGATCTCGCTGACCCGGATTCGCGGCACCAGTTTCATGCGGGCCAGCATCCTGAATTACCAGACACTGCGGGATTTCGAATCCAATGCCACCCAGCCGCGCTTCATCACCGATTACGTCGCCGAAAGACGGTTCTTTCCCCGCTTCGGTGGAGAGGCCCGGCTGAACGCGGAAATCCACGGACACCTGCGACAGTCCAAGACACCCACCGACGGGCCTGACGACGACGATGAGATCGACGGGCGTGACGTGGGCCGGGTCAATGCAGAGCTGAGCTGGCGCAATCGCTGGACGCTGATGGGCGGGCTGCGCGCCGGGGTTTCGACGCATCTGTGGTTCGACACCTACGTGACAGAACAGGATGTGACCTCGGACAACCATGTTTCGCGGGCCATTCCCGGCATCGCCGCAGAACTGCGCTATCCGATGCAGCGACAGGGCGCGCGCGGTGGCCGCACGCTGATAGAACCGGTGCTGCAACTGGGCTGGACCGGGGGCGAACGGCTGCGCAATCCCAACGACGAAAGCACGCAGGTCGAATTCGACGAGGCAAACCTGCTGACCCTCTCGCGCTTTCCCGCCGCCGACCGGCGCGAACATGGCGGCACGGTGGCGGCGGGTTTCCGCTGGCTGCATCAGGCCCCGGCCGGATGGTCGGCGGCCCTGACGCTGGGCAAGATCTGGCGTGATACCGAAGACACCGAATTCTCGCGGTCTTCCGGCCTTACGGGCACACAATCGGATCTGCTGATTGCGGGACGTTTTTCCAACACCCTAGGCCTGACGCTGTCAGCGCGGGGTCTGTTGGACGAAGACGCGTTGTTTTCAAAGGCCGAGGCGCGCGCGGGCTGGTCCAATCCGCGCCTTGACCTTGGCGCCTCCTACCTGTTGCTCAAGGCCGATCCGGACGAAAACAGGGACCGCTCGCAGTCGGAATGGACCTTTGACGGTCGCTATCAGCTGACCCGCAACTGGGCCACGTCAGGTGAGGCCAGCTATGACCTTGCCGACCGGCGGCTTGACCGCGTCGGCCTTGGCCTGCAATACCGGACCGAATGCATACAGGTGGATTTCCAGGCTACGCGCACCTATGCCTCTGCGACCAACCTGGAGCCGTCTACCGATTTCGATCTTACCGTCGCGCTGAGAGGCTTCGGCGCCGGCAGCAGTGGCAAGGAGTACCGCCCCACATGTTCGTACTGACCCGTGTTCTCTCGCCGGTTCTGTTGGCACTCGGCCTCACTCTGGCGCCCGTCCCGGCGGCGGCTCAGAACCTGTTCGGCCCGGCGATCACCGTGAACGACAGTGTCATCACCGGCTACGAGCTGCAGCAGCGCCAGCGCATGCTGACCGTGCTGCGCGCGCCCGGCGATGTCCGCACCGTCGCGCGCGAGCAATTGATCGACGACCGCCTGCGCGCGCAGGCCGCCAGCGATATGGGCATCACCGTCTCTGAACAGGACCTGTTGGACGGCATGGCCGAATTCGCAACCCGCGCCAGCATGAGCCGCGAACAATTCGTCGCCGCACTTGCCTCTGAAGGGGTGGCCGAAGAAACCTTTCGCGACTTCGTCAAGGCCGGCATCTCGTGGCGCTTTGTCATTCGCCAGCGGTTCGGATCGCGCGCCACCGTCTCCGAGGATGAGATCGACCGCGCCCTGAGCAGTCAGGGCACCGGCAGTTCGGTGCGGGTCCTGTTGTCCGAGATCATCATGCCGATGCCGCCGCAGGAAGAGGCCGCCGTGCGCGCCCGCGCCGCGCGGATTTCCGAACTGCGCTCGACCGGGGCGTTTTCGTCCGAGGCACGGCGTTATTCCGCAACCTCTTCGCGCGACAACGGCGGCCGCCTGCCCTGGCAGGATCTGAACGATCTGCCGCCGCAGTTGCGTCCGCTGGTGCTGGGCCTTGCGCCGGGACAGGTAACACAGCCGATCCCGCTGGACGGCGCCATCGCCCTGTTCCAGCTGCGCGACATCGAGGAAACCGCCTACAAGGCGCCCAAGCCCAGCACGCTGGAATATGCCGCCTATTACATGCCCGGCGGCCGCTCGGCCGACACGCTGGCCAAGGCGCGCGGTATCGCGGCCCGGGTGGATCGCTGTGACGACCTCTATGGGGTCGCCAAGGGGCAACCCGCCGAGGTTCTGGAACGCGGCACCCTGCCGATTGACCAGATCCCCACCGATATCGCGCTGGAACTGACCAAGCTCGACCAGGGCGAGGTCTCGACCGCGCTGACCCGCTCCGGCGGTCAGACGCTTGTGTTCCTGATGCTTTGTGGCCGCACCGGAGAGATCAACGAGGACATCGACCGCGAGGAAGTGACCGTGGGCCTGCGCAATCAGCGTCTTGCCACCCTTGCCGAAGGTTATCTGGCGCAATTGCGCGCCGACGCCCGCATCATCAACCAATGACGGCAAAGAAACCGGTCGCGCTGAGCTGCGGCGAGCCTGCCGGGATCGGACCCGAACTGGCCGAAGCCGCCTGGGTTGCCCTGCGCAAGGATGATCTGCCGTTCTTCTGGATCGGCGACCCGGCGCATTTGCCCGGCGAGGTGCCGCATGTGGTGCTGGACACACCGGATGCCGCTGTTGACCGGATGGCGGAGGCGCTGCCGGTCTGGCCGGTCGAGATGCCCGGCGCCCGCGTGCCGGGCACGCCGCAGCCTGCACAGGCCGCGCAGGTCATTGCCGCCATCGAGGAAGGGGTCAAGCTGACCCTGTCCGGCGCGGCCTCGGCCCTTTGCACCCTGCCGATCCACAAGCAGGCGCTGGCCGAAGGCGCCGGTTTCACCTTTCCCGGCCATACCGAGTTTCTCGCCCATCTGGCCGGTGTCGACGAGGTGGTGATGATGCTTGCCTCTGACCGGTTGCGCGTGGTGCCGGTGACCATCCATATCGCGCTGGCCGAGGTGCCCGCGGCCCTGACGGCGGACCTGTTGGAGCGGCGCATCCGCATCACGCGTGAGGCGCTGATCTCGCAATTCGGCATTGCCGCGCCGCGGATCGCCGTTGCCGGGTTGAACCCGCACGCAGGCGAAGGCGGACGCATGGGACAGGAAGAGACGGACTTGATCGCGCCGCTGCTGGACCGGTTGCGCGGCGAAGGCATGGACCTGCGCGGCCCGCTGCCTGCCGATACCATGTTTCACGACCGCGCCCGCGCAGGCTATGACGTGGCGATCTGCATGTATCACGATCAGGCGCTGATCCCGATCAAGACACTGGACTTCGACGAAGGTGTTAACGTGACGCTGGGGCTGCCCTTTGTGCGCACCTCACCCGATCACGGCACCGCCTTTGACATCGCGGGCAAGGGGCTGGCCAATCCGTCGTCGACACTGGCGGCGCTGCGCATGGCCGCGCGGTTGTCGTGACGGGGGCTCTGCCCCCTTGGCCTGCGGCCAATTCCCCCGAGGTATCTGGAAAACCAAAGAAGACATGAGCCGGATCGACGACCTTCCCCCGCTGCGCGATGTGATCGCACACCATCAGCTTTCGGCGCGCAAGTCGCTGGGCCAGAATTTTCTGCTGGACCTGAACCTGACGGCGCGCATTGCGCGCATCGCGGGCGATCTGTCGGAGACCGATGTGCTGGAGGTGGGCCCGGGCCCCGGTGGGCTGACGCGCGGACTGCTGGCCGAGGGCGCGCGAAAGGTGCTGGCGGTGGAAAAGGATCGTCGCTGCCTGCCCGCCCTGGCCGAGATCGCAGAGGCCTATCCGGGGCGTCTGCAGGTGGTCGAAGGCGACGCGCTGGAAATCGACCCGCTCGCCCATCTGACGCCGCCCTTCGCGATCTGCGCCAACCTGCCCTACAACGTCGGCACCGAGCTGTTGGTGCGCTGGCTGACGCCGCGCGACTGGCCGCCCGCCTGGCGGTCGCTGACGCTGATGTTCCAGAAAGAGGTGGCAGAGCGGATCGTGGCGCAGCCGGGGTCCAAGGCCTATGGGCGTCTGGCGCTGCTGGCGCAATGGCGCTGTGAGGCGCGTATCGCGCTGACCCTGCCGCCAGAGGCGTTTACCCCGCCGCCCAAGGTCAGTTCGGCCGTGGTGCATCTGACCGCCCTGCCCGCGCCGCGCTTTGAGGCGGATGCGAAGACATTGGAACGGGTGGTGGCGGCGGGTTTCAACCAGCGGCGCAAGATGCTGCGAGCCGCGCTGAAGGGGCTGTCACCGCAGATCGAGGATCACTTGCAGGCGGCGGGCATTGCGCCAACGGAACGCGCTGAACGGGTCTCGCTGGAGGCCTTCTGCGCGCTGGCACGCAGTCTGGCCAAGACTTCCTGACCGAGATCGTCTGACGCCGCCTAATCAGGGCGTTTCTTTGGTGGCTTGACGCCGCTTATTCAGCGGCGTCGGGGGCCGAAGAGTCGCCGGACGGCGCGGGCTCTGCCGAGGCGTCTTTCTCTGGCTCGGGCTTGGCGGCCTTCTTTGTGTCTGCCTTGGGCGCGCGCGGCTTGCGAGGCGCGCGCGGTTTCTTGGGCTTTTCTTCCGGCTTGGGGGCGGCCTCGGCCTCTGCCGGTTGCGGCTCGGGTTGTGCCGGCTGCGGCTCGGGTTTTGCCGCGGGCGCGGCTTTGGCCTTGCGCGCCGGTTTGGTTTCCGCCCGCGATTCCGGCGTATCCACCAGCCCCGGCCCGTCGTCCTCGCCGCTCAGGTCCAGAACATCGGGCTGCGGCGTATCCGGGGCATAGTTTTCGGCGGCAGGTTCCGGGCGCGGCTGTTCGGTGCGCTGCGGCTTGTCCTGACGGTCCTGCCTGTCCTGACGGTCTTGTCTGTCCGGCTTGTCAGAGGGGTCAGGAGAGCCGTTACCCTCCCGCTGGGCGCGTTCACGGTCGCGCTGCGCCTGCCGTTCGCGGTTCTCGCGTTCCTGCTGTTCGCGGCGCTGGTCCTGCTCGCGCTGCGCCTCCCCCAGCATACGCAGGTAATGTTCGGCGTGCTGCTGAAAGTTTTCGGTCGCAACCCGGTCACTGCCAAGCGAGGAATCGCGGGCCAACTGGTTGTATTTGTCAATGATCTGCTGCGGAGTGCCGCGCACCTTGCCCTCGGGGCCATTGCTGTCGAACACACGATTGACAACATTGCCCAGCGAATTGCTGCGGTTGCGGTTGTTCTTGTTCCGCGAACGGGATTTGGAAGAACGCATATTTATTGGTATCCAGCCTTTTTTCGACGGCTTGGTGACAGGGTACAGCGCATCATGCGCCAAACTTGCTCGGGTCACCCTCATGTTGGCTTATCATTGCGCGGGATCGGCGCGGCGACCGTTCGACTGCACAATTGATACTGAATATGCACATGGACCCGGCGGAGACAAGTCAAAATGCCGAAAAACGACCTGCATTCGGCGAAATTTGGCGTCATTCCCCGGCTTTTGTGGCCACCACGACGCGGTCCCGACCAGCAAGGTCGGGAATGACCCGCACACCACGCAGCCCGGCTGCGGCAAAGAGGCGCGAAACAGCCATGCCCTGGCTGGCACCGATCTCGACCACAAGGCGTCCGCCCGGTGCAAGGAATCGGCCGAATCCCGCAAGAATCGCCCGGTAGGCGGTCAGCCCGTCAGCCTCATCGGTCAGCGCGAGGCGGGGTTCGTGGATTCGCACCTCGGGCGACAGGAACGGCATTTCGGACACCGCGATATAGGGCGGGTTCGAGACGATCAGGTCAAAGCCGTCCTCCCCCGGCACCAGCCCGTCAAACCAGCTGCCCGACCGCAACGCCGCGCGGCCTTCCAGCCGCAGCGCGTTGCGGTTCCAATGGGCCACCTCCAGCGCCGCCTTGCTGAGGTCTGTGCCAAGGCCCACGGCACCGTCGCGTTCCGCCAGCAGGGTCAGCAGGATACAGCCGGTGCCGGTGCCAAGATCGAGCACGGTGGCAAAGGGTTCGGTCAGCGCCACTTCGATCAGGGTCTCGGTCTCGGGGCGCGGGTCCAGGGCGTCCGGCGTGACAAGGAATTCGCGCCCGTAGAACTGCCGCCGCCCGGTCAGGTGGCTGACCGGTTCGCGCCCGGCGCGCCGGTCGATCAGCGCAAGGAATTCCTCGGCCTGCGCCATATCGACCGGCTCTGGCAGAAACAGGGTCAGCCGCCCGGGCGGCACCTTGAGCACATGGGCCAGCAGGCGGCGCGCGTCACGGCCCGGGTCGGGCACACCGGCCTCGACCAGTCGTGCGGTGGCACGTGACAACAGGTCTGACCCGCGGTTGCTCACGCCTGCATCTCGGCCAGTTGCGCCGCCTGAAGGTCGGCGGTGAGCGCGTCGATGATCTCATCCAGATCGCCCTGCAGGATCTGTTCCAGCCGGTAGAGCGTCAGCCCGATGCGGTGATCGGTCATGCGACCCTGCGGGAAATTGTAGGTGCGGATGCGCTCCGACCGGTCGCCGGACCCGACCTGCGCCTTGCGCGCCCCGGCCCGTTCGGCATCCGCCTTGGACCGTTCCATGTCAAACAGCCGCGCGCGCAGCACCTGCATGGCGATCTCGCGGTTCCGGTGCTGCGATTTCTCGGAACTGGTGACCACGATGCCGGAAGGCACATGCGTGATCCGCACCGCCGAGTCGGTTGTGTTCACATGCTGCCCCCCTGCCCCGGAAGACCGCATGGTGTCGATTCGGATGTCACCGGGATCAATGCGGATGTCGACCTCTTCGGCCTCGGGCAGCACCGCGACGGTGGCGGCAGAGGTATGGATGCGCCCGCCTGATTCCGTTTCCGGCACCCTCTGGACGCGGTGCACACCGGATTCGAACTTGAGCCGGGCAAAGACATTGTCACCGGCGATGCGCACCACAAGCTCACGCACGCCCCCCAGTTCGGAGAGCTGTTCCTCGATCACTTCCCAACGCCAGCCGCGCGCCTCGGCGTAACGCTGGTACATGCGGGCCAGATCACTTGCGAACAATGCGGCCTCATCCCCACCCGTGCCGGGGCGGATCTCCAGCATGGCGGGCCGGGCATCGGCGGCATCCTTGGGCAAGAGCGAAAGTTGCATGGCGCGCTCTGCCTCTGGCAGGCGCGCGCGCAGGCCGGGCAGTTCTTCTTCGGCCAGCACCTTCATCTCGGGATCAGAGAGCATGGCCTCTGCCTCTGCAATATCCTGTTGCAGGCGCTCCCATTCGGCGATCTGGGACACCACCGGCTTGAGTTCGGCATACTCTCGTCCCAGCGCGGCAATGTCGCCATCGCCCGCGGACATGCGCGCCTCGACAAATTCGAGCCGCTCCTTGATCTGTTGCAATCGTTCTGTCGGGATCATGAGGCTGCATTGCCCATCCCGAGGGCACCGTCAAGATGCAGTTGACCCCGGTGCCGGGAGGGAACACCGAGGTCATTCGGGAAAGCGCGACCCGTAAAGTGGGACAGGGGATCGGCCGCGCCAGGAACAGCCCGAATTCAGTACTTGTAGGTCGAGCCGCCGGTGTAACCGTTACCCTTGTAGGTATTGCCGGTGTAGCCGCCGGTATGACCGTTGCCCTTGTAGGCGTTGCCGATAAAGCCGCCGGAGTAACCGTTGTCCTTGTAGGCGTTGCCGACATAGCCGCCGGTGTGGTTCGGCGTATATCCGTCGGCATGACCAGTGTTATAGTCCGGCTGCTTGTAGGTTCCGTCGTAGGTGGTCTTCACGTCCTGAAAGCCACTGACGATGCAGGACCAAGGCGCGTTCTGGTCGCCACCGATCTTGATGATCTCGCGCGACAGGGTCGAATACTTGTTCGACGCATAGGCCGGGTTCTGGATGCATTCCATATGGCCGATATAGGCGGTGTTCCAATCGGCATAACCGTAGGAGTCGTGCGCCGCGGTTGTCCATGTCTGGATGGTCACGATCTTGGCCTGCTGCTGCGTGTGGCCATAGCCCAGAGCAGTGATCTTGTCGCCTTGGTCGGCCGCTGCTGCGGTGGCGGACAGGGCGAGGGCGGCGAGGGTCATCTTGGCAAGAGTTTTCATGGGTCAGTTCCTTGGGATTAAAAGTGTTTCGGGTCTTATCTGGTCTACTCGTCAACCCGCCCGGGCTGTTGTCCTTGCACTGGAGGCGGGCTTCACATCTGAGACGCACCTTACGCCGAAATCCTTGGGCTCCGCAGGTGTGGAATTCCGCCGTTTCGGATCAAGACCTTGATCCACATGACAATTTGTTTCGAAATGCCGTGCCCTGAACGACAAAAGACCCCGCCTTCGAGTCGAAGACGGGGCCTTTCACGGCTTTGTGACGGATCAGACCTCAGGCGGAGGCGCGATAGATCTTGTCGATATTGGCGCCAAGGGCCGCATTGAAGTCGTCATCCGACTGCTGCTTGGTCAGGCCCTCGGTCAGCGCGCGGCTGAACGAGGCGATCATCTTGGGCTGGCGCGCAAGACGTTCGCAGGCGTCATCGGTGGAATAGCCGCCCGACAGCGCCACCACGCGGATCACGCGCGGATGGTCGGCGAGGTCGTCATAGAGGCCGTCCACGGTCGGGATCGTCAGCTTCAGCATGACCTCCTGCCCCTCGGTCAACTGGTCCAGATGGGTCTTGATCGCGGCTTTCAGCATCGTCTCGGCTTCGGCCTTGGTGGGCGAATGGATGTCGACCTCGGGTTCGAGGATCGGCACCAGACCCGCTGCCAGCACCGTCATGCCCAGCTCGAACTGCTGCGCGACGATGGCCTTGATGCCGGTCTCATTGGCCTCATGAACGACGGACCTTTCCTTGGTGCCGAAGATGCCGAACTCCGCCGCCTCTTTCAGGGTCTGCTCGACGCCCGGGATCGGCTTCATCAACTGCACCCCGTCGGCCTTGTCTTCGAGCCCCTTGTCGATCTTGAGGAAGGGCACGATGCCGCGATCCTCCCACAGCGCCTGCGCTGTCGGCTTGCCCTGAACCTCGCCGCGCATGGTGCGTTCGAACAGGATGGCGCCGATCACCTTGGCATTGGTGAAATCCGGCGCGGTGATGATCCGGCTGCGCATGTCGTGAATCTGGCCGTACATGGCCGCTTCGCCATCATACATGTCCTCGGTCACGCCGTAGAGGCGCAGCGCCTTGGGCGTCGATCCCCCCGACTGATCCAGTGCGGCGATAAAGCCCGCGCCGGTGCGCATTTGTTCAGCCTGTTTGGCAAAGGTGGCGGCGTCTTGTCCCATGAAATCCTCGTCCGATGAGAAGAAAGGCGTTTGCTGGTTTCGATAACGCAGGGCACGCGTCCGGTATAGTGGGCAGGTCCGGGGTTTGCGCTAACTGCGACGCCGAGGCGATTATTCGTCGCAAATCTGCTTCACCGGTCCGTCACGCGCAGCCAGATCCCGTCGCGCGCCCGTACCGTCAGGTGCGCCTCGGGCACCGGCACCCGGCCCTCAACCGGCGCAACCCGCAGGTCTCGCAGGATCAGCGAGAGCAACAGGACGCCTTCGACCATCGCAAAGCCCGCCCCGGTGCAGACCCGCGGCCCGGCGGAGAACGGCACATAGGCCTCACGCGCGCAGGTCTTGCCATTCTCGGTCTGCCAGCGCGCGGGGTCGAACCCGTCGGGGTTGTCCCACAGCCGTTCATGCCGGTGCAGGTGCCAGGGGCTCAGAACCATCTGCGACCCTGTCGGGATGTCCCGGTCGCGAAAGCGTTCCGGGCAGGTGGTTTCGCGCACCATCATCGGGACGGGCGGGTACAGGCGCAGTGCTTCGCGAAACACGTCACGGCTGACCTTCAGTCGTGAAATATCGCCAAAATCGCAGGCCCGCAGCGCCTGCGCCTCTTCGGCCACCCTGTCCTGCCACTCCGGATGGGTCGCCATCAGGTACAGCGCCCAGCCAAGCGCCGAGGCGCTGGTCTCATGCCCGGCCAGAAAAAAGATGGCTACCTGATCGACCATTTCCCGCGCCGAGAAGGTCTCGCCGGATTCGGGGTCGCGGGTGGTCATGATCTTGGTGGCCAGATCGTCCGGCGCCGTGCCTGCCGCGATGGCCGCCTGCCGGTCCTCTGTCAGACGGGCGATCAGCCCGCGAATGCGCCGCGCCGCCGCCTTGGTATCGCGGCGAAAGAACCGGGGCATCCAGCGCGGGACAGGGATGAAGGCGGCAAGGTTCAGGATCGGCTGCGTGCGCTGATAGGCGCGGAATTCGTGGAACACTTCCTGCGCTGTCTCATCCTCGATCGGGATGGAAAACAGCGTGCGAAAGATCACATCCGCCGCCGCGTGGCTGGTGACTTCCTCGATCTCGACCTCCTGCCCGGCCCGGACCGTCAGTCGAGCCAGCGCCGATTGCGCGGCCTGCCACATGGCCGGATAGGTCTCGCGCAGGCGCCCGCCCTCGAACGCCGGGTCGATGATCCGCCGTTGCCGTTGCCATTCCGCACCATTGGTCAGAAAGACCGACCGCCCCAGCAAGGGCCGCAGGCCTTCGCTGATGCGGTCCGACTTGGGAAAATCCATCGGGCGTTCCTTCAGCACCGTCTTCACCAGGTCGGGCTGGTTCAGCAGGTAGGACCGAAAGAAAGGCGTGCGAAATTCGGCCATCTTGGCACGGTACAGCCGCGCGGGCTGGGCCGAGAGGATGTCCTGCCGAAACAATTTCACATAGCGCCAGAGCGAAACGCGATCCGGCCGCGCCGCCGGTTTTGGCGGGTTCATGCGGCGATGCTCGTGTATTTCGAAACCGCCACGTCAATCCGGCTGGCCGAGGGCGGGCGGCCCGCATAGCGCGCGCCAAGGCTGAGCGGCCCGGCGGTGATCTGGAAGTAATCGTAGTCCAGTGGCCGGTCAAAAGCGCAGAGATATTGGAAATGCAGACGAAAGAACTTCCACCGCAGTTCCTTCCAGCGTTCAGGGCTGAGGGATTTGGTGAACTGCGCCGAAAACACCAGCGGCCAGCGTTTGCCCTCGGGCGCGACACCGGAGACGCTGACAGGATCACAAAGCGCAAAGGCGCAGCCGTCGCCCGGCGCGGTCACATCGACCCATGTCAGCTCGTCCCGCGCGCTGAGGTATTTCAGATCCGCCCGCAGACGGTGCGCTTCGCGCAGGAAAGAGACCATCGGCACCACCTGCCCGAGGCTGAGAAAACCCAGTTTCGGCCCGATGGCAGGCACCCGGCCCGCACGGATCAGGTCGGCCAGGATCGAAACCGCCAGATGCGCGCCCGAGGAATGGCCCACCACCAGCACCTCGTCCACGTCGTCGCGCAGGGCCTCGGCGATGATCTCGCTGAACTCTGCCATCCGCGCCTCCAGCTCGGGCGGGTTCGCGCCGCGATACTGCGCCGAATAGGCATAGTCATGCATCAGGTAATAGGCGAAAAACTTGCCGTCTTTCTTCTTGAACCAGCGCAGGAGCGCCCAGGCGATGCCCGCCCAGAGGACAAGGCCCAGCACCGACGCGCCCACGCCCAGCCAGGGCGACAGCAGCGCGGCAGCGGCATAGCCTGCCCAGCCCACCAGAAGCGCCAGCACAAGCTGCAACAGCAACATCCCGATGGGATAGAGCGCGGCGATGACCGGTCCCTTGCGCAGCCGCATCAGCCGGAACAATGCCCCGGTGGCGATGTATTCCCACGCCGTCCGCACCAGTTGCGCATAGGTGGCCGGGATCGAGGTCGACATGCTGTCGCGTACGATGTCCGACCAGACCAGAACCTCGACATCCGCCGCGACCGCTTGCCCGTCGATCACGCTGTCGACGTGCCAGCCATATAGGCCGCCCTTGCGTTTCGGTTTCAAACCGATCTCGTACCCCGAGAGAGCCGCCTGCGCCCCACCTTCCTTGCGGTAGAGCTCGCGGTAGCGGCGGGGATGAATCGGATCGTAGCCGGGAATGTAGAATACCCGGCGTTTGGCGATTTCCTGTCTGGGGCCGGCCTGTTCAGTGCCCATCGTTTGCACCTCATTGTTGCGAGGATGGTAACGCGGGTTTTCGGCAAGAGTAAGGCGGTGCGTGGCTGGCCGGGGATTGGGGGCGCTGCCCCCTCTGGCCTGCGGCCATTCACCCCCGAGGGTATTTTCAAAACCAAAGAAGCAGCTGGCGTTCAGCCCAGAGTGGCGAGGACGGGGAAGGTTTCGAGCAGCCAGAAGGAAAACGCCGAGAAACCGCCGGTCAGCATCAACAGGCCGATGGTCCAGAGCAGCAGGCCCATGGTCCGTTCGATCTGTTCCATGTGGCGCTTCATCCAGGCCATCGTGCCGGTCAGGCGCGGCAGGAAGGCGGCGACCAGCAGGAAGGGAATACCGAGGCCCGCCGCGTAGACCCCCAGCAGCAGGGTGCCGCGGGTGAGCGAGGCCTCGGAGGCGGCCAGCGAGAGGATCGCGCCCAGTTGCGGCCCGATGCAGGGGGTCCAGCCAAAGGCGAAGGCAAGGCCCAGGACATAGGCCCCGAAGGCGCTGCCGCCCCGGTCGCCCGCGTCGAGGCGCGCCTCGCGGTCGAGGAAGCCGATCCGGTAGATGCCGACGAAATGCGCCCCGAAGATCATCACGGTGAGTCCGGCGGCGGTGTTGAACCAGTCCTGATATTGCAAAAGCGCCCGCCCCGCGGCGGAAGCCGCCGCCCCGAGCAGCAGGAAGACCGTCGACAGACCCAGAACGAAGAAAAAGGCCGCGAGCAGCGCCTTGCGGCTGGAATTGCCCAGTTCGGTCATCGAGACCCCGCTCATGTAGGCCAGATAGGGCGGCACCACAGGCAGCACGCATGGGCTGAGGAAGGAGATGAATCCAGCCAGCAGCGCCACCAACATGGCGGGCAGCAGCGATGCGTCGATGATTTCGATTCCGAACATGTCCTGCTCTTAGGCTATCCGCGCGGCGGCGTCACCTCGCGATGCGGTCACATCCGCGCGTGCGGGTCCGGACGGCTTTTCAAGGCGGGCTGTTGGGTCTAGATCCTTGGCATGATCCATGAACTCGATGCGCTTGGCCTGCTCTGTCCCCTGCCCGTCCTGAAAGCCCGCAAACGGCTGCAGGCGCTGGCCCCGGGTGAGCGATTGATCCTGATGACTGACGATCCGGCGGCGGTGGTGGACGTGCCGCATTTCTGCGCCGAGGCGGGCCATGTGCTGGAGGGGCATGTCGAGGACGGAAAGGCGATCACCTGGACCATCCGCAAGGGGTGATCCGGGCGTTCATTTTTCCTTGGACGGCTCCGGGAAAATATAATTAGATCAAATTCATGTTAACCAGCGCTCATTCAGGGCGCTTTTTCAATCGAGATCAGAAAGCGAGTAAACGGGAACATTCACAGCTACCTATTCCGTCGCCTACCAGAACGGCAATCTGATGCCGGCACCCATTCAGGGGCCGTTCAACGAAGTCCTGAGCGACGGCGACCCGGATACCTCCTTCGAGACCGGAGACCACGTCACCTCATTCGCGGCTGACTACACCTACGCGGGCACCATGACGGTGAACGGGCAGGAATGGCCCACCTTTATCCTCACATCGGACCCGACGTTCGCCGTGATCTTCATGGATGAGCTGCCGGTTGCGCCGCCAGCGGCCCTGGTCACCAATGGCAACACCTTCACCGGCGCCTGTTTCGCGCCGGGCACGAAGATCGCGACACCGGAGGGAGAGGTTGCGGTCGAGCGGTTGCAGAACGGCGATTTCGTCGCCACGGATGAGGGCGGGGCGACAGAGGTCGTCTGGATCGGCGTCGTCACACGGCTGACCGCTGTGTCGGGCAACGCGCTGCAGGCCGTGCGCGTGCGTGCCGGGGCATTGGGCGATGGCCTGCCCCACAGCGATCTGATCGTTACAGCAGATCACGGCCTGATCGTGGACGGGCTTGTCGTCAACGCGGCCGCCCTGGTGAACGGTGACAGCATCGCCTTTATTCCGATGTCGCAGCTCCCCGAACGCGTGACCTATTACCATATCGAGACCGCCGCGCATGACGCCATCCTGGCCAACGGGACCCCGTCCGAGACTTTCGTCGACGCGGTCGGCCGAAGCCAGTTCGACAATTTCCAGGAGTATCTCGACCTCTACGGGGCCGAGCGGATCATCCCCGAAATGACCCTGCCCCGCGTCTCGTCCCGGCGCCTTGTGCCCGCCGAGATCCGCAAGCGGCTGGAAGGAGCTACGGAAAACGCCCGTCTGACCGCATAGGCCGCCCCCCGGAAAAACAAGAAAGGCCCCGCCGGTTCGGCGGGGCCTTTTTTGTTTCGGGAGGAGAGGCGGATCAGCCGCCCAACGACCACCAACCCCGCCGCTTGGGCTTGTCTTCAGCCTCGGCGCTTTCTGCCTCTGCCACGGGTTCGGGCGTCTCTTCGATCACGGGCTGATCCCGGGCCACCACGGTTTCCACCTGTGCCGGCTCAGCCGGTTCAGCCGCGTCGGGCTGCGCCTGCGCGACCTCTGCCGCAGGCTCGGCGGCCTGAGTGTTGGCGCTGTCGGCCACCGGAGCCGCGGCCACTGCCGCGATGACGTCTGCGGCCTTGCGGCGCGTGCGCTTGGGCTTGGCTTCCGGCTCTGGTGCGGGTTCTGACGCGGCTTCCGGGGTTGTCGTATCGGCGGCCCCGGGCTGGTCCGCCGGTTCCGGGTCTGCGGTCGGTTCCGCCGCCGCGATCTCGGGCGCCGGAGTTTCCGCCACTTTTGCGGCTTCCGGTTCGGCTGCTACCGCCTTGGGCTGTGCCGCCTCAAGCGCCGGTTCGGACGCTGGTTCCGGGGACGCCTCCGCCGCCACCGGGTCTGCCGGGGTCTCTGTTGGCGTCTCGGCCGGGGCTTCTGCCGCCTCTGTCGCGGATTTCGACGAAGACCGGGACCGGCTGCGCGAGCGAGTGCGCGACCGGCTGGACTTGGGCTTGGGCTCTTCCTCGGACGCGTCGCCTTCGGCGGCCTCGGCCGCTGTGGACTGGTCGCTGTCGGCGGCCTCTTTCACCGCTTCACCCTCTTCCGGGCTGTCGGTGCTGTCGTCCTGAGACTCGCCGTTCTCGCCGTCTTTCCCGCCTTTCGACCGACGACGACGACGACGACGGCGCTTTTTCGGCTTGTCGTCTTCGCCTGTCTCAGTCGGCTTGGCCTCGGCCACCACCGCCTCTTCGGTGTCCTCCTCTTCGACCTCGGCCTCCTCGGCCTCGGCTTCGGCGTCTTCATCCACCTGATCCATCAGCGAAGTATCGACGGAGACCACCGGCGCGGTTGCCTCTGGCACCACGCGGGTCGCGGTCTTGAATTTTTCAATGGAAAAGTCGGGGGCCACCAGATGCGGGTCGCCTTCGATGCGGACGGACATGCCGTAGCGCGCCTCGATCATGGCAACATGTTCGCGTTTCTGGTTCATCAGGTAGTTGGCGATGCCCACCGGGCATTTCACCAGCACCTCGCGCGAGCGGCGGCGCGTGCCTTCTTCCTCGATCTGGCGCAGGATCTGCAGCGCCATGTTGTCGTCCGAGCGGATCAACCCGGTGCCGTGACAGGCGGCGCAGGGCTGCGTCGTCGCCTCGATCATGCCCGGGCGCAGGCGCTGGCGCGACATTTCCATCAGGCCAAAGCCCGAGATGCGGCCCACCTGAATGCGCGCGCGGTCGGTCTTGAGCTTGTCCTTGATGCGCTTTTCGACGGCGGCGTTGTTCTTGCGCTCATCCATGTCGATGAAGTCGATCACGATCAGACCGGCAAGGTCCCGCAGACGCAACTGTCGGGCCACTTCTTCGGCGGCTTCAAGGTTGGTCTTGGTCGCGGTTTCCTCGATCGAGCCTTCCTTGGTGGCGCGGCCCGAGTTCACGTCGATGGCCACCAGCGCCTCTGTCACGCCGATCACGATGTAGCCGCCGGATTTCAGCTGCACGGTCGGGTTGAACATGCCGCCAAGGTAGGATTCCACCTGATAGCGCGCGAACAGCGGCATCTGGTCGGTGTAATGTTTCACGTTCTTGGCGTGGGACGGCATGATCATCTTCATGAAGTCCTTGGCCGTGCGGTAGCCGCGATCCCCTTCGACCCAGACCTCGTCGATCTCGCGCGAGTACAGATCGCGGATCGACCGTTTGATCAGGTCACCCTCTTCGTAGATCTTGGCGGGCGCGATGCTTTGCAGCGTCAGGGCGCGGATCTGCTCCCACAGGCGCTGCAGGTATTCGTAGTCGCGCTTGATCTCGGTCTTGGTCCGCTTGGCCCCGGCGGTGCGGATGATCAGGCCCGCGCCCTTAGGCACGTCGATCTCATTCGCGATGGTCTTGAGCTTGGAGCGATCAGCGGCGTTGGTGATCTTTCGGCTGATGCCACCGCCACGGGCGGTGTTGGGCATCAGGACGCAGTAGCGCCCGGCCAGCGACAGGTAGGTTGTCAGCGCAGCGCCCTTGTTGCCGCGCTCTTCCTTGACGACCTGCACCAGCATGATCTGGCGGACCTTGATGACTTCCTGGATCTTGTAGCGGCGCGGGCGCGGCTTGCGAACCGGGCGGATGTCTTCCTCGGTGTCATCGTCGGCCACGGATTCGATCGAGGCGTCGCGGGAGGCGGCGTCGTCATTGCCGTCTTCGTCTTCCTCATCATCCGAATCGTCGTCTTCGTCGTCATCCTGCGCGTCAGCCGCTACGGCCTCCGCCTGTGGTTCTGCGGTTTCCGGGGCGGGGTCTGTTGCCTCGGGCTCCTGCGTGACGACCTCGTCTTCATCCTTGGTGCCTTCGGCGATGGGACGCGGCGGGGTGACGGATTCAGCCTCGTCTTCGGGCGCATCGCCTTCGGCGGCTTCGGCCGGGGCCGCCTCGGACTCGGCGCTTGCCATCGGTTCCAGCGGCGACAGGGCCTCGGGGGCGGGGCTTTCTTCGGGTGCGGCGCTGGCGACCGTGTCGGCCTCGGGGACCGCTTCGGGCACGGGCACTTCTGCCGGGGCGGCCTCGACGGTTTCGGCCGCCGGGGCAGGCACTTCGACGGGCGCGGGCTCTGCCTGCGGCTCGGGTTCGACGGGTTCCTCGACCGGCGTTTCTTGCACGGTTTCCATCGGCGACAGGCCCTCGCCGGGCTCACCGATTTCAGGATCGTCGTCCAGGTCGATGGTTTCCATGCCGCTGATTTCGCGCACCGGCTTGGCCGCGACCTCCCCGGTCTTGTCGGTCCTGGCCTGTCCAGACTGGGCCTGATCGGGCTTGTCCGCCGCAGGTTTCGCGGGCTTCTTGCGGGAGCGCGACCGCGACTTGCGGGGCTTTTCCTCTTCCTCGGCCGCGGCCTTGGCGGCCTCTTCCTCTTCGGCCATCAGCGCCTTTCGGTCGGCGATGGGGATCTGGTAGTAATCCGGATGGATCTCCGAAAAGGCAAGAAAGCCGTGGCGATTGCCGCCATAATCCACAAAAGCCGCCTGCAACGAGGGTTCGACCCGCGTGACCTTGGCTAGATAGATGTTGCCGGCAAGCTGCCGCTTGTTTTCGGATTCAAAGTCGAACTCCTCGACCTTGTTTCCGTCCACCACCACAACGCGGGTCTCTTCCGCGTGGGTGGCGTCGATAAGCATTTTCTTAGGCATTGTGTCCGTTTGCACGCGAAACTGCGCCCGGGTCCTGGTGGGACCCCGGCGGGTGTGGCGTGTCTTGTCAGGGCGAGATGGTGCGCGACGACACGGCGGGAACATCTGTTCCCTGCCTCGTGCCTCATATGGTTCGCGCGCTTCATCGCGGTTCTTCTCCGACGCATGTCACCGGCCGATTGCCGTGCTGCGCCCATTCATTGAGCCCGTCGCTTGTGGCGTTCCGGGCAGGTCTTGTGGCCTTTCGGCCCGATCGGTCTGAACGCAGCCAAGGTGAATGGCCCTCGTTCAGCGAAACTGTCTGGCGCGGCACATCGTCGTGCGCACGCCTGCCGCTAACATAAGGCCAGACATATGGAAATGACAATAGGTGTTTCGGATGTCTGCCGCGCTGGAATGCGGTGGGGGGCGCGTCCTCGGCCTGTAAGCGGCCCGAACGACTGGGAAAAGGCATCCTGCCCGAAATCGGGGCAATGCGGCAGGGCCCCTTGCGGGACACCGCCGGAAGTTGTCAGTTGAGCGCGCGCAGGCGCTTGATCAGGGACGAGGTGTCCCAGCGTCCGCCGCCCAGGTTCTGCACGTCCTTGTAGAATTGATCCACAAGCGCCGTCACCGGCAGAGAAGCGCCGTTTTCATTGGCGGTGCGCAGGCAGATGTCCAGGTCCTTGCGCATCCAGTCGACGGCGAATCCATGTTCGAACTCATCCGCGATCATGGTCTGGTAGCGGTTGACCATCTGCCACGACCCTGCCGCACCACCGCCGATCACATCGACCACCGCGGCGCCGTCAAGACCGGCCTTTTCGGCAAAGTGCAGCCCCTCGGACAGGCCCTGCACCAGACCGGCGATGCAGATCTGGTTGACCATCTTGCACAGCTGGCCTGCGCCGCTCTCGCCCAGACGCCTGCACAGCTTGGCATAGGCCATCATCACCGCCTCCGCTGCATCATAGCGGGCCTGTTCGCCGCCGCACATGATGACAAGCTGACCGTTTTCGGCGCCCGCCTGCCCGCCCGAGACCGGCGCATCCACAAAGGCCAGCCCGCGTTCGCTGGCAACCGCCGACAGTTCCAGCGTGACCTGCTGCGACACTGTGGTGTGATCGACAAAGGTCGCGCCCGACGACATGCCTGCAAAGGCCCCGTCCGCGCCGGTGCAGACACCGCGCAGGTCATCGTCATTGCCGACACAGGACATGACGAATTCGGCCCCGGCCGCCGCCTCTCGCGGGGTGGCTGCCGCCGTACCGCCATGTTCGGCCACCCATTTTTCGGCCTTGGCCTGCGTGCGGTTGTAGACCGTGACCTCATGCCCGGCCTTGGCGAGGTGCCCGGCCATTGGATAGCCCATCACGCCCAGCCCCAGAAATGCAACTTTTGCCATGTGAAAACCTCCCGTTCCCGTGTCCGGCCCGCCCCTTGGCATTGCAGGCGCGGCGGTTTAATGCGTCCCGGACTGACCTACCCCAAGTGGACGGAGAAGGGAAATGCCGGTTCTGTTCAGATGGCTCATGCGGATCGCCACGGCTGCGGTCGCGCTGGTGGTGCTGGGGACTCTGCTTGTCTACTACCTCGCTTCGCGGTCGTTGCCCGACTATGACAAGACCCGCGCCGTGGCCGGAATCACCGCCGATATCGAGATTGTGCGCGACAATTCCGCCGTGCCGCATATCATGGCGCTGTCGGACCGGGATGCGTTTTTCGGGCTGGGCTATGCCCATGCGCAGGACCGGCTGTGGCAGATGATGGTCATGCGGCGCACCGCGCAGGGGCGCCTGTCCGAGATCTTTGGCCGCCGCACCGTGCGCACCGATACGTTGCTGCGCCGGCTGGACCTCTATACCGCCGCCAAGGCTTCGGTCGAACATCAGGACCCGCGCACGCTGGACGCGCTGGAGGCCTATGCCGCGGGCATCAACGCGCGCATCACCGAGATCAATGAACAGAGCCTTGGCCGCGGCGCGCCGGAATACTTCCTGTTCAATGCCTCCATTGCCCCCTGGCAACCGGCGGATTCTCTGGCGATCATCAAGCTGATGGCGCTGCAACTCTCCGGCCACCTCTCCGATGAGGTTCTGCGCGCGCGGACCTCTTTGCTGCTGGGGGATGAGGCGCGGCTGAAAGATATTCTGCCAGATATGCCCGGCACAGGCGTGGCCGCCCTGCCGGAGTTCGCAGAAATCCTGCCCGGTCCGCTGCCCCGTTACGCAGAAAGCGCGCCATTGGGCGGCGATTTCCTGACGCCGGTGCCGCCTCGCGGCCTTGCCGGTGCGTCAAACGTCTGGGCCGCCGCGCCGGACCGCTCCGCCTCACGCGGGACATTGCTGGCCAATGACCCGCATCTGGGGTTCACCGCCCCGTCGACATGGTATCTGGCGCGGCTGCAACTGTCCTCGGGCGGGGTGATCGGCGGCACCATCCCCGGCATTCCGGCGATCATGGTGGGCCGGTCCGAGCAGTTGGCATGGGGGATCACTTCATCCTATCTTGACGATCAGGACCTGTATTTCGAAGAGATCAACCCGGACACGCCCGGCCAGTACCGCACGCCGGAGGGCTTCAAACCATTCGAGACGCGGCAATCCATCATCCGCATCAAGGATGAGGCCCCGGTCACGCTGAACCTGCTCTGGACGGACAACGGGCCAGTGCTGCCCGGCTCTCAGTACAACCTGGACAAGATCACGCCGCAGGGGCATGTCGTCTCGTTGTCGTGGACGGCGCTGTCGGATCAGGACACCTCGGCCACTGCGGCCATCGGGCTTATGATGTCGGCATCGGTGGAAGAGGCGCTGGAGGTGTCGCGGCTTTACGTGGCGCCCTCGCAGAACCTCGCGCTGGTGGATGCCGAGACCGTGGCGATGAAGCTGGTTGGCGCCATGCCGCGCCGGGCCGAGGGGCATGAAAGCCTTGGCCGCCTGCCCTCACGCGGCTGGATCGCGGACAACCGCTGGCAGGGGCAGTTGCCCTACTCAGCCAACCCCGAGTTCCTTGCCCCGCGCGGCGGGATCGTCGGCAATACCAACAACAAGGTCACCGACCGCCCTTTCCCGAACCACGTCAGCTTTGACTGGGGTGACAGCCAGCGCATCCAGCGTTGGGAAACCATGATGCAGGGCCGCAAGGTCCACACGCGCGACAGTTTCATCGAGGCGCAGCTTGACACGGTGTCCCCCGCTGCGCGGACGCTGCTACCGCTGATGGGGCGCGATCTGTGGTTCACCGGAGAGGCCGCCGCCGCGGGCACGCCCGAACGCCAGCGCCAGCGCGCGCTGGACCTGCTGGCCGACTGGACCGGCGAGATGAACGAACACCTGCCGGAACCGCTGATCTATGCCGCATGGCTGCGCGCGCTGCAGGACCGGCTGATCCGGGATGACCTGGGCCCGCTGGCGAATGAGTTCGACCATGTGGAACCGCTGTTCATCGAGCGGGTGTTCCGCGACGTGGACGGGGCGGGCAAATGGTGTGACGTGATCCGCTCCGTCGCGGTAGAGACCTGTTCCGACATTTCGCGGCTGGCGCTGGACGATGCGCTGATCTGGATCGGAGAGGAATACGGCACCTCGCTGGAATCGCTGCGCTGGGGCGACGCACACTCGGCCACGCACCGCCATCCGGTTCTGGGTGAGATCCCGGTGCTGCGTTACTTCGTGAACATCCGGCAAAGCACATCCGGCGGCGATCACACGCTGATGCGCGGGCGCACCTCTGGCACTGATCCCGATCCTTTTGCCAATGTGCATGGGGCGGGCTATCGCGGCGTTTATGACATTGCCGACCCGGACAGTTCGGTCTTTGTCTCGGCCACGGGGCAATCCGGGCATCCGCTGTCGCGCCATTACGATGATATGGGACAGCTTTGGCGGCGGGGCGAATATATCCCGATGTCGCTGGACATCGACCTTGCGCGCGCCGCCTCGGTCGGGATCACCCGCCTGATCAAGCCGTGACCCCGGACGAGGCCAGGGCGCGCGCCGCCGAGGCACTGCGGCGTCATTGGGACGGCGCGCTGCCGGTTGCAATGGCGGGCGGCGGCGGCGATGCGTGCCTGTTCTCCGCAAAGGGACCGCGCGGCGCGGTGGTGGTCAAGGTATGGGCTGACGGGGATCGCGCGCTGCGGCAGGCAAGACAACAGCGGCAGGTGGCGCGGGCGATGACCGAGGGCCGTTTTCGCGTGCCGCGCGTGCGGTTTGTGGATCAAGAGTTGCAGGCGCTGGGGATGGTCCGTGTCAACGGGCGCAGTTTTTCCTCCCTCTGGCCCGAAGATCAGGCCGGGCTGGCCGAGGCGGCTGGAGGCTGGCTTGCAGCCTTTCACGGGCTGACGCGGCGGGACTGCGCCTTTGACCCGACAGGGCAAGTAAACTGGCTGGACCGTTTGGTCGCGGCTGGTGCCGAAGGGCAGCGGTACATTGCGGACTTTACGGAGTTTCAGAGGGCAGCACAGGCGGTGCGCAACATGGCCCCGGAGCTGCACGGACTGCCCTCTGTCAGCGCGGTCACACATCGGGACATGACCCTGTCCAATCTCATCCTTGGCATGGATGGTCGCGTCTGGGGCATTGATTTCGAGAACCGGCGCGAGGATGAACCGCTGCGCGACCTGTTCACGCTGGCTCTGGATATGCTGACTCCAGGCGGCGATGAGGAACAGGTTGCGACACTGGTCATGAGCTACGGCGACCGACGGACGGCCCCGAAGGTGCGGTCGTTCCTGCAATGTTGCTTTTGCCTCTGGGTCAAGGCGAACACGCCCCCTGCCCCGTCCCTACGACAGTCAAGACGGTTGCAGATGGCCGATCAGTTGCTGAGGTCGGACCACCCGGTGATCTGACGTTCAGTCCAAAGCCTCGAATCGCGCGCGGTCCAGTGCCGACCACATCACCGTCAGGTGAAAGCCGTCTTCCTCTTGCCGCTCCGCCTCGACCAGCCCCTTGTCAAACAGCCACGCCCGCTTGCGCCCATCGGAAAAACCGATAACCAGCTCATCCTGCCGCCGCTCGGCGCCAAGCGCCTGCGTCACCGCCTCAAGGAATTCGGGCAGGCCATCGCCGGTCAGAGCCGAGACGAGGAAGACCGCCTCTTCGCGCCCGGCCCTGACGCGGGCCGCCTCCAGCGCCTCTGTGTCCAGCTGGTCCAGCTTGTTCCACAATTCGATCTGCGCGGTATCCTCGCCCACGCCAAGGCTGTCGAGGATCGTGCGCACGTCCTGCGCCTGTGCCTCGGTCTCGGAGTGGGAAATGTCGCGCACATGCACAACCACATCCGCCGCCAGCACTTCCTCCAGCGTGGCGCGGAAGGCGGCAACCAGTTCGGTCGGCAGATCGCTGATGAATCCCACGGTGTCGGACAGGATCACATCCGCCCCGGTGGGCAGGCGCACCGCCCGCATCGTCGGGTCCAGCGTGGCAAAGAGCATGTCCTTGGCCATCACATCGGCCCCGGTCAGCCGGTTGAACAGCGTCGACTTGCCGGCGTTGGTGTAGCCCACCAGCGCGACAATCGGATAGGGCACCTTGGCGCGCGCCTTGCGGTGCAACTCGCGCGTCCTGACCACCTTGTCCAACTGCCTGCGCAGGCGGACAAGCTGTTCGTCGATGGCGCGCCGGTCAGCCTCTATCTGGGTTTCCCCCGGACCGCCGACAAACCCCAGCCCGCCCCGCTGCCGTTCAAGGTGGGTCCAGGCCCGGACAAGGCGCGTGCGCTGATAGGACAGGTGTGCCATCTCGACCTGCAACACACCTTCGCGCGTGGCGGCCCGATCCGAGAATATCTCCAGAATCAGCCCGGTCCGGTCGAGCAGTTTGACCTTCCACTCTTTTTCCAGATTGCGCTGCTGCACCGGCGTCACCGGCCCGTCGACCAGCACCAGTTCCACCTCGGCGTCGTTCATGCGGGCCTTCAACTCGGCAATCTTGCCAGAGCCGAACAGGGTGCCAGCCTGCGGATCGCGCAAAGGCACAACCTCTGCGCCCGCGATTTCGAGCCCCGGCAGCGCATGCGCCAAGGCGACAGCCTCTTCCAGGGCCATCCCCGCATCGCGCCGGTCCTTGTCGTTCTTGATATCGGGGTGCAGGACCCAGGCGCGGGTCACCGGTTCGGCGTGTTCCTTCACGCGTCCCCTTCGCCGTCATACAGGTTGATCGGCTGGCTGGGCATGATGGTCGAAATTGCGTGTTTGTAGACAAGCTGTGACTGGCCGTCACGGCGCAAAAGCACGCAGAAATTGTCGAACCAGGTGATGACGCCCTGCAGTTTGACCCCGTTGATCAGAAATACAGTGACGGGCACTTTGGTCTTGCGGACGTGATTCAGAAACGCGTCCTGCAGGTTCTGTCTGTCAGAAGCCATTGAATTGCCTTTATTCTTGCGTTGCCCGCGCGCCGGGCGCCCTCGTTCAGGAGAGTATGTCCCGCCCCGTCGGGAGTTTCCAGCCGAAAATCGGCACATGGCCTGCCCAAAGGGCAACTGTGCCACAGGGGGCCCTCAATCCCGCCACAGGTCGGGGCTGATCATGACAATCACCGCCAAAAGTTCCAGCCGCCCCAAGACCATCGCCCCGCAGAGGATCAGCCGCAAGTCCCACGAGGTGGCCAGCAGGTCGATCGCCGCGGCGGAGCCGACCCCGACCAGCGGGCCGGTGTTGGACAATGTGGCAATGGTCAGCACCGTGGCCCGTTCGAAATCGACGCCGTAGAGGCCCAGCACCATCGTCAACGCCGCCAGCGACAGGGCAAAGAGCATGAAAAAGACCCAGGCGATAAAGGCGCCCTCGCGCCGGATGCGCCGTCCCATCAGCCCCGCGCGGCCCACAGAATGCGGATGCACCAGACGCTCGATCTCGCGTGAGCCGTTGAGGTACAGCACGTAGACCCGCAACAACTTTACCCCGCCCGCTGTGGTGGCCACCCCGCCCCCCACCAACGCCAGCCCCATCAGGATGATCCCCGGGGTCGGCAAGCCGGACCAGTCCTGCGCCGTGCCCCAGTCGCCGCTGACGAATCCGGTGGTGGTGAGAAAGGACATGGCGGTGAAAAGCCCGCCCCAGAGCGCGCGTAGCCCGGCGATCCAGTTCTGCTCCTCGCCGACGTCAAAGGCCGCCAGCCAGTGCCGCAGGAACAACAGCAGCGGGACCGAAACGACAATGATGACGCCCAACCGGAACTCCGGATCATAGGCCAGCCCGGTGCCCTGCCGGGTGTCGGTCGAGAATGTCAGCCGCGACAGGGCAAAAAAGAGAAAGATGAACAGGATCATCTCGCCGCCCAGCCCGCTGGGCGCATCGCCCAGCGCCGCCAGAGGCGAAATCCCCGATGTCGACATGACCGCCATCGCATGGCTGAGCGCCACAAGCGGCGGATCGCCCGCCACCAGCAGCATGACCGTCAATGCGAGGGTTAGTCCGCTGTAAACCGGGAGCAGCACATAGGCGCTGCGCATCAGGCGGTGTTCGGGGCTGGACGGACCGACGTTATGCGCCCCTTCGGCGGTCAATTGCCCCGGCTCACCGCTGGCCGTGACCTCGAATCCGCCCAGCGCCAGCGGCGCAAGGATGGCCGATGCGGCAATCCACATCAGCAGCCCGCCCATCCAGCCGACCTCGGCCCGCCACAGATGCTCTGGCCCCGACAGTCGGGCGGGTTCGAACAGGGTGATCCCGGTTGTGGTGAAACAGGACACCATCTCGAAATAGGCGCTGATGAACCCGGTGGTGCGCACCGATTCGTAGAATGGCACCGCAAAGACAAGCGGCAGAAAGACAAACCCCGTCGCCAGTGACACCAGTTGACGCTGGCCGCTGCGGTTGTGCCTGCGGTTGCCCAGCGCCAGCGCCACCAGCGCGGTGACGATCAGGCCAAGAATGGCCCCGTACAGGAAACTGCGCGCGTCGTGGAATTGCTCTATGGCGAGCGCATGGGCGGCCGGCACCAGCATCGCCAGCGATCCAAGGCCGGTCATCAGCAGGAACAGAGGCAGTCGGGCGAGGACCGTCATCTGGCCCTGCCCCGGCCCGGTACGCGCGGCACAGGCGGTCGCAGGCGGCTTATGGTCGGGCGCTGCCTCATGGTCTCAGAAGAAATCAATCGAGACCTGCAACAGGCGCTCGACCTCCGCCACGTCCCCCGTCAGGGCAAAGATCACGATCTGGTCGCCCTCTTCGATGCGCAGAGTGCCGGTGGGTTTGACCACCTTGTCGCCCTTGCGCACCGCCCCGACCAGAACGCCCTCGGGGAAATCCACCTCGCGGATCAGGTTGCCCGCAATCGGCGAGGTCGACAGAACCTCGGCCTCGATCACCTCGGCCTCGGCATCGCCGATGGAATAGACTTGGCTGACGCGGCCGTGGCGGATGTGGCGCAGGATCGAGCTGACGGTGGTGGAGCGCGGGTTGATATAGGCGTCGATGCCCAGCGGCTCCATCAGCGGCACCAGCGTGGGGTCGTTGATCAACGCGATGACCATCGGACAGCCCTCGGCCTTGGCCCGCACCGCCGTCAGCAGGTTCACCTTGTCGTCATCGGTCACGCAAAGCGCCGCATCGGCGCGCGCCACCCCGGCCTCGGCCAAGAGCGCGACGTCCAGACCGTCGCCATGCAGGACGATGGTCCGCTCCAGCTCTTCGGCGGCGTGCTCGGCATTCTTGCGATTGCGTTCGATCACCTTGGCTCGGATGCGTGTCTTGGCACCTTCCAGCGCCCGCGCCACCGACAGGCCGACATTGCCGCCGCCGACGATCACCACCCGCTCCTGCTTGCGATGGGACTTGCCGAAAATTTCCATAGTCCGCTGCACGTCCTCGGCGTGGACCATGACGTAACAGCTGTCGCCCTCAAACAGCTGGTCGTCGGCATCGGGCGCAAAAAGCTGTCCGTCGCGGCGCACCCCGACCACCACGGACCGCAGGGTCGAAAACAAATCGGTCAACTGGCGCAGCGGCGTGTTCACGATGGGACAGTTCTCGTCGATGGTCAGCCCCATCAGCTGCGCCTCGCCGTCCAGAAAACTCTCGGTGTCAAAGGCCGAGGGCGCGGCCAGACGCTGCAAGGCGGCCTCGGCCACCTCGCGCTCGGGCGAGATCACCACGTCGATGGGCATGTGATCACGCCGGTAGAGATCCGAATAGATCGCCGTCAAATAGCTCTGCGCCCGCAGGCGGGCGATCTTGCGCGGCACCGCAAAGACCGAATGCGCCACCTGGCAGATCACCATGTTGACCTCGTCCGAATGGGTCGCGGCGATCACCATGTCCGCATCCCGCGCCCCGGCCTTGTCCAGAACATCCGGATAAGAGGCAAAACCGGCAATGCCCTGCACGTCCAGCGTGTCGGTGGCACGGCGTACGAGATCGGGGTTGTTGTCCACCACCGTGACGTCGTTGCGTTCTCCGGCCAGGTGTCGGGCAATCTGCCAGCCCACCTGCCCTGCCCCGCAAATGATCACCTTCATGCGCCCTGCGCCCCGATCATGAGCCGTCCTGCGGCGGTTGAGCACAACCCCTGACACGGGCGCGCGCCGCCGTCAACGCCCCGACCCAGGACCGTTTCCCGGAGCCGCCTCTCGCTGATGCCGGTCAGAGGTGGCGGGGCCGCGCCTGCAAGGGGGCGCAGCCCCGTGCGCCAGCACGGCTTGCCCTTGCGGGGGCGGCCGCGCCGCCTCAGGCATCAATCGGCGAGGGGCGGATTCGGGCAACGGTCCGGGGATTGTTTGCTGGTGAGCCTTGAAGCGAAATCGCGGTCGGGCTGGCGGGTGGGCGATGGGCCCGCAAGGGCCCGAGTCCCGTCCCGCGCCCGACCCCGCCAAACACGCTTAACGTTGTTGCCGTGCCCGGCGCTCGCGCTTCATGGCAAAGACCTGCGCCCGTTCGACCCAGCGGTATTTCGGATCCTCTGTCACCCGCCCGAACCACAACCGACCCTGCCCAAGCCGCCAGGGGTCCAGCACCAGACCCTGCCGCATGGTTCCGCCCGCGGGCGAGACAATCACAGTGGAATGTTCGATCAACAATGTGTCGGCATTGGCGATCGCGCGGTGCAGGTCAAGGCTGATCAGCCCCTCGCGCCGCAACCGCGCCTCAAGGTCGTCTGCCCAATCCTTGCACAATCCGCGCGGCTTGCGGCCCGTGTTCACCATGATGTTGTGGATCAGTGGCGGGTCCACCGCGTCCCAGCGGCGCGCCCAGACCAGCGGTTCGCGCACGGCGATCCGCGCCACCGCCGCCGCCTCCTCCGGCAACACCTCCGCACCCAGCGCCAGGATCTCGCGCTCCAGCGACGCGATCTTGTCACCATCGCCCGAGGTGGCCGCAAAGGCATTGCCCGCGCCGGTCGCCACCGTTGGCGGCCCCGCGCAGCCCGCGGTCAGCGTGGCGCCCAGTGATGCGGCGCCAAGCAGCGCCGCCCGTCGTGTCAGCATCATCCCTGCCTCCTCGCCACCGCTCAGGAGGCTTCGGTGACTTGCTCGTCCACCCGCGCCACCCGCGCGCCGGACTTGGCCGAGGTCACGACACCCAGCGACTTGAGCTTGCGGTGCAAGGCAGACCGTTCCATCCCCACAAAAGAGGCGGTGCGCGAGATATTCCCGCCAAAGCGGTTGATCTGGGTCAGCAGGTACTCACGTTCAAAGGCTTCGCGCGCCTCGCGCAGCGGCAGCGTTGCCAGCGTTCCCGACAGCACGACGCGGCCCTCGGCATCGTCACTTGGGCCGCTGTCCTGCGGCAGTTCACGTGCCTCGATCGGGCCGGTGCCATCGCCAAGGATCAGCACCCGCTCGACAAGGTTCTTCAACTGGCGCACGTTGCCGGGCCAGGTCATGGTCTGCATCAAGGCCACCGCCTCTTCGGTCAGTTCCCTCAGCGGCAGACCCTGCGATTTATTGCACTGCTCGATGAAATGGCCGGCCAGCACAGGGATGTCCTCGCGCCGCTCGGCCAGCGATGGCACGTCGATCGGCACCACGTTCAGCCGGTGGTAAAGCTCCTCGCGGAAGCGGCCCCCGGCGATTTCCGTTTGCAGGTCACGGTTGGTCGAGGAGATCACCCGCAGATCAACGCGCACCTTGTCGTTGCCACCGACGCGTGTGAACTGCTGATCCACCAGCACGCGCAGGATCTTGGACTGGGTGCCGTGCGGCATGTCGGCGACCTCGTCGAAATAGATCACCCCGCCATGGGCCTGTTCCAACAGGCCGGGTTCGACGCCGCGCTTTGACGTCTCGCGCCCGAACAGCATGGCCTCCATCATCTCGGGTTCGACACCGGCACAGTTCACGGTGACAAAGGGGGCCTTGGCGCGGGTAGACTGTGCATGGATATAGCGCGCTGCCACCTCCTTGCCCGACCCGGCCGGACCAGTCAGCATCACCCGCCCGTTGGATTTTGTCACCTTGTCCAGCTGGCTCAGCAGCGCGCGATAGGCGGCACTGTCGCCGATCATCTCGGCGGTCTTGACCTCGCCCCGTTTCAACTGCTGGTTCTCGCGTCGCAACAAGGAGGCCTCCATCGCGCGGCGGATCACCACCAGAAGCTGGTCGATGTTGAACGGCTTCTCGATGAAGTCATAGGCGCCCTGCTTGATCGCCGCGACGGCAATCTCGATATTGCCGTGGCCGGAGATGATAACCACGGGAATATCCGGGTTGTCGCGCTTGACAGTCTTGAGGATGTCGATCCCGTCCATCTTGCTGTCCTTCAGCCAGATGTCGAGGATCAGCAGCGCCGGGGGTTCGGCGTTGATCTCGTTCATCGCCTCCTGACTGTTTCCGGCCAGTCGGGTCTGAAACCCTTCGTCTTCGAGAATATCCCCGATCAACTCGCGGATATCGCGTTCGTCATCGACGATCAGGATGTCGCTCATTTCTTCTGCCCTCTCACTCTCGTTCCATCGTACTCAAACGTCTTCCAACTCGGCGTCACGTGGCGCCGCAATCGTGCGGTTCAAAGGCAGTCGCACCACTGCCATCGCGCCCCGATGGGCGCCTTCGGCAAAGGCCGGCGCGTCTTCGAGCGCCAGCGTTCCGCCGTGTTCCTCGATGATCTTCTTGACGATCGGCAGGCCAAGGCCGGTGCCTTCGTCCCGCGTCGTCACATAGGGTTCGAACAGCCGCGCCCGGTCCTCGGGCAGGCCGATGCCGTTGTCCATGATCAGGATCTCGGCGCGGCCATCCTCGGCCACCTCCGCACTGACGCGGATTTCGGGAACCAGTCCCTCGGGCGCGCCTTTCCGGCGCAGGCTCTCGATGGCCTCTCCGGCGTTCTTTATCAGGTTCAGCAGCGCCTGACCGCCGATCATGCCCGCGTCCAGATCCGCCCACATCGGCTGATCCGGGATGTCGATTTTGAAGGTCACATCCGGTTGTCCCGTCTCCTGCAACAGCGCCGCCTCGCGCAGGAGCGCGCCCAGATCCTCGGGCTTGCGCTCCGGTTCGGGCATCCGGGCAAAGCGTGAAAACTCGTCGACGATGCGTTTCAGGGTCTCTGTCTGGCGCACGATCCGCCCGGTCAGGTCGACGACCTTTTCGGACTGCCGCTCATCCAGTTTTCCGGCAAATGTGCGCTGAATGCGCTCGGCGCTCAGCTTGATCGGGGTCAGCGGGTTCTTGATCTCATGCGCGATGCGGCGGGCCACGTCGCCCCAGGCCGCCATGCGCTGCGCACTGACCAGATTGGTGACGTCATCAAAGGCCAGCACATAGCCTTCGAGCGACCGGTCCTGCCGCCGCCGCGTGGACAGCCGCAACAGCAGGTGTTCCAGCCGCCCCTCGCGGCTGACCTTGACCTCTTCCTGCGCGGTTTCCAGCAATTCATTGCGCAACCGGTCGAACAGGGCGGAGAATTCCGGCACCGCCACGCCCAGCGGCACAGACCGATGTGTCTCGTTCCAGCCCAGCAGGCGTTCGGCAGAGCGGTTGACAAAGGTCACCTTGCCCTCTGCGTCCAGCCCCACCACCCCCGAGGTGACAGAGGACAGCACGGAATCGAACAGCCGCTGACGGCGTTCGATCTGGCGGGTGTTTTCCAAGAGCGTCTCGCGCTGCGCCTTCAACTGGCGCGTCATCTGGTTGAAGTAGCGCCCGAGCATGGAAATCTCGTCATCGCCTTCTTCTTCCTGGACCTGCACATCCAGATCGCCGCCGCCGACCCGCTGCGCGGCCCCGGTCAGGCGGCCCACCGGGCGGCTGAGGCGTTCGGCAAACCACAGCCCCGCCCATGTGGCGGCCAGGATCAGCAACATCGCAAAGCCCAGGTAGAGCAGTGCAAAGTCGAACAGGCGGCGGCCGCGCTCGCTTTCCTGTTGCTGGTAGAAGCGCGCGGTTTCCTGTGTCTCGTCCAGCAGGTTGAGGATCTGCCCGTCCACCCTGCGGCTGACATAGAGATACCGGTCAGCATAAGAGGCCAGCGGCAGCAGGGCGCGCATCTCGTTGTTGTCCCAATCCGGGATCACGATCACTCCGGCGGATTCGGCGAGCAGGAAATCTTGCTCTGACGGCTGTTCGAAATCGAACAGGTAAGAGCGTTCGCCCCGGGCCCGGATCTCTCCGGCGCCATTGATCACAAAGGCCTCTCGCAGCCCGCGCTGGATCTGCGCCTGCCCCTGGCTGAGCACCTGCCGCAATTCCCCATCGTCCATGACAATGTTGCGCAGGCGGTTTGTGTCAAGAAAGCCGCCAAGTGCGCGGGCGTCCTGAATCAGCCCCGCGCGGCTGTCCTCCTCATAGGCCTCCGCCGCGGCCAGCGAGGCGCCGACCACGTTCTGCACCCGGCTGGAGAACCAGGTTTCCAGACCGATGTTGATGGTCAGCACGGCGAAAACGGCGACCGTGACGGTGGGCAAGAGCGCCATCATGGCGAAGGCGGCGGTCAGCCTCAGGTGCAGGCGGGATCCTGCCGATTGGGCCCGCCGGGCGGCCACCATGCGCGCCACCCGGGCCAGAACCAGCGTCGCCAGCAGCAACACGTAGACCAGATCGGCCAACAGCACGAGTCGCAGGCTGAGCGCCCCGCCCCCCTGGTTCAGCGGCCCCAGCACCATAAAGGTCGCAAAGGCCAGCGCCGGCCCCATCGCGACCAGCAAGAGCGCGATAACATTCTGAAAAAGCCGGGTTCGACGCAGACGCGTGAATTGAACCCATGTCGGCAACTGGAACAAAAAGCGTGCCCGCGTGGCCACAGCCAACCCTCATAGATGTATCGCGCCCAAAATACGCAGGGCTGCGAAGACCGCCATTATCGTGGCCTTCTCACCACGCAGAGGCGGCGGGGCCACAGTTATGTGACCCTTTTACATCAATTTCCGGCGGCGTGTCACGCGGATATCCAGATCCGTGATCTTCTTGCGCAGAGTATTGCGGTTGATGCCAAGCAAATCGGCGCATTTTGCCTGATTTCCGCCCGTGGCCTCCAGCGCAATCTCGATCAGCGGGGCCTCGACCTCGCGGATGATGCGACCGTACAAACCCGGCGGCGGCAGCATGGCCCCGTGCAGGTCAAAATAGCGGCGCAGGTGGCGATGCACGCTTTCGCCCAGCTTGTCACTGTCGCCCCCGCGCAGGACCGGGCCGGTTTCCGGCTGGTTGCCCAGCACCGCCTCGACCTCGGAGCGGGTAATCTCCTCGGCCCGGCTGGTCAGGGACAGGCGGCGTATCGCGTTTTCCAGCTGCCGCACGTTGCCGGGCCAGGAATAGACCCGGAACAGCTCTGCCGCCCCGTCCGACAGCCAGCGTTTCGGCGCGCCTTCGCGCTCTGCACGGCCAAGGAAGTGTTCGGCCAGCAGCGGGATGTCCTCCACCCGTTCGCGCAGGCTCGGCACCGCAATCGCCGCGCCATCCAGACGGTAGAACAGGTCCTGCCGCACATCGCCGTCCTCGATCAGGGACTGCGGATCGCGCTGAGACGAGGCCAGAAAGCGCGGCACGTGATCGCCCGGCACATCCATCATGCGCACGATCCGCGCCTGCAATTCGTCCGGAATATCGGCGATCTCGTCGATCAGCAGCGTGCCGCCCTTGACCCGCGCCAGCACCCGCGCAGGCCCGTCCAGATCGGACAGATCGGCGGCGGTCACGGTGATGAAGGGCAAGGTGCGCCGGTCACTGAAATCATGCAGCGCGCGGGCGATCAGCGATTTTCCGGTCCCGCTCTCGCCGGTGATCAGCACCGGCAGATCGGTGTTCATGACCTTGGCCACAAGGCGATAGAGCCCCTGCATCGCGGGCGTCTTGCCCACCAGCGGCAGTTCATCCGGCTCATCCGCGCCCACGACCGGCTCATCACGCTTGGGCGCGCGATTACGCGTCTCCAGCGCCCGCGCCGTGCGCTTCATCAGGTCCGGCAGGTCAAAAGGTTTGGGCAGATAGTCATAGGCCTCGGCCTCGGCCGCCTGGATCGCGGTCATTATGGTGTTTTGCGCCGAAATCACGATCACCGGCAGGCCGGGGCGATCCTCTGCGATTTTCGGCAACATTTCCAGACCGTTGCCATCCGGCATGACGACATCGGATATGACCACGTCGCCTTTGCCCTCGCCCACCCAGCGCATCAGCGTGGTCAGGCTGGAGGTTGCGTGGACCTTGCAGCCCGCTCGCGTCAGTGCCTGCGTCAGAACCGTGCGGATTGTGCGGTCATCATCTGCGACCAGAACTGTGCCATCCATTTAACTGCTCTCCTTGGGCGCCGCGGGGGCCCGCGGCAGCGAAATTCTGAAAACGGTCTTGCCCGGAACGCTGTCGACGGAAATCCAGCCGTCGTGGTCCGAGATGATCTTGCTCACCAGCGCCAGACCCAGCCCGGTGCCATTGTCCCGGCCAGAGACAAAGGGGTCAAAGATATCGCCCTTGATGTCGTCCGGCAGGCCGGGGCCATCGTCGATGATCTCGATCTGCAGGGGCAGCGAATGGCCGGACCCATCGGCGCGCCGGAGTCGAAAGCTGTGTTCATAGAAGGTGTGCAACCGGATCCTGCCGCCTTCTTTCGGGTCAGCCGCCTCCGAGGCGTTCTTGATCAGGTTCAAGATCACCTGCAGCAGTTGATCCGGATCCCCCAGCGCCATCGGCAGCGAGGGGTCGTAGTCCTCGATGATCTTCATATGCGCGCCGTAGCCCAGCAGCGAAGAGCGCCGCGCCCGGTCCAGAACATCGTGAATGTTCACCTCGCGCAGTTCCGGGGCCGAGAGGTTGCCGAACTGTTCAACCTGCTCCAACAGCTTTACGATCCGGCGGGTTTCCGCCACGATAAGATCCGTAAATTCAAGGTCTTCCGCGCCAAGGCTCATGCTGAGCAACTGCGCCGCCCCGGCGATCCCGGCCAGCGGGTTCTTGATCTCATGCGCCAGCATCTCTGCCATGCCGATGGCGGATTTCGCGGCGGATTTGACAGAATGGCTTTGCGTCATGCGCCCGGCCAGTTCGCGCGGCGAGATCAGCATGACCATCCAGCCGGGCCGCCCCGCCACCGGTGCGATCTGCAGGTTGCAGACCAGAGGCGCGCGACTGCCGGTGCCCACGTCCACATCGTTCACAAACAGCGGCGTGCCGTGCGCACGTGCCCGAGCAAGGCTTTCCTCCAGCGGCGCATCAATTGCCAGACGGTCCCAGATTGGCTGACCTTTCAGCCACTTGGCGGAATTGTTCAGGAATCCTTCGGCGGCCGGGTTCAAATCGCCGATGTTCTCATCTTCGTCGATCAGGATCGCCGGAACCGGCAGAGACGACCAGATCTGCATTTCTTCCTCCCCCATCACGCGGCCACCGCATTGGCGGCCAGCGCCTCGGGGATCAGTTTAAGGGCGGCACCGGAGTTGCGCTCGGTCAGCAGGCGCTTGCGCAGCGCGGCGGGGGTTCCTGCCGCGTCCATGTACCAGCCAAGATGTTTGCGGGCGACGCGATTGCCCAGTGTTTCGCCGTAAAACCCCAGCATCGCCTCGTAATGTTCCGACACCAAATCGGTCAGCGCACCGCCTTGCGGGATCTGCGGCGCCGGTGCCCCGTAGAGCGCGTTGGCCACCTCGGCCAGCCGCCACGGTGCGCCTTGTGCCCCGCGCCCGATCATGACGCCATCGGCCCCCGACTGATCCAGAGCGGTTCGCGCGGATCTGCGGTCAATCACGTCTCCATTTGCAATAACAGGCACTTGCACTGCGTCTTTCACCTTGCGTATGGCCCGCCAATCGGCGCACCCCTTGTAAAACTGACAGCGCGTGCGGCCATGAATGACAATCATCCGCACGCCTGCCTCCTCGGCCCGCCGCGCCAGATCCGGCGCGTTCAGGCAATCGGTATCCCAGCCCAGTCGCGTCTTCAGCGTCACCGGCACCTTGACCGCGCCTACGACCGCCTCGATCAGCCGCAGCGCGTGATCCGGGGCGCGCATCAAGGCCGACCCGGACCAGCCGCCCGTCACCTTCTTGGCCGGGCAGCCCATGTTGATGTCGATCACCTGCGCGCCCATGTCCTCGACCATGCGGGCGGCCTCTGCCATCGGCTCCGGTTCGCGGCCCGCGATCTGAACCGAGGTGTTTTCGATCTGCGCCCCAAGCTCCGCCTTTTCCCGCGTTCCGGGGCGCGCGGTCAGGAATTCGCCGCTGGCGATCATCTCGGACACCACCAGGCCCGCGCCGAAACGCGAGACCAATGTGCGGAATGGCAGATCGGTGATTCCCGCAAGCGGCGCCAGCAAAACAGGAACAGAGATCCGCCGATCTCCAAGATCAAAGCCCAATTGCCCAGTCCTTGTGCGATGGCGAGGGATGCTCGGTTGAATGTCAGACCTATGCGAATCCTTGGTTTCCTTCAATGTTTCGCGCTGATTTCACTGGCGGCACAACCGCACATGCCCAAAAATTGAGCAAACTCCCCATTGATTGCGCCGCCCCCCTCCAGGGCCTATGAACAAGCAAACGAAGGGCTTTTGGGCAATGCGGACAGGGATCGTTGTGGTTGCAGCGGGGCGTGGAGTACGCGCCGGGGGCGAAATGCCCAAGCAATGGCAACAGGTTGCGGGACGTGCGGTGGCGCGCTGGACGGTCGAGGCCCTGTTGCCCTTCGGGCCGGTGGTTCTGGTGGTGAACCCGGCCGACCAAGAGATTGCCGCGCAGGTCTGTGACGGACTTGAGGTGACGCTGGTGGATGGCGGGGACCAGCGCGCGGCCTCGGTCCGCGCCGGGCTGGAGGCGCTGGAGAGACTGGCTCCGGATCGGGTGCTGATCCATGACGTCGCCCGCCCCTGTGTCAGCCGCGAAGTTGTGACCGCTGTCCTGACGGCGCTGGACAGCCATGCCGGGGCCGCGCCGGCGCTGGCCGTCTCGGATGCGCTCTGGACCGGAGACGCAGACCGTGTGACCGGCACGCGTGACCGTGCGGGGCTGTATCGGGCGCAGACGCCGCAGGGGTTTCATTACCCCGCCATTCTGTCCGCGCACCGGGCGCACCCGGGCGGGGCCGCCGATGATGTCGAGGTGGCGCGGACGGCGGGTCTGGACGTGGCCATTGTTCCCGGCGAAGAGCGCAATATGAAAATCACGACGCCGGGCGATTTTGCCCGCGCCGAACAGTACCTGCGAGGACCGATGGACATTCGCCTTGGAAACGGATTCGATGTGCATGCCTTTGAAGAGGGTGACGCGGTGATCCTCTGCGGGATTTCTGTGCCGCATAGCCACAAACTCAAGGGTCATTCCGATGCCGATGTCGGGATGCATGCCGTAACGGATGCCATTTATGGCGCGCTGGCCGAGGGCGACATCGGACGGCACTTTCCCCCGTCAGACCCGAAGTGGAAAGGCGCGGCGAGTGAGATCTTTCTGCGCCACGCGGTCGATCTGGCGACCTCGAAAGGCTATACCATCGGCAACATCGACCTGACCCTGATCTGCGAACGCCCCAAGATCGGCCCGCATGCCGCTGAAATGACGTCAAAAATGTCTGAAATCATGAGCCTGGAGGTCGGCCGCCTGTCGATCAAGGCCACGACGTCGGAACGGCTGGGCTTTACCGGTCGCGAAGAAGGGATTGCGGCGCTGGCCACCGCGACATTGGTGAAGTCATGAGGTGGATTGCTTCGGTCGGAGGCGTTGGCTACTTGCGCCCAGCAGCCGGCACCTGGGGGTCTTTGGCCGCCTTGCCGTTGGCCTACGCCGTACATCTGCTGGGCGGCTTCTGGCTGTTGTTGGCGCTGACCGCGGGTGCCTTTCTGATCGGCTGGTATGCCACGATCAAGGTGACAGAGGATGACGCGGACGAAGACCCCTCGTGGGTGGTGATTGATGAGTTGGTCGGCCAGTGGATAGCTATCTTTCCAGTCAGTTACGGGGCCATACTCATGTCAGTCGAGGTCTGGCGGCTGTGGCCCGGTTGGGTTGCCGGGTTCCTGCTCTTTCGCCTTTTCGACATCTGGAAGCCCTGGCTGGTCGGTTGGGCCGACCGTTTGGGCACGCCCCTGGGCGTGATGCTGGACGATGTGATCGCCGGGGTTTTTGCCGCGGTGGTCTCGGTCCTCCTGGCCGCGATCGCGCATGGAGTGTTGATGTGAACCTTGCCCAGCAAATCCTTGAAAAGGCGATGAAACGCGGCTTTACCGTGACCTGCGCCGAAAGCTGCACCGGTGGAAAAGTGGCGGCGGCGATCACCGATGTGGCGGGATCCTCCAACATCTTCGAGCGCGGGTTCGTCACTTATTCGAATGCCGCCAAATCCCAGATGCTGGGCGTTCTGCCCGCCACACTGGACGCGCATGGCGCGGTATCCGAAGAGGTGGTGCGCGAGATGGCGCAGGGCGCGCGAGACGCTGCGGGTGCGGACGTGGCCGTCGCGATCAGCGGTATCGCCGGTCCCGGCGGGTCCGAGTTCAAACCGGAAGGCCGCGTCTGCTATGGGCTGGCGGATGCAAGGGGCGTGCGGGTCGAAACTGTCGAGCACGGTCCGCTCGGCCGCGCCGAAGTCCGCGCTGCGGCCACGGAACACGCCTTGCGGCTGATCCTGTCGGCGCTGGACTGAGCCAAGCCGACAACTTCCCCCCTCTACGCCCTGAGTGGCCGGAAACGCGCTCCTTTCGGAACCGAACAGGCTGCACAGCCCATAACAGCGGGCTGCTGACCCACCGGACTCACGAGAGTTTAATTTACGGGCAATGCTCAAAATATTAGCCCGTTTTTCAGGCAGTTTGAAAAACGCAAGGAAATTACGCCCTCTCCGCCGCCATCGCCTCTTTTTTTTGCATGGAAATTCCGCTTGCTGCGCGCAAGCAAACGGAGGGACATCAGAAATGAACGGAGCGGATACCGCCTGGATCATCGTTGCAACGGCACTTGTGCTGTTCATGACGCTGCCGGGACTGGCGCTGTTTTATGGCGGCCTTGTGCGGGCGCGGAACGTGCTCAGCGTCTTCATGCATTGTTATGCCATCGCCTGCCTGATGAGCGTGCTGTGGTTCGCGGTGGGCTATTCCATCGCCTTCGGCGAGGGCAACGCCATCTGGGGCGGTCTGGGCAAGGCCTTTCTGAACGGCATCGACGCGGACACTCTGGCCGGTACCCTGCCCGAGGTTCTGTTCTTTGCCTTCCAGATGACATTCGCCATCATCACCCCGGCACTGATTGTCGGGGCCTACGTGGAGCGTGTGGGCTTTGGCTTTGTGCTGGTCTTTTCGGGACTGTGGATGCTGCTGTGCTATGCGCCTGTGGTGCATTGGGTCTGGGGCGGCGGCCTGCTGGGCGGCGATGACCCGCTGTTCGGTGCCGCGGTCATGGATTTTGCGGGCGGAATCGTGGTGCATGAAACCGCCGGTCTGGCGGCGTTGATCATCGCGGTCTTCCTGGGTCCGCGCCGGACGCAGACCCATCCGCCGCACAACCCGGGCTATGTCATGATCGGGGCGGCGATGCTGTGGGTCGGCTGGTTCGGCTTCAACGGCGGCTCGCAACTGGCGGCGGACGGCGGCGCGGCGATGGCGCTCACGGTGACGCATCTGTCGGCGGCGGCGGCCTCGCTGACCTGGGCATTGTGGGAAAAGGTGAAGTTCGGCAAAGCCTCGATGGTGGGCATGGTGACCGGCACGATCGCAGGCCTCGCCTCGATCACCCCGGCATCGGGCTTTGTCGGCCCGGTTCAGGCGCTGATCATCGGCGCGGTGGCGGGCATCCTCTGCCAGGAGGCGGTGAACATGATCCGGAACAGGTTCAAGATCGACGATACGCTGGATGTCTTTGCGGTGCATGGCGTTGGCGGGATTTTCGGCACGGTGATGATCGCGGTCTTTGGCCTTGGGTCCTGGGCGGCGCAACTGGGATCGCTGGTGCTTGTGGGCGTGTTCACGACCGTGGTGACGGTGGTGCTGATCTTCGTGGTCAAGGCGGTGTTTCCGCTGCGGGTCGACGAAGAGACCGAGGTCAACGGGCTGGACATCAGCGTGCATGGCGAGCGGGCCTACGACCACGCAAGCTGAGACAGACCGCCAGCCAAAGTCTCAAGCGGGCCCTGCGGGGCCCGTTCTGTTTTGTCACGAGGTTCGCGGCGGTGGGCGGGAAAGGCCCTTCGAAGGGCCTTGTGGAACGCGCATTGAAGCGCGTTTCCCAAGCGATTTCGAAATCGCTTGATCCAAGGCTTTTCGAAAAGCCTTGGCGCCCGGCGTCAGACGGGGCGCTGCATTTCCACGCTCAACGCCAGACGGTCGCCGCTCTCGATGGCCCCCCAGATCGCCCCGACGCGGGCCTGCCCGATCAGCGCCGCGCCCTTGGACATCAGCCGGCCGCGCCGGGTGTCCAGCGCGATCGACGCGGCGAGGTCATGGTGCGCCTCCAGCGTGCCGCCATCGGCGTCGAGGGTGACCAAGGCTTCGGTCTCCGACAAACTCTCATCACTCTGCACGGTGACAAGGTCGCGCAGAGCGGTGACCTGCGGATCGCTGCAGAGCGCATCGGTGTAGGTGGTCAGCGCGGCGGTGTCATGACCCAGGAGCGCCAGCGCCGCAATCAGACGATAGGAGAATTTCGCCTCCAGACCGGTGCGGGGTTCGGGAATGTTGCAGACCGTCAGCCAGCGCGGATGGGTCGTGACGGTGATGCGGCTGACCTTTGCGGGACGCGGCAGGGTCGCCAGCGCCTCCAGTGTGGCGTGCAACCCGTGACAGCAAGCGTGAAACTTGTGGCTGAGGCTGTCCAGCAGCGCGCCGGGCGGTTGATCGGCAGGGCCGTCGCAGATGTGCGTCTGGACAAAGCCATTGGTGGTGTCGAGCGCGTCGGGGTTCGAGGTGAACCCCTGCCCGGCGAGGAAGGCGGTTTCGATGCCATTGGCGGCGGCGATGCCCGCGTTGAAGGGTTTGCCCATCGTCCCGAACTGCGACTTCAGGCCCGAGGCGCGGGTGCAGGTCAGGCCAAGCGCGTGGCGGGTCTGATCCTTGGTCAGATCCATCAGACGGGCGGCGGCCAGGCAGGCGCCAAACGCCCCCGCTGTCGCCGTCTGGTGATAGCCCGCCTGATAATGTGCGCGGCCAAAGCGCAGGCCAAAGCGGATGCTGGCCTCCGCGCCCAGTCGCGCGGCATCGAGGATCTGCGGCAGCGGGATGTCATATCTCTCACCAACAGCCAACGCAGCGGGCAGCACAGCGACGGAAGGGTGGCCGATATGGGCGAAATGCGTGTCGTCATAGTCCAGCGCGTGGGAGGCCGCGCCATTCAGCAGCGCCGCCGCGCGCATCGGCGCCCTGCCCCCGCCGAACAGGGTCGCCTGCGGCGCGCCGCCTTCGTCCGCGATCAACGCGCGGGTCTTGACGCTGACCGGCTCACTCTGCCCGGCGATGCCGCAGGCCATCCAGTCCAGCGCGGAAAGCGCCATGATGGCGCGTGCCTCTGCCGTGTCGGCGGCCTGCACGGCGGTCAGGATCGGATCGAAGGCGTTGGTCATCGGCGGCAGTCCCCTTGTGGTCAGGGGCGCAGATTAGGCGATGCGGCGGCAAGGTAAAGTCAGAGCGCGAAAAGCGTTCCCATGTATCCGGCCCGCGCTGCCTCCGGTGTGCCGCCGGTGGCGACCGGTGCGGGTCCGCCGGGAATGCCGCGCGGTGCGGGATCGTCACCGCGCGCGCCAAATGCAGGGCGCGTGCGGCGCGACGTGGTCTCGGTCTTCTGGCGCTGCGGATCATGCTGTGGATCTTGCCGCTGTCGCTGATCCGGTTGCCGGTCCAGCCCGTTGATGGCGGCGGCGACAAGGCGGCCTGTCTGGCTGGTGGAGACCACGGGCGGCGGCGCCGGTGTGGGCAACAGGCCGGAGGGTGGCAGGGCCGCCCCGGTGGCCACGGCGGTTCCCGCACCAAAGGGCGCCGCGCCACTGGGTGTGGTCGAGTTGCCTTGCGGCGACTGGCCCGGCGGGGTGAATTGCGCCGCTGGTTTCGAGGCCTGCGGCAGGCTGAGCATCTGGGCCTGAGGTTGCAGGAGAGCGGCGATGTTGAAGACGGCGGGCATGGCGGAGTCCAGGTCGGCAGCGGCGGTAACGGTTTGACAGGATATACGCCCGGAATCGGGCGAAACCGGGGCAAGCGGCCTGGCCGAAAGGGGTTTCCGAGGGCGTGGTTAACGCGCGCTGCGGCAAAACCGGAGGTCCCGGGTCTTGCCCGGGACGGTTCCGCCCGGGACCAGCCTAGCCGTAAAGCTCCGCCGCACGGCGTTCAAAGGCGCGCACGATGCGCTGCATGGCGTCATAGAAGAACATGCCCGCCGCGCCTTGCAGGATGCGATTGCGGAATTCGAAATCGACGAAGAAATCCACCTCGACCCCGCCGTCCACGTCGCGGAACTCCCACCTGGAAATCATGTGCTTGAACGGGCCATCCAGGTATTCGGTTTCGATCTTGCGCTGTTCGGGCCAGAGGGTGACGCGGCTGCCGAACTTTTCGCGGAACACCTTGAAGGAGATCACGAGGTCCGCAAGCATCACCTCGTGATCGCCCTCTTGCTGGCGCGATCGGATGCGCGCCGCCGCTGTCCAGGGCAAGAATTTCGCGTAGGATTCCACATCGGCCACCAGATCGTACATCTGTTGGGCGGAATACGGCAGGGTTCGGGTCTCTTGGTGGGTCGGCATGTCGCTCTTTTCGGGACTGACAATGGGGCGGGATGTCGTATTCTGCGCGCGAAAATTCAAGGGAAAGCCATGTCAAAGCGTCCTTATGTCGTAGATGAGATGATCTCGGCCAAGTCCATCGCCGCGCGGATCGAGGCGCTGGCGCGCGAGATCGACCGTGAGTTCGGTGATACCGACAAACTGGTGGTGGTGGGGCTGTTGCGCGGGTCCTTCGTGTTCATCGCCGATCTGGTGCGCGAACTGGACCTGCCGGTCGAGGTCGATTTCCTTGAGGCCTCGTCTTATGGCGACGGCATGGAAAGCAGCCGCGAGGTGCGCATCCTCAAGGATCTGCGCGGCGGGATCGAGGGGCGCGACGTTCTGGTGGTGGAGGATATCATCGACACCGGGTTCACCATGAGCCACGTTGTCCACCTGTTGCAGGCCCGCCAGCCGCGCAAACTGCGGGTGATCGCGCTGCTGGACAAGCCATCGCGGCGCGAAGTGGAGATCAAGGCCGACTGGACCGGATTCGAGATTCCGGATGAGTTTGTGGTGGGCTACGGGATCGACTACGCGCAGCGCAACCGCAACCTGCCCTATATCGGCAAGGTGCGTTTTACAGACTGACAGTCACGAATGGTTTGGGGGGCGTCATGCCGGAGGCATGCCTCAAGCACGCCCCCGCGCCTGCGGCGCCCCCCAAGGTATTTGCAAAACCAAAGAAAGGCGGAACGTCGCGCCGTCAGAAGTGGATCGCCCGGCCCCAGGCGTCGAGCACGCTCTCGTGCATCATCTCGCTGAGGGTGGGATGCGGGAAGACCGTGTTCATCAGGTCGGCCTCGGTGGTTTCCAACTGGCGGCCCACGACATAGCCCTGAATCAGTTCGGTCACTTCCGCCCCGACCATATGCGCACCGAGAAGCGCACCGGTGTTTGCGTCAAAGACGGTCTTGACCAGCCCCTCCGGTTCTCCCAGCGCAATGGCCTTGCCATTGCCGATGAAGGGGAAGCGCCCAACCTTGATCTCATACCCCTTGTCCCTGGCCTGCGCCTCGGTCAGGCCGACGCTGGCGATTTGCGGCTGGCAGTAAGTGCAACCGGCAATGCTGTCCGGATCGACCGCGTGCGGGTGGCAACCGGCGATCAGCTCGGCCACCATGACGCCCTCGTGACTGGCCTTGTGCGCCAGCCAGGGCGCGCCGGCCACGTCGCCGATGGCGTAGAGGCCGGGCACACCAGTGCGGCACATGCGATCGGTCACCACATGGCTGCGATCCAGTTTCACGCCGAGATCCTCGAGCCCCAGACCTTCTACATTTCCAACAATACCCACAGCCGAAATAACTGTATCGACGGCAATTTTTGACTTATCCCCACTTTTATCCACATAAGCGGTGACGGCGTCCCTGCCGCGTTCCAGTTTCTCGACCTTCGCGCCTTCGAGGATGGTCATGCCCTGTTTCACGAACTGCTTTCTGGCGAAATCGGCGATTTCCGCGTCTTCGACCGGCAGGATGCGATCCATGACCTCGATCACCGTGACCTCTGCCCCCAAGGTCTGGTAGAAACTGGCGAATTCGATGCCGATGGCGCCGGAGCCGATGACCAGCAGCTTTTGCGGCATATGCGGCGGGACCAGCGCGTGCTTGTAGGTCCAGACACGTTTGCCGTCTGCCTCCAGCCCCGGCAGTTCACGGGCACGGGCACCGGTGGCCAGCACGATATTGGCGGCCTCAATCTGTTCTTCGCCTTTGTCGGTCTTTACGGAAACCTTGCCCGGCGAAGTCAGCGTGGCGGTGCCCATGATCGCCGTGACCTTGTTCTTTTTCAGCAGGTGGCCCACGCCGGAGTTGAGCTGTTTCGCAACCCCGCGCGATCGTTTCACCACCGCGTCAAGGTCATAGGAAATCCCTTCGGCCTTGAGCCCGAAGTCCTGCGCGCGGTGCATCAGGTGATAGACCTCGGCCGAGCGCAACATCGCCTTGGTCGGAATACAGCCCCAGTTGAGGCAGATGCCGCCCATATGTTCACGCTCGACGATGGCGACCTTCAGGCCCAGCTGCGCGCCCCTGATCGCCGCAACATAGCCGCCCGGACCGGCGCCGATCACCACCATGTCGAATGTCTGTGCGGCCATGCGCCCCTCCCTGTTTTGCCGGAGGTTAGGCCAAGGGGAGAGGCGCGACAATGGCCCCGAAGATCAGGTCCCGGCGGTCAGGCCGCGACCCCGTCCTGCATCTGACGCAGGGCCGCCCCGTAACCGCCGTTTTCAAGGAAGGCCTGCTCTGCCTCTGTTGTCTTGCGCGACAGCACCGCGTTGCGGAACGGGAACCGTCCGAAATCGCGGATGACCTCACGGTGCACGCGGGCGTGCAGCAGGTTGCCCTCTGCCTCGGGCATCCGCTCCTTGATCAGGCGCACACAGCGGTCCTGATCGCAGAGGTTTTCCGAATGTGACAACGGCAGGTAAAAGAACTGCCGGCCGGGCGGGTCGATCTTCAGATCCCAGCCGCGATGAATCGCCTGCTTGGCCGCCGCCCGCGCCACAATATCCGAGGAGAAGGCCCGCCCGTCATCGCGGAACATGTTGCGCGGGAACTGATCGGCCAGAATGATATAGGCCAGCGCGCCGGTAGGATAGGTCAGCCACAGGCCGTAGCGGCCCGCCATCAGGCCCTCCCAATCCGTCATGAAACGCTGACGGATCGTTTCGTCCATCGCGTCATCCTTCGCGTACCAGCCTTTTGGCCCGATCTCGTCCAGCCAGAAACCCAAAATCTCGTCGGGTGTCGACATGCTCTTCTCCTTTTCACCCGTCTCGCAAAACCACCACATAATGATATTGCGCATATATTCGAATATGTCCCAGTCACGATTTCTGACAGGTTCTTTCAGGTCGTTAATTGCCTTCTTCTTCATCCTCTTGCTGTTCGATGAAGTATTCTTGTGCAATTTCGACAAAGACAGGCGTGGACGTGGGCATCACGGCGGCATAGGCGCCCGTCTCTTCGACAGAGGGTGCCGCGCGTTGCGTCATCCGGTACAGGGCGTACCCCGCCAGGATCGCCAGCAGTCCGGTGATGATCATGAAATAGCCCGGCGGGCCTGCCCTCTCCATCACCCAACCGACGACCAGCGGGCCGGCGATGGCGCCGCAGCCGTTGACAAAGAGCAGACCCGCGGATGAGGCGGCCATGTCCTCGGGTTCGAGGAAGTCGTTGGTATAGGCGATCAGCAGCGAATAGAGCGGGTTGGAGCATCCCCCGATGACAAAGGCCGACGCGACCAGCAGTTCAAACGTGCCTCCGAACAGCGTGGCAAGAACGGATGCCGCCGCGCCCACCGCAGCGACCAGCATGATCAGCCAGCGCCGGTCCATCCGGTCCGAGAACCAGCCCAGAGGGTATTGCAGCACCAGCGCGCCAACGTAGAAGGACGCCACGAAGATCGAGATCTGTTTCAGGGTCAGGCCTGCCTCTGTCCCGTAGACGGCGGCCATGCCGAACTGCGCCGCAAAGACCCCGCCCAGCAGGAACATCCCCACCATCCCAAGCGGCGACACGCCGTAAAGCTCCTTGAGAGTCATGGGCTTGGAGGATTCAAAGGCCGGCGTCGGAGAGATCGACAAAAGGATCGGCGCAAAGGAGATCGACACCAGCACCGAAGGGATCACGAACAACAAAAAGCCCGAGGGATCGGGCACCACCAGCAGTGCCTGGCTGGCGATGATGCCCGCCATCTGCACGATCATGTAGGCCGACAGGGTCTGCCCCCGGGTTTCATTGTCGGCCGCGTTGTTGAGCCAGCTTTCCGCCGTCACGTAGACACCGCAGAAGCAGAAGCCCAGCACCACACGCCCCAGAGTCCATGCGATCGGATCCTGCACCGCCGGGAACAGCACCAGCACCGCCGAGACAAAGGACCCGAGCGCGGCAAAGACCCGGACGTGACCGACCCGCCGGATCATGTCCGGCACCGTGCGCGACGCGATCAGGAAACCCGCAAAATAGCCCGACATGACGATCGACATGGTGCCCGCGGAAAACCCGGCAGACGCGCCGCGCACACCCAGAAGCGAACCCTGAAGGCCGTTCCCGATCATCAAGAGCAACATGCCCAGGAGCAAGGCCCAGGAAGATTTCAGCACGTTCAGCAATGACTTGTCCTTTTCTTGCCTTCACCCTGAAGGCGGCGGGTGTCCCGCGCGTGATCCTCAGCGACGCCCTGCCTGATTCGATGTCGCGTTGAAACCATTCCGCGATCCCTCGCAGCAAAAAAATTGCTTGTTTCAGTTTGGGGTTTGCGGGTTCTGGGGGGCTCTGCCCCCGTCTCCCTTCGGTCGACTCCCCCGAGGATATTTAAAAAACCAAAGAAGGACCGGCCGAGGCGCTTATGAGTTTGGGATCAGCAGCGAAGCATCGCCGTAAGAGAAAAAGCGGTATTCCTCTTCCACTGCATGGGCATAGAGGCGGCGGATTCGGTCCGGTCCCATGAAGGCGGAGACCAGCATCATCAGGGTCGATTTCGGGAGGTGGAAATTGGTCATCAGCGCGTCGGTCACGTAGAAGCGGAAACCGGGATAGATGAAGATTTCCGTCACACCGCGAAAAGGCGCGATCTGCCCGCTGTCCTGTGCGGCGGTTTCGATCAGGCGCAGCGCGGTGGTGCCGACCGGGATGATGCGTCCGCCCTCGGCCCGGGTGGCGGAGATTTCAGCGGCGGCCTCTTCGCTGACCTCACCCCATTCGCCGTGCATCTTGTGGCTGGTCACATCCTCGACCTTGACCGGCAGAAAGGTGCCCGCGCCGACGTGCAGGGTGACATGGGTGAACTGAACCCCCATCTCGGTGAGGGTTTCCAGCAACGCATCGTCGAAATGCAGCGATGCCGTGGGGGCGGCAACAGCCCCGGAGTTGCGCGCCCAGACGGTCTGATAATCATCGCGGTCGCGCGCGTCAGCGGCGCGTTTGGCGGCGATATAGGGCGGCAACGGCATGGCGCCCGCCGCGTTCAGCGCCGCGTCGAAATCGTCGCCACGCAGGTTGAAGCGCAACAGCCCCTGCCCGTCTTCGCGGGCCTCAAGAACGGCGCTCAGATCATTGGAAAACATGATCTTCTCGCCATTCCGTGCCTTTTTCAGCGGCTTCAGCATGGCGGACCACAGGCCATCGGCGCGCGGCTCCAGCAGGGTGACCTCGATCCGGGCTTCGGTTTCACCGGCGTCCGAAATGCGCCTGCGCAGCCCCTGAAGACGCGCCGGTATCACCTTGGTATCGTTCAGAACAAGCCGGTCGCCCGCGCGCAGCCAGCGCGGCAGGTCAAAAACATGCGCATCGGTCAGAACATCGCCCTCGGCCACCAGAAGGCGGGCCGAGGTGCGTGGGCGCGCGGGGCGCGTTGCGATCAGCCGTTCCGGCAGATCGTAGTCGAAGTCACTGAGTTTCATGGCGGTCGATGCGTTCGGGTTATTGCGACAGATCCGGCGGTTTGCGCCGGAAGATGTCGCGGAACATCCCCGGCGTGAAGACCGACAGCGGATTGACCGCCACGCGCGGATTGTCAACCGCCCCCCGCAGGTTGAAGTTGAACCCGATCAGCCCTTCACCCTGCCGCGAGATGATCCGCCCGATCCCGTTCACAAGGTAGATCGGCGACAGCACCCCCTGCATGTCCATGCTGCCGCGCTCGAGATCATAATAGCCGTCCAGCGAAATGCCCATCGAGGGTCCGACCGCGCTGGACCGGCTGACGATCACCCGATTCGGTGTCAGGCGGAATCGCGCCTCGACATGGCTGAAGAAGATGCCCGGCCCGTTGAGCTGATCCAGCAGTCCGACAATGCTGACCGCGTCCAGCAGCGCGGCAATGCCCGGCGCGTCGCGCAGGCGGGTGCCTTCGATCTTCATGAATCCGTCATAGCTGCCGGGCTGGCCCGCGACCGGGGCAAGGTCCAGACGGAAAGTCCCGTCGCGCACGGATTTCAGCAGACCGGCGGCGCGCAGCACGTCGCCCGCGTCCTCGCCCGTGATGCGAAAGGCGGTCCCCGCCGCCTGCGGGACCGCAAAGCCCTTGACCGGGGTGATTCCGCCCAGCTCGCCCGAGAAATTGCCGTTCAACCCGCGTGCGGTATCAAAGCTGGCGCGAAAGTCCTGCACCACGATGCGGTCCGTGATGCGCAGGCTGTCGAGGGTCAGGGCCAGCGGTGCGCCGCCGCCCGCCGCGCTGCCCGCACCCGACCCGGCCGCGCCATTGCCCGAGGACGTCATGAACGGCGCGGTGCGCATGTCGACGCGGCCGTTGTCGACCTCGATCGCGGGTGCGGCCTGTCCGCCGCGCCCGCGCAGTCGTCCGCTGATGTCCAGCCAGTCGCCGACGCTCAGCCGCGCGAATTCCAGCCTGTCAAACCCGCCCGCGCGGTTCAGCACCACGCGGCCGTCCGCCTCCAGCCCCGCGCCGGAGAGGGTCATACGCCCGATGTCGGGCACCTTGCCCAGGGTGCCCGAGACGGCAAAACTGCCACGCTGACCGGGCGAGAGATCCCAGCCCAGTTGCGGGATCGACAGGCCCACCCCCGCCAGATCACTTTCCAGCGAAAAGCGCGTGGGCGCGCCGCGCGGCAAGTCGATGCGCAACTGCCCTTCGCCTTTGCCGCGCACCATGCCGGAGGGCAGGTTAATTCCCAAAGAGGCGATACTCTCCGGGGTCAGGTCCACCGTCGCGTCCACGCGCCCGCCCGAGCCTTGCAGCGGCCGCTGCCACTTTCCTGTTGCGGGTACGCCATCGACGTTTACCGCGCCCTCGATCGACACAACCTCGCTGGTCAGGCGCAGGGTCAGTCGATCGGCGGTCAGCGGTTTGGTCGGGATCGCCCTGGGCGCATCCACCTCTGTCAGCGTACCGGTCAGGTCCAGCGCGATCTGCGGCAGGGTCAGCCCCTTTATCAGCGGCATGGCGATGCGGCCTGACACGCGGGCACTGCCTGTGGCCACGTCCAGCGTGCGTTCGGCCTTGCGCACGACCTGCCAGGCCTCATTGTCGAGATATCCCAGCGCGGCGGTGATCGAGGAGGACGCACTCAGCCGCACCTCGCCCACGGCGGGCTGGGCCTTGAGATCGGCGACCACAAATTCGGTGCCGGCGATGGCGATGGGGCCATGCCCGGCATCGACGGTGCCCCGGTCCAGCCGCAGCCCCAGCCGCCCGCCAAAGATCGTCAACCGCCCGGCGGCATCGGTGATGCCCGGCAGGTTGGGATTGTAGGTCGCCTCGCCCTCGGTAAAGCCGAAGTCGATATAGGTGGTCACGTCCTCGGCACCCGCCTCGGCCCTCAAGGCAAAGTGGATGTCCTCAAGCTGGCCGCGCTTGACGTTGCGGGTGACCCAGCCGCGCACTCCCCGGTGCAGATCCGCGGGCCAGAAACTGAGCACCTGCAAGGGCGTGCTCTGTTCCGCATGGGCGTCCAACCCAAGCTCCCATCCGTCCGGGGCCGCCGACAGGGTGCCGCGCAGGCGCACGGGGTAATCCGGATCGGTGACGCGCAATTCGCCCAGGGTAACGTGAAACGGGTTCAGACGCAGTTTGAAGGCCATCTCGGCCCCGTTGATGGACACGGACCGTTCCAGCGGCGCGCCCTCGACGAGCGACAGGCTGCTGACGGTGAATTGCGCGGTCAGCCCGTCGGGCCAGCCGGTTTCGATCCCGTTGAGCCGGGCGCTGCCGGCGGCCTTGATTTGCCCAAGGGGCGAGGCGACACGGATCAGGTCAAACCGCAACACGCCCTCGGCGGGATCATAGGAAAAGGCGGTTTCGGCGGCATCGAAAGGCAGCGCGCGGGTGGCGCGCGTGGGTTGCAGCACACCCTTGCCGATCTGCAAGCTGGCCTCGAGCGGTTGCAGGACGCCCTCTTCGTCGAAACGGGACCGAAGCGCGCCAGAGATCGGCGCGTCCAGCTCCTCGAGCCAGGCCAGAGCCGGGCTCTGCGTGGCAATATCGCGGGAGGCCAGCCCGTCGAGTGTGACACCGAAAGACAGGCTGGGTTTGCCGATTGGGCTGGAGGCGTCGATCTCGACCGTGGCAACCCCGTCACCGCCCGAGAGCAGCGCCACATCGCCGGTCAGTTGCAGGTGGCCGTCAATGCGCTCCAGCCGCAGACGCCCGCCGTCCGCCGTCCAGCCACGCCGCGCCCGCTGATCCTCGTACCGCAGGGTCAGGGCGTCGGCCTCGAAGACGGACAACCCGGAAAGGCGCGGGTCGGTCAGCAAGCTGTCGATGCGGGTGATGATCTGGCCAATGCCCGGCGCCTCTGTCCCGGCGTTGAAGGCATCGCCAAGCGCCAGCGCCAGCCGCCCCTCGGAATCGCGGGTCAGCGTGACAAACGCGCCGGAGACCTGCGCCTCGCGCAATTCGATCTGCCCCGAAAGCAGCGCGCGGGGGGCGATCCCGGCCTCGATGTCCGACAGCTGGGCGACCATCTCGCCACGGGCGTTGCGAATGTCCACGTCCCACAGGATGATCCGCGCCAGCCCGCTGCGCTGGATCAGCAGGCTCATGCGGCCAAAGTCGACGTCGAGGCCGGGCAGGCTCTCGGCGATGCGGGCCTCGATCCGATCGCGCACCCAAGGGGGCGCATCTACCGGGCGGCCCACCATCAGGTAGGCACTCAGCGCCGCCGCCGCGATCAGCATCAATAGCAGGCCGCCCACGATACGGCCACGGCGACGCCTGCGGCGCGGGCGCGGCGCAGGCTGTGTGATTTCCGTGTTTTCCTGCTGCTCGCTCACTGGAAGCCCGTGCTTTCCGATTTACTCTCCTGCCGGAGTTGCCGACACCATAGCGCATCACTTACAAGGAGACACCTATGACCGATGCCACGCTGGCCCCCGATTTCACCCTGCCCTCGACCTCTGGCGAGGTCACGCTTTCCGCACTGCGCGGCGCGCCGGTGGTGGTCTTCTTCTATCCGCGTGACGACACCTCGGGCTGCACCAGGGAAAACGAGGCCTTTACCGCACTTCTGCCCGAGTTCGAAGAGTTGGGGGTCAAGGTCTACGGCCTGTCCAAGGACACTATCGCCAAACATGAAAAATTCATGACCAAGAAGAACCTGACCGTGCCGCTGTTGTCCGATGCCGAGTCCGACGTGTGCGAAAAATTCGGCGTGTGGAAGGAAAAATCCATGTATGGCAAGACCTTCTTCGGCATCGAACGCTCCACCTTTCTGATCGACGCCGAGGGGCGGATCACGCAGGAGTGGCGCAAGGTCAAGGTGCCGGGCCATGCCGAGGCGGTGCTGGAGGCGGCGCGCGCACTGTAAACCCGGCGCCTGTGCGGGGACTTGCGTCATGGGGGCGCTGCCCCCATACCCCCGGGAATATTTTCAGACAGAAGAAGACAGGGGACGGCGCAAGATGATGAGCCTGTGCGAGATGGCGGTGGACGTGTTGACCACCGCCGACGGGCGGCAGAAAACCGCCAAGTCGCATGACCATGCGGCGCGCTGGTTCGCGGCGCGGGCGGCGGGCGAGGTGATTCCGGTTGGCCGGGCCGAGGCCCCGTTGCGCCCGTCGCGCCCCGAACAGCCGGAACTGCTGGACCCCCGCAATGTGCCCAAGCGCAAAGCCGGCAGTCCGCAGGGGCGTATCGCGCTGTTGCATGCGGTGGCGCATATCGAGTTGAACGCCGTCGATCTGCATTGGGACATCATCCCGCGCTTTGCCGACACCGCCATGCCCGCCGGGTTTTATGACGACTGGGTCAAGGCGGCGGATGAAGAATCAAAACACTTCAATCTTGTTTGCGATTGTCTCGAAGAGATGGGCAGTTTCTACGGCGCCCTGCCCGCCCATGCGGGCATGTGGCGCGCCGCCGAGGATACAGCGGGTGATTTCATGGGGCGGCTGGCGGTTGTGCCCATGGTGCTGGAGGCGCGCGGGCTGGATGTGACGCCCGGCATGATCGGGATCTTCCGCAAGGCCGATGCCAAAAGTGCTGTGGCGGCGCTGGAAACGATCTATGCGGAAGAGGTAAGCCACGTGGCCTATGGGTCGAAATGGTTCCATTTCTTGTGTGGCCGTCACGACATGGACCCAAAAATTGTGTTTCATGACCTTGTCAGAAAATATTTCAAAGGCGCGCTGAAACCCCCCTTCAACGAGGAAAAACGCGCCGAAGCCGGGCTGCCGCCGGACTTTTACTGGCCGCTTGCGGATCAGACCCCGTTGCGAAGCCGTTGAATCGGCGGTTTTTTGCCGTTTCGGCCCGATCCCGCCTGTGCGACCGAATCGCAGGCCCAAATACCTTGCGGGACCGTGAAGGGCTGGGGTAAGCCCGTCGGCAGGGTGCCGTATTGTGGGGACAACGAGCGCCATTTTAGGGACGGGACTAGGGGACAGTCGGGTGAGATCACGTCTGACGATCAGAATTCATGCGCTTGTGGAGCGGTTCTTTCCGGAGCGCAGGCTTTTTCTAAGGTCCGACACGGACACGCGTTTTATCCGGTTGAAATCGGAAACCCAGGCAATCGCCTTTGGCGGCATCGTCATGGTGGTCGGCTGGACCATCGTGGCCACGGCGATCCTGCTGATGGACTCCATCGGTGCCGGGAATTTCCGCGATCAGGCCCGCCGAGAACAGATCACCTATCAGCAACGTCTGAACGCCCTGTCAGCCGAGCGGGATGCCCGTGCCGGTGAGGCGCTGGCCGCGCAGGAACGTTTTGGCTCGGCGCTGAGGCAGATCTCGCTGATGCAGACCGAATTGCTGGATTCGGAAACCCGCCGCCGCGAGCTGGAAACTGGCATCGACGTGATCCAGACAACGCTGCGCGACGTGATCCGCGACCGCAACGAGGCCGCCGGCCGTCTGGCCGAGCTGGAAACGGAGCTGAAAGGTGAGGTTGCCCTTGCCCGTGCCGAAGGCGACGACGCCACCGTGAAAATGCTCTCCGACGCGCTGGCCCGCACCGCCGTCGAACGGGACCAGATCCTTGCCGATGCCCAGCAGGCGCTGATCCGCTCTGCCGAAATGCAGGCCGAGATCGAGGGCATGGAAGACAAGAACGACCGCATCTTCCGCCAGTTGGAAGAGGCGATGACGGTGTCCATGACGCCGTTGGACAAGATGTTCGAAAAAGCCGGCATGGATCCCGACCGCATCCTTGGCGAGGTCCGCAAGGGATACTCTGGTCAGGGCGGCCCGCTGACCCCCTTGAGCTTTTCCACCAAGGGCGACGGCGACTCGCTGGACGCACGCCGCGCCAACCGGATCCTGAACCAGATGGACCGGCTGAACCTGTACCGGATCGCCGCGCAGAAGGCGCCCTTTGCCTCTCCGCTCAAGGATTCGTTCCGCTTCACTTCGGGCTTTGGCTATCGCTGGGGTCGCCTGCACGCCGGGACCGATTTCGCCGCGCCGCATGGCACGGCAATCTATTCAACCGCTGATGGTGTCGTGATCCACGCGGACTGGCAGTCCGGTTACGGCCGGTTGGTCAAGATCCAACACGAATTCGGTATCGAAACACGCTATGCACATATGTCCAAAATCCGCGTGAAGGTCGGTCAAAGGGTCTCGCGCGGGCAGCGGATCGGTGATATGGGGAACACCGGTCGGTCGACAGGGACACATCTTCACTACGAAGTCCGAGTCGGCGGCGAACCCGTCAATCCGATGATCTATATCAAGGCTGCGAACGATGTTTTCTAAGAGCAAGATCAATGAGCCCGGCCAAAAGGCCGACGACCTGTCCAAACCGGCCATGTCAGATTCGTCGAAGCCCGCCGGCGGCGATTACAAGCCCGCCGCAACCCCGAAGGCCAAACCGCCGGCGTCGGTCCTGTCGGCTGACCTGCACGTTACCGGCAACATCAAGACCACCGGCGATATTCAGGTCGAAGGCACGATCGAGGGTGACATCCGCGCCCACCTGCTGACCATCGGCGAGAGCGCAACCATCAAGGGCGAAGTGGTCGCCGATGATGTGGTTGTGAATGGCCGTATCGTGGGCCGTGTCCGCGGGTTGAAGGTACGCCTGACCGCGACTGCGCGTGTCGAAGGTGACATCATCCACAAGACCATCGCGATCGAATCCGGCGCCCATTTCGAAGGCTCGGTTCAGCGTCAGGACGATCCGCTGAACGGTGGCAAGCGTCCGGCAGGACAGGCCGCCGCGACCCCCCCGGCCGCCCCCGTCAACACGGGCCAGTAACGCCGCAGCCTTACCGGACCATGAAATGGCCCCGCACCGCGCGGGGCCTTTTTGGTTTCGTCTGAGGGTGTTTTCAGAAAACGCTCGCCCTGCCGGGCGGCATTTGTTTTGCTGTCCCGGTGACGACAGAAACCGGGGGATATGTCCGATGCGCCACCTGATGCTTGCCCTATGTGCGCTGCTGTGCGCGGGAACGGACGCCCGGGCGGCGGAAATCACGCTCTCCGATGACCCCGCATATGGCTGTATAGCCGATCTGCGCGGACGCATCGAAGAGGGTGACCTTGCCCGCCTGCGCGCCGTTGTCGACCAGGCTGCGCGGCTGCCGCAGTATCGCGACCTGATCTATGTGGGCGAAGATCTTGACGACGGAACGTCCAACGTAGGTTTTTACACACCGTTGAACCTGTGCCTAGACAGTCCGGGCGGGTCGCTGAAAGAGGCGATGGACCTGACCGAATTTGTACACAGCCGGTTGGGCACCGTGGTACGCGCAGGGGCGGTCTGTGAATCCGCCTGCGCGCTGATCTTCATGGCGGGCAGTTACGCCACGGAATCCGATTTCGGCCTGTCGGTGAATCGCTTTCTGCACGTTGACGGCAGGCTTGGCTTTCACGCGCCCAGCCTGACGGTGCCGGAGGGCCGGTATGACGCGGCCTCTGTCGCAAGGGCTTACCAGATCTCGGTGGCTGTGACGGAGCTGATCTTTCGCAACCTCGTTGCCTATCGCTTTGCCCCCTCGCTGGCGGCGCGGATGCACGCGACGCCGGCCGAGGAAATGCACTACATCACCAAGGTGCGTGAGGCGGCGCGCTGGCGCATTTCGATCCTGGGCATCGACTCCCCCGGCGCGGTCACCGACACGGTGATCCGCAATGGCTGCACGAACCTGTACCTGTCGGTGCTGGATCAGGACACCAGCGATCCGGACGCCTGGCCCCGCCTTGGCGCGCCCTTGGACGAGGTCCGGCGCAACGAATTCGGCGGCTACGAATACACCGCCTTCGGGATGGAGGCGGCGGGCACCTGCGGCGTGAGTGTCGGTGGGTTGGACTCGGATCTAACCCCCGATTTCTGGGGCAAGGGCGCGCTGATACAACAATCGGTCTGGGGTCATGGCGATGCAGAGAACGCCGTGCCCGCGGTCTTTTTCGGCTACCTTCAGAACTACATGGCCTGGCCCGGAGAACTGCCGCTGACCGCCCTGCCCCGCAACGGAGGCGTGCAGGAGCTGACCAGCGCCGGGCGGTGTTATGTCTTCACCGGTGACGAACCGGCCCGCATGACAGATAACGAATCCTGCACCCGTGTCCGCAGCGCGGCTTCGGGCGGGCGCATGATCGACGCCTATCTCTGGCCTTCTGGCGCACGCACGACGGTCGAGGATGCAGGTCAGGTGCTGAGCATCAACGGCAACCGCGCGATTTCATGGTACTGGCCTGGTAACACGCCACCGGCACAGTCCCCGCTGCCTGACTGCTTTCGCAACGAGGCCTCGAACAACGTCTTCTGCTTTGAGGCGCAGAGCTGAGTTGGCCTTTGCAAGGGCTCCCGTGGCCGGACGCAATCAGGCCTGAAGCTCGGCGTCCCAGTACAGGAAGTCGATCCAGCTGTCGTGCAGGTGGTTCGGCGGAAAGCGACGGCCCATGTTCAACAGTTCCGAGGCCGCGGGCTGACGCGGTGGCTTGCGCAGGCTCATGCCGACCTTGCGCAGGCTTTTCGATCCCTTGCGCAGGTTGCAGGGCGCGCAGGCGGCCACCACGTTTTCCCAGCTTGTCACCCCCCCGGCGGCGCGCGGGATCACGTGATCAAAGGTCAGTTCCGTCTTGGTGCCGCAATACTGGCAGCGGAATTCATCCCTCAGAAACAAATTGAAGCGCGTGAAGGCCACGCGCTTTTGAGGTTTCACGAAATCTTTCAGGACCACCACGCTGGGGATCCTGAGCGTCATGCTCGGACTGCGCACCACCTCGTCGTACTCGGCCACGATATCCACCCGGTCGAGAAAGGCCGCCTTGATCGCATCCTGCCAGGGCCAGAGGCTCAGCGGATAGTAGGACAATGGCCGGTAATCCGCGTTGAGCACCAACGCGGGATAGTGTTTGAGCGCACCCGGCTCACGCACAAAATTGGTTCTGAACTCGGTATTCATCGGGGACTCTTCCCTCGCCCTGCCTGCTCACCCTCGAAGCACCAGAGCGGGGAACCCGCCCCAGCCTGCGAAACACTATATCTCGCGTTTGGCCCAAGGCAAGTCCCGCAAGATGAAGTGGTCGGACAGAGGGGTAACCTGCTCGTGTAATAGGCGTGTGACAGCTGGGAGCCGGTTGGCGCAGCTGGTTACGCCGGTCACGCAAGATCAACACCTTTCCCCCGCGTCAGGGCCGCAGGCAGCGGAATTGAACACAGCGTCCAGCGCCGCCCGCGTTCCGGGTCCGATCACGCCGTCGATTGCCCCTTCGTATACCCCGCGGTCTTTCAAAAGGCGCTGTATCTCGCGCCGGAACTCCAGCACGGTCTTGGGGCGTTTCGATTGATCCAGTGCCCGGGAATTGCCGTACAGAACAGCCCGAAAGGCGTAGTAGGCGGACCTGCGGTGATCAACCGTGACTCCCTCCCCAGAGGAATACATGGTCGCCAGTTTCCACAATGTACCCGGTTGATTTCCGGTTTGGACAGCTTTCTCGTACCAGCGCAACGCTTCGGCAAAGTCTTTTTCGACGCCTTCGCCGTTGTAGTAGAGGATGCCGATTCCCGACATCGCGCGCATGTCGCCTCGGTCCGCGGCCTGACGATACAGGCGTCGCGCGGCTTCAAAGTCCCTTTCGACCCCTTCGCCAAGCCTTAGGCGGTATCCCAGCGCTCGGATGGCTTTGGTGTCGCCCTTCTCACTGGCTTTTCGGAACCACCGCCCTGCCTCGTCCAGATCCGCATCGACGCCCTGTCCGTTTTGATACAACCAGCCGATCATGGTCATGCTGGCAACGTGTCCTGCTGCCTGCGCAAGCTGGTAATGCTGCATCGCATTTTCGTAGCGACCACTATAATCCAGCGCGCGGGCCAGTTGATAGATGAATCGCGGTTCTGCCGGATAATGCCGAACTGCCTGCTCACAGGCGGAAATGGCCCGCGATAGATCGATTCGCTTCAAATCGAAAAAACCGGAGACACTGACAATCTTTTGGCGGTCCATCGGGTCCGCTGCCAGCCGGTCACACTCGGTTTCCGGAGCTTTGGAAGGCATATCCGGCGCCACCACGGTTGACGGCCCGCGGTTGACCTTCTCCGCAGCAACTTTCAGACGTTCACGTTCCGCCTCTAGCTCGGTTTGCAACATTGCCAGCCGCGCCCGCTCCTCGGCCAAGTCGTCATCGCCAAATGTTTGTTTCACCGCTTTCAGCACCTTGGACTGCGCCAGGATCTCCGCCATCGGCACGGCGAGGTTCACCGACCCGGCCGAGGCGTTGTGCAATGCCACGACCTGCTGCAACCCCGTGTCGATCACAGGAGAGCCGGAACTGCCCGGCATCGTGTCGCAAGTGTGGATGACACGCAGGCCCTCGACCGCAGGCACGCTGGCCTGGCATTTTTCACGGCTGATGCGCTGCGCCTCGCCCAAGGGATGGCCGATCACCCAGAAGGGCGTCAGGTCCTCGGGCACGACGGCGGACAGTTGCAGCGCGCCAAACTCGGCATTGGCGTCTCCCAGCACCTGCAACACCGTGTAGTCCAGTTCCTTGTTCATTTCCAAAGGCACCGGGCTGACATGGAAACTCTGCGTATTGCCCTTGATCCCGTCGCGGATAAAGCCAAGGTGCAGTTGCACCGCCACGATGGCATTGCCGCCGATCTGAGGGTGGTCAAGCACGCCCGGAACACAGTGATAGTTGGTCACAACCTTGTTTCCCTCCACCAGGAACCCGGTGCAGGGCGCGAATTTGTTGGTGTCGGTCAGAATGTCCAGCTTGCCCACGGCGCGGCCCAGTTGTGCGAAAGGCGAGTTGGGGCTGTAGTTCGAGATGAACTCGATATTCTGCGCCCCGATCAGCGCCTCGTTCCGGATACGGCCCAGCGCTGACTGATTGTCGGTGATGACCACCTTTCCGAAGTGTGAGCCGTCGAAGACCGGCAGATCCTGCGCGCCAGCCTGTATCGCGGCAAACATACAGACCGATATGGCCAAAGCTGTTCTGAATGGCATCTTCCCGCCTCCTATTCGATCACAGTCACCTTCGCCATGCGGTCGGGCGTTCCCTTGACCGCGCCATTGCTGTTGCGGTCGCCGCGCTTGATCGCGTCGACCACCTCCATCCCGTGTACCACACGCCCGATCACCGTGTATTGGCCGTTCAGGAACGGCCCGTCGTCGAACATGATGAAGAACTGCGAATTGGCGCTGTGCGGGTCACCCGAGCGTGCCATGCCGACCACGCCGCGCTCAAAAGGGATGTCCGAGAACTCGGCCTTGAGGTCCGGCAGGTCCGAACTTCCGGTGCCCGCCCGCGCCAGCAAATAGTCCTGATCGTCGAAATCGCCGAAACGCACATCTCCGGTCTGTGCCATGAAGCCGTCGATCACCCGGTGAAACACCACGCCATCATAGACCCCGTCGCGCGCCAGGTCCGCGATCCGCGCCGCATGGCCCGGCGCCAGTTCCTCGAAGAGGTCGATCACCACGGTCCCCTTCGCCTGCCCCGCCAGTTCGATGCGCAGGCCCATGTCGCCTGCCGCCAGACCAAAGCGTTCGCCGTCCGGCCCGGGCGCCGCTACCGGCGCCTGCCCGGCCTTCAGCGCCGCCAGTTCCTCGGCCAGCTTTTCGGCCTGGGCCCGCAGGGCCGCCAGTTGCTGTTCATGTTCGGCGTTCGGAGCCGCAGGCGACTTGCCGATCGCGGCGACCTTCAACACCCTTGATTGCGCAAGGATCTCGGCCATCGGCACGGCAAGGTTGACCGAGCCCGCCGAGGCATGATGCAGCGCAATCACCTGCCCCAACCCGGTGTCGATCACCGGAGAGCCGGAACTGCCCGGCAGCGTGTCGCAGGTATGGATCAGCCGGTTGCCGTCCAGCGCGGGCGCGCTGGCCTGACATTTCTCGCGGCTGATGCGCTGCGCCTCTCCCAGGGGGTGACCGATCACCCAGAAGGGCGCAAGATCGTCGGGCCGGTTGTCCGACAGTTCCAGTGCGCCGAATTCGGCATTGGCCTCCCCGATCACCTGGAGCACGGTGTAATCCAGCGCCTTGCTGGTCTCCAGCGGCACCGGGTCGACGTCAAAACTGCGGGTGTTGCCCGCCACCCCGTCGCGGATGAACCCAAGGTGCAGCTTGACCGCCGCGATCTTTGTCCCGCCGATCTGCGGATGGTCGAGGATGCCCGGCACGCAGTGGTGATTGGTCACCACCCGGTTGCCGTCGATCAGGAAGGCGGTGCAGGGCGCGAATTTGTTGGTGTCGGTGAGGATGTCCAGCTTGCCCACCGCGCGCCCCATGCGGGCAAAGGGCGAGGAGGCGCTGTAGTTGGAGATGAACTCGATGTTCATCTGACCGATCTGCGCCTCGTTGCGGATCTTGCCGAGCACCGACTGGTTGTCGCGGATCACCACCTGCCCGAACTGCGATCCGTCAAAGACCGGCAGGTCCTGCGCAGCGGCGGAGGTACTGGCAAGCACGCCCGACAGGATCAGGGCGACAGCGCGCCTGTACATTTGAATTTCACGCATTCTGGACCATAAACACTGTATTTTCCCTTTCCGCCCAGCACATGCAGGCGCTCTCCATCGGTTGAGAAGTCGACGGACACGATACCCGCTCCGAACTCCTTCTGCACCACAGTCTTGCCGGACTTCGCATTCCATACAATAAGCGCGCCGGTGTTGTCGCCGGTCACGATGCGCGCGCCGTCGTCGCTGAAATTCACCGCCTCGACCCAGCCGCCGTGCCCCTCGAGATCAAGCAGCCGCTCCCCGGTCTTCAGATCCCAGACGGCGGCCTGCCCGTCCTTTGCCCCGGTCACGATCCGGGTGCCATCGGGCGAAAACGCAAGGCTGCGCAGGTCGCCGCTGCCGACAATGGTGCCTTTCAGCTGCCCGCCGGACAGGTTCCAGAACCGTACCACGTCGCCCCGGCCGACCCCGGCGACCATCGTCCCGTCCCGCGACACCTGCAGCCCCCGGATCGCGCCTTCGGCGCCAACCGCGGACCAGATCTGACGGCCGCTGCGCACCTCCCAGAGCCGGACAGTCCGGTCCGAGGAACTTGTCACCAGATGCCTGCCGTCCAGGGTGAACACAATCGAGCCGATCCCATCGCGATGTCCGCGCAGGGTTGCGATCCGCCGCCCGGTCGTGCTGTCGAAAACGCGCACCAGGTTGTCGTAATCCCCGGCGGCGAAAAGGCGTGCGTCCGGAGAGAACACCATGCCCTGCACCATCGCCGTCTGCCCTCCGAAAGCCGCTGTGCGCAAGGGCGCCTGGCCAGACAGCAGATCGTACCAGATCGTCAGGCGGCGCTGCCCATCGCTGTCCCGGTGGCTGACGGCGACCCGCTGCCCGTCAGGCGACAGGACAACCCGCTCCCGCCCGGCCACGCTCAGATCCATGTCGCGCAGGATCATGACGAAGGGCGCTTTTGCCAGAACGTCAAACACGATCGACTCATCCTGGCGCAGACCCGCAGCCTTGCGCGCCAGCGCCGCTGCCTTGGTGCCCGGATACTGGCGAATGATCCTGAGCAGGGCGAGTTCCCTGACGCTCTTGTCCAGCGTCACCGCCGCGTCATACATCGAACGCGCCTTGTCTTCGTCCCCGACCGCCGCAGAGAGCGCCGCTTCGGCCTTTCCCCGCGCCACCCGCGCGCGCTCGGCTTTTTCGCGCGTCAGACGTTCCGCTTCGGCCCGCGCCGTGGCCTCCAGCGCCTTGCGCTCGGTCTCGTCCCTGGCCAGCGCTTCGGATTTTTCCCGCGCCAGGCGCTCGGCTTCGGCCCGCTCCTGCGCCAATTTCTCGGCCCCGGCCCGGCGACGGGCCTCTGCCAGCGCCAGCCGCTCCGCCTCGGCCTTGTCCCGCGCCAGACGCGCCTCCTCGGCGGCCTTGGCCATCGCCGCCATTTCCGCAGACAGGCGCTCTCGTTCAGCCTTTTCTGCGGCTTCGGCCTTTTCGCGTGCCAGTCGCGCTTGCTCGGCGGCCTTGGCCACAGCCCCCATTTCCTCGGCCAGACGCTTGCGGTCGGCCAGTTGCGCGGCCTCGGCCTTGCGCTGCGCCTCGCGCGCCTCTTCCAGTTGCCGTCGCAGCGCCGCCAGTTCCTCACTGGCGTCCGCGCCGCCATCCGGCTTGGTGCTGGCGCTCAGAAAGCCACTCTGCGCGATGATTTCGGCCATCGGGAATGCAAAGTTGATCGAACTGGCCCGCGCACCGGCGTGATGCAGGGCCACAACCTTTTGCAATCCGGCGTCGATCACCGGAGAGCCAGAGTTGCCGGGCAATGTATCGCAGGTATGCCGCAACCGCCCGCCATCCAGCGCCGGTTCGGCGGCGGCGCATTTCTCGCGGCTGATGCGCTGCGCCTCGCCCATCGGGTGCCCGATCACCCAGAGCGGATCCCGGTCGCCGGGCAGCGCCGTCGACAGTTCCAGCGCACCGAATTCGGCATTGGCATCGCCCACCACCTGCAACAGGGCGTAATCCAGATCCTTGCTGGTCTCCAGCGGTTCGGGATCGACGTGAAAGGTTTTGGTTCCTTCCTCGACCCCGTCCTTGACGAACCCCGCCTGAAACAGGACCGAGATGATCGCGGTGGCGCCCCGGCTGACCATCGCCTGATTTTGCAGGATGCCCGGCACGCAGTGATAATTGGTGATGACCCGGTTTTCCGCCACCAGAAAGGCGGTACAGGGCGCATGGCCCACATCGGTCAGGATATCCAGCCGCCCGACCGCGCGCCCGGCCTTGGCAAAGATCGATTTTGGCCCGTAATTGGAAATGAACTCGTTGTTATAAGAGCCGATCTGCGCCTCAAGCTCGTAGTCGACGACTCCGCTTTCCAGCTGTGGCAACACGATGTCGCCGAACGTCGACGGATCGAAGATCATCATGTCCTGCGCGGTGGCCGCTGAACAGGTGAGGGCAAACAGGGCGGTGACAAAGGGGCGCATGAATTCCATATCCGCAGGCCGACGTCGCGTCATCCTAGCAGATAGGCCGCGCCCGGGCATGGCGGATTTCCCGACCTGCGCGCTGTTGCGCGTGCGGATACAGGATCAGGCCCGGACGAGATCGTAGTGGCGGATCAGGCGATGCTCGACCAGCTCCTCTTCGGCCGGATCGATATGCGGCGTGGTGTAATCGTCGCCGACAAAATCCTTGAGCGCCTGCAGATCGCGCCAGATCATGACAAAGGCAAACTCGCGCGGGCTCTCGGCGCGCGGGGCACCGGGCAGCACGTCGACAACGCCCTCTGTCCCCTTCATCAGAGGGATCGCCACCTCGTGAAAGAACTTGCTGAACGCCGCCTCCTTGCCCGGGCGTGTGATGACCTGAAAGATGCGCATGATCATGATGGGGCCTCCCCTGAGACGAGGCCGGAGCAGCCCGGCCCCTGTGCGGGAAGTGTAGCACAGGTGGTCTGTCAGCCTGACTCGCTTTCCGAGATACGCGCGCTGCCGTCGCCAGAGTACGTGACGATCCGCGCGCCGTCGGGCGAAAAGGCCGCGATGAACAGCCGGTCCTCGTGCCCGGGCAAGGTGAGCAGAGGCGCGCCGGAGTTGCCCGGCAGGGTGCCGCAAGTATGCTGCAGCCGGTAGCTGGCGATGGCCGGGCTGTCCGCCTGACATTTCTCGCGACTGATGCGTTGCGCCTCACCCATCGCCTGACCGATCCCCTGTTACGGATCCCGCTCCGAGGGCAGTAGCGCCGATAGTACCAACGCGCTGGATTCGGCATTGGCGTCGCCGAAGACCAGCGGGACCGTGTATTCCAGCGCCTCGATGGCCTCCAAGGACACGGGACTTTACGTGGAAGATCCGACTCTCTCCTCGATCCCGTCGCGCAGGATCGTCATTCCGAGGATCAGGCGAACCCGCCCCTGCACCCCATTGAAGACGCTAAATCACCTTCGCGTCCACGCGTGAAACCCCAATTTGCCTCCAAGTCTCAGAACCCGCACTTGTCCCGCAGAAAGGCCAGCGCCACGCCTAGCCCGTCGGGCGCGATGCCGTGGCCGGTGCCTTCCATTATGTGGGCATAGACTTCCTTGAAGCCCGCCTCCTGCAGTGCCTCTGCCGTTTGCGGCATCGACTGCGGCGGGACCACGTCGTCCTGATCGCCATGCACCAGCAGGATCGGCGGTTTGCTCACCACTTCATCGACCAGCAGTTCGGGCGCCAGCAACCGGCCCGAAAAGCCGACGAGACCGGCCAGTTGATCCTCGCGCCGTGGCCCCACGTGCAGGCTCATCATGGTGCCCTGCGAAAAGCCGACCAGCGCCACCTGTTCCGGCAGCAGATCCTCGTCCACCATCAGGGCATCCAGAAAGGCGTTCAGATCGTCCACCGAGCGGGTCATGCCCGCCATGGATTCTTCCTCGGACGATCCGTCGATCCAGGGAATCGGGAACCACTGGAACCCGAAAGGCGCGCCGGCGCAGGCTTCTGGCGCGTCCGGGGAAAGGAACAGCGTGTCCGGCAGATGCTCTCCCAGCGGATCGGCCAGTCCCAGAAGATCCTCGCCATTTGCGCCATAGCCGTGCAGGAAGACCACGCAAGAGCGCATTTCTCCGGATGCCGGCCCTTTGCGGCCGGTCTTCAAGACTCTTGTCATATGGAAAATTCTCCTATTGTCCGTTGTCCGGAAGGGGTGGCAGCGCGGGCAAGGCCTGCGCGTCGGGTGGGCAATCGTCATGGTACATTTGCAATTGTCCGAAACAGATCGTCCGGGACTGGAACCCGGCGCTGGCGCCGCTGGCCAGTCCGCCCAAGGCACCCGCCATGATAATCCGATGGAAATTGATCAAACAATCCCTTCCCGATCCTTCGCTACGTGGTAGTAGGCCCAGAGCACCCGGGCGGCAACCGATCGCCATGGGCTCCACGCCAGCGCCATGTCCCGCAGCGCGCGCTCTTTCGGCCGCTCGTTCAGATCGAACAGCACTCGGGCCGATTCCTGCAAGGCAAGATCGCCCGGCGCAAAGACATCGGCCCGGCCCAGGCTGAACATCGCATAGATTTCGGCGGTCCAGACACCGATCCCCTTGACCGCCACCAGGGTCCGGATCACCTCTGCCGTCGGGGTACTGCGCAGGGCGGCGTAGTCGATCCCGGCCTCGGCCAGCGCTATCGCATAACCGGCTTTCTGACGGCTCAGGCCCAAGCTGCGCAACTCCTCTTCGGAACGGGCGCGCACGGCCTCGGGCGTGACCATGCCCGCCGTTTCGAGCCGGGACCAGATCGCGCGGGCAGAGGCGACGCTGACCTGTTGGCTGACGATGGCGCTGAGCAGTTGCGCAAAGCCATCGGGACGCAGACGCAACGGCAACGGCCCGACCTGATCCAGCGCGCGGGCAAACCGCGGCTCTGCCTCGGCCAGCCATTTGGCCCCCTCGGCAACGCAGGCATCGCCCTGGATGACTCGCCCTATGGAGTTCTGGTCTTCAGCCATCGCAGGGCCTCCGTGACGGTTTCGACGCGCGGGCCGCCGGGGCGGCGCGGGCGGTCCAGCATGGCCACCGGCATCTGCAATCGGCGCGCCGCTTCCAGCTTGGGCCAGCCGCCGGTCCCGCCTGCATTGTGCACCAGCAGCCAGTCAATCCGTTCCTTGCGCAGAACCTGCATTTCCTGTTCTGCCGTGAACGGCCCGTGAGCGTGCAGAAAACGCCCCCGTTTCAGCGGGAAAGGCGCGTGTTCGTCCCCGATGCGCCGCATCAGGACATGCGCCTGAACCGCCTTCAGGCCGGGCAGAGCCTCCCGCCCCGTTGTCACCAGCAGCCGCGCACCTGCGGGGACAACCGCTGCCGCCTGCCGGATGTGCCGCAGCGGCACCCACAGATCGCGCCGCCCTGCCCGCCAACATGGCCGGACCAGTTGCAAGTGGGGAACCCCGGCCTCGCGCGCGGCGCGGGCCACGGCCCAAGCGGTATCAGCGTCACAGGGATGTCCCGCCTCAATCACAAGGCGCGCGCCCATGCGGCGCAGGTCACCGGCAGAGACGAGGCCGACCTGAACCGGCCCGGGCCAAGGACGCGACACCCGTTCGGGCGCGCTCAGCACCACAGCGGCACCCGGCACCTGCCGCGCCAGCCGATACGCCTCGACCGAGCCGCCAATGATTACAATCCCATCCACTCCGACTGCTTAGAACAGGCGGACAGGAAGGGAAACATCCCCGTCTCGGTTCATCAAGGGGTCTGGTCCCCGGGGGCACTGCAAAGTGACACTTGCGATGCGCGACCGGCAGGCAATACTGCATCGGCGCCCAGCGGGCGTAGGTGAATGGGCAGAGAGACCGCCGGAGGGCAGAGCATGTCGCGTGACCACGTTTCAATCAACCGGACCGTCTGGGAAAACGACGCCGAAAACTGGGTCGCAATCGGCGAACGCCTGTGGCAGGCCGACATCCCTGAATGGGGCAACTGGGGCCAGTCGGAGACCACTCTCAAACTGCTGCTCGAGGACATGTCCGGCATGGAGGCGGTCGAGCTTGGCTGTGGCACAGGATATGTGTCCGGCTGGATGGCGCGGCGTGGCGCCCGGGTCACGGCGTTTGACATCGCTCCGGCGCAACTGGCAACCGCGCGCCGGTTGGCACACCAGCACGGCGGCGACATCACCTTCATCGAGCGAAATGCCGAAGCCACAGGGTTGCCCGATGAAACCTTCGATTTCGCAATTTCCGAATATGGCGCGGCCATATGGTGCCCGCCAGACATTTGGCTGCGTGAGGCGTGGCGGCTGTTGCGCCCCGGCGGCAGACTGGTGTTCCTCGGCAACCATCCCATGGCGCTCATCTGCTCGCCACGCAACGGCGCGCCCTGCGACTGGACCCTACACCGCCCCTATCTGAACCTGTGGGGCGTGGACTGGACCGAGGTCGAGATCGAACCGAGTGGGGTATGCTTCAACCTGACCATTTCCGGCTGGATGGACCTTTTCGCCGACATCGGTTTCACAATTACCAAATATCAGGAGCTGTTTGCCCCGGAGTGGGCCACCGGAACCCGCTGCTGCATCCCGGCGGACTGGGCAAAGGCCTATCCGCTCGAACAGGTCTGGCACCTCGCCAAACCCGACTGACGCCGGCTTCCCGCAGCCCCCGATTTTCCGAGCGTCACCTTGCCACGATTTTCGACAAGAGGTGTGAAGAACCACTGAGCAAACCGGCGCAAGTCCTGCCGGTTCGATATTCACCATCGGGCCCACGGACAAAGTGCTTCGTCATGACAGGGACACAAGGGCGCATCGGGCAGTGACACATTCCCTCTTGCCCATGTTTGCGCCGCCGCCTACCCATTCGCCATGAGCACCCTGACCACAGCCGCCACCGACGCCCGCGCCCGCCGCAATGTTATCGTCCTTGTCCTTGCGCAGGCCATCCTTGGCGCGCAGATGCCAATGATCTTTACCATCGGCGGTCTGGCAGGTCAGTCGCTGGCGCCGAATCCCTGTCTCGCCACCCTGCCGATTTCCCTGATCGTCCTTGGGTCGATGCTCTCGGCCACGCCGGTTTCGGCGCTGATGCAGCGCCATGGCCGCCGCGCCGGGTTCTTTGTCGGGGCCGGTGCCGGGGCCCTGGGCGGGGCCGTGGGGGCCTACGGGCTCTACGTGGCGTCTTTCCCGATCTTCCTGCTGGGCTCGCTCATCACCGGAACCTACATGTCCGCGCAGGGGTTCTACCGCTTTGCCGCCAGCGACACCGCCTCGGAAGAGTTCCGGCCCAAGGCGATTTCCTATGTCATGGCGGGCGGGCTGCTGTCGGCCGTCGTCGGCCCGCAACTGGTCAAGGTGACGGCGGACGCCTTTGTCGTGCCATTCCTTGGCACATATGCGGCGGTGATCGTGGTCAACCTGCTGGGCGCGCTGCTGTTTCTCTTCCTCGACATCCCCAAGCCGCCGCGCCCCGCCGAGGACGCGCCCAAGGGGCGCAGCCGCTGGGAGCTGCTGACCACCCCGCGCATCGCGGTGGCGGTGATTTGCGCCACGGTCTCCTATGCGCTGATGAACCTTGTCATGACCTCGACCCCGCTGGCCGTCGTCGGCTGCGGGTTCGAGACCGGGGACGCGGCCAATGTCGTCACCGCGCATGTGCTGGCAATGTTTGCGCCCAGCTTTTTCACCGGCCACCTGATCGCCCGTTTCGGGGTTGAAAAGATCATGGCCACGGGTTTGGTGATCCTTGCGGGCGCAGGTGTTGTGGGCCTGTCGGGGGTCGAGCTGGAACAGTTCTTTGTCGCGCTGATCCTGCTGGGGCTGGGTTGGAACTTTGGGTTCATCGGCGCGACCACGATGCTGGCCGGGGCACATGGCCCGCATGAACGCGGGCGGATGCAGGGGTTGAACGACCTGATCGTGTTCGGCGGCGTGACCTTTGCCTCGCTGGCCTCGGGCGGGTTGATGAACTGTTCGGGCGGAACTGCGCAACAGGGCTGGACGGCGGTGAACCTGGCCATGGCGCCGTTCCTCGCGCTGGCGGGTGGTGCGCTGATCTGGCTGGTGCTGCGCCCCCGGGAAACCGTGGCCTGACCCCGTCCCGGGCTTGACCCCGGACCTCGCCCGCACCATCAGCTGGTCAGCAACCGCCAGCGGCGCTGAAACTCGCTGAGCGTCAGCCGCCCCTCACCCACCGCCGCCGGATCCCGTGCGACCAGTTGCAACAGCGGCCGCGCCTGCGCAAACTCGCGCAGCGCCGCGCCTGCCGGACCGAAGGACCGGCGCAGCGCCCGCAGGCTGCGCGGCATCTGGTCCAGCTGCGCCTGCGCCAGCCGCGAAAGCGCCTCCCCCCGCCCATCCGGCAGCGGCAGCTTGCCCCGCGTCTCCAGCTCCGGCACCGCCTGCAAATAGCGCACCAAGGCCGCGCCGCGGGCATGGGGCAAGGCCGCATCAATCGTGTCTGGCGAAGCTCCCAAGGCCTGCATGGCCGTCAGCGCCACCCCGCCGGTCGTCTTTTCAAGGTAGTCCAGAAGCGCCGCCTCATCCTCGAAAGGCGCGCGTTCCAGATCCCGTTCCCGCGCATCGACCGCTGCGCGTAGCCGCGTGACATCGACGCCCGCCAGGGCCTGCGCCAGCGGCGTCACCACCTCGTGCCGCCGCACGAATCCGCCCGATGCGATCTCGTCCAGCACGTCCAGCCACCATTGCAGCCGCATTTGCGCAATCATCGGCTCTTGCGTGACCCAAGGCGCGCGTGACACCTCGACATTGAAGGCATAGAGCGGAAACAGCACTTCGCGCGCCGTCACCGGTGCCGCCATGGCCGCGACAAACCGTTCGGGATCGCCCCTTTCGACGATCTGCGCGCAGGCGTGCAGGTCTCCGCCCGGCTCCCAACTCAAAGGCACCGCGCCACCGTCAGCAGGTAACCGGTTTCGGATTTCACCGCGCGCCAGTCGCGCGCCTCTTGCGCGCAAAGGTCCAACATCTTAGTCAGCGGCGCATCGGCCCCGGCCCGCATGGCGGCAATCCGGGCCTCCACCGGGCGGTAGTAGGCTTCCCACCCCTCGTCCGAAACAGGCCGCGCACCCAGAACCTCGAACCCCGCCGCCGAGACGGCCGCAGTAATCCCACCGGCATCCCGGGTCGGATACCCCTCCCAGAAATCCTGCGCCGCCTGCCCCGGGTCATCGACGAAATAACAAGGCTCGGAAAAGGCCAGCGCGCCGCCGGGTTTCAGCGCCTTGCGCATGACCTGCAATCCGTCCTCCAGTCCAAGGAAATAGAGTGCGCCCGCGCACCAGATCATGTCAAAAGGCGCGCCGGGCAGATCCGCAATGCCGGCCAGATCGCCCTCCGACACGGTCACCGCCTTGCTGAAGGCAAAGCGATCCCGCATTTGCGTCACGAACTGCGCTGTCTTGTCAAACGCCAGAACCCGCGCGCCCGGCACGGTCAGCAACGCGGGGACATCCGCCCCCGGCCCTGCCGCCGCGTCGCAGATCGCCGCGCCTTCGGGCAAGGCGGCCAGATCCAGCGCCCAGAGCACATCCGCCTCGGCCCCCGGTCCTTCCCGTGGCAGATCCTTGTGGACTTCGAAGAACATGCTCCAGTCCATCAGGCTGGCACCCCGTCGCGCACCAGTTTCCAGCGCACCGCATCCAGCAGCGCCTCAAAGCTCGCGTCGACGATGTTGGCGCTGACGCCCACTGTGGCCCAACGCCGCCCCTGCCCGTCCTCACTGTCGATGATGACCCGGGTGACGGCTTCGGTCCCGCCCTGTGTGATCCGCACCTTGAAGTCGACCAGCCGCAGGTCGTCGATCACCTCCTGGTAGCGGCCCAGATCCTTGGCCAGCGCCTTGGACAGCGCGTTGACAGGGCCACGGTCATTGCCGTCCTCATCCATCGACTCGCTGACGGACAGTTTCTTTTCGCCGTCCACCTTCACGACGACCACCGCCTCGGACAGCGAGATCATCTTGTTGTACTTGTTCTTGCGCCGCTCCACCGTCACCCGGTAGCGCTTGACCTCGAAGAACTCGGGGAGAAGCCCCAGTTCGTCCCGCGCCAGAAGTTCGAAACTGGCCTGCGCGGTGTCATAGGAATAGCCCTCGGTTTCCAGCGCCTTGACCCGGTCGAGGATCCGCGCCAGCGCCGGATTGCCCTTGTCGACCTCCAGCCCCATCTCGCCCAGCCGCCTGCGCAGATTCGACTGCCCCGCCTGGTTGGACATCGGCACCACACGGCGGTTGCCCACCAGCGCGGGGTCGATGTGCTCATAGGTGGTCGGGTCCTTGAGGATCGCGCTGGCGTGCAGCCCGGCCTTGTGCGCAAAGGCCGAGGCCCCGACATAGGCCACCTGTTTCTGCGGCACCCGGTTCAGGATGTCGTCCAGCATCCGGCTGGTGCGGGTCAGCCCGGCCAGCGCCTCGGTGCTGACGCCGGTTTCGAAGCGGTCGCAATACGGTTTCTTCAACAACAGCGTCGGGATCAGCGCGGTCAGATTGGCATTGCCGCAGCGTTCGCCCAGCCCGTTCAGCGTGCCCTGGATCTGGCGCGCGCCCGCCATGACGGCGGTCAGAGAGCCGGCGACGGCGGTTTCCGTGTCGTTGTGGGTGTGGATGCCCAGTTGATCGCCGGGGATCCCGTTTTCGATCACATCGGTCACGATCTGCCCGATTTCGTGCGGCAAAGTCCCGCCGTTGGTATCACACAGCACGATCCACCGCGCCCCTGCCTCCAGCGCGGCGCGCAACCCGTCCAGCGCATAGGGCGCGTTGGACTTGTAGCCGTCAAAGAAATGCTCGGCATCGAACAGCGCCTCGCGGCCCTGCCCCACGATGTGAGAGACCGAGGCCGCGATATTGGCGATGTTCTCTTCCAGCGTGATGCCAAGCGCCGTGGTGACGTGGAAATCATGGGTCTTGCCGACCAGACAGACCGCCGGTGTATTCGCGTTCATGACCGCCGCCAGGACGTCATCATTGGCGGCAGAGCGCCCGGCCCGCTTGGTCATGCCAAAGGCGGTCATCGTGGCGCGGGTTTTCGTGACCTCGTCGAAAAAGGCGCTGTCGGTCGGGTTGGCCCCCGGCCAGCCGCCCTCGATGTGGTCGACGCCCAGAGCATCCAGCGCCGCCGCGATCTTCAGCTTTTCGGCGGTCGAGAATTGCACGCCCTGCGTCTGCTGCCCGTCGCGCAGGGTGGTGTCATAGAGGTAGAGGCGTTCGCGGGTCATGATACCGCCTGTCGTGACTTGAGAAGGGACGCGCCCAGTTGCCATTGGTGCGCCAAGGGTCCGAGCGACAATGGCGACGGGTGCTCGCATCGGTCGCCACAGAGAGCAAAGGGCAGCCCCCGGCCGCGGGTGGGGGTGAAGCCCCCGCCCGTCGCACCAAAGGTGCGCCTTGTCATTCTGGCACGCCTCTGGCGTGACAGGGCGGTCGGGGGCTGCCCGGCGTGCCGCCGGGCGAGACGGTTCGAGCGGAGGGTCATTTCAGAGCCTGCAGCTTCGATTTATCAAAGCCATCTACAGGCACTAGTTCGATGCCATCTTTCGACATCCTTACCTCGACCCCTGCCTCCTGAAGCGCAGTTTTCAAGCGATCCACTTCAGAAAAGTCTTTGTTTTCTTTAGCACTGATGCGCTCTTGGACAAGATGGAGAGTCCAAAACTCTATATCTTTGTCCACGGGCTCTTCTCGTTTTGCCCTGGCCAGCGCTCTGACATCGAACCCCACAAGGTTTGCGCTGTTTGCGAAACGGTGTTCTTCCGCTCGCTGTTCATTGTCCGACAATGACAGAAAACCTTCGCTGTTATCCACAAAGCGCGCCAAAGCTTTCAGTCTAGTCAGAACAAGAGAGGTATTCAGATCATCCGCCAATGCCTCAACGACTTGTTGATCAACTATTTCAAGGTCAGGTACCGCATCAAGAAAGTCATGCCTGAATGACAGTGTTCTCCCCCAATGGTCGAGTTCTCTTCGCGCTTCTTTGGCTTTTTGGTCAGTCCAGTCCATCGGTTTCCGATAATGCGTGCTCAGCATGACAAACCGGATCACCTCGCCCGGCACCCCCTGATCCAGAAGATCCCGCACGGTAAAGAAGTTGCCCAGCGATTTGGACATCTTCTTGCCTTCCACCTGCAGCATCTCGTTGTGCAGCCAGACGCGCGCGAAATCCCCTTCGGGATGCGCGCATTTCGACTGCGCGATCTCGTTTTCATGATGCGGAAAGGTCAGGTCATTGCCGCCACCGTGGATGTCGAAGGTCTCGCCCAACAGCGCATGCGCCATGGCCGAGCATTCGATATGCCAACCCGGACGCCCCCGGCCCCAGGGCGAGTCCCAGCCCGGCAGATCGTCCGTCGACGGCTTCCACAGGACAAAATCCATCGGGTTCTTCTTGTAGGGCGCGACCTCGACCCGGGCCCCCGCGATCATGTCATCGACAGACCGGCCCGAAAGCGCGCCGTAGTCCTTGTAGCTGTCCACGGCAAAAAGCACGTGCCCCTCGGCGGCATAGGCGTGCCCCTTGGCGACCAGATCCTCGATCATTGCCACCATCTCGCCAATGAAGGCCGTCGCGCGCGGCTCTTGCGAAGGCGGCAGGGCACCCAGGGCATCCATGTCTGCACGATACCAGCCGATCGTCTCATTCGACCGTTCGTGTACCAGCTCTTCCAGCGATCCTTCGGCCCCGGCCTCCTTGCGGCTCAGCGCCGTTGCGTTGATCTTGTCGTCCACGTCGGTGAAGTTGCGCACATAGGTCACGTGATCGTCGCCGTAGACATGCCGCAACAGGCGGTAGAGCACGTCGAAAACCAGCGGGGGCCGGGCATTGCCCAGATGTGCCCGGTCATAAACGGTCGGGCCGCAGAGATAGATCCGCACGTTATCCGGGTCGATCGGCTGGAAGAGTTCCTTCTTCCGGGTCCGGGAGTTGGTAAAGCGAATGTCCATGGCCTCGTCCTTCGCAAAAGCTTGCGGCGGGCCTAGCAACTCTCCTGATGGATTGGAATAGAGGACCGTCCCGCCGTCGACCGGGGAACCCCGGTCTATGTCAGCAGGTAATGCAGCAGATGATATGTGCAGCGGTCGTCATGGCGACCCGATAGCATGGCATCCCGACGCGGCCAAGAAAAAAAGCGGCGCGGCCCTGCCCGACCGCGCCGCGACACCGTCAGGCGTAGCTGACCACTTCGTATTCCACCGAATCCGGTCCGTCGAAGTAGAACCTCTGACCGGGCTCGTAATCGGCATGGCTGTGCGGGGTGAAGCCCGCCGCCTTGACCGCCGTCTCCGCCGCCTTCAGGTCCGCGACCTTCAAACCGATGTGGCTCAGGCTGCCCTCGTGGCGGTAACGCGGCGTGGCTGCCGCCACGGGACCGGCCGGCGTGTAGAGCGCCAGGTAGGTCTCGTCGTTTCCGACATGCACGGTATGGCCATTGTCCTTGGCAGGTCCTTCCCAGCGGATGTGCCAGCCAAAGATGTCCCGCAAGAGGGCGGCGGTGGCGCGGGAATCGGGAACGGTGATGTTGACGTGTTCAAGGGTGGCGGACATGGATAGCTCCTGTGTTTGCTGTATCTGCGCACAGGCTAATTCCTCAAGCCAACTTGAGATCAAGCGCAGAGTTCCAAGCCTTTCCAGCAGCTTGAAAAAGCCAGCATCCCGATTCCGCCCCTTGCACGAATCTGGCATTCCGCCAAAGTGGTGCCATGACCCGCGAAACCGTGAACCGTTTCTGCGCCAGTTTCCCCGGCGCCGAAGTCTCTGACCCCTGGGGCGGCGGGCACGAAGCCTGGAAGGTCGGGGACAAGATGTTCGCCTGTATCGGCAGCATGGGCGATGGCGTCTCGGTCAAGACGCCGTCGATCGAGGATGCCCAACTGCTGATCGACATGCAACGCGGGCAAAAGGCCCCCTATTTTCACGGATCCTGGGTGCGCATCGACTGGGATGCCATCCCCGAGGCGGAACTGCGTGACAGACTGCAAACCTCCTACACGCTGATCTTCTCGGGCCTGACCAAAAAGAAGCAACGGGAAATCTCGGGCACCTGAGCCCACCGATGGACCACGCACCGCCTGCCTTGAGGCGCAACAGCGCGCCACAAGGTGCGCATTCGGCGCGGCCAAGGCCAAAGGCCGCCGGACGCGCTCCCCAAGCGCGCGCGTCAGCGCGCTCCGCCGGATCACGCCCGCCAGAAATCAGCCAAAACCTTACTGATCCCGCGCGCGTTCCAGCTCTCGATAGAGCGCAACATTCGCGTTGTGCTCATCCAGCGTAACCGCAAAATTATGCCCGTCCGACGGATTCAGGGTCTTGGCGACGAAATACAGGTAGTCCGTCCGCGCCGGATTCAACGCCGCCTCGATGCTGGCGCGGCCGGGATTGGCGATCGGGGTCGGCGGCAGGCCCGAGATTACATAGGTGTTCCACGGCGTCTCGCCGCGCAATTCGGACTGGCGCAAGCCACGGCCCAACACGCCCTCGCCCTTGGTGATGCCGTAGATCACCGTCGGGTCGGTCTGCAGCCGCATCCCCTTCTCCAGCCGGTTGACAAAGACACTTGCCACCTCGGGCCGTTCCTCCGGGCCGCCGGTTTCCTTTTCGATGATCGAGGCGAGAATCACCGCCTCCTCCGGGCTGTTCAGCGGCAGCCCGCTGTCGCGATTGGCCCAGGCTTGGGCCACGATCACTTCCTGTGCCTGTTGCATCCGGGCAATCAGGCTTTCTCGGGTGTCATCGGGGGCGATCTCGTAACTGTCCGGCGCAAGGCTGCCCTCGGGCGGCACCTCGGCCTCTCCGTCGAGAATGTCGATCTGTTTCAACTCTTCGATCACCTGCCAGCTGGTCACGCCCTCGGCCAGCGCCACGCGATAGCGGGTGTCGCGGGCCTGTTTGACGGTGGCATAGATCTCGGGCACGTCACCCTCGCTCGGGTCGAAACTCGCCCGTTCCTCATAGCGCCCGGTGTTGGGATCAATCTCGCGCACCTGCACACTCGCCCGGGTAATGCCGATCCGATAGACCACCTCTGTCCCGCAGGTCGAGGCGCCGCCCCGGGTCACGATATCGACGATCTCGGACATCGAGGCGCCTTCGGGCACGATATAGCTGCCCGCCTTCAGCGATTGTGACTTGTCGGAGTAATCCGCGCCAAGGCGAAGCATCAACGGGCTGGCGACGGCCTCACGCTCTCCCAGGTCCTCGGACACGGCGCGCATGTTGGTGCCACGCGGCACCTCGAGGCAAATGGGCGCGGTCAGCGGCCCCTCTGCCGAATATTGCCGTTGCGCCCAGATCAGGGCGCCGCCGAAGAGAAAGAGCGCGACAACCATGAAGGTCAGCGCGTTCGAGGCGATGCTGCGCCACATGAGGGGTTACTCCGCCTTCCCGAAAATCACGCTGGCGTTGGTGCCGCCAAAGCCGAAAGAGTTCGACAGGGCGTATGTCACCGCGCGTTCGCGTTTGGCGTTGGCGGCAAGGTCGATGGGTGTTTCAACCGCCGGGTTGTCAAGGTTGATCGTCGGCGGCACCACCTGATCGCGGATTGCGAGAATCGAGAAGATCGCCTCGATCGCGCCCGCAGCCCCCAGAAGGTGACCAGTGGCCGACTTGGTCGAGGACATGGTGACATGGCCCGCATGATCGCCCAGAAGTCGTTCGACCGCGCCCAGTTCGATGGTGTCTGCCATGGTCGAGGTGCCATGCGCGTTGATGTAATCCAGCGCCGTGGCCTCCAGCCCGGCATCCTTCAGCGCCGCCCGCATGGAACGCTCACCGCCTTCGCCGTCCTCGGACGGCGCGGTGATGTGATAGGCGTCACCGGACAGACCGTAGCCACAGACTTCGGCATAGATCTTGGCACCGCGCGCCTTGGCGTGTTCGTATTCCTCCAACACGACGACACCCGCGCCCTCCCCCATGACAAAGCCGTCGCGGTCGGCATCATAGGGGCGGCTGGCCTTTGTCGGATCGTCGCCGCGCTTGGTCGACAGGGCCTTGCAAGCATTGAAACCCGCAATCCCGATCTCGGAGATGGCCGCCTCGGCCCCGCCCGCGATCATCACGTCGGCATCGCCGTATTTGATCAGCCGCGCCGCATCGCCGATGGCATGTGCCCCTGTGGAACAGGCGGTGACAACCGCGTGGTTCGGTCCCTTGAAACCATGGCGGATCGATACGTTGCCCGAGATCAGGTTGATCAGCGCGCCGGGAATGAAGAAGGGCGACACGCGACGCGGCCCCTTGTCCCGGATCAGCAGCGCGGTCTCGGCGATCGAGTTCAACCCGCCGATCCCCGACCCGATCATCACGCCGGTGCGCAGACGATCTTCCTCGGCCTCCGGGGTCCAGCCTGAATCCCGGACAGCCTGTTCGGCGGCGGCAATGCCGAACTTTATGAAGTCGTCGACCTTGCGCTGCTCTTTCTTGTCCATCCAGTCGTCGGCATTGAACGTGCCGTCGCTGCCATCGCCATACGGCACTTCGCAGGCATAGGTGGTGGCAAGGTGACTGGCGTCGAACTTGGAAATGGTGCCGGCGCCGGACTGTCCGTCCAGCAGCCGCGCCCATGTTTCCTCGACTCCACAGGCCAGCGGCGTGACCAATCCCAATCCGGTGACAACAACGCGACGTGCCATGCGCCTGCCCTTCTCTTGTTCGTTCTTTAATCCCGGTCTTACCGCGCCAAGCCCCGCAGGGGCAAGGGGATGCGGTTGCGATCGGCAGAACTGCGTTGTCGGGCAAGCCAGCCGAAACCGCGGCGAAACGGGACTCGCGGAGCCACATGGGTTAGGCTGGTACAATCAGGTTGAAGGGAATGATCAGATGCAGACCCGTTCTTGGCTTGCCGTCTCATGCCTGTTGGCTGTTTTCGCCGCCCCTGTGCAGGCACAGACCTTCATCGACCCCGATCCGGGACCGGCCCTGGACTGTTTCGATGAAATCGCCCGTCGCGGGTCGCGGTTCGACAAGGGCCATTCGCCGGACGCGCGCCCCCTGACCGTGGCCGATACAGAGCTGGTATCCGTGCTGCGCGGCACCGCCTTGGTGGAAATCTGTCTTACGACGCCGGACGAAGCGCCGCTTTACGCGGCCTATGGCGACATCCTCTACTTGTACAGACACCGGCAACGCGATCATTGCCTGGCGCTTCGTCTGACGGAGAACAGGTTGCTGGCGCTGGGAACCTGCTTTCCTGACAGTACCATGCGCGAAGCCGGCATCCGCACCGGTGTCCTGCAAGCCAGGTTTGACGCGGTGCCCTCGAAAACCGCGCCCGGAAAAGGGGTCAAGGTCACGCCGATCACCTCGGCGATCCTGCCGTTCAACGGCCCCGCAGCCGTGCTGCAAATCCTGGACGTCGACCATGACCTGCCCGCCGGGGGGATCCTGAAAGAGACAGAGGCCTTCCCGGAACCCGGGCAAAGGGCCGTTCTGGTGTTTTACGCCTCCAATGGCGTGCTGTCGGTCCTCGACACGGACTGCCGGGTTGTCGCGCAGGCGGCGTCTGACAATCTACCGCCCGGCAGTTTCCTGAACAGCTGCCGTGGGCGCTTTCCGCCCGGCGGCGGCCTCTTGCTGGACGCCGAGACCTATGAATTGCTTGGCGTTCAGACCAGAGGGCGCGGCAGCCCCGAAATGATAGCCACCCGGGCCAGCGCCCTGCTGGACGCCTTGGGCATCGGTCACGAGGCGTTGCGCCCGGAAGAGTGACAGCGTCCCGGTGTCAGGCCCAGTCGCGTCCAAGATCCGCGCGGGCGCGGTCGATCCAATGATCGGCCAGCCAGTCGCAGGGTTTGGAATAGCGAATGAAAGACCCGCTGTAGCCCGTCATCGCATCGGTCATTTTCGGCCGTCCGTGGAAACAGACCACGCGCGCGTCCTCGGGCAGCTTGGGCGGGCGCAGGTAATTGGTCGGGAACGGGTTGCAGTCATACTTGAAAGACACCACCCAAGGGTCTGGAATATAAGTGAAAACGCCGCGATCCATCGCCTTGTGAGAGGTATAGCGCTGCTCGGATCCGCGCGCCTTTTCCACCTCTTCGTAGGGGTTGGCCGCCAGATCCTGATAGAGGAACCCATGTCGCGCCGGATCAAAGCGAAAGACCGATCCGTGCCCTGTCGGGCGCCCTTTGCGCTTTTCGGTCCAGTCGTGACGCATCGCGACCGTTCCGGGCGCAAGATCATGGATTTCGTCCAGTGATCCGGTGATCACAACGTCCAGATCGAACCCCAGCACCGGCCCTTCCAGATCCGGCACAAGACCGGGCCGGAACAGCGAGGTCTTGCGCATCGCCCCTTGCCGGTTCGCCACCGCCAGAGCGGCGTTCATCGGCTCTGCATAGGGCTCCTCCGGCAGGTCCAGCACCTCGATGTCCGGATGCAGCCCCTCGGCATGTTCGGTCATCACCAAGAACCGGACCGGGCGCGACAGGTTGCGACGCACGCCGGAATAGAGGCGATTGACGTAATCGGGGCCAAACAGCGTGCCCCACTTGATGCACATGATATTGACCCGTGTCATCGCGCCCTTCCCTGATCCGGTGCGCGCCAGATAACAATGCACCACCCGGAATACCAGCGCTTGCCGCACCCGCCCGGCTGCGATACTGTAATCGGCAGACCCGAAATCGAACGGAGGACATGATGGAGAATGCATCGACCCTCCGGGCCGCACGCTGACACAAAGCCTGCCGCCCGTGCATGTGAACCGGACCGCCCTGCGCGGACCGATTTCGATTGCCTGAACGGGATTTCAAGACATTGACCAAATATACACTTGCCGATCTTGGATGGTCGGACCACTTCGCGCGCCAGACTGACGATGACGCGCTCACGCCGCTGCGCATCACAGAGGTCCACCGCGACCGCCTTCGCGTGCTTGGCGAAGCCGGTGCCGAAGAACTCATCCCCAGTGAATCCTCCGGCGCCTATGTCGTGGGTGACTGGGTGCTAAGTGACGGAGTCCACGCGGTCCGCCGCCTGACCCCTTTTTCCGATCTCGCCCGTCGCGCGGCGGGACGCGACGCCGTGCTGCAGCGCATCGCCGCCAATCTGGACACCCTGGCCGTGGTCACCAGTTGCAACGCCGATTTCAACCCGGCGCGGCTGGAACGCTATCTGGCGATGGCGCATAGCGCGGGGTGCCTGCCCCTGATCGTGCTGACCAAGGCCGATCTGGCCGAGGATGCACGCGACTTCCTGCGCCGGGCGGAACGGATCTCTCCGCTCGCCAGTGCCATCGCGCTGGATGCGAAAGACCCCGAAGACGTCGACCGGATGACGCCATGGTGCCGAAAAGGCCAGACCCTTGCGCTGGTCGGATCGTCAGGCGTGGGCAAGACCACGCTGCGCAACCAGTTGACGGGCGAGTCGGCGGAAACCCAGGACATCCGCGAGGGGGACGCCAAGGGCCGTCACACCACCACGACGCGCAGCCTTGTGCCGACCCTCGCGGGCGGCTGGCTGATCGACACGCCGGGAATGCGCGAGTTGCAGCTTGCCGGGGTCGAGGACGGCATCAGCGCCGTCTTTGACGACATCGAACAACTGGCGCTGGAGTGCCGGTTCCGCGACTGCGCGCATCAGGCCGAACCCGGCTGCGCGGTACAGGCGGCCATCGCGGCCGGAGACCTCGATTCCGACCGACTGGGTCGCTGGCAAAAGCTGCTGCGCGAAGACCGTTACAATTCGGAATCCGTGGCCGACGCGCGGGCGCGCGGCAAGGCCTTCAACCGGATCGTCAAGGAAGCGGTCAGCAAGAGCAAACGCAAGCGCGATCCGAACAGCATCGCCTGAGCGCGAACGGATGGGCGCCGGGCACCTGCCCGGCGCTTTTCCGCCATTTTGGAACAGATTTGTGATGCCACAAGGTCACGCTGCGGCGTATGCGTCCGGTCTGACCGCTCTGATGTTGGGAATCCACGGCTGATAGTGTCCATTCTCGATGATGGACATTCTGAGGTACTCTATGGCGAGCAAGAAAGGGCAGAAGAAGCGGTTCTGGTCGGA